>JAFUNC010000011.1 GCA_017473115.1 Lachnospiraceae bacterium
ATCGTCAAACGTTTATGAGCATACTTTGGATAATGCCGTTTGTTTTGCTTGCACTTGGTATCAGCCATTTTATCTTCCGAAGAATTGAGCAGACAAAAGCAGGATTTTTTATTCGTTTTTGCAGTCAGAATCTGAATACGAGTTGAACGATACACCATTCTTGGCGGGTCGTTCAACTACTACAATTAGTGTCTATTTTTATCAAATGTCTATATCTTGATATACTCTATATTACTCACAGATCATATTATATCATAATGTGACTGTTTATACCCACTACTTTTTCCTGATAATCAGGCCCACCCGTTACCATATAGATATTATTATATTGCTTTTCTGTCAAACGCAAAAGTCTTACCACGCCAGTTTTGGGTGCATACTCTTCTATCCGTCTGTAATGCTTTTCGGATGCTTTCCTGTTTTGGACTATACGCATAAATACTTCTGGTGCAATTCGTATATAACCATCTTTATGTAAAAACTTTCGAAGTTTTGTATATTCTGTTTTCGTTCCCCATTTTTCTGTTGGGCTAAGAATAACAAGCAATCTCACTCTGTAATTCCCTCCATATTCTCATTTGGTAAAATCAGCGGTAATTTCAATTGTTCCGTCGATGCATCTAAAATAATTCGTTTCAAACTCTCTACCATAATATCTATTGCCGACAATACATTCATCTTGACTCCCTCAACGCTACAGGCATTGTATAGTACATGTGCCAATTCTCGCCTCTCTGATTTTGTCAACTGTATATTTGAAGAAATATTGTTATGCGCGACTAAATCAACAATTGCACGGTATGGTTCAATTAAATCATCCGCCAGATTAAAAGCATTTAATTGACTGTCATGATGTATTCCAAAAGTAGGATGAAAACCGGTCGCTACCAGTTTTCTCGCAATTGCACTTCTAACAACAGCATATCCATAATTCAGTCTGCTATTTATGGGGTCGTCACTCCTTCTGTTAAATCCCTCATGATAATATGAAAAATACTCTTTCGCTGCTAAGGATTCACAATAATCGACGCTCTCTTCATTTGTTGCAATCACATACTCTGCAATTCTCTCAGCACCATTCAATCCCATAATGGATAATGCTCTGGATTGGTTACTTATCTTTTGTTTTATAATGTGAATCCATAGTTCCATATATTTTTCAGATGCTGTATTTACCTGTGCATGCATTAGTTTGGATTGCCGTGCATGACCTTCAAAGGGTAATATAATAGCGGTCGGTAAATATCTGTCATCCAACGTCATCAACGCTACTTTATTTTGAGTTAAAATTGATAAATCCATTGTTGAAAGTCGTATGTTAGCACCACGAACCATAATCTGATTCAAATCTTCTATTGGCACAACTGCAACTCCATCTTCTGTCGTAATCTCTAATTGTCCTTCTTTTATATGTATTTCTGCAGCCCGACTAATTTCAAGTGTTCTAAATCCCATGATTTATACCTCTCTATCAAAACACATCTTGATGTTATTACTTTATATATCGTCATACTATCTAATAAATTGAGTTTACCTAATCCCCCAAATTTTTGTCTTTATCCAATTTTTAATGTAAAAAAATCACAACCACTCTCTCTAAGCAGTTGTGATTTTATAATTATAGTTTTTCTAATCTCTTACTTCGCTTCCTTAAAAGTACCACAAGCTGTTCCTGCACTGTTCATTGCGCCATTACCTAAGATGTCTACTTTCTTGGCAACGCACTTATAATTATTGTTATAAACGCATTTTACTGCTTCACAGTCAATGCTGATGGTTGCACTGGGATGCTTTGTGGTGTTGGTGTAAGAATCACCTTTTACGGGTACAAAACTTTCACAGCAAGTGCCTTCTGTAGTGTCGGCGTGCTTACCGCCTACCATGATGTCACCCTTGCAACAATAATGGTCCTTATTATAGGTACATGTTTCCGCTTTACAACTTAATTCTGCCATGGCAAAACCTCCTTTTATAATCTAAAAGTTAGTTTCACCATGGCAGACTATTTTTATACATATTAATTTTTTAAATTATTTCTGTTCTTCCACAGTCACCTTGCGGATTTCCTTGGTGCGGATTTCTTCGCAGATATCCTTAATGAAATCAGCCAAATTCTTCTGGCCTTCATCGCCTGCGAAACGGCTTCTTACAGATACCTTACCCTGTTCTTCTTCCTGCTGGCCGACAACCAACATATAAGGTACTCTTGCCATTCTTGTTTCACGAATCTTGTAGCCAATCTTTTCGGAACGGTTATCGATGGTTGCAAGGATACCGTTTTTCTTAAGTTCTTTTAATACCTTGTCAGCATAATCTGCATACTTCTCGGAAATAGGAAGTACGCGAACCTGCTCAGGACAAAGCCATGTAGGGAACTTACCTGCATATTTTTCGATTAACCATGCAAGGGTTCTTTCATAACATCCCATAGATGTTCTGTGGATGATATAAGGACGAACCTTATCACCGTTCTGGTCAATGTAGTACATATCAAACTGTTCCGCAAGAAGTGCATCCCACTGAATGGTAATCATGGTATCTTCTTTGCCGTATACGTTCTTTGTATTGATATCTACCTTAGGGCCGTAGAATGCAGCCTCTCCCACATCCTCAGTAAAAGGAATTCCCAATTCATTTAAAATATCACGGATGTGCTGTTCGGTTTCTTCCCAAACTTCGGGAGCACCGATGTATTTTGCACTGTTATCGGGATCCCACTTAGATAAGTGATAAGTTACGTCTTCTTCTACACCAAGCGTTGTCAAACAATGCTTTGCAAGAGCAAGACAGTTCTTAAACTCTTCTACCATCTGGTCAGGTCTTACAATCAAGTGACCTTCGGAAATCGTAAACTGGCGAACACGTGTTAAGCCGTGCATTTCACCGGAATCTTCGTTTCTAAACAAGGTTGATGTCTCGCCGTAACGGATAGGAAGGTCACGATAGGACTTCTGTCCTGCTTTAAATACATAGTACTGGAACGGACAAGTCATGGGACGAAGAGCAAATACTTCTTTGTCCTTCTCTTCATCACCCATTACAAACATACCTTCTTTGTAATGATCCCAGTGTCCGGAAATTTTATACAAATCACTCTTTGCCATAAGCGGTGTCTTAGTACGTACATAGCCCCACTCATTATCTTCCAAATCTTCAATCCAACGCTGCATGGTCTGGATCATCTTAGCACCCTTAGGCATAAGCAAGGGAAGGCCCTGTCCGATTACGTCAACAGTGGTGAAAAGTTCCATTTCACGACCGATTTTGTTATGGTCTCTGTTCTTAATATCTTCCAAATATGCAAGGTACTCTTCCAATTCTTCTTTCTTTGCAAAAGAAGTACCGTAAATTCTCTGTAACATAGCGTTATCAGAGTTTCCGCGCCAGTATGCACCTGATGAAGAAGTAAGTTTAAATGCCTTAATGGTTTTAGTGCTCATTAAATGAGGGCCTGCACAAAGGTCTGTAAATTCACCTTGGCTGTAGAAAGAAATTTCAGAACCTTCCGGAAGGTCTCTGATTAATTCTACCTTGTAAGGTTCGTTACGGTCTTCCATAAACTTGATTGCTTCTTCTCTGCTTAGTGTAAAGCGTTCCAAAGCCTTACCTTCTTTGATGATTTTCTTCATTTCAGCTTCGATTTTATCAAGGTCATCTCTTGAGAACGCTGCATGATCAAAGTCATAGTAAAAACCATTGTCAATAGAAGGTCCGATGGTAAGCTTTGCATCCGGGAACACACGCTTAACAGCTTCTGCCATAACATGTGCTGTGGTATGACGATATACAGCAAGTCCCTTAGGATCGTTTGCTGTTAAAATATTCAACTCACAATCAGCATCGATAACAGTTCTTAAATCTTTTACCTCACCGTTTATTTCACCTGCACATGCCGCACGTGCAAGACCTTCGCTGATATCCTTTGCAATATCAATAATGGACATTGCCTGACCATATTCTTTGACGCTTCCGTCTTTTAAAGTAATTTTCATTGTAATTTCCGCCTTTCTATGCAACACATCTTAAAACGCATTGCCTATTCCATTCTATCTGCGAGCAACTGCTCTTCCACAATCCGCGCCGCACTTGCCACAAGGCGTGTGCAGGGACGGGACTGATAATATTCCTTGGTACGCTCCGACGGTACTGCGCTTTTTTCTTTTGAGAGAATTCCCAAAAGTTCACGACAGATAATACTTCCGTTTTCTTCGGTAAAACTATCGCTAAGGGCTCGTACCGTCTCATAAGTTCGTCCCTGAGCCGCTTTATCCAACGGATCTGTATTTCCTTCTTTTAAGCCTTCCAACAGTGCCATGGCCGATACGGTTCCGCACACTTCACGCATCCTTCCCATACCGCCACCCATGGGGCTCGCCAACTTCAATGCATCCTCCTCAGTCATACCGAACAAATCCGCATAGGTTGCAAAAACCGCTTGGGCACAGTTGTATCCGCTTTCAAATTTCTTTACTGCTTCATCAACTCTGCTTTTCATCGTAGTTATTATTTGCTCAAAAGCAAATTTCACTCCTAATCCTAAGTCTGTCTTTTATCACGAAAACCGATGCATCCTAAAATGCATCGGCTTTGTATGTTCATTTTTAATTACTTTCCACAGCACTTCTTATACTTCTTTCCGCTGCCGCATGGACAGGGATCGTTGGGATATACCTTGTCTTCTTTTACAACAGTTGTAGAAGACTTCTGCTCCTTGTAAAGAGCCTTTCTGGTCTCTTCATCAAAGATTGCTTCCCATTCAGGTAAACCATAAAGCCAATCAGCCTCAGCGCCTACCATGTTTTTATAAAGAAGTTCCTTATCGAAAGCAAGGCTTACTTCGGTGTTTTCTTCCATGGTCTCAATGGGGTTGGGTGTCTTCAAACTGTCATTGATACCATCCAAGAAACCGGTCATAAACATTAAGTCTGTTTTGTACTTGGTCGCAAGTTCGGAAACGGTTCCCTTCACTTCCTCATCGGGATTTGCAAGCAACTGCTTGTAGATTTCTTTTTCCTTTACAAAGTACTTGCTCCACATATTCTGCAACTGACCTTTGTTTGCAGTCTGGTTATATGCCTGTGCTCTCCATAATTCCAATAATAACATTTCTTAGTCCATCCTTTTTCTTTTATCTTTCCATAAAAGTGTAATTCTCCTCACACTGTCCTATAGTATATAACATTTTTTCGATTCTGAAAAGCCCCCTTTTTCACATTGCCCTCGCTTTTTTTCTGTGTTATACTGACGAAAATGATAAAAAATATAAAAGTGAGAATTTCAAATATGAAAAAAGCAAAACAAATTTTGGCCTTATTAACCGTAATTTTAATCGTAGGTTTTATCCTTGCGACCTTTGTGATGGCCTTCCTTGATTTTCCCAATAAGGAAAACATCTTCTTCACCTGCGTGCTGTGCGTCATCATTCTTCCCATCATCGCCTGGGTGTTAATGTGGATTATCGGTGCCGTAACCGGACGTAAGAACGTGGCATCTTATCGTACGAAAGAAATGGAAGAGACTATGAAGAAAGCAGACGAAATCCGGTTTCAGCAAGCATTAAACACAGAAATAACGGAAGACGAAACGTAAATTCCGATTTGCTTCAGTTATGATTAAAAAAATAATGCGGTGCAGATATTATTATTCCATAAAGAACCGTTTTCGACTGCGTCAGCACTTAACGAGCAGAGATGAAATACTCTGCGAGTTTAGTACTGCTACGTAGTCGAACGAGCGAGAGCGTGTTCTGTTGGAATATAATATCTGCACCGCTTTTGGTAATCAATCCAAAGCAAATCGGAACATTTTACTCATCTAACACAGTAGTTACATACTCGATTGACGCCAATGTTTCACCGTCAAAGATAAAGTGAAGTTCCATACCACCCTTGGAATATACGTAAGCGCCGGCGCTTTCTGTATAGTTACTGCCGTAAAGCGCAAGCACGTCTGCCTTAGCCATGCCAAGATATGCGCCTTCTTCCGTGGTTACGGTATCATCCTTAAAATAAATGGAAGACACCAAATCGTTTGCGCCATTGGGATAGGTAGAAATTTCAAAACTTGTGTAGGTATAAATTTTATCCATACCTTCAAACGCACAACTCTTCACTTCATAGTAGTGCAAAGGTTCGCCCAAATCAGCCAAAAATTCATTGGTATTCATATCCGGTGAAATACGGATTCCCTTATACTCAAATACAAAATCATCCACAGAGGTGTTATTCGTCTGTACGGGAGCAGTTGCATTGCCTTCCATGGCATTTTCACCCATAAGGTCTACATTTCCCATGGTTTCCTTGTAATCACCAAGCAAGGTTTCCGCATCGGATACTTTGTCATTCATATCCACAACGGTATCCGCCACTTCCTGCGAAGTTTCCGCGCATGCGGTCAAAGTTGCCATGGCTAATACAAGACACACTGTTAAAATCACTTTTTTCATTTTTTATTCCTCCTCTTTTAACGCTTCCAGTTCTTCTTTCTGCGTATAAAAATCCTCCAGTTTCACTTCCCAGACTTCGGCCAGAGCCTCTTCGTCCCTACGATCCTGTAATTCACATTCTTCAGCAAGCCACGCTCCGAAATAATCCGTTAACTTGACTGCGCCGTACAAATTCAGATGCAATCCGGCATCATACGTATCCGTACTGTAATCCAAACCGATTTCTTCCGTATACTCCAGGAAATTAATGTATTTCAAGTTATGCTCTGCTGCATATTCTTCCACCTGCGCATCCCACTCCTCATACCATTCCGGATACAGGCTGGGTGCCTTGATCAATACCAATTCTACATCATTTTCTTCACAAAGGGCAACCATTTTATCAAGATAACTCCAGGCATTCTCTCCAAAAGAGTAATCGCCCAGAATTTTACCCTCCGGAATATAATCGACCGGCACCACACCAACCTGCATATAATAACCGTTGTGTCCTACCTTTTCTGCTCCGAGAAGATATTGAAAATCCTCCGGTTCCAGTTCACTCCACCTGTCATGATAACGCAAGAGCGGAAAGACATATTCTATAAAATTCTCACTCTCCAGCATGGACGCCTGAATACATTCAACTTTTGACGTTGACCATCGCATGCCGTCAATGGTCATACGATTGTACGCTTCTTTCTGCGGTTCATTGTATTGCAACGACAACACATTAAAAACAATCACATCCGGTTTCTCATATTGTAACGTTTCTTCCATCAGATAATATGACTGCCAGATTAACTGTTGTGCGCTGCCTCGGATGTAAGAATTGATACCGTAATTTTCCCATAATGTAGCCGGTACGAAATTTTCATAAACCTCACAATCACCGATAAAAATCACATCAAAATCTTTATCCTCGTCATAATATTCACTTATTAATGCGCCTTCTTTTACTTCGCCCATGTATTTTGGCATGACGAGCCGCTGCAAAAGGGCCAGTACCGCCAAAATCACAAGCAGGCCGATGATAACGGCTACTGCCCGCTTCCTGCGGACTTTTTTCGTTTCACTCATCTGTTCTCTCCCGTTTCGAATACCTTCCGAAACACCGGTTCTTTGCTTTTATCTTAATGCAAATAAATATACATACATTCTTTAAAACTGATTATAAATGAACTGGCTGGCATCATAACCCATACCGTATGCACCGAATAAAACGGTGGCTATAAACAAACTTCCGAATATCACCAGCGAAACACCAATTGGCTTTCGTGCAATCATTTCACGCACACTTCCGCGTCTTCCTACCATACTCACGGTAAACAGAATCAATGTTCCCACTGCCAATACAACATAATCATGAATCCCTAAACCGAGATTCCAAACGCCTGCCGACAAGACCTCACCGACATTCCAATCCGTAAACATACTGCCAAACATTTTAAAAGTCATCGGTACATCACGGTAACAATCCAGCATACGCAGAGAACTCATCAGCAAAAAGGTTCTTATAATTTGAAATGCCTTAAACCAGACCTTTTCTTTTACGCGGAAACGGTTATGGAATTTCTCATACAAAGGTTCACACTCTTGGGACAACATGATAAAAAAGCAGTTCCCGAGTCCCCACACAACAAAATTCCAAGCCGCTCCGTGCCAGATACCGGTCACAAACCACACTGCGATACTTGCAGCATACACCGGAACTCTTTTCCCTATTTTCTCACCTAAAACTTTACGGCTCCACTTGGATACTTTTAACATGGGTTTACAAACCGAAATCGGATAAAATAAATAATCCGTAAACCAACTTCCCAGGGAAATATGCCATCTTCTCCAATACTCTTTGATTCCTTTGGAAAAATAAGGGCGTTTGAAGTTCTCCTGCATCGGGATTCCCAACACTTGTGCAATACCTATGGTAATATCAATACCGCCGGTAAAATCCGCATACAACTGCAGGGCATAAAACAGCATTCCCAAGAAGACATAAAATCCCGTATAAGTCGCAGTATCTCCAATCAATGTATTGACACCGATTAACATTCTGTCAGCAATGACCAATTTCTTAAAATATCCCCAAAGAATTCTCTGTAATCCGAAACTGATATTTGTCCAATCAAAGGTATGCTGTCCGAACAATCCTTTTTCCAAATCGTCATAACGGCTGATTGGTCCCTGAATCAACTGGGGAAAGAACGACACAAACAATGCAAATTTGAACAAATTCTTCTGTGCAGGATAAGTTCCCCGGTGCACATCAATTAAATACCCCATACTCTGAAAGGTATAAAACGAAATACCAAGCGGCAAAAGCAAATCCTGAAATGCCAGTACCTTGGTGCTTCCTGTCAGTTCCAAAATACCATTCATATTGGCAATTACAAAATTGGTATATTTTAGCACTGCAAGAATGCCGAAATTCAGTATGAGGCACACGGTCATAACTGCAAACCGTTTATTCTTTTGTCTCTCTTTATATGCTTTCTTTTCTTCCTTGGATAACTCCGCTTTATGTGCAGCCAGATAATTTTTCTGTGTTGCATGATTCTGTTCAATCATGCGCCCCGCCACATAAGTGGTAAGGGTGGTAATACCGATAAAAATCAGGCATTCCCAACCTGCATAAGCATAGAATATATAACTTGCCGCCAGCAAAAGCATCCATTGACATTTCTTTGGTATTATGTAGTACACCGTAAATAACACCAGCAAAAAGAAAAGAAAACGATAGGATGTAAAAAGCATCGTTTATTCTTCCTCTAATCTCTCAATCAGTGCATATAAGTCTTCTGCCGAATTAAAATTTTCAGGCGTAATATGTTCTGCGGAAATTACCACATCAAATTCTTCATTGATTTCCGAAATCAGGGATACAATATCAAAAGAATCCAGAATTCCGTCATCAATTAAAGTATCACATTCTTCGAAATCCACATCCGGATGTAAATCCGATAAAATTTCAAGTAACTGTTCCATTTCAGTCCTCCTGTTAAAAACATCTTTTTATAACGCGTATCATTATAGCATTTTTATTGTGATATGCAAGTTTCTTCATACATTGCAAGTAATGCTTTACGGTCAATCTTACCGTTCGGTGTAAAAAGCATGGATTCCAGCGTCACAAGTTCATTAGGAAGCATGTAACGCGGAAGTTTCTCCCGAAGTTCTTTGATTACCTCTGCCTTGTCCTTCTCACCCACGTAATAAAGCACTATTTTTTCATCTGTTTTGGAATACACGCAAGCACAGGTTTTGATGCCCTCCAAGACATTTACATTGGCCTCAATTTCGCCTAACTCAATACGATGTCCCATATGTTTAATCTGGTAATCCTTGCGTGATACAAAAATCAACTCGCCGTTCTCATTCCTTGACGCAATATCACCGGTCCGGTAAATCAGTTCCGGATACGCAGGATTCAAAGGATTCTGCACGAAATTTTCTGCTGTTTTTTCCGGATTATTGTAATAGCCCAACGTTACCGAAGTTCCGCGGATGCACAATTCTCCCATATCCGCAGGCTTGTTATTCTCGTCCAAAAGTAAAATTTCCGTATTCTTAAAAGGTCTTCCGATCGGAATGCTCTCACCCTCTTCAAACAGTCTGTCTGCCCGATAATAACAACACATTCCCGTGCCTTCCGTAGGTCCGTAAAGATTCACAAAATCCGTCTCCGGCAAAGTAGTCTTCCAGAGATTAAACTGTTTTACAGGAAATACCTCACTACCGAACGCTACGGTTTTCAGATACTTTGGAATGACCTTCTCAAACGTCTGCAGACTTGAAATCATTGTCAACGCAGAAACCACCCAGCAGATGGTATTGATTTTCTTTTCATTTAAAAATTCCACTAATTTTATCGGCATCATAAAATATCCCTTAGGAATCAGATATGTGGTGGCACCGAATTTTAATGTGGGATACAATTCTTTTAAGCATGCGTCGAAATACAGCGGCGTCTGATTTCCAAACACCGTATTCTCATCAAACTGCAACACCTCACTCAACTGCTCGATATAATCCAGAACGCTTCTGTGGCATGCTGCCACACCTTTGGGTACGCCGGTTGACCCGGAAGTAAACACAATGTAAATCGGATCCGTATCAATTGCCTTATCGCGAATTTCCTGCAATGCAGCAACATCCGGTTCCAGATATGCAATGTCTTCATATAAAACCGCCTCGGCATCTGTTTCAAAACTTTCCGCTTTCTTAATTGTTTTTGTATCACAAATCATCAGCCGCGGCTTCACATTCTCGAGAATCAAATTGATTCTTGAAACAGGCATCTGCTCATCGATGGGTACGTAAAAACAACCGCCATCAATCACTCCGAAAAAGGCAGCAATTGTCTTCGGATGCTTATTCATAAAGACAATCACCGGTTCTTTATATATTCCCCGACGATGCAAAAAAGTGCCGACGGAACGGGTCTGTTCATATACTTCCCGGAACGTCAATCCTTCTTTTTCATTGGCAAATGCCACTTTATCGGGACATTTTTTTACAATTTGATCCATATAATCCAATACGTGATTCTGCATTTGTTTTCCTCTTTTTATAAAAACATTCTATATACGATTAAAACACTTTTATTTGCGCTTTCATTTACATCGTACTATTTACAGTCACAGAAGACTTTGATACTTCTTCTTAAGCACACCGCATTCCAATACAGCCTTTCTTGCCATTACTTCCAAAGTATCCAGATATCCTGCCCCGACCAAACCGTTTCTCTTTGCCTGTGACAGTTCCGTACAACCTAGTACCAATATCTCAGCACCCTTATCCTGCAAGTGTTTTTCGACCGCTCTTATTTTATCTTCCGGAATTGTTTTGCCTGCTTTTACATCTTCATAAATCATACTCATCACAAGTTTCTGATGATATTCATCCGGAATCACGGTTACGATTCCCAAGCGCTCTAATCCCTTTTGAAACAATTCCGTTTGAATCGTACCATCCGTAGCCAAAATCCCCGCACAGCGGACTCCTGCTTCTTTTAAACAAACCGCGGTTTCTTCAATGGCATGAATCATAGGTAAGCCATTCCTGCTCAGTTCTTCATAAAAGTAAAATGCCGTGTTGCATGGCATCGCCAGGATCTGTGCACCGCGTTCCTCCAGTTCTTTTTTTACCCGTAAGATTTCCGGCACCGGATTCTGCGCGCTGCGTCCCAGAATATACTCGGTCCGGTCCGGAATGCCCGGCATATTGATAATATCCATATTGATATGGTCACTGTCCTTTGCAGCCTCTGTCATTTCTATGATAAGTTCCATAAAAAGTGCCGTGGCAAGAGGGCCCATACCTCCGATAATACCTAGTTTTCTTTTCATGTTGTACTCCGTCTGCGTTGTCCAAACCGACAACACTTCACTCACTATTATTGCTATAACCGCTTCATTAATCCGCATTCACCGTCGGAAACAGTGTATGGTCATACACATGACTTCGCCGTACGGCCTCGTCCGCCAACAGTTGGTTTTCAGACCACATAAAAACAATGGTTTTATCCGCACGTGGGGTTGCATCAAAATGATACCATCCCTCACCGGTATCTACTAAATTCCAGTAATGACTGCTAGTGGTAGACTTACGCCAAATGTCTACATTAGCAATTCCCGCCCTTGTCAACAGTGCCTTTGACACACTGGCATAGGTATAACAATCACCTTTACGATTGATAAATCCGTCATATGCGGATTCCACCCAATTCTCCTTCTGCGAATCACTCACCCAACCAATCTGCCATCGGGTCCAATTATAAATCGCTTCTGCTTTTTCATAATCCGTCATATCGTCCGTAATGATTTCTGCAAGGATTTTATCCGCTTCCGCATACATAACTTCCATAGTAACCGCCTCATTACGTTCCGGCATTACCGTCAATTTAATTTCCTGCGACGCCACATTTCCGGATACGTCCGTAGCCGTATAGATAACAGGATATGTACCCAACGTGGTTAAATCCACTGCACTATTATCAATCTCTACCGTAACTGCTCCGTCACAGGCATCAATGGCACTGATACCGTTGCGGTAGGATACATTTTCTCCGACGCATACGGATATATTGCCTACACCAACCAAAACCGGGGCCTCCGTGTCCGGAATCAGAATTAACTTCTCGAGTGCTTCCGTTTGATTTCCTGCTGAATCCTTTGCCACAAGTACTACGTCCTGCTCTCCTTCCAAACTCCAATCCGGTTCGATTTTATAGGAATACGTTACCTTTGTATGATCCTCAATTGTATCCACAAAACAATCAGCCTCGATAGGATGGTTTAAATAACCGGTTGTCTCTTTTGTAGTAAGAACCGGTGCCTTTGAATCCGTAATCTCCATACTGACTTCACAGCGGATTCCTTCCACGTCAAGCCATACCGGATAAACACCAACTTCATCCGTTTTCACAAAAGAAAGACCGGTTCCCGCATAAGAAATCTCCCCGGTTTTCAATAAAAACCATTCCGGTGCCGGAACTCCCTGTGTAATATCCCATACATAGTTTTCATGTAATTTTACTTTTAAAATGTATAACTCTGACGTAAGTTTCGTTTCATTGCCGGAAGTATCCGTAAGCCGAATCGTTACTTCCTGCATTCCGTAACCACCGAAATCCGGTCGTTTTTCAAAAGAAATCCTGACCGGTGTCACATCACAAACATCCGTCACAAAAGATTCAGCCTCATATACTTCACCAACCGACATATAAATCGGCACTGCCTCAGCCGTAGGTGCAACGGTATCCACTACATTTAAAATACCGGTCCGCGTAAAACCGTCTGCCGAAATTCTTAATTCGTATTTTCCGGGTATGGTTGTATCAAACTCCGGACAATCTTCTGCAAAGGAAATGCTTTCAACGTCCCGTTTGACAAAATCTTCTGCTGTTACCTCGGTTCCCGCTTCTACGGTAATGCTGCTGTAGGTTTTATCAAAGGTATACCAGACAAACGCTGCCACCGCCAGATTCAATAGTATCAGTATTGGCACTGCTATCCAAATTCGTTTTTTCATTTTTTTAATCCCTTAATTTTAGCCTTTCACAATTGTTCCCCCAATTGCTTATGCCCGTTTTCCTTTTCTCAAAGGGAAATCCGCTGTTTAAAACCACAGCGGATTGCGACTTTTTAATTATACATATTTTTTGCTTTACAAACGTGCCTTCATACGGTTTTCAAAGGCTTCCAACTGTTGCAAAACCTGATTTGCATATTGCGGATACGCATGTATCATATCTTTTAATTTTACCTGCGCATCCACTGCCACATCCTTATTGTATTCCATCTGCTTACGCAAATTCTGTCTTTGTTCCACCAACCCATGACGTATTTCAACCATTTCCTTACGGTTAATCAACGCTTCTGCCTGATGTATCCAAATATCCGGATCGGCAATATGCAGTTTACGCATATGTTGCAATAACTCGTTACGATAAAAGGTAATATCCTGCTTTGTCTGTTCGAAACGTTCCCGTTCTGCACGCTCCGATACATATTTGTCCCACAGTTCTTTTAATTCTGCGGAACTGTCCACTTTATATTTCATATAAAGATATTCCAACAAATTAGTATTGTTTACATATCTGATCTTTACCGTATTATGCATATGTATCAATTTACCGATACTTTTTTCCACTCTGGCTGCTTCCTGCTGCATATCGATATTTTTTACAAATAAAATTGTAAAAGCAACCGCCACAGCCCCCGCAGTCAAAATATATCCGATTTGTGCATCCAGTTCAAAACCAAACTGTAAAATCAAAAGCATAATCACGCAGGTAACCGCTGCCACCGTACAGATAAAAAACACACCTTTGATATTGGCAAGCATACCCTTTAATTCGGCTTTACGAAAATAATACGCCTGTTTTTCCCCTTCAATACGCCTCAAATCTTCTTTTACAAGTTTCTGATAATCCTCTGCTTTCTTGAGTTTATCATACCCTTCCGGCATCTCATCTTCCATACGCTCCATCAATGTATAATCTTCACTGCTTAAAAGATCCTTCTTTGCGGTATAATTTGTAAATTCCTTTTCCAATCTTAAAAGTTTTGAAGCACAGTCCTGAATCGGCGTGCTGATGTGCTCCGGCAAACGGTCAATCTCATCCGTATCATTCAAATATGCGGTCACTGAATCATATTCCCGATTCAAAATGTCAATCTCATCGGATGCCGCCTTCATCTGCTCCAGACAACTTTCAATATAACGGGTTCTCTGGGTATCATCCGTAAAATTAGACACCTCGTAATACTGCGCCTCATTTACCTGTGCATCATATTCAGTTGTCTTTTTACTTCCGAATAAATTATTCCAAAAACCCATTCTGTCTCTCCGCTACTGTATACATCTGCGATATTCTTCTTTGCAATCCGTTATGGTTTTTTCTATCCATTCTGCAAATTGCTCTTCACCTGCTGCCTGATTCTTCTGTTTCAGTTCTTCCAGTTCAATACCGGGACCGCTCTCCCATTTACTGTTTGCTTCCTGCATTTTACTTTCCAACCGCAAAGTAATTTCCCGCATCTGCACGTCATCACTGATGGTACGGATATACTCACTGTCGGACATACTAAAACGCATACACGCTGCATAATAGTAGTAGTGTTCTTCTTTGCCGTCCAATTCGTAGGCTTTGATAAAATCCTGTTTTGCCTGCTCCAGCAAAAACAACCCCGCTCTTGCCATACCCATACTGTGATAAATATCTGCCTGTAATTCCGCCTCTTCCGGCAGGGTATCTGCCAATGCCGCCTCATATTCTTTTAACGCATGTACATAGCGGTCTTTTTGCAAAAAATAATCTCCGCGTTTCTTTCTTCGTTCAGGTCCGCTGTCATTATTCTCTTCACCCAACAATTCCAGAAAACGTGCCTGTTGCCCGCTGCTGATAAAAGGAAAGGCCTCCAATAATGCCTGCACAAACTGTGCCGTATCTGCCTTTTTGCTCAATAATTGATACATACGGTCAGCCATTCCCGTTGCTTCGCATTCGTCTTCCAGCCAATTGGCCAATTCAGTTGTAAAGATATCTTTTTCCAGAAGTTCCGTATTATCGTATATACAATAAACCAGTTCTTCTGCCGAAAAAATATTACAACATATCTTTTCCAGAAAAAAGGGCTTATTCGCTTTTCTTCCGATACACTTGTATACCTTACCCACTTTTTTCCTCTCCGTTTTATCCCTGCAATTCCATTTCTTCCGTCCATTCTTTTCCGCAGGAAGGATAAATCTCTCCAAACCCTAAATCCGTCGCATGAAATACCACTCGGTTCTCTGAAGTCATCCGGATATCCAATTCTATTCGGGTCATCCGGTTGGCCGCCATCGGCAACCCTTTTAACTCAAATTCCGCTACGGCAGTTTGTCTGCCGTTCATATACTCTACCGTTACCGGAACTACGTCTGTTCCGTGCAGAATAATCTCTGTTTTGGCTTCTGCTTCATACCAATGTTCTCCGGCCTCTATCAGGGATAAATTTATCTCCTTGCTGCCTTCATTAACCAAAACACCGATACCGCATTTTATACGGTCTGCGCCAAAATAACGAATGCGCTTCTCGTATCCGGACGGATTTGCTTTTTCTCTGGCCGCCAGACATGCGCCCTTGCTAAACAGATTATTTCCCTTGAAAACCCTGCGGTTCCGGCAAAGAAACCTGAGAGAACTGTTACACCAGTCATCATAAAATCCTTCACCAATCAGGAACACACCCGAAAACACCCTGTTCTCGCAAATTTCCGTGGCAATCTGCAGTAACTTATTATCCTTCTCCACATTACTCAAATAACGGGGATCTTTTACTTTAAAATCCGCATATTCTTTCGCTTCCACCATTGCGATTCCCGGATTTACAAAAAGATTACGTTCTAATCGATAACTCCACAAATTCTCACTTGCGGCATCAAATACAAGTACCTGATGATTCTGCAATGCTTCGCTTTGATATAGCATATAAAAGAACACGCACTCTTCATATCCGGTAAACGAAAATCTCTCCGGCTCCACTTTCAGCACACTGACTGCGGACTGTAACATTTTAATCATTTCCACATCCGCCTGACGCAGGGCTATGGTGATATTGGCTATCTTTTCCGGCGTCTCCATAATGGGTAACATCCCAAGACTTCTCTTGATGAATAGCGCCAGCAAATCCTTTGCATGATATTCTTCCCGGTCAATGGTAACGGTTCCGCCTTCTTTGGCAGTCTCCAAAAATCCGGTAACCAACCGGCCGTCTCCCGCATCCGCGCATTCCACGGCCTCGTCACCGATGACCCATTGGGAAGCGCTTCTTTTGCGACAGATTGCCAGAGGAATATTGTACTGCTCCTCGGAAGTGCTGAATGTCTCCGGATTGTCACTGTCTATGCGACAAAAACTCATCTGGACATATTCATCGTTCAAATCATAACCTACCACATAGCGGTCTTTATTCATTTTTTCAAATACATCTTTAATTTCTGCCAACATAACTACACTCCGGGGAATTTTTATTTATTCCCAAATATTTCACGAATTAAAAAGTCTTTCTTGCGGTATTCCGTAAGGGTTTTTCCCGCACCTTCGTAGTCCTTCTTTTCTCTTCGCATTACCGCATCATTCAACAGAGAAAAACGCCAGGTTCCGGAAACTTTGTCATTCTCACTTCGCTGAACCGTGCTGCTTTGTGTCAACTGCTCCCGGTTTCCGTTCTGCTCCGTAATATAATATTGCACATTTTCGCCCGCAAAAAGAATAAAACTTTTAACATAGATTCCGCCGTAAAGATTTCGCATCTCTTCTTTACGGTATTCCGTCTCACCGCCGTCTTCTCTCTCAATCGCATAGTGAATAACAACTTTACTGCCCGGTTCCCCCTTATATTCCACAAAGGTTCTGTCCGTAAACGGCAATACTTCTTTGATTTTGCCCGAAAAAACGCGGAAGAACGGGAAAAAGTTTCCTTTTGCAATTTCGCCGTTAATCAATCGGCGCAATACTTCCGTATTCCATACGCCTTCCTCCTGCTCGGAGGCCCATTTTAGCACTGCAATCCTGCAGACGCGGTTCATCTTTTCACCATCTGCCATCAACTGCATCAATCGCTCAAACACCTTATTCTCTGTAACGCACTGCTCTACCATATAATCGTAGGCACATCTGGTAAGAAAGGCTTTCTCAATATCCAAATTTCCGCTCTTTTGAATATACATATCGTATAACTTCATTTTCTCGCCGATATAAACACCGGCAAACAACGACTGTACAAGCAGGCGTTCCAACAACGTATATGTATCCACGACAAATCCTTCACTGTTACGCAAAAGTCCGCGCAGTTCACGAATATTACCTTCAAAATATTTTACCAGATAAAAGAGTATATTCTCATCATATCGGTTTTGGCGGTATACATAAGCACACAGTCCGAGCATACACTCTTCTTCTTCAAAATCCCTGCGTTCCAGAAGTCTGCTGCACAAACGCAACACATTTTTTACTTCCATATGTTCCGCACCAAATTCACACACCCACTCAAACGCCATATCATACATTCCGCGGGCAACAAGAATATGTACCACTTCCGCTCTGTCTACAGAACTCATATGCTCCGGTTCTGCTTCCGGTAATAACTCATCCAATTCACGAATGTAGTCCTGCTCGAAATAGAACTTAATCAGTGCCACCAGCAGTTCTCTGTAATACGTGGTAGTAATTTCGTCCATATGCAAAAGTCTTGCATAGGCATATACGTTCATATCCGTAATATTGATATAATTCTTACGCTCTTCACAGTGATACAAAAGCACTCCTGCCTGTTCCTGTGTCATGGGCTGTATTGTCTTAAACAACTCTTCATCAAAGAGAACCGGAACAGGTTTTAAGAATTCATTGGGCACATACCGGTTTCCGTAAGCATCTTCGAATAATAGTTTATAAAAGATACTGTAAATCGGCACATATGCTTTGCCGTTCTCTACGGGATAACTCTTTTCACCCCGCAAATGTTCGTGTACCACCACTACATTACGTACATTTTTATCATCCACCGTTACCTCGTGTGTAAAAAGCAAAGGTGCGACGTCATTGGCAAATTTTACATCCATAATGGCCGGTACAAAAATTCGCTGATATAACTTAATCAGATGGGCATTGATACGACCGTGAGATGCCTGCTCCCTTACAAAATCTTCCAAATGTTCCGTATAAGACAGGGCAATCTCAGGAAAGGCCCCTCTGTGTTCCCACACATTGGCATATAAAAATGCCATTCTCTCATAGTCCAGACTGTTCTGATATGCAAAATACATCATCACCATCTGCGGCAACTCGCCTTTGTAATTCAAGTCTATGGACATTATGTAATACTCGTACAATCTGGTAAGACGAAGTTCCATATCCACAGCCTTGGCATACCACGGGAAATATTCCTGACCGATACAATTTCCCTTCATCAGGTATGTACAAATTGCCTGCACCATTTCTCTGGTAGGTACTTTTTCATAGCAATATTTTAAAATCGCAAAAATTCGAAAATCATATTCTTTTTCACGACCGATTAAAAACTGAATACGTTCTGCAATTTCGGCATTGATTGCATTGTGCTTGATTGCAAACAATAAAAGACTGATTTCATAACTTTCTAATTTGGTCAGCAAAGCAGGCTGTTCCCAAAGCAATTGTAAAGCTTCCACGTACAGTATCGGACTACCGGAACCGCGATCATATCTTTCTTCCAGAAACTCCCATTTTTTGTCATTGTGGAAAAATAAGTTTTTCTGCAAATACAACATCAGCCATGCCAAACGGAAATTGTCCTGTTCCCGCTGGAACATCTTTTTTACCTTATGCGCCACTTTATCGGTATAACTTTCATCACGATTCAAAAGGGTCGTAAGGTAAAGAAAATATCCGTACACTTCAGGCAATTGCTTGCCTTCTGACATCCATTCTTCCACGCGTTCCAAAATATAATCCGCATCTGCGCCTCTGTCCTGTGCCAACAAAAGTTGCGCCTGATACAGATTGGCAATAATATTCTGCTGGCTGTTGCCGGACATTTTATCCACCAACGGCATGGTACTTTCAATCCAGGCTTTCGTATCTTTTTTACCCAAACGGAAATCAATATATTCTTTGGTAACGGCTGCCGTAAGTTTTAACCACTCATAGTCTTCGTTGTTCTCTACGGAAACCACCTTATTTTCTGCATATACCGGAATTTCAATTACCTGTTGTTGGGTTTTTACGGTAATTTTTCCGTAGTTAATACCCTGATGCATATGGGAAGGTTCCAGATATACCGGGATACGGCAAACATTTCCCAGAAAATCATCTTCGGTATAATGTTCTTTCTCAATACCTACAAAATATCCCTCTACCATTACGTCCAAAGATACATATCCCCAGCCGTTCTTGGTAATCTCTACTTCCTGCATAAGGGGTTCTTCCGGATCTTTAATCCAGATTTCACGGAGGTCTGCCTCGTATGTAATACGGCTTTTCTTTTTGACTGCGACCAAAAATTCATCTACATTCTGTTCATTCCCGGGTCTTGTACTTAAGCCACGATATATGCTGATATACTGTGCATCATTTCCTTCCAAAATATTACGGAACTGGTTGGAATAATATAATTGTACTGCCTCTTCCCAATTGGTTTTGGCGAGATTTGCAAAATGAAACAGATTACGGATATTTCCCATACTGCTGTACAAATACTGCTTATCCCTTCGCACCTCAAAACCAAGGATATATTCGCCCTTATTGGAAATAATCTGAAACTCACCCTTTACCTCATCCCCCGGTTCCATCCCGGTACTGTCGAAGCAATAGGTAATCTCCACACTTTCCCCTCTGAAAATCGGTGTCAAACACTGCATACGCATATTATTAGACAAAATATATCCTTCCATCGGCGTTTCAGCCATATTTTGAATTTGAAAAGTACCCTTTCTCTGCTCTGCCTTATCAAAGTTCATTTCGATTACATCGCAGGAAAAATTCAGGCTTCCCTTATTGCTCTCAAATGCATAATTTTCTTCCAGCATGGAAAGTACTGCCCTTTTCAAATCTCTCACCTCTTTTCATCCGTATTCAGGCATAGTTTCCCTATCCTAATCCAACGCCTATATTATAGCACTATTTGTATCTATAAAGCAATAAAACATATAAAAAAATACTATATTTAGTTGTTTGCTCTTTTTCTGTTTTTTTATCATAAAAGAGTTGAATTCTATGCACAATTGTAATATAATGATTATGAAGAAATATGATAGTCGGTTGAACTATACATACATTTTACCGAAAGGAGGTCCAAAGAGTGAATATTAACAATTATAATTACGCAGGCAATATGTCAATGTTGTTTCAGAGTTTATATACCACAAATAATTCAGGTTCCTCTTCCATGGCTTCCTTAACCAACAGTATTTTGGGTGGTTCATCAAGTGCAAGCGGTATCTACTCTTCTCTCTCTGATTATTCATTGATCAAATCGGGAAGTTACGGCAAACTTTTAAAAGCCTACTATGCCGACGAAGATTTAAGCAAAGACAGCAAAGCGGTTACTTCCAATGATATTTACGAGAAGTTAAAAGCAGCAAACAATCCCAAGACAGAAGAGGCAGACAAAACAGTTACCGAAACCGAAGACGGTAAGGTAATCGAAAAGACCGAGGCAACCAATAATACAACAGATTCAGCCAACGAAACAGATGCGCAGTCAAACAAGGTTGCTAAGAAAGATTATGATGTTTTGGAGGATTTATTGAGCAGAAATCGTACCGTAGGTTATACCAACTCCGGTAACAGTGTAAAAGACTCTGTGGTTTCTTCTTACAATTACGCAGTTTAAGAATAACTTGAATATTTAAGACGCTTTGATGCATATCAAAGCGTCTTTTTGCATATCTATTCTCAAGAAAACTTGCGAGGTTTTTATGGATTCATTGAATTCTCAAACAAGCGAATATAACGGAAGACTTGTTTTCTTCGTCACAAGGGTATCTACTACCATTCCCATACCGGACGCCACTGTCCAAGTATATTCCCAGGAAGCCCCCGACAATCTGCTTTATACATTAATTACCAACTCTTCCGGTCAGACGGAAGCCGTCACGCTGCCCACGCCACCGCTGTCCTATTCTTTAAATGCCGACAGCCCCCAACCATTCTCACAATATCGTTTTATCATTGTCGCGGAAGGCTATGAGCCGCTTACCATCAACGGTTCGGAACTGCTGGCAGACGAAACCTCCATCCAGCCGGCTGCTCTGGTACCCATACGCTTCGGAACCGGTGCAGGCACCATCAACATCCCGATACATACATTGGTCGGAGACTACCCATCCAAAACTCCGGAAGCCGAAATCAAACCCGAAGCCGAAACCGGCGAAATTGTTTTATCCAGAGTGGTGATTCCCGAAACCATCATTGTACACGACGGTGTGCCGAACGACAGCACCGCCCCCAACTACTACGTACCCTATCGGGATTATATTAAAAACGTGGTCAGCAGCGAAATCTTTCCCACCTGGCCCGAAAGCACGATTTATGCCAATACTTTGGTTATTATGAGTTTTACGTTGAATCGTGTATATACGGAATGGTACTGGAACCAATAGTTTTTGGTATAGAATTAAAGTTATCCAATTGTATCTTAAACTTTATCTTAATACCATCTTCTTTTACTTCTATCTTCTCAATCATAGCCGCAAGCAACATTTGTTTTGTTGTTACGTCTGCATTTTTAAACTCTTCTTTCCAGTTTGGAACCATCTGTACAAACATTTCCATATCGCTATTTTCCAACTCAGCCTGCTTTGCTTCTTCTAAGATTGCTTTTCTTTCTTCTTCCAAAGATAACAGTTCCTGCTCTTTTTCTTTTATTATGGAAGCAAGTTTATCCGCACTGAAAAAATAATCTCCTCTGATTGCAGCAGGTATTTTTTCTTCCAGAGTTTCAATATCTAATTTTGCGTTTCGAGAATCTTTTTTAATTCTTTCCAATTCTTTATCAATTCTCTTCTTTTTCTGAAATTGCATTTTTTGTATTTCTTCTGTAATATCCACCTTTTTTAACTTCTCCATATAGGCTTCTACTACTTCAAATACTATTCCCTCCAGGTATTCTTGAGAATAACAATTGCGTTCGGCACATTTGGACTGGCAAATATACCTACCGGCAAATGCTACTTTTTCTTCTCCCTCTTTCGTAATCCATCTATTACAATAACTTCCATTTTTAAGACGCTTTCCACAATAACCACAATATGCTAAACCAATTAAAGCAAGTTTACCTTTTGTACTAAATGGCACATTGTACTGTTCCATATACATTTTTAATCCCTCTTCTTTTGAAGCATTGATTTTATTTTTACGTGCTTCTCTAATCTCCTGCGCTCTTTCCCAATCACTTTGAGATATGATTACTATTTCAGGTATCTGCTTTTCGGAATATATCCAATCTTTTCGGTCCAATCGTGTAAAACTACCATGATTGATTCTTCTGTTAATTGAATAGTACCCCATATAAATAGGATTCTTTAATATACTTCCGATCGTTCCTGCTTTCCATTTATCTGTTGTGACTGCAGGTATTCCTTCCGCATTTAATGCTTTTGCAATCCTTTCGTAGCCAAAACCTTGGTTGATAACATAAGAATAAATCTTCCTTACAATTTCGGCATCCTTTTCCACAATTTCAAGTTTCTTTAGTAATCTTCCATGATTACTTATTTCACCGGATGGCACTAACCGGTACCCAAAAGGTGCTTTTCCACCCACAAACTTACCGGCTTTTACCATTTCTCTCTGTGCATCCCGAACTCTGGCACTGGTCTTTTTAGATTCACCTTCATTTTGCCAAAAGCGAATGTAATTCATAAGTTTATCAATGTGTTCTTCTGTCTTTAACTGTCCATCATTGATAGTCCATACTTCAATACCCATACTATTCAACTGTACAACATAAGCACTATATTCATCCTTACGTCCAATACGGTCAGACATATATGCTAATAACACATCAAATTCATGTGCTTTGGCATCCAACAGAATCTGTTGCAGAAGTTCTCTGTCTTCGACAGAATTTTTATATGCTGAAACAGCACCCTCTATGTATTCTTTATCAAAGACCCAATCAGGATGTTTATCTATATATCCTTGCACTTCCGCACGCTGAATAGGTATATCATCATCGTGTAACTGCTGTTTTGATGATACTCTTAATAAGGTTCGTACTCTCTTTTTACTCATAATCTTTATCCTCCAAGTTATTTTTTAAATCTGCGGTCTTATCAGGTGAAGCGAATTGTAACGCAGATTCCCCAGACTGCATAGACCCAATATTTATTTTTCTTAAATAAATCTCTTTAAGTCTGTTTTTAAATTCTTCCTCTGCTTTCCAATTTGCTTCTTGTGGAAATTCCATTAAAATCTTGATTTCCTTCTTTTTGTACGTAGCGGTCGTTTCTACTTGCACGCTCTTACAAACCTCTACCGATTGCTCTTGTTTCATTTTATGAACTTCATCTTGTCCATATACTGTTTGCTTTTGTTTTATTGCGTTACTGTTGTAAAGCATAAAAGTTACCTCCAAATTCTAAAAGATAACTTCCATAAAAAATACGGTATAAAAATAGGACTCCACCATTTTAATGGCAGGAGTCCTATCCTTTGCTAACGCTATGCGGTTTTATTCAAAACACTTAATAAATCATAAATACGGTTCGCATCCAAGTGGAACGATTACAGGTTTATCCCAGATGTCTAATCCAAAATTCTTATCAATCCTTTTGTTTTTCCATATGTCTATACCAATTCTTTTTCTGAAATCATATTTGTTATCCATAATCGGTTTTGGCTGTGGTTTTTCTTTTCTCAGAAGATATTTAAACCATTCCTTCTCTCTCCCACATAATTTATATACTGTTCCAGCATTTAATTCATCCTGTAATGACTTTATTGATACCTGTGGCAATTTTGAAAACCGACTACCCAGTGCAGGTAAGATAATCTCATCTTCAAATTCAATATAATATACTGTTAGTATCCTTCCGTGAAAATCCATTGCAATTTGTTCATGGCATTTCTCATAGATATATGCAAACTCGTGATACATAAATCTATGCCAATTCCACAACTCGTCACTTTCAACTTCTTCCTGTTCATACATTGTATAATTGAAATAATCATTTTGTTTCCATTCTAAAATTTGCTGTTCCATTTCTTTATCCTCCAATAATTGATATATGTATTATTTTTTCCAAAATATTAATGAACCTACTTATATTGTATCACTGGTGTTTTTTATGTCTATTGACAAAACGCTGATTTGATAAGTGGTTGAGGCGTATGTCAAAATTGAATACCCCTATATGATACATCTCATAGGCGTATATGATTGATAATTTTGGGGGCTTGCATTTTGGCTTATTTTATTGGTAAATTTGCACAATAAATGATTTACTGATTGCTGTCATCAATTGTGATATCAGAAATAAACAGACTACTTTTTACACAGGATATGAAAATTATTTTTACTAACCAGTTATGGAAATGCTAACATCTTAATTTTTTCATAAGGTAGCGGTGACACTTGTTATTCATGATATATTGGTAAACAATCTTGCCATATGTTTAGGAAATCTTTTTACTTTGTTACTGCTATTTTTTAGATACTGTTGCTGAATTTGGTACTAATCGTTGTATTTTATTCCTAATTACACAGAAATGTATCAAAACTGCGGCCGGTGATGATGTGGTTTTCTAACCAGTTATCAAAATGTGCATATCCAATTTTGTATTAAATGCATTTCCTTAATTTCATACACTTTTTATTTTTCCTGCTTTTTCCCTTGTTTTTATTGGTTTTTTCCAAAATAAAATTACTATCATACACATATAAACACCTTTGTTATTTTTAAATTGATATATAAAATTCAATTTATCAGCAATAAAAAAGACACCACCACAAATGATGATGTCTGCAATTCTTTAATATGGTTGATATGGTTCCTCACCTTGTCCGATTGCTTTGTTTAATCTGGAACGGTAGGCTTTTTCCAATTCATCATAGAAATCAACATCGGCGCGCCAGTCTCCATCCATCGGCATAATTACTTCCGCAACCGGTCTGTAATGTCCGTCTGGTTGTATCAGATACATACCTAACAGACAACCATTTCTTATACTCTTAAACTTAAACCTTGCCGCCATCCCCTGTTCCTCCCTTTGCATAAGTTAAGGCTTGCTTGTCTGTATCAGACCAAAAGCGGCCTTTGGTCTCCAGTAATACCCGATAATAATATGCAGTATATAAATTTAGCAGTTTACGCTCCAACCACTCATCGCTTCTTCTGGATGCATAAGGACTCATATATCCCACAATTGTGAGTGCATCACTATGATTATACTTAACACCAAGGCGGCCTGTATTGGTAACCTCTGTATGAAACATTTTACTTCCCATGTTTTTATCCTCCAACATTTTTATTTTATATCACAAAAATGCTGTCGGCTCTGTCAGGGCTTTTTACTTTGCAGATACTTTTAAAAGCATTTTCTTATTCTTCAAAATCTTCACACCATAAAGCCTGCTCATATTCTTCTTGGGTGACGGTTTCTATCTGCTCATAATCCGTAGCACCACCACAGGCGGTACCGTATGCTTCAAAACTGATATGTTTTCCCAGTTCAATATCGGGCACCGGCTCACAAATCTGTAAATGCACCACTTTTTCGCCGGCGTCTCTCATTTCTTTTACCAGACTATATAATTCTTCCACACTGACAACAATTGCTGTTAAGTTTTTAGAATCCAAACTGCTTTTCATAACCACTATCTCCAATCTTTTATTAATTATATTTTTATGCATCGAAACTCTGCTAAACCTAAAAATATATGTTGTAAACAGAATATGCTGTAAGGTAGAATTATTTTGTGAGGAGGCGCAGATATGGCAGATCATTTTAAACTGGATATGACAAACAGAAGTACCCGTATTACCATTTTTAAAGATGTTAGTGACAATTTTGCCGAGGAATATCGTGAAATATTATCGGGTGGCAGCAATCAGGAAACAAATGCGACTAATGAACCTATGACCCCTGCAATGGAAACTGTATTCAGTGAGATTGGGAAAGCAAAATCTGAGGAAGCAGAAATTTCTGCTGATGCTGATGCAAAGCCAAAAAGAAAATCTCCTAATACTGATAATGGTGAACTTGCGAGAAAGTACGCTGTTTACAATTATAAGAAACGATTGAACAGACGCTCCGAACAATTCCGTACAGATGCTTATATGAATTTCAAAGTTCCTAATGTTCAATTTGTAACATTGACTTTTGACCCCAGAACATTTGAAGGTGCAAATGATTTGGATATCTGCCACAATGCATTCAAGAAATTCATACAACGCATTAGATACGATTATGATAATTTTGTTTATGTCGCATCCTTCAGCAGACAGAAAGAGACAAACAACTGGCATTATCACATGCTTTGCAATTTTGATACCGAAGTCCGCAACAAGTACATTCAGGACAAGTGGTCTTATGGTATGGTAGAATCCTCACCGATTACATCTAATTCCGAGTTGCAGTCCTGCATTTCTTACTGTATTGATAATATGTATGAAGTCGCTTGGAATGATTTGCATGCAGAAAAAGGCTATTTAAAAAGCAAAGGTTTGATTAAGCGTGTTACATACCGATCTTGGAAAGATGACGAAGCAGATGATGCATATTTTTATTTAAGTCAAATTATAAACAGTACTGATAAACCACTAGACCAAAGCAGTAAGTCGGTCACAAACCTTTTTGACCAAGAAGTTATGATTAGCAAAAAAATATCTCATAAAGTTTTCCCAGAACTTTTTGATAATGCGAAAGTTGCGACACTTAAAAAGCGTAATAAGAAAAAATAGTGTGTGTTTAACTATATAATAGTACGAATAAGACGAAAGAAATAAAGCATAAACCTTTTCCCAAAATGATTTTAATAAATAATTTTAAGCAAAAAAATAACACCTAATGGTGTTTTGTTATGGGGTGAGTTGGGATTGGGAGAGGTTGTAGTTTGCATTTAGGGTGCCGTTGCCTTTCTCTAGGAGTACATAGAGATATTTGTGGGTGGGGTCACACTCAACTAAACCAGTATCTGTACCACTCTCTTGTATGTGACCTGGGACACTTGATTCCCATGTAGGTCCTTGAATGGAGAGATTTTGTTGGGATGCAATCTTCCATGCGACTACTGTATACTCTGATTCGTCCTCAATTAATATTTGATTGTGTACATTGGAACGATGGGTGGTGTCTACGTGAACTAATTGGTTGGTGATTGAATTACGGTCACGATAGGTTTTGATGATTGTGTAGGTACCTGTGGATTCGTTGGGTGGGTCGTGAGGTGCTGGTTGTTCGGGTTCGTTGCAGGTGGTTTGGGATGAGCCATCTGGTGTGAATGCTAACATCGCTAACATACCAATTGAATATGTTGATATTGTAGCATCATCGTGACATTTCTTTACTGCATTCGGTCCGTGAGGCCAAAGGGTAAAGTTTGCATTTGCACAAACTGTAGAACCTGTTGGGATAAACGATGCTATTTGAGCACCTTTACGGTAATAATTTGCACCAGAGTCTGATATTGTATAACCTGCTCGCAAATCTCTTTTATGCGTTTGTAATTCAGAAAAATAACTCGCTACCATCTTGGGAGTACCTGCATAGGTATCACCTATTAAATGAAATTGTTTAATGTATATTGGGTCTTCATATATGTCATGTTGAAGTGCATTATGCAAATCTATAAGTATAGTGCCAGGTATATAGGTTCCTGGTCGTGTATAGTAGTCATAAGTACCAATATAATAATCTAATAAATCAGCTAAATCTGAACTCATACCTGTATCATCATAAGATGGATATGTCGTTATACGTGTTCTAATATTACGAAGACGTTTTATTGTGTTTGATAGAGTTTCATCTTTTATAGTATCATAGGTTATGGTGTCTTCTGCACGGTATTGACAAAATTGGTTTGCAACGATGGGTTCGACTACGAGGATGATTTCTTCGTTGGTGAAGCGTTGGGCTACTGCTGAACCCCATAAAGTCTGTACCAGTGCAATACCTTTAGTGCCTGCGCCCATAGGCGTTCTAAGCCAGTCTTTGATTTCATTTAGGTTGGATGATGTTGTATTCTTGATTAAACCACCGCCATAGGCTGTTGCGGCTTCACCTGCCCAAGGTATCAATCCATTTTCCCATGTAGTAACTTCAGGATATCGGTTGTATTTGTCTTGAGCATGAAGTTCGTAGTTTGACATTTGTGTCTTACAATAATAAGCCTTGGGAGTGGTGCCGGCGACGGGACCACCACCGTTTCGTTCTAGTAGGTAAATGAGAACACCTTGACCTTTATAACCTGCGCCAATTGCACAAGTAGAGTACCATTTGCCACCTGAACCGGGTATATTTACATCGGCTACTGTTTCAGCATCTATTACTACCCTGTCATCAGCATAAACTGTGAGTGGTTCTAGCAAAATGGGTGCTATCATAACTGTGATTAATAGAGTTATGATAGTTATTTTAAACTTTGAAATGCGTGTTGATGATTTCATGTTGCTTGCCTCCTATTTAAAAATTTCTTAAAAAATAAAAATAAATTCTATACTATTTAAAGAAGTGCATGAAAAAAGGATGCTCATTGTTACAAAAAGCATCCTTATATATTTATATTTTCATCCAATTTTCAATATTACCTTCCAATTCACTTTTAAGCATATCTGAAATATATTCTTTAGACTCACAAAAAAGTTTTGTGTTTTTGTCATTTAATGTTTCATAGGTTACTGTTTTCATCAATATTTGTAATGCTTGTTCTGAAGTACACTTTTTATACTGCTGTATATATCTTACCAAATAAAATGTCAATGTTTGTATTGATTTTGCTATACTTACTTCGTCTGCTTTCATACAATAATCTCCCTCTTTATCTTATCAAATTTTAATGTATTCGTAGCCTTTTTGTTTGCAAAAAAATATTGCTTAGGTAATTTTTCCGGTTTTAATTCAGAAATCAACCTTTCTAATATTTCATCACTGTAATTATTCCTTATTAGTTCAGGCTCATACTGATTTATAATTGTTGTTGTTTCCTCGTCAGCAGTTGGTCCAATCACTATATCATAATTATGACAAGTAAACTCTGATTTTCTGTTCATCAATATAAATTTAACCCATTCCACATCCGCTGTTTTAAATATCTTTACATTGAGTCCCGTCATATTTTCTGAAAAAATTAAATTGTATCTATATGCATCAAATATTTCTTTTTTGTATCCAGGATTCCTCGCAATAATTTTAGCTTGTTTTGCAATTTTTATTCTTTTATTACGTTTTGCAATACTTTCAGCATGCTCTTTTCTTGCTGTAGCATAAAAGCCTCTACCAAAATCCTTGTACCCTTTTCCCTTTGATGTATCTATAACATCGAACTTTTCTGTTGTTCCATGATACAATGGTTTCACTTTATTGTACCTCCTTGAATTTTAATATATTCTTCAAGTTCATCTACTATTCCCTGATTTCCTGTTGAGTTAAATAACTCATAACATGTATCTATATAACTTAACAAATCATACTCTTTAAATAAATCACTCAATTGTTGTAGATTTAATTTCCAACTTTTCACCAATATAGGTATTAATGTTATTTGCATATTTAATACTGCATCTGCTCTTGAACTCATTTATTTCACATCCTTCCTCATTTTATTATAATCAACTTTATTATACCGCAGAACCTTGGAAATTACAAATCAGTGTAGCGTTGAGTTTAAATTTTTCTCTTAAAATTTTATTCGGATGTTTTGTGCATTTTAATTATATGTTTGGTTTAGTTTCTAACTGAATCTGTTGATTTAGAAATGTTGATGTGAATATGAGTACTGTTGATGCGCAACCCATTAAGTGAGTTGCAATGATTACCAGTTGCTATTCTAGAAAATGAAGATGCTTTCCCGTCCGTGAGAAAGCATCTTCATTTTCTTAACATATGTCAAATTTACATTGAACCCGGAATCACTTCATCTGCTGGTATTAATGGTGTTATAGGGGCATCACCACCACCAAGGTTAGGATCTTCATTACCACCTGAGTTAGAACCACTATTTGAACCACTGTTACCACCGCCTGAGTTAGAGCCACCACCGCTAGGATAAGGATTCTGATTGTGTGCCCAGTTTAATACTATTTCATTAAACTCTGCTTCTGTCTTAATGTTGTTTACTTCTTCTTCAGTGAGTCCAACGGTATCAATAAGGAACTGTCTATCTTGGTCACTGATTTGATAACCTTCCTCTGTACTACCAGTGATGTCTTCTTCTACATAACCGGTGTCTTCTTCTGTGATTTCGACTTCTTCTGGGTCACCTTCGGCCGCGATTGAATCATTGTCGTTGGGGTTGGTGTTTTCATCTACTACTGCATCTTCGGGGTCTTCGTAGCCGGTGATGGTGCCTTGGTTGTAGTTAAACACTTCAATGCTGGTTTCCTGCATGAGTGCGGATACAAGAAGTTCTACTGCTTCTGCTTTGGTGATTCCTTCATCCCATCGGGTTTCACTGTTGATAATTCCCATTTGTTCTGCTAAAACTAATGCTTTGTACATATCTGTGGGAACGCCTTGGTCTGGATTCTGAATTGCATAAACTAATTCATAGGATTTCCAATATTCCTTTGCTACGCCATCTTCTATGAAATTCTGTGCCGTTGCAATATCTCCACCATCTATACAATCACTTAAGTTTGCAGTACTTAAATCAACATTTGCTAACTCATTAGGGAAGTAATGATTCATAAGCATATAAACAACTTCTCCTCTGGTAATTGTACCGTTTGCGGTCATATTATTTAATGATTTGGATTCAATATCAAGGTAACTGCTATCGGCTACTTCCTGTGCATAGATGTTTAGTTCGTTGTTTCCGACTGCAGTTGCAAATGCGGTGTCGGCTTCTAATTCCTGTACCGGTGTTTCTGCTCTGGTTACCATTGACATAAACTCTAATCTGGTGAGTGTGCTGTCTGCGTTACAGTAGTTTGGAGTTGCATCGGGTAACAGATTAAAATATCCATTGATACCCATGTAATATGCTTTCATTTCTTCTTCAGCATCAAGGTCTGCATATTGACTCATAGATGCTTCGGCTAATTCTAATAAACTATCCTCATCTTCCATAAGTTTTACAAATGCTCTGTTATGTAATGCCATTTGCAAGGTGTTGTTGTTATTGTTGACACCTGTAACATCTACATAAAGCACACCGTTTTTACCTGTTTCGGTGTTGATAATACCTAATATATCATCCCATTCGGAACGCAAGGTATCATTTGTAGTAAGAGATGCAAGTTCTTCCCATGTTATGGATTCTTCGGTACCTTGTTCTTCATTGATTGGTACCGCGACCTCAATTTCAATTTGGTCGCCTTGGTTTATCATCTCCAGTAATTCAGATTGATTTGCGGCCGCACACCCCATTAATTGACTTGCAATGATAACAAGTGTAAGTGTTGGAATTGCAAAACGCTTTACTTTCATAAACTTGCCTGACATATTTTTAGACCTCCTATTTGTCAAAATGTAGGAGGGCATCTGCTGACGCCCTCTAATGAAAAATTTAAAATTAAAATATATTTAATTACATTTTATTTGAACGCTATTTTTTATGTTATGCATCAATTTCTTAGTGACAATAAAAATCCCAGTATTGTAGCAACAGAAGCGGCTATACCTATAATGCCTGCAATAACTTTACCTGCTTTTTTATATTTACTTATGTCATCAGATACACATTCCTTTGTGCTACTTCTTTCTTTATCTGCAACTTCTATGTACTGCGCCCCAGAAATAGTTGGTTTATAATCTTTTTCTATATATTGAAAATGCATTAATATTTCAAGAATGGAATCTACTTCATCTTCTAAGATTGAATACTTTTCCCAAGCCTCATGATAAAAGTCATCTATGGTTGATTCTTGATTTTCAATATCTCTATACTTTTCACAAAGCAATCTTAATATATCTTCCTGCTCTGTCGTTAATTGTTGTGTTGTACCCACTCTCTTTATCCTCCAGTATTTTTTATAATTATATCGTCTTTTAGCAAAGTTTGCAATGCTTTTAGCATACTTCTACTGTCCTAAAGACAATATAAATACTGTAGAATTAAATAAATGGAGGTATTGGCTATGATTTATGGTTTAGGTGAACGATTACTGGAACAAAGAATGCTTAAGAACTTATCACAAAAAGAAGTTGCCGATGCTATCAGTGTATCTCCTTCCATTGTTTCCAATTATGAGCGTTCCGAACGTGTTCCCAGTTTAGAAATTCTTATGTCGCTGGCCCGGTTATACCAATGCTCCACTGATTATTTACTTGGTTTTGAAAAGATTGAGACTGATAAGCAATTAGATGTTTCGATGTTGAATGATGAACAGAAAATATTACTACAACATTTCTTATATGGTTTAAGAAAATAACCTCTGCAATTATGCAGAGGTTTTCTGCTATAAATGAAATAACCTTCCGTGCATTTAAACACAGAAGGCTATTTCCAGCGGTTTTTTATGAAAGTATATTTATATAAAGGCTTCTTTTGAGCGGAGCCGCCTTTATCAAATTAAATAAATTATACTACTTTTGATTCTTATGTATAAAAATTGGCGCCAAAATTAATATCGGTGACTGTATCGGCAACATTATTCTTTCATTTCGCATTTTATGGTTCTGAAATTCAAAAATATGGTCTTTTGATACATCAAATTTTTTCCATAAAATTTGAAACTTAAGTGCTACCATCTCTTTTTGACCGAATGCAATAGTTGAAATTAGACCAATGCAGTGAAAAATCATTCTGGAGTCGGATTGAAAAATTTTACCCATCCTCCAATTTACCAATTAAAAAATACAATTTTATAATAATGCTGGAACATTATCCATGCATTTGGAATGCAGATTGATTTTTACATAATGCGGTCTGGTTGCGGCCACTATGAAAACCATTCCGTGCATCCTCGGATTTTAACTCAATGCAGACACCAGTGGTACACAATTAAAATTGTGTATCACTCAGGACTACCTTTTATCCCCCTGCTATGGAAATCACTTTTTCGGTAGAAATTGTTGTCATTTCCACTGTAAAACTTTCCAACATGCTATTTTGTTGTATTTTGTTGCATTTTGTTATGTTTGCGTTTTTAACTTTTATCCTGTTGACTTTTCCCTTTTGTTATGATATTATAACATCAAAGGATGGTAAACATATGAATAATTTAAAAAGCATACGTGAAATTTATGGCATCACCCAAGATGAAATTGCAACTGCAATAAATGTTAATCGTGCAACAATTTCTAATTGGGAAAACAGTGATGAAAAGCGTGCTTCAAATGCAAATTTAGAAAAGTTATCTCTTTTCTATGGTATCGGTCCAGAATATTTCTATGAACAAGATTTGGATGATGATGCACGGGAACTGCTTATTGATAATGCAAAACGCCAAAGAGAATTGGAATCTCAAAATGATACCCATCTTAATAAGGCTGAAGAATTTCATCAATTATTATCAAGCATTACTTTTGATGAAGCAATTCGAGATTACATGATGGCGATGAAAATATTCCTTACCACTCTTGATGAAGGTTCTCTTGAAAAACTTCAAACTGCTCTTATCATTAATCAAAAAATGGGAAAGCGTTTGGAAACAGAAATTGATTTAAAGGCCAAAGAACAAAAAGCTAATGAATCTTCTCTATCAGATTTACTTGATAGTTTTACAACAAAGCAATAACTATTTCAAAAGAAAAAGACCTTGACGGAGTACATACTGTATCCAACAAGACCTTTTCAAAATCTGGCACATTACTGAATAAGTGTACCAAACCCTAGACAAGTTTGATTTTACCTCATTTAGTTTTGCGCGTCAACAGTTTTTGGCATATCTATGTTTGGAAAGGAGATGCACAATTACAAAAACACTGCTCTTTTGATTTAGTTTTATTATAAATGTCACTGTAAACTAAATTTTAGGTGTTTAAAACACTAATGAGGTAAAAAAATGAAACATTATTATATTAACGAAAACACATTTAATCCCAATAGTAACAATGAAGTTCATAGTGAAGATTGTAGATATCTTCCTACTCCTGCGAACCGTACTTATCTTGGCTATTTCAGTAATGGTAAAGACGCAGTATCTGCCGCAAAGGCTAAAGGATATACAAAGGCTGATGGTTGCCTTCACTGTTGTCCCGAAGCACATAGAGGATAGGAGGAATACATTATGGGAACAAATCAGCATGTTACTCCTCATCCCGATGGTGGTTGGCAGGTAAAAGGCGCAGGAAACACACGTGCCACGGTAAGAACCGACACACAAGCAGAAGCAATTGGTATTGCTCGTGAGATTGCACGTAATCAAGGTGCAGAATTAGTTATTCATCGACCTAATGGACAGATTCGTGCTAAAGATTCTTACGGAAATGATCCTTATCCACCTAAAGGATAATTTTAAAAAATACCCAAGGCAAAATTATTTAATGCCTTGGGTTTTATTATTATTCCGTTGCTTTAGGCTTCTCTAACGGTGCTACCACAATCTCCCCATTTTCTAACTTAGCACCGGCACTGATTATTTTCATATCCAGTAAGGTTTTAACCTTTTCTGCACTGAATGATGTTCTTTCATATCTGGAACTAATCACATCATACATAATCTCATTCTTCACTTTGTGGGTGCCGATGACAATATAGAATAAGTTTGCTAAACAATCCTCTTCCACCATCGGAACCAAACTATTGATATGAAGTTTATTCATCATGTTAGTTACAAAAAATGAATCATCAAATACCAACTCATTGGTTTCTTCCGCAATTTTTAAACCGTATACTTCATCAGGACCTTCACTCTTGATAATATCTTTCAACTGCTTATCGGTGAACTCCACCAGTTCCCCTTTAGGAAGACAATACGTCTCATATCCTAAAGAACGATTACCAAGACTTAATTTGTTAGTTACAATTAATTTTCTACACATACCCGTGTACCTCCTATATGATTTTTATTTTTCTTTGAGTTCTTCAACTCATTTCCATATATCAATATTAACGCCGCCGCAACCACTGTGTCTGTGGTGTAAGTTACTAGAAATTATCCTTAATGTATAGGGAGTTTTCACAGAAACAGGGTGGCATTTACTACCACCCTGCAAACCCTATGCTATTTCAATTTTATTTGTATTCCTATCAAAATAATAAACTGAGTCTGATAACACCTCCTGCTCTGCTACCTGTGTTTCGTTGACTTCTTTTACCATCCCCTGCAACTTTGTTTTTGTAATGTGGTCTTTATCAGGAATAATGATAACCTCGTGAATAGAACTTGGTAAAATAAACAAATTAGACTGCATTTTATCTGCAAATTCTTTGAGAATATAATCATACAATATAGCACCGGCCCCATATAACCTTGTTGAGTTGCTTAATACATACATGCCACAATTATCATCTTCAAACAGTTCCAATACAGAATCACCGACTTCCTCCTCTGTAAAAATGTTTTCTTCTACCAAACCTTTAAGCACCTGCATCATCCCCAACAGGCTTGCTTTTAACAATTTCGGTGCATTCTCCTTGGCAACAGTATAAATCTCTTCTGTTGATACTCCCCATCCATCCAAGTGTCTGTTAGTAATTAATATAGTTGCATTGCTGAACTCGTCTTCATCAACCAAGTAATAAAATACAATTGCAAGGTCTTGAAATCTTACATAAGGAATTTCTTCCAACAAATATTTGTTTCGGTCAAAATTAATGAGTTTATAAACTATTCTCTGCTTTGCTGTTTCATAATTGGTGAAGAAATCCATATTTACATTATGTTCAAAGCGATACTTATTATAGATTTCAACAATTTTGTCTGCTACCTGCTCTATACTCCAATTGTATTCCCTGTAATTATCGAAGTAGTCTTCCAAATAAATAGTAGGTGCAATATTGATACCATCATCTTTTAATGTGATTGCATACAACATTACACCATTATTTTTTCGTATTCTCATTTCCTCCACCGTGCACTCTGTTCTCTGCTCCAACGCTCCTTTGACTTCTTTTGAAAAATTCTCAATTTTCATTTTTTCTTTCCTCCGTATATTGTTTATTTATAAAAGCATTTCGCTTTTAAGTGGGAGGAGTATAACGCAAAATATATTATTTTGACTGCTGACATAATAGCCAGAAATGTACCTTTGATGATGTACGATATGCCGGTACATATAAAAAGCACTGATTCCTTCCGAAACCAGTGCTTTTCAATCTTCCTACAACCCTACCACCTCATAAGGTTGTCCATACGTTTTATATTTATTGCTACCTGTTTTTATTATCAATTCCCTATACAAATACTTCCTACGCATACTACCGAAATCCATTGGCTTCGGGGTACCGGAACCGCGGATACAATTTTACCATTACCTCTTCTACTGCATACGATCAGAAATTTATTTACGGACGGAATATCTATGCCAACATTGACCGGATTGTAGATTCCATATTCAATAATTACTTATCCCGTCCCGGAGTAAAGCAACCGATTTTTACATCCTACTGCGACGGCAAAAGGACCACTTGCCGCGGATTAAGTCAATGGGGTTCCATGTACCTGGGAGAAGAAGGGTACTCTGCCATTGATATCATCCGTTACTATTATGGTAATGATATGTTTATCAATTCTGCAGACCAGATTGAAGGCGTTCCTGCTTCCTGGCCGGGATATGATTTAACCATCGGTTCCAGAGGCAGTAAGGTTTTACAATTACAACAACAACTCAACCGTATCAAAAGAAACTATCCTGCACTCCCCGGGGTTTCGGAGGACGGCATCTATGGTCCCGGAACCGCGGAAGCCGTGCGTACATTCCAGCAAATTTTTAACTTAAATCCTACGGGCGTAACAGACTTTGCAACCTGGTATTCCATCTCCAATATTTATGTTGGCGTGACCGGGATATCAGAACCATAATCCCTATATTACAGCATAAATAAAAGAGTGTATTTAAACTGTTTCGTTTAAATACACTCTTCGCATTATGAATCACTTTATAAATTCTTCAACATCTCGGTCATCTCATCCAACCAATCACCCTTGTACACTTCAATCATACCTGCGTCACAGGCAGCGGCCAAGGTGGAATCCATCGGAATTTTAGCCACATGTTTGATTCCGTATTCTTCGGCAATTTCTTCTATATGACTTTCCCCGTAAATATAATGTTTTTCTTTACAATTGGGACATACAAAATATGACATGTTTTCCACAATACCAAGCACGGGAATTCGCATCAATGTTGCCATTTTTACCGCTTTTTCCACAATCATGGATACCAGTTCCTGCGGTGATGCCACAATGATGATTCCGTCTACGGGAAGAGACTGGAATACGGTCAGAGGAACATCTCCGGTTCCGGGCGGCATATCTACAAAGAGGTAATCCTTATCGCCCCAGAGCACATCGGTCCAGAACTGTTTTACGGTACCCGCAATCACAGGACCTCTCCAAATAACAGGATCGGTTTCATCCGGCAACAAAAGGTTAATGGACATGATATCAATATCCGTAGTTGTTTTAACGGGAACAATGCCCTCCTCATCGCCGTATGCCTTCTCGGTAAGGCCAAATACCTTCGGAATGGAAGGTCCGGTAATATCCGCATCCAGAATACCCGTATGGAATCCTTTGCGATGCATGGCAACTGCCAACAACGAAGTTACAAGGGATTTACCAACACCACCTTTACCACTGACAACACCGATTACTTTCTTAATATTTGCAGACTCATGAGGTTTCTCCAAGAAACTCTTAGGGTCTCTTTGTGAACAATTTTCACTGCAACTTCCGCAGTCATGTGAACATTCTGACATAACATTCTATGCGTATGAAAATACGCCCTCCTTTTATGATGATTTTTCATGAAATAAAGTCGATAGCACATTTGAATTAATGCTTATACCCTGTTTGATTTGTTCTTCTGTATACTCGACTTCAAACAATTATTTTAACAGAGTTTTACTTTTAAAACAAGTATACACCAATGCTTTCCAATGAAATCCTGATGCTAAATACTATCCTCCGTATCTTCCGGCAACGGTGCACTGTTAAGTTCTGCCCAGTAAGGTAAAAATCCTGCTTTTACCGCGACTTTTTGGGACTGGATATGGCTTTCCACCGTACCGTAATACGGCACTTTCCCTCTTTTTAAAATTTCTCGTTTTAGAAGAATCGTGATAAAAGGACCTAAATTCATCCCTTTGCTCTCAGACATTACATCAATACCGATTTGCCACATTACATCACTATCTGCACTGGCGCCTGCCATACCAAGGATTTCACCGTTTTTTAATACTGCCACTCCTAAGACATCCGGTGCATTTGGCAAAAAAGAATAGGCATGTATAAATCTCTCATCATCTCGAAAACGTTCGATTTCTTCACCTTCATACCACTGCACTTCATATTCCCCGGACAATGCATTCATTTCTTCTTCAGATAAAAGTTCCTTGCCCAGCGGTAGATAATAATGATGCAAATCTTCCAGAAAATACTTATGTTCCAAAAGCAAATCATCCAACCAATATAAATATTTATATTGGGACATCCATGCACCGTTTAAGTCCTTGAACGTCGTTCTGCACTCTTCCAAAATCTCTTCTCTGCCTGAGAAAATACACTTACCGTTCATACACAATACTTTCAGGATTGCATCATCCTTCTTAAATCTGCGGCGACCTCCCTTTAATTCTCTTATGGTATATTCATTCTCTGTAGAATTCAATTGCCAACCACTGCAACAATAATCCGTCTGCATCTGTTGCGCAAATAATTCCTTAATCCGTTTCTGCTCTTCTGTCATATTCATAATCGTTCTCTTACTTCCATTCATTACTTATTATACTACTACCACTCCCCACCTCATTATACTCTATTTTTTTCATGACGTAAATGGTTCAGGATTGCATCTATACTTTGTTTAAGGACCGTTTTGTGAGTGTCGGCACTTAATGAAAAGGCTTGTTTACAAGACTTTGAATTTAGTGTCCGCTACATTCACAAGCGAGCGAAAGCGTGTCCGAAAATAAAGTATAGATGCAATCCTGAACCTTCACTTATCCAATAAAAAAACAGTATAATGAGATTCCCTTTTTTTCCAACTCATTGCACTGTTTTTTTATGTAAAAATAATTTTTTTCATGTAAAAGGTACTCTTTCCCGTAAATGCCTTTTACTAAGATTGTAACCGCCCAATGCATTATTACGGTAACTTCGTACTCGTCTTATTTGCCATCCCCATAGCAGAAAGCACTTCCCTTTTACTAATTCTACATATCCACAGGTAACTTACCCCTAACTTATCCTGCGCATGTAAAATGTTGTTCCCCATTTACTTTATATTGTTATTATAACTAATTTTTAGAATAAATCAATTATTTTTTTATGATTTTTGCACAAAATTGGCAGATTTTTGCACTTTTTTTAAGTTTATATCATATTTATGTCATTTTAACGTCTTGAAAGTGGTATATTATGCATATTTTGCAAGAAATCAAACGATAAGCAGCACATCATTTTATAAAAGATAAAATAGTAAAAAACACTTCAAACATCAGACCTTTCCAATGTTTGAAGTGTATTTTTATTTACTGTGCTAAGTCAAGATGTTGTACAGAACCAACATTTCCGTTTTCATACAAAAATATTCCGGTACTGCGGATAAATCCTTTGTCACTATTATCGGCATTTTTCAATGCAAAATCCGTAACGGCCTTTTGCAGACAAATGGCACCTACACCTTTTTCCGCAAGGGTATATAATTCGTTTTCACCCTTTTCGTTCCGGCACCAAATCTTTAATTTGTTCCATACGGAATCATTTTCATCAATCCAGCCGTTGCCATCCTCATCATACTCTGCCAAATCGCCGAATCCGTCTCCGGATTGCGGTCCGAACAGTTCGCTTCCGTCATTGATTGTGCCGTCATTATTTTTATCCAATGCAAGATAACCGCTGCCGGATGCCAATTCTGATATTTCATCTTTTTTTCCGTCGGCATCAATATCAAAGAAAAACTTTTGGTCTGTCAAATTTGCCACATTTCCGGCAAAATTAATAACCAACGGATCACATACCCGTTGCAATTCTGCAATGTCATATTCTTCTTCGTAATACTCACGAAAACTGCGACTCATTCCCAGTTCCAAATTAAAATTGATTTCTCTGCCGTCTGCAGTTGTTACCATACCTTTGGACCGATAGAGAACGTTTTCAGTCTCCTCATAACACCCCTCACGGGTAAATGACACCTGTTTCATCGGCATAAATTCCAAAGTAGCAGGCTGACCTTTCATTTCTCCGTTCCAATCTTCCGCAAACATATCTTCCTCATAAATATTCCCTGCCCGCTCTCCAAATAAAAGCATAAAAATATACCGGGTAGAGTAATAATGAAATTGTGCAGCCGTACTTGCAGAAGTCTCACGTAACGTAATATTACTTTTCTTTAATGTGGCAATCTTTTCTTCCCACACAATTTTATGTGTCTCTTCATTTTTATACGCTGCAGTTTCTTTGGTCACTTCAGGCTCCGTTTCGCCCAAATTATCGTGTGACATGGATAAATCATTTTTATTTCGCTTGCCATTGTAATCCTGCAATGCAAAACGACTTCTTTGTGTACTCGAAGACTGATATCTTCGGGCGGACTCCATTCCTATTACGCTTGTTTCAATTCGCAATATGTTCCCTTTCTTATTGAGTCACTGCCTTAATTCTTTCCCTCCCTGTCTGATCTAAAACAAAAACAGTACAGTTGGAAAGATTCCTTCTTTCTTCCTGTACCATCCGTGGTGACTTACTAAATACTTTAGGCCTTAAATATTCGTATATATTATATCGGTTCTTTTATCCGAAAATTAACCCCGGCAGATTAGAATATAATCCGCCGGGGCATACATTTAAAATATAAAAATTATTCTTGCGTAATGGTGCTGTGGATGTGCTGAATGGAATCAACAGCAATCTTACCGTTCTTCTTAACGGCCTTAATACCTGCGGCACTTGCCTTAGCAGCAGCCATGGTGGTAATGTAAGGTACTTTGTGCTTAACAGCAGATTTACGCACATAACTGTCGTCAAAGACTCTCTCCTTACCTACGGGAGTATTGATAATCAACTGAATCTGCTTATTGGTAATGGCATCCACGATATTAGGTCTGCCTTCCTGCATTTTATTAATCTTTTCTGCGGGAATTCCGCTTGCAACGATTAAGTCGTAGGTAGAACCGGTAGCCATAATCTTGAAACCGCACTCATGGAATGCTTTCGCTACTTCGGGAGCCTCAGGCTTATCCTGACGGTTAACACTGATTAATACGGTACCTTCCAAAGGAAGAGGATTCTGTGTAGCCTCCTGAGCCTTGTAATATGCCTCACCAAAGTCTGATGCAATACCGAGAACTTCACCGGTAGAACGCATTTCGGGTCCTAACAAGGGGTCAACTTCCGAGAACATATTGAAGGGGAATACCGCTTCCTTAACACCGAAGTAATCGTACTTGCTTTCTTTTAACTCAGGTACGGGTGAAGGATTGCCGGTTAATTCGCTTGTAATAATCTGTGTTGCAAGTTTTACCATCTGGATGTTACATACCTTGGAAACCAAAGGCACGGTTCTGGATGCACGAGGATTTGCCTCAAGTACATAAACCACATCATCCTCGATTGCGTACTGCATGTTCATCAAACCGCGAACATTCATTTCAACCGCAATCTTCTTGGTATATTCTTTAATCTTTTCAAGGTTCTTCTCTGAAATATGCATAGAAGGAAGGATACAAGCCGAGTCACCGGAGTGAACACCCGCCAACTCAATATGCTCCATAACAGCAGGTACAAATGCGTGTGTACCGTCGCTGATTGCATCTGCTTCACATTCCATAGCATTCTTTAAGAAACGGTCAATGAGGATAGGTCTGTCGGGAGTTACGCCTACTGCCGCAGCCATATAGTTCTTAAGGCTTTCCTGATCGTAAACCACTTCCATACCACGGCCGCCCAATACGAAGGAAGGACGAACCATTACGGGGTAACCGATTCTTTCTGCAATTTCTACCGCATCATCAATGGTTACTGCCATTCCTGCCTCAGGCATGGGGATTTCCAGTTTTTCCATCATGGCACGGAACAAATCTCTGTCTTCTGCCATATCAATAACGGCAGGTGCGGTACCAAGAATTTTAACACCGTTTCTTTCAAGGTCATCTGCCAAATTAAGAGGTGTCTGACCGCCAAACTGTGCAATAACGCCAACGGGCTTTTCTTTTTCATAAATACTGAGAACATCTTCCAATGTAAGAGGCTCAAAGTATAATTTATCAGATGTGTCATAGTCTGTTGATACGGTTTCGGGATTACAGTTTACAATGATGGTCTGGAATCCTAAATCACGCAATGCAAATGCCGCATGTACACAACAGTAGTCAAATTCAATACCCTGTCCGATACGGTTGGGTCCACCACCAAGAATCATAATCTTGGGCTTCTCTTCGTTGGTCTTGCTGCAATCCGGCGCGTTGTATGTTGAATAGAAGTATTCTCTGTCTTCTGTACCGCTTACATGCACGCCTTCCCAAGCCTGGGTAATACCGTAAGACTTTCTTGCGTTACGGATATCATCTTCGGGTACTGCAAGAATCTGGCTTAAATATTTATCGGAGAAACCATTCTTCTTAGCCTGCTCCAATGCTTCCTTGGAAGGAACTTCGCCCTTATTCTGCATAAGTGCTTCTTCCTCATCCACCAATTCCTTCATCTGCTCTAAGAAATAATGCTTAATTTTGGTCAACTGGTACAACTCTTCCACGGTAGCACCTTTACGAAGTGCTTCATACATAATGAACTGTCTCTCGCTGGAAGGAGTATGGAGCATTTCAATCAACTGCTCCTTGGTTTTATCATGGAAGTTCTTAGCAAAGCCGAGACCGTAACGGCCTGTTTCCAAACTGCGGATTGCCTTCTGGAATGCTTCTTTGTAAGTTTTACCGATACTCATAACCTCACCAACGGCACGCATCTGAGTACCTAACTTATCTTCTGCACCTTTGAACTTCTCAAATGCCCAACGGGCAAACTTAATTACAATATAATCTCCGCCGGGAACATACTTGTCCAATGTACCGTACTTACCGCAAGGAATTTCATCCAAAGTAAGTCCGGAAGCCAGCATTGCAGATACAAGGGCAATAGGGAAACCGGTTGCCTTGGATGCAAGTGCTGAAGAACGGGATGTTCTGGGATTGATTTCAATAACAATAATTCTGTCTGAAACAGGGTCATGTGCAAACTGTACATTGGTACCGCCGATTACTTCTACAGCCTCAACAATTTTATATGCCTGTTCCTGTAATCTCTTCTGCAGAGATTCTGAAATGGTAATCATCGGTGCTGAACAGAAAGAGTCACCGGTATGCACACCCAAGGGGTCAATATTTTCGATAAAGCAAACGCTAATCATGTTGTTCTTGGAGTCACGAACAACTTCCACTTCCAATTCTTCCCAGCCGAGAATGGATTCTTCTACAAGAACCTGACCTACAAGACTGGCCTGAAGACCTCTTGCGATAACGGTTTTTAACTCTTCCACATTATATACGAGACCGCCGCCGGCACCACCCATAGTGTAAGCAGGTCTTAAAACAACGGGATATCCCAATTCTTCTGCGATACGAAGACCATCTTCCACGCTGTAAGCAACTTCACTGCGTGCCATTTCAATGCCGAGAGAATTCATAGTCTCCTTAAAAGCAATACGGTCCTCGCCCTTTTCAATAGCATCAACCTGAACACCGATTACTTTTACATTATATTTATCCAGAACGCCGGCTTGTGCAAGTTCAGAACATAAATTCAAACCGGACTGTCCGCCAAGATTGGGAAGTAATGCGTCAGGACGTTCCTTTTCAATAATCTGCTCCAGTCTCTCCACGTTGAGGGGTTCAATATAAGTCACGTCCGCAGTGGTAGGGTCTGTCATAATTGTTGCAGGGTTCGAATTTACCAGAACAATCTCATATCCCAACTGCTTAAGTGCCTTACATGCCTGTGTTCCTGAATAGTCGAACTCACAAGCCTGTCCGATAATAATAGGACCGGAACCGATAATCAGTACTTTGTGAATGTCATTACGTTTGCCCATAACTTCCTCCTAAAACTTTTCTATAATCAACCAATTTCATTTATTTTTTAATTCTTATTCCTTACCGTTCCAACAATAAGTACATAATTTGCAGGGTTCAATACCCACTGCTTTTATCATATCATCTAAACGATTATATGACAATGAGGTAAAATTCATCTGTTTGCAGATACACTGCTCCATTTCCTTATAATTCCTGCTTTCCGGATTGCTGTAATCTTCAAGAACTTCAGGAGTCACTTCCTTTTCCCTGTCCGCAATTACTTTTCTTGCAATCAAATCCATATCAGAATTGGAACGTGAAAAATTCAAATATTTACATCCGTGAATAATCGGAGGACACGCAGGTCTGATATGTACCTCTTTGGCACCACTGTCAAACAAAAAGTCCGTTGTCTCACGAAGCTGCGTTCCGCGTACAATGGAGTCATCGATTAACAATAACTTTTTATCACGGATAAGCGGTTCTACCGGAATCAATTTCATCTTAGCAATTAATTTACGCTGTTCCTGCTTGGTCGGCATAAAAGAACGGGGCCAGGTCGGAGTGTACTTGATAAACGGTCTTGCAAAAGGCTTATGCGCCTCATTGGCATAACCAATGGCATGCGCAAGACCCGAATCCGGAACACCTGCTACCAAATCCACATCCGCGGTATCACGTTGCGCCATATATTTTCCGCAATTATAACGCATTTCTTCTACGCTGACACCTTCATACGCCGCTGTAGGATACCCGTAGTACACCCATAAAAAGGTACAAATCTTCATTTCGTTCTTGGGCGGTGCCATTACTTTTACATCGTCCGATGTAAAATATACAATCTCACCGGGACCCAATTCCTTATATTCGGAATAACCCAAATGCATAAATGCAAAGTTCTCAAAAGACGCACAAACGGAACCGGGCTTCTTACCGATAATCACCGGTGTTCTTCCGTAACGGTCACGCATTGCATAAATACCCTCTTTGGTCATCAAAAGAACAGACATAGACCCGTCTATGACTTCCTGTGCATATAACATACCTTCAACAATGGATTCTTTTTGATTGATAAGAGCGGCAACAAGTTCTGTCTGATTAATATCGCCGCCACTCATTTCAAGAAAATGTGACTTCCCGCACTCAAACAGTTTCTCTGCCAAAGAATTAAGATTATTTACTTTACCAACGGTAGTAATCGCGTAATTTCCAAGATGTGAACGAATCAATAATGGCTGAGGCTCATGGTCTGAAATACAGCCAATCCCCAAATGTCCGTCCATTGTAGCAAAATCCTTATCGAATTTTGTTCTAAAAGGAGAATTTTCTATATTATGAATCGCACGGTCAAATCCTTTTTCTTCACTGTAAAGAACCATTCCGCCACGTCTTGTACCAAGATGGGAATGATAATCGATTCCGAAAAACAAATCGAAAATGCAACTTTCTTTTGAAGCCACGCCAAAAAATCCGCCCATTGCTCTTTCTCCTTCTTTCGCCATTTAAACATACCTTTATGAAGTATACTTTTTTGCCCCTTTGATGTCAAGACAAAATCGGGGCTTTTTTTATAAAAATGGCAACCCCGTTTTGTATTGATTGACATAATTATTTTTATCATCAGCAAAGCATTTATGTTATGTTACCCACACAAAAAAGTGACAGAGAAATCATATCGACAACTCTGCCACTTACCTGTTTACTGTGCCAGTAATAACATAATCTTATTGGTACGATTTACAAACTTGGTCATGCTCTCCGCATCCAAAGGTGCGTGCTGAAGCAACGCCAAATCGTATAACTGCTCACAAATCAGGGATACATTCTCGCCATCCTGATGTTCCAGTACATACTGTACCAACTTGTTATTTGCATTCAACACCAAAGTCTGGCCTTCTTTTCCAAACATACCCATATCCATTCCGGATGCTGCATACATCTTCATCATATCCTGCATACGACGACTTTCTTCCGAAAGAGTAATCATAGAGGAAACATCCTTGTTTTTTAACTTTTCAAGTTTAATTGCCACATTGTCCTGCTTGGTCACTTTCTTAAGGAGTTTAGATAATTCCTCCTCCTTCGTTTTTAACTCTTCTGCTGCCTTTGCAGAAGTTTTCGCCTTGAACGCATCGGTCAAATCTGCATCAATTCTCTGGAACTTAATTCCTTCATTCTTGGCTTCCAACTGAGAAATAAAAGGCTGATCGATATGATGTGTTAATACAACCGCGTCCATTTTGGCTTTTCGGAACATATTTACATATTGACTCTGTTGAACCATATCGGTTACATAGTAGATTACTTTTTCTTTCTTTTCTTCGTCCTCGGCTACCGACTCGTCATCTACAATTTCAGCCTCTACCTTTTCACCGTTTTCATCAACTGCGTTCTCATCCTCAACATCCGTAGGCTTAACCTCCAGACATTCCGGCAAAGTCATGTAAATATCATCCAAATTCTTAAAAAGAATATAATCCGTCATCTTTTCGCAGAACTTATCATCTTTTAAGCAACCGAATTTAATAAACGGACTGATGTCATCCCAGTATTTCTCGTATTCTTCTTTCTGTGTCTTACACATACCGGAAAGTTTATCGGCTACCTTCTTAGTAATATAATCAGAAATTTTCTTTACAAAGCCGTCATTCTGTAATGCACTTCTGGAAACATTCAGCGGTAAATCAGGACAGTCAATCACACCTTTTAACAATAAAAGGAACTCCGGAATCACTTCTTTAATGTTGTCTGCAATAAATACCTGGTTATTGTATAACTTAATGGTGCCTTCAATTGATTCGTATTCCGTATTGATTTTCGGGAAATAAAGAATACCTTTCAAATTAAAAGGATAATCCATATTTAAATGGATCCAGAACAAAGGCTCCTTATAGTCATTGAATACCTTACGATAAAATGCAAGATAATCTTCTTTTTCACACTCAGAAGGATTCTTTGTCCATAAAGGCGCCGTATCATTTAAAAGTTCCGGACGCTTGTTAATTTTTAACTTGGTTTCGTCTCCGTCCTTCTCAGGTGCAATGGTTTCCACAATCACATCATTCGGTAATAATTCGTCCGCCTTGATTGTCTGAGTATCTGTAGAATTCGCCTTACTCAAATAAATTTCCGTCGGCATGAAGGAACAATACTTCTTAATGATTTCTCTTGCTCGGTATTCATTACAGAATTCATAGCAATCTTCATTCAAATAAAGAGTAATGGTAGTTCCAACACCTTCTTTGTTACCGTCTTCCATACTGAATTCGGTTCCGCCGTCACACTCCCAGTGTACTGCTTTGGCACCTTCTTTATATGACAATGTATCAATGGTTACCTTATCAGCCACCATAAATGCAGAATAAAAACCAAGACCGAAATGTCCGATAATCTGGTCGTCATTGGTTTTATCTTTGTATTTTTCGATAAAATCCGTCGCGCCTGAAAATGCAATCTGGTTAATATATTCTTCCACTTCCGCATCGGTCATACCGAGTCCGTTATCCGTAAAAGTCAAAGTCTTTGCTTCCGGATTCACTACCACACTGATTTTAGCCTTGTAGTCATCTTCCAAGGTATATTCACCCATCATATCCAATTTCTTCAACTTGGTGATTGCATCACATCCGTTGGAAATCAATTCTCTCATAAAAATATCATGATCCGAATAAAGCCATTTCTTAATAATCGGAAAAATATTCTCGCTGTTAATCGACAAACTGCCTGTTCTTGCTGCCATTTTTATTTAAATTCCTTTCTTTTTCGTTCTTGTTTCGTTCTTTCGTAAAATTCATTCTTTATCTTTGCGCATCAGATAAAATTTCTTATCAGTTTTTATTTTAATCCTCTGAAAACAAAAAGTCAATACAAAATTAGCACTCAATCAAGTCGAGTGCTAATAATTCACATAATATTCACTTTTGATGTATTCCTTCAGGATTCCCCCAGGGGAAACCACATTTATGCGGCCTCCCTGTCATAGGAAGGATCGAAAAATACTGAAATATCGTATTTCCCGTTGCGGTCAACTACCGCAACTACCGATTCAAAACCGGTAGCGAACTCTAATCGGTAAGCCTCATCTCTGTAAGAGATGACCACCTCGGAGTTCAACGCCGAAAGAGTCGGAAGCAGATTCTCCAGCGCTTTCTCAATGCGCTGAATCATACGCGCCTCCAGTTCTTCCTGGCGGTCCGGAGACATATCCCGGTAATACAGGCTAAGAGTTGTTTCCAACGCCTGCTGGCGACATACGCTCTTGTGGAAATAACTTCCGATCAGCATGTAGAGCGCATAAGTGATCTGCTTCTGTTTTTTGTTGGTTTTGTTTGTAAAATTGTACATACACGTACCTCCATTGAAAAATATTTGGTTTTTAAGGAACAAAAAAACATATATTTGGACAGACTACGGGCGTAGCCTCCAAATATATGTCCTCATACTTTTCAATGTAATCGTAGTATACAGCCTATGCTTTCCAAAAGCAAGCATTTTATGAAAATTCAACAATACGTTGAATCTTTACCATCTTCTACTATTATTATTCCGCACCGGACACAGACTTCCTTTTTATTCATAAAAATACTTTTCATAAATAGAAAAGAAACTGTCTGTCGTAACGGACGGATTGGAAATCAATGTGATTTTCTCCCATTCCTTCTGATTTAAATTTCCGGTCAAAGTTCCGAGAAATTCTTCATATACAGCCTGAAATGCGGCCTCTTTCTGCTCGCCGAGAATAATAATCTTATTTGCGTCTGTTTCTTCCCGATTAAAGGTATTGATACATTTAATAATATAATAACCGTACTCCGTCTCCACAATTTGGCTGATTTCATCCGTGGCCAAATTAAATGCCGCTTCTTCATATGCAGCAGGCATTTCTCCTTTGCGGAAAGACAAACTGCCATTCACATCTTCATTATACGTCAAAACCAATTGTTCGAAATTTTCACCATCTCTGGCAAGTTGAAGTATTTCTGTCGCACGTTGTCGCGCCTCTTCCTTGGCCGCTTCGGAATAGGGAGTAACCTTTCCGTTGGTATCAACATGAAATGTACGAATTAAAATATGCGACACCGTAATGGTTCTTGCATCATCATCACTGATTTCCGGATTTACATCCTGAATCAGATAATGATACACCTTATCTGCCAGAGCATACTCCTCATACATAGCAATAACCAGGTCTTCCGTGACTCCGAGAATCTCAATTTCCTCATCACTTAAGGTCTTAAAATATTCCTTGCCGGCCTGTTCCGCTCTGTCCCGTTCTTCCTTATTCAGGGAAACACCTTCCTCTTCCGCCAAAAGTTTTAATACTTTTACCCTGGAAATGCGGGCGAGCACGGTTTCCTTTAAAGAATCCTGAATGGATACTCCATCGGCTTGCGTATTCCAGATTTCTTCACCGTAAATGCCTTCGTACACATTCTGCATGTTAGTCAGATACAGCATAATTTCCGCTCGTGTACAGACCTCTGATTCAATTTTAAATATTTCATCTTCCGACAAGCCGGTTGTAAGTACTACTGTTTTACCGCCGCATCCCGCAAAAGATAAAACAAACACCACACTCAACAGACAAAGGGCAAGCCTTATAAAAGGTGCCCTTTTTGCCGTTTTACTTATTTTATAAAAATTCATTTATATTCTCCGCTTAGATTAAGGGATATTTAGCAGTAAGTTCATCTACAATTGCTCTTGCATAAGGAACCTTCTCCTCACCGCCCTTGATAACTGCTGCAATTGCTTCCGCAATCTTATCCATATCGTCTTCCTTCATACCACGGCTGGTAACAGCGGGTGTACCGAGACGAACACCACTGGTAACGAAAGGTGACTTGGGATCATTGGGGATTGTGTTCTTGTTACAGGTAATGTGAGCCTGATCAAGAAGTTTTTCCACTGCCTTACCTGTTAAATCATAAGTTGTAAGATCAACCAACATTAAGTGGTTATCTGTACCACCGGAAACAATCTTAATATCTCTGCTCATAAGACCCTTGCAAAGAGCCTGTGCATTCTTCATAATCTGCTGCTGATATGCCTTGAATTCATCGCTCAATGCTTCCTTGAAGCAAACTGCCTTAGCAGCGATTACATGCATCAAAGGACCACCCTGAATTCCGGGGAAAATAGCCTTATTGAAGTTATACTTATCTGCTGCTTCCTGATTTGCAAGAATCATACCGCCACGGGGTCCTCTTAATGTCTTGTGAGTAGTTGTGGTAACTACGTCTGCCCAAGGGAAGGGTGAAGGATGAAGACCTGCTGCCACAAGACCTGCGATGTGCGCCATATCTACCATGAGAACTGCACCAACCTCATCAGCAACTTCTCTGAACTTCTTAAAATCAATGGTTCTTGCATATGCACTTGCACCTGCAATAATCATTTTAGGCTTGCATTCCAATGCAATTTCACGCAATTTATCGTAATCAATGAAACCGTCATCGTTAACACCGTAAGGAACAACATTGAAGTACTTACCTGACATATTAACCGGGCTTCCGTGTGTAAGATGTCCGCCGTGGTCAAGATTCATACCCATAATGGTATCTCCGGGGTTCAATACAGCAAACTGCACTGCCATGTTAGCCTGTGCACCTGAATGAGGCTGAACGTTTGCATAATCGCAACCAAATACTTCTTTTGCTCTTTCAATTGCAAGATTTTCCACAACGTCTACGCAATCACATCCGCCGTAGTATCTCTTTGCGGGATAACCTTCTGCATACTTATTGGTAAGTACACTTCCCATAGCAGCCATAACAGCCTTGCTTACCCAGTTCTCAGATGCAATCAACTCAATGTGACTGTTCTGTCTTTCCTGCTCGTCCACAATTGTCTGGGCGATTTCGGGGTCAACCAATTTGATTTCTTCCAATGAATACATTTTCATTTCCTCCGTAATCTATAAATAAATTTTTATGTACACATAATCGTTTGCATTATAGCATAGTTTTGGTGAAGGCTCAAGGGCAAAGTGGCTTAAAATCGGTAAATATTCTTTTGCTTTTTCATAAAAAAAGAAGTTTAGAACATTCATTACGTTTGTTCTAAACTTCCGACTCTCTTTTTCTATTTCGTATACTCTTTTACCACAGGCTGAATCTGCTTTCTTGCCAATGCAGCCTCAATGGTTGCAGGTATCTCTTCCATATGCGCTACCAGCGATAACGGTTTCTTAATGCAATCATCCTGCCCAAAAGGTACAAAATAAATATTCTTTGTATTCATCAAGAGTCCGATATTTTTAAGATTCATGCCCAATGCATCATTGGTGGAAACTGCAATAATCAACGGTTTTTCATTTCGAAGATGTGCTTTAGCCGCCATCAGCACCGGCGTATCCGTAATTCCTGCCGCCAACTTTGCCATGGTATTGCCGGTACAGGGAGCAAGAACCATAACATCCAGATATCCTTTCGGTCCGATCGGCTCCGCTTCCTGAATGGTAAAAATCCCCTGCCTTCCGGTAATTTCCTGCACCTTAGCAATAAATTCCCGCGATTTCCAAAATCTGCTGTCCATTTCAGACACATTCTTAGAAAAAATAGGATGAATGTCTGCGCCGGCCGCATTCAATCCTTTCATCACTTCCAATATTCTCGTAAATGTACAAAAAGAGCCCGTCAGGGCGAACCCGATTTTCATATCCTTAAAATCCATATTATTTCCTCCGCCTTCTAACAAAACTGTTTCTAAAACGGCATCTCTTCATACCCGTATCCTGTTGTTTCTTTTAAAATGCTTTCGATTTTACGCGCTAATAACTCACCGGAAGTCTTCGGCGCGTAACGCCCCGGCAATGAGCCGCATAATTTTGCGCGAATACCCTTTTTACTGCAGTAGTCAAAATCTGTACCGCCCGGTTTGCTGGCAATATCAATAATGCAGCAGTATCGGTTTAAGCGGTCAATCCACTCTCTTGTGATACATAATTCCGGCACGGTATTAAAAATGTAATGATACTGCTCCAAATCCTCCAACTCTTCAAATGCCCGCACCGCATTTCCGAATGTCCAGGCCCTTGACCTCGCTTCTTCTCTTCTTGCCATAACCGTAACATTTGCTGCCATACCTTTTAACTTATCCGCCAGTACTTCAGCACATCGTCCATAGCCTAACACCAGCACCTGCTGTCCGTGAATCACTTCGTTACTCATAAAAATTGCTTCCGCTATGGCACCTTCCGCCGTGGCTACGGCATTCTGGATGGCAATATCATCCATTTTCATAAAATCTTTAACCAAAGCGCCTTTTGCTTCCAATTCACGGCGAAACTCTGCCGGAAACATTCCTCCGAAAACCAATTGCCCTTTTTCCGCAATTTCCAACACTTCTTTTAATGTAACTTTCCGCTGTCCCTCCGTAGCCTTAACCGTAAATCTGTCCATACTGACCGGCGTGGGCAATATGATAAAATCTGTTTTTTTATCCTTTAGCCTGTCGACCTGCTCCGGAAGTAATATTTCAATCCCTTTTCTCTCCAACCGGTATGCCAAATACTTTTCTCTGCTGTCACCACCAATCAGGTATGCCTTCATTCACACAGTTTCCTTTCCGTACACCGCTCTCACCTGCACGATATTTTCTGCAACAAAAAATCGTGCAATCATACTTTTAAAGTATGCTGCACGACTTGATTGTGTTATATCTTTTTATGATTATGGTTGGTATCGTTCCAACCGTTGCTCATAAATACGTTATTTATAATATACCTCTACCAGTGTAAGCCCCTTTGCCGGCACCAATATGCCCGCATTGGCACGTTCTTCACTATTTAAAATATCCGTCATACTCTGCGGTGTACGTTTCCCTTCACCCACCTCAATCAAAGTTCCGGTCAGAATACGTACCATATGGTACAAAAAACCGTCACCGGTATAATCAAATACAATCTCCTCCGGAGTTTCTTTTATTTGAATATCAATGGTCCGCACCGTAGATTTCTTTGTACGATGATTAGAAGTAAACGCCTTGAAATCATGTTTACCGCTAAGCATTTGGGCAGCTTTCCGCATTGCATTTACATCAAGTCGGACTGTCTGATTCGGCACATTGAACTCTTGCGCCTTCATAGTATCTGCCGCACCAATATTGGGAAGTTCAGCATAAGAACATGTATATCTTCGACTGAACACATCCGGTGTCATTAAAGTGCGTAGGCGATACTGATAGTACTTACCCTTGGCTTTCAGCCTCGCATGAAAACGTTCATCCGCCTCCTCAATGGCAACAACAGCAACATCCTCCGGCAAATACAGATTCAGATAATCCATAATTTCACCGGCACTTTTATCCGTATGGATTTTAAAATTTGCCACCTGCCCCTTGGAATGTACACCGGCATCGGTACGCCCCGCACCGTTTATCTCCACAGGAACTCCGCACATCTTAGATAAAATCGCTTCGATTTTACCCTGAATGGTATTATCCGTAGAGGTCTGACGCTGCCATCCCTGAAAACGGGTGCCCTCATATTGAATGATTATTTTATAGTTCTTCATATTTCACATTCTTTCTGTGTTATCGCGAATCAACCGGGAATATTACTCTTCTGCATTCAATGCTTCTTTCGATACGCTTTCGCCCTGCAAATCGCTCTCTGCGGTTTCTTCGGTTGCCGGATTTAAGTAACCATCCAGCACTTCATATACCTTGTCCAAACCATTCTTATTCAAAGAAGAAAACGGAATCATAATGGTTCCCGGTCTGGTCTTAAGTCCTGTACGAATAGCCTTTAAATGTTTATCAATCTGGCCCCTACTGATTTTATCAGACTTGGTAGCAATAATAATCGGTTCAAACCCGTTATGCACAATCCACTCGTACATATCACGGTCATTGGCAGAAGGATCGTGACGGATATCAATCAAGAGAAATACCGCCTTCAACTGTTCGGAACGGCGAAGATATTTTTCAATCATCTTGCCCCACTTTGCCTTGGTTTCCTGCGAAACTTTGGCATACCCGTACCCTGGCAAATCTACCAGATATAATTCTTCATTGATATTATAAAAATTAATCGTCTGGGTTTTACCGGGTTGGGAACTGGTTCTCGCGTAGGACTTACGGTTCATAATCGCATTAATCAAAGACGATTTCCCTACATTACTTTTACCTGCGAAAGCAAATTCCGGCAGGGTATTTTCCGGCAGTTTACTCGTAATACCGATGACTGTTTCCAAATTAACGCTTTTTATTTTCACCTGACTTCTTTCCTTTCTCAATGCTCTTGGTAAAAGCATGACTCAATACATCTTCCATAGTTTCCGCATAAACCACTTCCATGCCTTCCGTAATTTCTGTTTCCAGTCTTACCACATCACGTTCATTTTCCTTCGGCACAATCACCTTGGTAATTCCGGCCATTTTCGCCGCCAAAATCTTTTCTTTTACGCCACCGATAGGAAGTACCCGTCCGCGCAAAGTAATCTCTCCGGTCATGGCAAGATTTGCATATACCGGAATTTCCGTAATCGCTGATAATACCGCCGTTGCCATAGTAATTCCGGCAGACGGTCCATCCTTAGGCACTGCCCCCTCCGGAATATGAATATGGATATCTTTTTTCTTAAAAAAGTCTGCACTGATTTTGTAATTATCTGCTACCGAGCGAATATAACTGATTCCTGCCGCTGCAGATTCTTTCATCACATCTCCCAAACGGCCGGTCAATTCAACCGCACCTTTGCCGGGCATTACATTAACCTCAATTTGCAAGGTATCGCCACCAACAGCGGTCCAAGCAAGTCCCCGTACAATACCGATTTCGTCCTTTTCATTTTTCTCATCCGGACGGAATTTCGGTTTTCCTAAAAATTCTTCCAAATTTTTCTCCGTCACACGTACGCTCGTCTTCTCGCCTTTTACAAGCAGTTTTGCTACCTTACGGCACAATTCACCGATTTTACGTTCCAGTTCACGGACGCCCGCTTCTCTTGTATACAAAAGAATTAAGTTGGTTAAAGCCTCCGGAGTTATTTTTAAATTTTTACCGGTCAAACCATTATTTTTTAAGGCTCTGCTCCACAAATGTTCTTTGGCAATGTGGAATTTTTCCTGCACCGTATAACTGTTTAATTCAATCAGTTCCATACGGTCAAGCAAAGGTCTCGGAATATCCGATACGGAATTCGCCGTTGCCAGGAATAAAACATTAGACAAATCCAAAGGAATTTCCACATAATGATCCCTAAAAGCCTGATTTTGCTTTGAATCCAGAACTTCCAATAATGCAGAAGAAGGATCTCCCTTATAATCATTGCTCAACTTATCTATCTCATCCAAAAGAATCAGCGGATTATTGACACCTGCATTTTTCAATGCCATGGCTATGCGCCCCGGCATCGCTCCCACATAGGTTCTTCTGTGACCGCGAATCTCAGCTTCATCCCTTACTCCGCCCAAACAAATTCTCACATATTCTTTTTCCAAGGATTCCGCTACCGAACGCGCAATGGATGTTTTCCCGGTTCCCGGCGGTCCCACCAGACATACAATGGGACTTTCTCCTTCGCTGGTTAATGTCCGGACCGCAAGAAACTCCAGTATGCGTTCTTTTACCTGCGTCAAACCATAATGGTCACGGTTCAATATTTTCTCAGCGCGATGAATGTCCGCATTGTCCTTGGACGCCCTGTTCCAAGGTAACTCCAACAACGTCTCAATATAGGCTCTTTGTACCGCACTTTCCGAACTGCTTCCGTGTAACGATTTAAAACGGTTAATTTCTTTACGGATTTTTTCTTTAATTGCCTCATCCGCGTCTAATTTTTCCAAACTTTCCGCAAAACTGTCCGCATCGGATACGGTATCATCTTCACCCAGTTCTTTTTTGATCATCTGCATCTGTTCACGAAGCATATAATCCTTTTGATGTTTATTGACCTGTTGTTTTAACTTACCGCTTAAATCCTGACGAATGCGGAGCACATCGACCTCCTCGGTCAACTTTGACAATATTGTTTCAAACAACTTCTCTTCTACATAATTTTCCAAAAATGTCTGACGAATCTGATGTGAAAAATTCAAATGGTTCATGCAAACCTGCATCAGTTCGGACAAATTGAATGATTCCTTTACGGTGACCGGCACAATCTTCGGTACATTAGGTTGGTATAATAGATACTCCTGCACACACTCTTTCAGCATCCGCACACGAGCCTCTTCCTCTACCACATCCCACATACCTCTTTGCAAAAACTGCACTTCCACTTCTGACAACAGATATTTTTCCTGTTCCGCATCAATCTGTAAAAGCCGGCCTCGGGACTCACCCTGTACTAACACGCGAAGTATCTTATTCGGCAAGGTAATTACCTGTTTTACACTGACAATACAACCCATTCCATATAAATCATCCTTACCGGGTTCTTCCGTATCTACATGTTTCTGGCACACCAAAAACAGTCTGTTACCCCCTTTGGTTGCTCTTTCCAATGCAGTTACAGATTTCTTTCTGTTCAAATCAATATGCGCTATTGTTCCCGGTAAAACCACCATTCCCCGCAAGGGAATCGTCGGCATCCAATCTGTTAATTCCATATTCTCGATATTATTCATTTTAAAATACGCCGCCTTTCTTAGCATCCGTCTTTGTCATTGATAGGATAAGGAAAAAATAATTCTAAGGAAGCGTGCCTGATGTGAATTATCTTTTCCTTATCCCCTCACTCCAAAAAACGCCGCCAAGAATGGCGGCGTTTCCCTTTTAAGCTCTTTTTCTGGTTTTTTTCTTCGGTTCTTCCAATTCGATATGCTTTTCAATAGGCGCACCTTCCCCAAGAACAGAATCCTTGGTAACAATACACTCCGTCATAGTTTCATCCGAAGGAATACGGAACATCAAATCCATCATGGTTTTTTCCATAATGGAGCGGAGTCCGAGGGCACCTGTTTTACGTTCATGCGCCTCTTTCGCAATTTCTCGAATTGCATCATCTTCAAAACTCAACGCTACATTGTCCAATTCAAACAATGCTTTATACTGCTTCACCAGTGCATTCTTAGGTTCCGTCATAATACGAACCAGTGCATCCTCGTCCAATCCTTCCAAAGAAACATTGATGGGCACACGACCGATAAACTCCGGAATCAAACCGAATTTTACAAGGTCTTGAGGAGTCACTTCCTTCAGAAGTTCACTCAAAGCCTTATCGGTATTCTGTGTAATCGTTGAGTTAAAACCAATCGATTTACGATTCAGACGCTTCTCAACAATTTTATCCAAACCGTCAAAAGCACCGCCGCAAATAAATAAAATATTGCTGGTATCAATCTGAATCAATTCCTGATGAGGATGTTTTCTTCCTCCCTGCGGAGGTACGGAAGCCACGGTTCCCTCAATAATTTTAAGTAATGCCTGCTGAACACCTTCTCCGGAAACATCTCTGGTAATGGATACATTTTCGCTCTTCTTGGTAATTTTATCAATTTCATCGATATAAACAATACCGTACTGCGCACGCTCCACTTCGTAATCTGCCGCCTGAATTAACTTCAGAAGAATATTCTCTACGTCTTCACCAACGTAGCCTGCCTCTGTCAACGTGGTGGCATCTGCAATAGCAAACGGCACATTGATGATTTTGGCAAGTGTCTGCGCCAGATATGTCTTACCGGAACCGGTAGGTCCAATCATAATAATATTACTTTTCTGCAATTCCACTCCCAAATCCTTAGGAGCCATAATTCTTTTATAATGATTATACACGGCAACCGAAAGAACCTTTTTGGCTTCCTCCTGCCCTATAATATAATCATCCAAAAAATTCTTAATTTCCACAGGTTTTAACAGTTTGAAATCAAATTCTGTTGCATCGCCGTCAAACTCATCCATTTCTTCCGTGACAATTTCATTGCATATTTCTACGCAATCATCACAGATATAAATTCCTTTCGGGCCTGCAACCATTTTACGAACCTGATCCTGTGTTTTTCCGCAAAAAGAACATTTAATTTTATCATCCGAATGCTTTCCAGCCATTCCAAGCCTCCAAAATTTAAAGTTTTATTTTTCTTCCTGCTCACTACGTGAAGTAATCACGTAATCAATTAAGCCGTATTCTTTTGCTTCTTCCGCTGTCTTCCAGTTATCGCGTTCGGTATCCGCTGCAACCACTTCTATAGGCTGACCTGTATTCGCCGCGAGAACTTTATTCAAACGCTCTTTTGTCTGTAAAATATGCTTTGCCGCAATTTCAATTTCGGTAGCCTGTCCCTGGGCTCCGCCAAGAGGCTGATGAATCATAATCTCGGCATTGGGAAGTGCATATCTCTTACCTTTGGTTCCACCGGCAAGCAAAAATGCCCCCATAGATGCTGCCATACCGATACAAATTGTGGAAACGTCGCACTTAATATACTGCATGGTATCATAAATTGCCCAGCCTGCGGTTACCGAACCGCCGGGGCTGTTGATATAAAGTTGGATATCCTTATCCGGATCTTCCGCTTCCAAAAACAACATCTGTGCAACCACAAGTCCTGCAGTTACTTCATTCACTTCTTCCCCAAGGAAGATAATACGGTCTTTTAAAAGTCTGGAATAAATATCATAGGATCTTTCTCCACGGCCTGTCTGTTCAACAACATAAGGTACTAAGCTCATTTGAATTCCTCCTGTTTATAGATTTCATTCTCAGTTACTTCACTGAATTATTTTTCTTTTGCATTTGCAACAACAAATTCAACAGCCTTCTGAATTGCCATATCTTTCTTCATTTCAACTGCTCTTTCGTTGTCCATAATTTCCTTAATCTGCTCTACTTCCATCTTGTAAGCCTCTGCCATCTTTGCAAGTTCTTCTTCGTATTCAGCATCACTTACTTCAATCTTTTCAGCAGCAACAACTGCTTCCAAAACAAGTCTTGACTGAATTCTCTTTTCAGCCTGAGGTTTTACCTGTTCCATCATAGCAGCTGCAGTCATACCGGTAAACTGGCTGTACTGTTCCATGCTGAGACCCTGCATAGCAAGTCTCTGTGCAAATTCATCTACCATCTGTCTCTGCTGTGTTTCAATCATCGCTTCGGGAATTTCCATTTCAGCATCAGCAATAATTGCTTCTACTACAGCCTCTTCTTTTGCATTTTTAGCATCTGCTTCCTTCTTTTCTTCCAAGTTCTTCTTAACACTTTCCTTGTACTCAGCAAAGGTGTCGTATGCACTTACTTCTTCTGCAAATTCGTCATCCAAATCAGGCAACTGATTTTCTTTGATTTCCTTAATTGTTACCTTGAACAATGCGGGCTTGCCCTTTAATTCTTCTGCATGGTAATCTTCAGGGAATGTAACATTTACTTCCACTTCTTCATTGATTGACTTGCCGATTAACTGCTCTTCAAAAGTATCAATGAAAGAGTGTGAACCGATGGTAAGAGGATAATTTTCGCCCTTGCCGCCTTCAAATGCAACACCGTCAACAAAACCTTCAAAATCAATTACGGTTGTATCACCGTCTTTGATAGGTCTGTCATCTACGGATACGGTTCTTGCACTGTTCTTTCTTTCAGTTTCAATTGCTTCGTTAACTTCCTCTTCGGTAACTTCTACTGCAACCTTATCAACCTTGATTCCCTTGTACTTGCCTAATTTTACTTCAGGCTTTAATGCAACTTCTGCAGTAAAAATAAAAGGCTTTCCTGCTTCAATCTGTGTTACTTCAATCTTAGGAGAAGATACGATTTCTTCTTCGCATTCATCATATGCTTTTTCGTATGCTTCGGGAATTACTTCATTTGCTGCATCTTCAAAGAATACTTCTTTACCGTACATCTGCTCAATCATCTTACGAGGCACTTTGCCTTTACGGAAACCGGGCACTTCAATTTTGCCCTTGTTCTTCTGATATGCTGCTTCTACCGCTTTTTCAAAATCTTCTACTGAAACTTCAATAGTAAGCTTTGCCATATTCTTGTCTAATTTTTCAACTGTAAAACTCATTTTTGTTTCCTCCTTTATGTATCGCCGTTGGCGCACAAATCTTTTCTTTTATAAAAATTATTTTTAGCAGTTGGGTATAAAACCCCATACTTACAGTCATTTTACGATTATAGCACAAACAATTGCAAAAGAAAAGAAAAAAATTGATATTCCACTCCCCATTGAAAAAACTGTCCAAAAATTCCCAACATAATTCATTTATTTACGGTCATACTAACACCAAGATAAGTCAAAAAACTTATCTGAACAAAATAAACTAAGATAAAATTTTGGAGGAAAACACAATGAAAAACAATAGTAATTCAAGTTCAACAGCAAAAACTCACAAGGCAGCTTTAGATCGTTTCAAAACAGAAGTTGCAAGCGAATTAGGTATCAACTTAAAGGACGGTTACAACGGTGACCTTACTTCTAAAGAAGCAGGTTCTATCGGTGGTGAAATGGTTCGTAGAATGATCCAGCGTCAGGAAGAATCTATGCAGTAATCAATCGTCAGTCTGAATGACGATGTGATTCGGTGAATAATAAGCATAGACTCTTTACACCGATAAAATAAGTATGCATCCAAGGGTTCTACATAGAATCTTTGTATGCTGACATGAAAATGCACTTAAGCGCAGGAATATGCCCTTGGGTGCATTTTTCATATGTATATTTTTAAACAGTATCTCAGAATCAGCATTGCTTTTTATCTTTGAATGCATTATAATATAATCAATAATTAGGGAAAATACAATTTTAGTTCAATAAGAAAGCAACGAAAGGACGTGAGTTTATGGATATCGCAGGATTATCAATGGCTATGGCTCAAAATGACCTCGGCACCAAGATAGGCATTGCTGTTTTAGACAAAAATATGGAAACCGCCGAAACACAAGGTGCACAGATTGTTCAGATGATTGACAGTGCCGCAATTCAGCGTTCCGTACAGCCCCACCTCGGCGTCAATATCGATATTTCAATTTAAAAGTTTATAGCAAGGTGTTCCGCCTTGCTATTTTTTTGTCTGTTATATACAAACAAAAACCGGCCCGATGGACTCGAGCCGGTTCTTTTTATTTTATAAAATCTGCTTATTTTTCTTCATCTTTCTTGCCGGCATTGTCTTCCAACTTTTTCAATGCCTTAGCAGCAAAATCTCTGCCGCCCACACCAAATGCAATTGCAAATGCAACAGCAAGTGCAGCAAGAATTAACTTAAATGCAGAGTTTACGATTTCTGCGGCAATACCCAACTGGCTTAATACCATAAATCCGCCAACGGTAAAGATTGCAATTTTCACTAAAGTCGCATATGTAGAGAAACCGTTTTTCTTAAGTGCCTTTTCTGCCATTGAACTTGCAAAGAAGCAAATTACGAGAATTACAACTGCGCTTAATGCAGCAGGCATATAACCGATAATTACGGCACCAATATCTGTAAGAACTTCCAATTTAAGAACATTGATACCTTCTACTACAAAGAAGATTACAATTACAACCTGAACAATAGTTCCTATTAATTTAGAAAGAACAACCTTGCTGTCATCCTTATCCATTAATTTCGCAATCTTCGCATCCAGACCTGCAGACGCAATCAAACGGCTGACAATCTGACCTACAAATTTTGCAATGAACCAACCGATGGTTACGATAATAATGGTAACCAAAATATTGGGAATAAAAGCAAAAATAGTATTGAGTACTGCAGTTGCAGGATTTGAAATGACATCAATGTTCAATACATCCAATGCCAAAATCACCATAGGAATTAAAATTAAAACATATACAACATATGCCAAAGTATTGGACAATTTCGCAGAATCTGTTACTTCTACGCCTAATTTTTCCTGAATTTTGTTTACTTTGATTTTATCAAATACAGGAATCAATAACTGACGAACAGCCTTTGCAATAAAGAAACCAATTACCAAAACAATAACAGCCGCAACCACGCTGGGTACATATCCCCAGATTGTGCTCAACACCTGAGTAATAGGTGCAGTCACAGCCTCCAAACCTAAAGCAGAAAAAATCGCGGGAACAAACAAAAGAAATACCAATAAATAAACCAATTTACCGATAAATTCTTTCACGGTTCCGGGCTTATCTCCTTCACCGTCAGCCTTTGCAAGAACTTCTCCCAACTTACCCTTGCCTAAAAGTTTTACCACCAGTGTTTTTACAATTGCAGCTACAATAAAAGCAGCAATCAAGATAACCACTGCCGTAAGTACTGCCAACGCACCGGTTGAAAATGCAGCCCAAACGCCGCTTAACCAGTCAAGTACTTTGTCCATAAAAAACCCTCCAATCACTATATTTTTGTTAAAGTACTACAATACGTATTCTAACACTTTTTCCCAAAAAAATATAGTAGATTGAAGGATTATTTTTAAAAACACATTTTATTCACATTTAAATTCATATTTCTTTGCTGACAATAATTGCATCGGCAAGTTCACGGCTTATTTCTTCGCCCAATATCGTTTCCACAATCTTTAAACCAAACTCTACCGCGCATCCCATTCCTCTGGAAGTGATAATGTTTCCATCCGCGCAAACGGGTTCATATGAAACCACGGCACCGGTTAAATCTTTCTCAAAGCCCGGATAACAACAGGCAGTTTTTCCGTTTAGCATACCTTTATGTCCTAAAATGCTGGGAGCAGCGCAAATTGCTGCAAGAAGTTTCTCCTGCCGATAAAAGGCATCCACCTGTGTCATTAACACTTCACACGCTTCCAAATTCAAAGTTCCGGGCATTCCGCCTGGAAGAATCAGCATGTCATATTCACTGAAATTCAACTGATTAATAATCTTATCTGTTTCCACTACAATTCCGTGTGAACCGATTGCTCTTTTTTCGCCTGTAATGGATACCATATCAATCTCTACATGAACGCGCCTTAATAAATCCACTACCGTCAATGCTTCAATTTCTTCAAAACCGGTTGCCAGAAAAATTGCTGTTTTTGCCATGCCTGTATTTCCTTTCTTTATTTGGGCAATACCTCTTTGGTATTTTATCTTTTGGTTACAATTTGTTTCTGATTCCATTTTAGTAAAAAATTTGTGCAATGGGTGATTCCGGCGAAAGAATCAGGGTTTTATTTTCTCCCTGCAATGCTTCTTTTGCCGCATCTAAACTTCTGACATAAGCATAAAAATCTGCCCGGCTTTGATCCGCATATGCTTCCGAAAGAATGCGCATGTATTCCGCTTCACCTTCTGCTCTTAAAATTTCGGCCTCTTTTTCTGCCTCAGAAATCATAATGGCAACTTCCTTATCGGTTTGATTGCGAATCTTCTGGGCTTCTGCCTGTCCCTGCGCAATGAACGTAGCCGCGATATTATCACGTTCCGAAATCATACGCTCATATACCGCCTCTTTATTATCGTTCGGTAAATCCAATTTAACGGTCTCCACTTCCAGAATTGCGATTCCGTACTGCTCCATGGATGTACCGATATTATTAATGATTGCATCCTGTAATTCATCACTTCTGCCGGAAATTACCTGCTCTTGGGTCATACTGCTGATGACACTCTTGGTTGCATTGTAAACCACCGTATCAATACGGCTTTCGGCATTTCCCACAGACGAGTTTAATGTCTGGGAAAATTTCAACGCATCCGTAATTTCCCAAAGTACATAGCAGTCACAAATCATAGTCTTTTTATCTCCGGTAATTACATCCGAGGGAGCCAAATCATACAAAAGAATCTCTTTCGGCAAAGTATATACACTCTCCACGAAGGGAATCTTAAAACTCAATCCCGCCTCATCAATCACACGCTCAACCTTACCAAATTGTTTAATTAATGTATATTCATTTTCCTGTGTTACTACGATAGAAGAACTGAAAGTAATAATGAGTAAAAATGTGACAATCGTAATAACTACCGCAATAATGCCTTTTTTCATTATACATTCCTCCTATCCTTCCTGATTTCCTGTTGCATAAGGACTTGATGTAATGTTACCAAACAGAGGTGCCACCGGCACAACAGTCTGGGTTTCGCCGTTTCCGCTTTCGATAATGACCGTAAGTTCCGGAAGTACTTCTTCCATAGCCTCATAAAACATTCTTTCCTGGGTCAACTCGGGATACTTAATATACTCCGCATACATTGCATCAAAACGTGCCACCTGCGCAGTCGCCTCATTGATACGCTCTGTTTTATCCGCCTCTGCCTCCTGAATAATTCTGTCAGCCTCCGCCTGTGCAGCCGGAATCTGTTCATTACGATATTTATTTGCATTGTTTACGGCAGTTTCACTTTCCTGCTTTGCGGTTTCTACCGCTTTAAACGCCTGCATAACCGCTTCTGTGGGAGGTTCTGCATCCTGAATGGTGATATTCACCAACTGGATACCGATATCACGTTCTTCCAGTTTCTGGATAATCATTTCCTTAATCTGCGCCTGAATTTCATTTTTTCCGGTAGTCAAAACGCTGTCTACGGAATAACTTCCGATGACATTACGGATACAGGACTGAGAAATCTTTTTCAGGATTTCCACCGGTTCTTCCGATGCATACAGGGCTTTGACCGGATCGGATACACGATATTCCACAAAGAAATCCACGTTTACAAAATTATAATCCGATGTAATCATCAAAGACTCATCTTCCTGACTCATATTGGTATCGCTGGAATAACCGATGGAGAATCCCTGAATTGTAGTATTCACCTTTTTTACCTGCTGGATAAAAGGAATTTTAAAATGCAATCCGGCCTCAGTTACCGCTTCCGCTTTCCCGAACGTTACCAATACTGCCTGCTCCTGCTCTCGGATGGTATAGGTACTCTGGGATATCAGAATACCTATCACAATCACTACAACTGCAAGAACAATGATTTTACCGATACCCTTGGGCATTTTCATATCATTTTTCTTTTTACTTTTTGATTTGCCGTCACTTGAAAAACGTTCAAATATATTTTCGTCTGCCATTTTTACCTCTTACATATTTTCATTTACATAGATCTGAACGCGGCTCTGAATAATATCAGCAGCCTGCTCTGCAGTCTTCTGTCCCGCAAAAAACGGTGCCGCTTCTTCAACAATGATATCGATGATGGAAGCATCATAATAATACATCTTATCTACCGATAACACATATTCTTTTACTTCCTGCGCACGTTCCGCGGTCAAAGGCTGAATAATGATTTCCCGGTCACCGATCCAATAAGTTTCGTCATACTCCACCTTATTGCCGTCATCATCAATCCAAAACGGTCTCTGCTGCGCCTGTTCCAACTGCTCATCCATTACCTGAAGATTTATAGGCGCACCATAGTCAAGTTCTTTCTGCCCCTCATAAGTATAGAACTGTCTCATAAACTGCCATGCTTCTTCCGGATGTTCACAGTCTTTGGAAATTGCCATCTGGAAATACGGATAAATTACACCTGTATTTTCTCCACTTCCGGGGAATCCCACAAAAGCCACTTCTTCACCGTACACACCCTGCTCGGTCCATGCCATATTATTAAAGTAACCTACTGTGTAATACTGTAAAAATGCTCTGTTCTCACGAATTGCGGTTTCAGACTCCATCCAGTAATTGTCATCCATGTTTTCCCAATCAATTTCCGCCGGATAATGCTTTGCATATTCCAACAATTCATAAAAGGCAGGTGTATTAAACTCACACTTACCTGTTTTCAAGTCCAGGAATTCCGAATAATTCATTTCCATGGCCAAACGAAGCACATCGTCTCTTGTCATATCACGGAACGCAGGCACATTGCCGTACTGCTGTTCAATCTGCCTTAATTCTGCCAGGGTAAGGGTCTCTCCGTTGGGTACCAGCGACTTCTTCATCGCCATTGTACTGATATTAAATGCACCTGTTAAAATATAAGTGTCTTCTCCTCTGGAACCCAATGCCAAGATATTGGGCGCCATATCCTCTTTATTCACATCGGGATCTGCATCAATATAAGGATTCAAATTCAAAAATACACCCTTATCAATAAAACTTTCCACCGGCATACCGCTGTTAATCACAACGATGTCGGGAGCATTGGATGTAATAATATCATTGTTAAACATTTTCTGACCGGCATCCCAATCCGATTCGCTATTATACTCATAATATTCAATCATACGGATACGATACTGATCACTCGCCTTGTTAAAAGCGATGACTTTACTGCGGATTTCATAATCCGTATAAACCATACCCATGGTAATGATTGTTTTGTCCACTACTTCCTCGGGGGGCACTTTTTCCATAAAAGAAATACTTGCTTCCCAAGTTTCGGGATCGTTTACCACTGCCACAATGCGTGTCTCATCAACAGGAACACAATAATTCACATAATTATAGTCAATATCTGAATCTACAAAGTCTAAAATTTTCTTTTCTTCCGCAGTGTCAAAATCATATGTATACACGCCCTTATCGGTACTGTAATACAAATCATGTCCTGCACCTGCTCTAGCACCGCCCCAGAAATCATCGGGTGCGTCTACCGCAGAACCCAGTTTTACCTGTTGGGTATCTACTTTATAAAACATACTTTCGGAAGACTCTCCGCCTTCTGTCCAAAGATACACATAAGGTACTCCTTCTGCAGTCACAAAGAAACTCTCCACCCACTGATTATCGCTGAATGCAATTTGTCCCACCATCTGCAAAGATGCATTTAAAATAAACAAATTACGATCTGTCAAAAGGCAAATATCTCCGTTTGCAGCAATACCCATACCGTATATGCCGTAATATTCATCTTCTTTTATGCCCAAATCCAACTCTTCACGACTCACAAGTTCTCCGGATTTGGTATATACATTCATAAACAACTGTGTTTTATATACATAGTTTTCAGGATCGCTGTAATCTTCTTCCGTATGCTCGGTTACAATAACATAATTACCGCTATTGGGGTCTATGGACATTCCGCAACTGTATTCTTTTTCCGGCAATTCAACGGAAGATACCGACATTCCGGTTCCGCCAAAAGAAACCCTGCCGAAATTCAACTTATAATAAAAACTATATTCTTCCTCCGGAAAATACTCCACTTCCGGCATCATAGGTTCATTTACCGTTCCGTCTTCAATGGAACTATCTTCTTGCACTTCTCCTTCTTCCGCTTCGCCACCTTCATCGACAACTCCCTGTTCTTCCGTACTCGGATTAGATGCATCCTGTTCTTCCTCCGGAACTTCTCCGATTGCTTCCTCCTCATAAGGCACGGCTTCTCCACCATCTTCACCGTAAACATCCACATACTCGGACCATACAACAATCACGTCCTCGCCATCCACAAGAACATTCTCAAACCATTCCGTATCCGGATTTACTGCACCGATTTCCTTAAAAACCGCTTCCTTTGCATTAGCCGAATCCGCCGCCTGTGCCAATGCGTCACTGGAACTTCCGCCTTTGCCGGAACATGCCGTCATACCGGTAATCATGGCAGCCGCCAGCATCACACTAACTGCTTTTTTCCACTTTCCTTTCATAATCATTCCTCCTATTCCTCTTTTACATTTTTAACAACCAGATCATTACACGAAACCATAAAAGCACAAACACTCCATACTCAAATTCAATCATCCATGTACGTAGTTTGCTCCGCAATTTTTCTTGCTACCTTTTTTGCGGCTCTCTGCTCCCGTAACCGTCGTACTTTTTCGGATATAAAATCCCACATCTTAACAAATGTCTGTGCAGTCGGTTTGTGCCTGATTATCCAAATCATACCTTGTATCCCCCAATAAATCAAGAGAATACCTGACAGCAATGCCTGCCAAAGCGCAATCTCCATCAACTGCTCTTCCCGATATCTTGCCAGATTCTCCCAAAACGGAAAAACAATATCATTGGTTTTCATGCTTCTGGCCGCCCGTTCTTTCCAAACATTATACAAAGAAATATAAGAAAAACGATTGGAGTTTTCAACCATTTTCACAGTTTCTTCAGAACTGAGATTCATCTCAAGTACTCGATCCATCGCGAATCCTTCCACCGGATTCGGCATTACAATTTCATAACAGGTAATACCGCTATCATTCATTTGGTTTAATGTGCCAAAAGCTATATAAACCGTAGTATCCTTACTGCCGGCCGAGGTTTCCAAATCCCCCTGTTCCCGCGCATAAACTCCGGCCACACGATACGGAACTCCGCCTATGGTTACGGTTTTGCCCGCAATATCATTGGCACCGAATAACTGCCACGCCGCCTCTTCATCCAGCAGAATGGCATCCTGCATCACATCATTTCCGGTAAAATACATTCCGCTAACCAATTCTACCGGGTGAAACATAAAATAATCGCCGCCCACACCAATGGCATTTGCCTGTATACTTTTTTTATCGCTTTTAATTGAAATCGTACCTTGCGCAGAATATGCATCTATGTACAATCTTGCCCCTTCCGCATTCGGTTCTATTGCCAGTTCCTGCAGTTTTTTATTCAGCAGATAACGCATCTCTTCGATACTGTCTTCCGTAATAAACGCATCTTCCGAATAAAAACAACTGATTTGTGCCACATCTTTTTTATCCGACCAACGTTTTGCCATCAACTGGTCCGGCAGGGAATTCCTGCCCACGTACAAAATGACACCCAGAATACCAACAGCAATCAGCATACATACCGTCAGGAAGAGAATCATACATTTGAAAAGTCCGATTTTCATCAAGCGTTTTTTGATTTGCAAAAACACTTCTTTCAACATTAATTCATCTCCTCAGATAAACGAACCTGGTCACCGGATTCAATCGGTTTGGTTGAAGTGGTAATCACGTATTCGTATCCGTACAAACCGCCCTTGATTGCACTTTGTGTGTCGTCACTCGCAATCACTTCCACATCTACACGCTGTGCCACATAACGATTGCCAAACGGTGCAAATTTCGATTCCACAATCAAAATAAATTTGCCGTTATTATCCTCACGGATTGCACTGTTGGGTACAATCAGGTCATAATTTACACTTCTCTGCCCGATTGATACACTTAAAGACTGCCCGGGCACCAAAGAATCTCCCGTCAACTGGAAGTCTAAAATTTTATTCTGTCCGGGATTTGTCTTGTCATTACGAATGTCTGTCAAAGTTGCCGTTACATCATCATAATACCATGCATTCTGCAACTCTACTGGGTCTCCCACCTTAACGGTAGATGCCTGTTTATTCGGTACGGAGAGAGTCATAATATATCCTTTCCCCTCTATCTGAATAACCGCTGCAGGTTCTCCTGCCACAATAGTCTCTCCTGCAGTATATGCAAGACCGGTCACCGTACCGGATACAGGTGCTGTAACGGTTGCTCCCACCGAATCCGCTTCCAACTCAGCGACCAGGGCCTTTTTATCCTGAATGGTTTTATATGCATCGGCAATATCCATTTTGACAAGAATTTCATTTAACATTTCTTCTTTTTCCTTGATGGCGTTTTCCAGATTAATCTTTGCCGCCGCCAAAGCATTGTTCTCGCCTACTTTTTGCTTCTCCAAGTCCGAAATCTGGTTGGTAATGTCCGCACTTCCGGTTTTTAACTCCAAAGCAACACGGGCATTAGACACCTCCGCCGTTAATTGGGATACTTTATCCTGTGCCGCCTGTAACTTGATTGCCGCATCTGTTTTTACGGGGTCTCCGTCCGGCAAACTGCTAACCATATCATATGCAGTCTGGGCCTGAGCCAGTTCTGCGGTTCCGTTGTTTAAATTAATTTCCGCCTGCGCCAACGCCTTGGCTTCTGAAGATGCATCAATTTTAGAGGTTGCAAGAGTATCAATCCTTGCCTGTGTAGCGTTTACATTTGCCTGATATACATTGACTGTATGCTGCAATTCTTCAATTTTGGCATCTGCCGCTTCCAAACGCGCCTGGCTCTGTGTCAAACTCTCCACCTGCCCATTCTCAATCGCTGCCACTTCACTTCTTGTAAGACCTCCGCTTAAAACCGCTTTGTCATACGCAAGTTCTGCTGCAGCAAGTTCTTCTCTGGCAGTCTCCAACTCCGCGCTTTCCCTGTCTTCCAGATAATAAAGCACATCACCTTTTTCCACAAAAGAATCCACCTTTACTGCCACGGAAGAAATGACTCTGGACTCATTTACCACCACATTATAAGGATCTACCGCTTCCACAGTACCGGTACCGCGAATCTGGGCAGAAATCGAACCGCTCTCCACATAGCGGGTTGCTACCTGAGGCAGTGAATAGTTCATAATCGTATTGGAAAAGAACGTTAAAATCAACATAATGGTCAAAAAGATAATTGCTATATTTTTAATCCATTCTCTTTTACGACTTCCTTTATTTTCATTTTCTATTGCTACCATTTCTTTTCCTCCGTTATCCTTTTACTCCGCCCTGGTAGGTAATACCTTCTACCAGATAATCTTCACCATACAAAAACACCAGCAAACTGGGAATCATATACACCGTTGCTACCGCAAACGCCAAACCGATTTCTCCCGCATTAATCTTTGATAAAAAGATTGATAAGGGATGCAAGTCCGCATTCGTCAATAAAATCAACGGCTGTTCTACCATATTCCAAAAATCAATAAAAACAAGAATTGCTACCGAATACAGGGCACCCTTACATAAAGGCAGACAAATGTGCCTGAAAATCTGCCATTCCCCGGCCCCGTCCACTCTTGCAGCCTCGATAATCGAACTTGGAATTCGCTTCATATATTTGGTCAGCAAATACACTGCAAAGGGTGAAAAGATACCCGGCATCCAAATTGCCCATCTGGTATCAATAATACCCAGCCAGTCTGCCACCAAAAAGTTTGGTACCAGCGTAACCTGATAGGGCATCAGCGTCACAATAATATATAAAAAGAATATGATTTCCTTCAGCCTTCCCTTATACCTCATAAAAGCATAGGAAGCAAGCATCGCAACCACCAACTGGAACACTACAATCACGACGGTATAAATCACCGAGTTCCAGAACTTAAACAGATACTCCGGACTCTTTAACAATACGGTTATGTACTGCTGAAACGTAACCATATCCGGAACGAATTTCAAATTTACCGTCTCGGACACGAATACCTTGCCGCCACTGTCTGTAGTTTCAAATATCTTACCGTAATTGGCCGATATCTCCGACTGACTCATAAAAGAATTGGTTATGGTCAATACCGTCGGCAAAAGGAACAATACCGCAAATATGGTTGCAATCGTAGTAAGCACTACGGTTCGTACAACTTTTTTAAATTTTTTCCAGCCTTTCTTTTCGCCGGAATATTTACCGAATCTTCCCATATTATTTCCTTACTTTTATCTCTGTCATAAAAATCCCATGATTCATCATTCTGCGCAATCGTTTTCATTCCGGCAAGTCCCGATATGCTTCTTTTACTCTTCCATATCCTTACCAAAATGATTCTCCGCAATATACAATCCGCCGATAATGATCACCATCACCACTGCCATAATAATTGCGGCAGAAGACAGTTTCTGATAATCCAACTGACGGAACGTATTATTCATAAAATGTTGCAAAGTGTACAAACTGTCATAAGGGTAATCTCCCGTTAATAAATACACCTCTCTGAACACCTTGAATGAACTGATTAAGGACATAATCGTCACAAATAAAATCGTAGGTGATAAGTATCTGATTTTGATATGCCAAAACATCTTCCACGCGGAATTGCTTTCAAGTAAGGCTACTTCCATTGCTTCTCTGGGTATGGTGCCTAACGCCGCCAGGAAAAGAATCATATTGTAACCCAAGTTCTTCCACAAAAACAAAAGCAACACCACCAAGGGAGCCCAGTCAGACTTAAACCAGTCGATTTGATTTCCGCCAAACCACTCAATCACCACATTAATCACTCCGTTGTAATTAAACAACACCTGGAACACCAGAATAATAGAGGCGATCGGCACCATCATGGGGCTTAAATAAACGGAACGGAATTTACTTGCAAAAGGAATTCGTTCATCCAGCAAGAATGCCATTAAAAGCGAAATAATCACTGCCAGCGGAACCGCTACCAGTGAAAATTTAAGGGTATTCCAAGCAGCCAGTTGAAATGCCTGGTTTTGAAATACATTAATGAAATTCTCCAAGAATACAAAGCGCTTACTGATGGGATTATCCACAAGCGCATAAAAAATCACCACAAGAAAAGGTACCGCATAAAATACCGATACACCGCCAAGACTGGGTGCTAAAAAGGCACCCAGTTTGGCTCTTGTTTTCCATATTCTTTTTGTTGCTTTTTTACGGGGCACGGAAGCCTTTTTTACGTTCGCTTCCGAAGTCTTTTTCTTCATGACTTCCCCTCCGTTTCTAATATTACATATTTTCTTTCAAATAAATATCTACACGGCTTTGGATAATGTCCGCCACTTCTTCTTCGCTCTTCTGCCCCTGGAAATAAGGTGCTACTTCTTCTTCGATAATCTTCTGAATAGCAGTATCCATATATTGAAGTTCGTCCGCCTTCTCCAAAATCGCAAGGAATTCTTCCACTTCTTCATCCGTAGCGCTGGTAATCGACATCTCCACATCATCCCAACTGTATCCGTGCTCACCTTCCATATGCTGCGCTTCATAGATAAAGTTGTCAAGACCGGCCTGTGTAGTAGGAATACCCCAAGCATGAATTCCTGTCAGATATTCTTCACTGATAAAGGTTTTCGCAAGCTGCCATGCAACATCCTTATGCTCACACTGCTCTGTAATCGCCATGGCACAACCGTTGGTTACCAAACGAACACCGTCATCATCCTTGCCCGGATAACCAATCATAGTAATATCTTCACCAAACACATACTTATTGAACTGATAATCCGGCACCTGAGACATACCTACATTGTAAAAGATAACTTTGTCTGCCGCCAACTGTCCCGGCAAGGTTACACTGTCATCCCAAACCATTTCTGCGGGCTGTTCCTTTGCATAAGCCAAAACAGCCTTAAACTCATCGGTGTTAAAATAGCATTCGCCCTTTTCATAATCCAACCAGGAGTCCATATTATTGTATACCATGCTATACATAATCTCACCCTGATAATTATACCAGAACAAATCGGTATCTTCAGGCAAAGTTTTCTCCATTTCCAACAATACGGAAGGGCTTAATGTGGTAATTCCATCGACAAACTTTTCTTTTACCAATAAGCCCTGAATTGTTACCGTAGAAGGTAATATATACAGGGAACCGTCTACTTCGTAAGCTTCGCGAACATTCTCCAATAAATCTTCCTTAGCGTATTCACCGTCGGCTTCCATTAACGGATACAAATCTGTCAGGATTCCCTTTGCCGCCCAATTTCGCCAAGGCATATTAATACCTCTCATATCAATCATATCCGGCACATTACCTGCTACAATATCATTCTGAAGGTTGGTGAGGGCCGCGTCAAAATCCCAGTCATCCGTCATATAATCCACTACCTTAATGCGATATTCTTCATTGCTCTGATTGAACTTAATTACCGCATCGTTTAATTCCTGACTGGCATAAATGGTTGCAACAGTAAGTTCAATACGCTCCTTCACTTCCGAAGGATCTATCGGTTTGGCAATAAACATTCCGGCACCGCCTCCTTCAGAGTACCAATCATGATATGACATCAAAAAACTACCATCACTTAAAGGATATACCGACTGAATGATATCGGGATTCACATCCATATCCATAATGTCCATAACCACAGCCGTTTCTCCGGTTACCACATCACAGGAATATAGTTGATTCCCGTTCATATAGAGAACCGTATCGCCCGCTCCCGGCCAAACCACTGCAGAACCGTTGGTTTTCTCGGTATTGATGGCTGTACCAAGTTTTTTACCTGCCACATCCACAACTGCCACATCTACACCACCGTTCATACCCCAACTTGAAGCAACCACTTTACCGCTTTGTGTCATACAAAGACCGTCAATCTGTGTATTTCCGGTAGAAATTTCACCCACTTTTTCCAATTCGGGGGAATATATGCTAAGAGGCATATCCCAACTTCCAATCAGGTAATTACCTTCTGCATCTTTCATAAAATGAGAAATATAGGCATCCTCCCCAAGTTGCAACTTCTCCGTCGCATCCTCGGAAGAAACCGGGGTACCGTTGGAATCATATTTGTTAAAGTACATTTCTCTGGAAATGAAATTCCATTCCTCATCATAGTCTTCTTTTATTTCAATTACTTCCAAACTTCCGTCTTCATTAAAGATAGCCGAACTCCAATATCTATCCTCTGTAACGCCTTCCATAGTTGTCTCTGTGGTACTGCCGTCAGCAAGATTGTAAGTACATAACTTATACTCTCTCTTTTCACCATAAATCGCGGAAAGAATATGTAATGTGCCATCTGTTTCTTTCCAGTTTACCACACTGTTCATATCCGGCACGGCCAAATATTCCGCTTTATAAACCACATCCGGATTGATACCTCCCGATCCGCCTGCCACACCGTCTTCTTTGCCACACCCCACAAGACCAAGCACCATAGCTACACTTAGTGTAAGCGCGGTAAGACTGCGTCTGTTAAAAAGACTGAATTTTCTCATTTTAACTCCTCCATCTTCCTTTTACTTTCTGTTCATCACGCAATCTTTACAGATTAGATTATCCGCAGTTACAGAAAGTTTCACTAAAAGAACGATTTCGCAAAAGAAAATCATTCCACTTTTTTGGAATTATTGAGATTGTTCCGCTTCAATCTTTTCCACTTCCAGTTTCAGATAACCGTAATCCTTTTTGAGCAGTCGTAACTCTGCATTAATCTGCTCCAATTCGTGATGCAATTTTGCAGAACGCATCCATCGGTTTTCGATTCCCATATCCATTGCTTTTTTCATGGTGTTTGCATTTTTTGAATTTTTTAAAATGTACAATCTTAATGATTTTACAAAAAAGAAACCGCAAAAAATTAAAACCACCGGCGTCATAGATGCCAAAACAATGGCAATATTAAATCTCGCATTCCACCAACCAAAGAAAAAGTCAAGAAAAAGCAAAACAATTTGGGACAATACCAACAAGCCCCAGATAATAACAGGCACATATTCCATGCCTCTGTGTTCTTCAAAAAACTCAATTTCCTTTCGCTTTTCCAATTTACGAAGTTCCAGGTCTGAAATATTTCCTTTCATTTTATGAAATTTTTCTATAACCGCCTCTTCTTCCGGTGTCAGTTTACGAAACATCAACATTCTGCTTACTCTCCCGATTCTAAATTTGGTATGTATCTTTTTTGTATCTGTATTATATATTTTGACAAAATATCACGGATACATTTTATCATATCTTCCTATAAATGAATACCTATAAAAACAAAAAAGGGAAAGCATTTTGCTTTCCCTAAGTACGTGCGCTAGAGGATTCGAACCCCCGACCTTTTGGTCCGTAGCCAAACGCTCTATCCAGCTGAGCTAAGCACACATCCGTGTGGCATTTCTGCCTTAACACTTTGCCTATTTTACTCTATTCTTTTTTCTTTGTCAAGAGACTTTTATAAGGTTTTTGTACAAAGTTTTCTTCCCGCAAGCACTTCTCTTGCTTTCTATAATATTTCCGACTGCAAGTTATTTTATTCTTCAATGTATAAGTCTCCAAACACTTCCCTGCACAGTTCTTTACAGAACTCATAGGAAAATCCGGGGTCCTTATAAGACATCTGATTACTGTCTGCCAGTTCCTGGCTGTAATCTTCCAGTTTGTATGTCGTAATATTTCCGGGACCGGCTTCAATTTGGGTTACCAACGGCGTGACACCGTAGTCGCCAATCACCACTTCTCCGTTTTCATCGCGGACAATCTCAACCTCAGCCATGGCACCAACCACTCTTGCTCCGATTCCCCTTCCGCTGTCTGCCGTAGAATTGATAAAATTACCGATGGAATAGTAAACCAACATCTTGTGACCGCTTTCATCCTCATACCACTCTACCGGCTGGATTACATGAGGATGTGTTCCGATAATCAAATCCACTCCTCGCTCCAGGAAAAATTCCGACCACATCTTCTGATTTGCCGAAGCGTAGGTCTGATACTCATTTCCCCAATGAATGCACACCACCGTAAAATCTGCCTCCGCCTCTGCCTTGGCGATGTCTGCGGACATTTTATCTTCTTCCATCATATCCACTGCAAAAGGCATATCGGAAGGCATGGGCATACCATTCAATCCATAGGTATAATTCAAAAGAGCAATTTTCATATCATCCTGCTCGTAAATATAAACTTCCTCATATTCTTCCTGCGTTTTATTTGCACCGAGTACCTTAATATCAGGATGATAATCGCTCCAGTAATTTAAGCAGTTCATCAGTCCGACTCTGCCTTTATCCATGGTATGGTTGGTTGCATGAAGCACCACATCGAATCCGGCATCATCAATGGCATCTCCCAACTCATATGCCGTATTAAACATAGGATAGCCGGAATATCCAAGTTCCGGTCCTCCCAGAATAATTTCCTGATTGACCAACGCAATGTCTGCCGCCTGAATTTCTTCTTTCACATGTTCAAAGACATGATCATAATTATAGGTGCCGTCTTCCATTTTTCCGCTTTGGGTAACACGAAGATGCATTAACATATCTCCCACCATAATCAGTGAAATCGAAGGAGTTACCTCTTCTACCAATTCCGACTCAAGCGCAATCCATTCTTCCGGTATTTCCACTTCCCTGCCCACGGATGCCTGCGCCGGAATCACTGCTCCGGCATACATGGTTTGACTCTCCTGATACAAATAATATCCGAGTAGCCCGCCCAAAAACGTGAGAGAAAACGCCATCAGAAAAAGGGCAAACCGAAGTTTGCCTCGTTTTTCTTTGGTATACTTTTTTCTCTTTTTTTGATTCTGCATATCACTGATCCTTTTATCCGAAAAGTACCATATATATTGCCAATATGGACATTCCCATAAAAAACACACCCAAACCGCCTACAACGAATGCAGTTTTCAAATGTATCTTCCCCTCATAAAATTCCTGCGGATTATCAGGATTTATGTATAAATCTTTACAATCTCCTACACATACATCCCTGTCGCTCATATAAACATTATTACATATCTGTATTTTATTCATTCCGTAATTTATCTCATATACCGGGCAAAGCAACTGTCCGCCTTCAACGCTATACTTTTCTAAAACTTCTACGCAGGTAGCCACAACCGGTTCCGTGCAACGGTTTTTTTGTCCTACAGCGATACGAAATGCAACAATGACCAAAATCATTCCGACAATAAAGAATACTCCTAAAATAAGATAGGGGATACTTTTTTCCACCATATCCATCATTACTTCACTGCCAAATTGATAGATGCAGGAACCCACAATTGCAACAATACCTACAATGGGAAAAATTAATACAATCGGATTAAAATTCTTATTTTTAATTCCGGATACAATTGCTGCAATTCCGAACACAAGAAAATATTGTCCGAACACACCGATTGCAAGAGCAGGCATTCCGCTCCGTGCAAAAAATACCATCGCCACAATGGAACCGATAAACCATATAATAAAAATGATGGAAATCAAAATGTCTCCGAATGTATATTTGTGATTGTGATTCATAAAACCCCTTCTTTCAAATAATGTCTGGTTATATATATTCTTTTTTATTATAAGTCACCTTCTATTATTTTAAAAGAAAAATTTCCCATAAAAAATTTTATATTTCTTCATTTTCTCTCTTGACAGTTGAATAATTGTTCAACTATAATAGGGTCAACAGTTGAATGGTTGTTCAACTTTAAGATTTTAAAAATAATAACACCGGTACTTATTCTTTAAAACGAAATGAAGCCAAACCGGCATTCCATCGGAGGTACTCATATGGCACATGAACATGAACATCAACATGCACACACACACGAAGAAACCTGTCACTGCGAAACCGCAGCCATTCACGAAAACATCGTCAATCATGTAAAAGAAGACTTTCCTCCTTTGGAAACCTTTGAGGAACTGGCACTGTTTTTTAAGGTGTTGGGTGATCCAACCAGAACCCGTATTATGTGGGCTTTGGAACAGCACGAAATGTGTGTCAGTGATTTATGCGTCCTATTGAATATGACGAAATCTGCCATCTCCCACCAGTTAGCCCTGCTTCGTCAGGCAAATTTGGTAAAAAATCGCCGGGAAGGTAAAACAATTTTCTATTCGCTTTCCGATGACCACGTCAAGGAATTGTTTGAAGCAGGTTTTGAGCATATTAATGAATAAATCATTTTAACAATTTTTATAAAAGTGCATTTTTATCAGATAATAAAGCGAAGGAGATTACACAATGTTCTGGGATAAAGTATCAAGCTTATACAGTTTATTTGAAGATATTATCAACGGCAAAGTAAACAGACAACTTTGCAAAGAAGTTGCCGACTACATCGCTTCCACCGACAAGGTACTGGAATGCGCCTGCGGCACCGGCATGATCACCAAAGTAATTGCGTCTCGCTGCAAATCCGTTATCGCAACAGATTACAGCATCGGCATGCTGAAACAAACCGCCAAAAATTGCAGAAAACTATCCAATGTAAAAGTAAGAAAAGCCGACATTACCAACATCAAATGCAAATCCGATTCTTTTGATAAAGTTGTTGCCGGCAATGTCATACATTTGCTGGATAACCCTATGGATGCACTGAACGAATTAGAGCGTGTATGCAAACCAGGCGGGCAAATCATTATTCCCACTTATGTGAATAAAGAAAACACCGGAAAGCCTAATCTTTTTGTTACCATTATGAAAGTATTTGGCCCTGTTTTTAAGAAGCATTTTACCTTCGAATCCTACCGGAATTTCTTTGAAAAAGCAGGTTATGCAGATGTGGAATACACGCTGGTAACGGGAAGAATCCCCTGCGCGATTGCAGTAATTACGAAGAAAGGAAATCTATCATGAGTAAAGCAAAGGGCGAACAGAAACATCTGCCGGTTATAGGCGTCGGTCCGATTATCGTGGCTCCGCAATTAATTTTGACAGCCGCAGGTATTATACTCTCCTGTTTCGGATATTTAGATTTCGCCAAACTAACTATTATGAAAATTCCCTTTCTTATCTTGGGCATCCTCATTATGATCGCAGGCTTTTACCTATGGTACAGTGCAAACTACAAGGCCAAAGTATTTGATGGTATTGTCGAAAACAGATTAGTTACCACCGGAATTTATCGTATTGTAAGAAATCCGATTTACAGTGCGTTTTTATTAATCAGTATCGGTAGCGTCCTGATCACCTGCAATTTGGTACTTTTTATAATACCTATTATCTGCTGGATATATATGACAATATTTTTAATTAACACGGAAGAAAAATGGCTAACCAATCTTTACGGACAGGAATACAAAGATTACTGCAAAAAAGTCAACAGATGTATCCCCTGGTTTCCTCGCAAATAGCAACAATTATCGGCAACAAAAAATAAAATCAAACAAAAAGGAGAACTAAAAAATGAAAAGAAATTATCGTATCGACGGACTCGACTGTGCACACTGTGCAGCAAAAATGGAAAAGAACGTATCTAAGGTAAAAGGTGTAAAAGAAGTAAGCATTAACTTCCTCACCACCAAGATGATGCTCGATTTGGAAGATGAAAATCTCGATGAAATCATCGCAGGTATCGAAGCTGCGGTTAAGGATGTGGATCCTCGCGTAGTATTAAAGAGAGCATAATACGCAACTTATGAAATAAAATGCTTCTTTTATGAAGCGTTGGGAGTAAATTATGAAACAAAGATTGATTCGTTTTATCATTAGTGCCGTTTTTTTTGCGGTGGCCTTAATTTTATCCGGACACTTCTTCTGGCCGGCACTGGCACTTTTTATCATTGCATACATCATTGCCGGCTATGATGTTGTATGGAACGCCCTGCGTAACATCATTCGCGGTAAGTTGTTCGACGAGAACTTCTTAATGTCCGTAGCGACCATCGGCGCATTTTTTATCGAAGAATACGCAGAAGCCGTAGCGGTAATGCTGTTCTTCCAGTTGGGTGAATTATTCCAGACCTATGCGGTTAACAAATCCCGTAAATCCATTGCTGCACTTATGGATATCCGCCCCGACTATGCAAACATTATGGTGGAGGGTGAAATCAAAAAGGTTGACCCCTATGATGTGGCAATCGGCGATTTTATCATTGTGCAGCCCGGCGAAAAAATCCCTTTGGACGGCATCGTCAAAGAAGGAAACGCCCAGTTGGATACTTCAGCCCTTACAGGCGAATCGCTTCCCAGAGAAGCCGTAACGGGCGATATGGTTCTTAGCGGTTCCATTAACTTAAACGGCATTTTAAAAGTAGAGGTTACTTCCGAGTTTGGCGAATCTACCGTAAATAAAATTCTTGACCTGGTAGAAAATGCCGGCAACAAAAAATCAAACTCCGAGAATTTTATTACCAAATTTGCCCTGGTTTATACGCCAATCGTTGTAGGTTGTGCAGTTTTACTGGCTGTGGTTCCTCCCTTTGTTTTCAGATTGGAGACCTTCTCCTTCTGGCTGGAACGCGCCCTTTCCTTCCTGGTTGTATCCTGCCCCTGTGCATTGGTAATCTCCGTACCCTTAAGCTTTTTCGGCGGTATCGGCGGAGCCTCCAAAGCAGGTATCTTAATCAAGGGAAGCAACTACCTGGAAGCCCTTGCCCAGGCAGATACCATTGTTTGGGATAAAACCGGAACCTTAACCCGCGGCGAATTCGCAGTGGAAGAAATCAAAGCTGTAGATATGTCGAAAGATACACTTTTGGAGTTCACTGCACATGCAGAAAGTTTTTCTTCCCACCCGATTTCTTTATCTTTAAAAGAATCCTACAGCAAAGAAATTGAATTGGAACGCGTCAAAGATTATGAAGAAATTTCCGGTTTCGGTGTATCCGCTTCCGTTGACGGACACAAAGTCCTTGCCGGAAATGAAAAACTTATGAAAGAACGCGGTATTGCGTACAAAAAGTCTGATGCCATTGGCACTATCGTATATGTGGCAATTAATGAGAAATTCGCCGGTTCCATTGTAATTGCAGATCAGATTAAGAAAGACTCTGCCGCTGCAATTAAGTCCTTAAAGAAACACGTCAGCAAGCAGGTTATGCTAACCGGCGATGTAGATTCCGTAGGCCAAAAGGTAGGCAAAGAACTTGGTCTTGATGAAGTTTATACCCAGTTACTTCCTACTGATAAAGTAGCCCGCGTGGAAGAACTTTTATCCAAAGTTTCTTCTAAGAAGAAGTTGGTTTTCGTAGGCGACGGTATGAATGACGCCCCTGTTCTTGCAAGAGCCGATATCGGTATCGCAATGGGTGCCTTAGGAAGTGACGTAGCCATTGAGGCAGCGGACATCGTCATTATGAACGATGAGCCCTCCAAGTTGTTAAAAGCCATTGAAATCTCTAAGAAAACCCACGGCATCGCAATGCAGAACATTGTATTTGCCCTGGTTGTAAAAATCGGTATTTTAATTCTGATTGCCTTCGGCCTTGCCAATATGTGGGCTGCGGTATTTGCCGATGTCGGCGTATGTGTACTGGCTATTTTAAATGCCATGAGAGCGTTGAAGTCGTAAAAATTTTATAATATAAAATTACTCCCGTTTTGGTAATCACAATACCAAAAACGGGAGTTTCTTTTTCTTCCTAACATATCTTGCAACAGCCGATATATTTACTGACTCAAAATTCTTTTTGCAAATTGTTGTGCCTTACTTATATCTTCAGCGTTCGGACGTCCCTTATGCATCGGTCCAAAAGAACCGTGACAATGAAAATCTTCTTTTTCAATTTCCACACCATATTCTTCTGCCACTTTCTTCATAGGCTTATAAACTGACTTCATCATCGCTGACGTTCCGAAGCATACGATCTTTTCAATTTTCTGCTTATTATCACAAATATATTTTTTTACGTTTGGATCCACATCAAACGCATAATACGAACATCCCAAAAACAGAATATCCGCTCTTTCTTCCAGCGGCACCGCTACATTCGCTGCGGTTACTCCGATTGCCTCTGCAATTCCTTTTGCCAGTTTTTCCGTATTGCCGGAACGTGTGTAATACCGAACTGCTACATTCATTATTATTCCTCCCATTCTACTTTTACTAACCTGACATTATAAAATTTCCTTAATTTTATCTTCTAAATTCTTCATATTGGTAGGTTCAAAACGCTCTACGATATTTCCATCCCGACCAATTAAAAACTTTGTAAAATTCCACTTAATATTGCCGTTATTCTTATAATCCTTGTCCATCTTCTTAGCCATACCGTTCATTACCAGCGCCATTGGACTCTTACCAAATCCTTCAAATGTTGTTTCTGCTGTTAACCACTTATAAAGCGGAATTGCATTTTCACCATTGACTTCAATCTTTGCAAAGCGCGGAAATTCGGTTCCGAAACGCACTGTGCAAAAAGAATGTATCTCCTCATCACTTCCCGGCGCCTGCTCACCAAACTGATTGCATGGAAAATCCAAAATTTCAAATCCCTTATCTTTATACTTATCATATAAGTTCTGTAATTCATCATACTGCGGCGTAAATCCACACCCGGTTGCCGTATTTACAATAAGCAATACTTTATCCCGGTAATCTGCGAGCGATACTTCATTACCATCTCGTGCTATTACAGAAAAATCATAAACATTCATCTTTTACCTCCCATTTAACTCAATACTCTTTTTTTGCTCTTTACTCTGTTTTCCTTACCTGCTATAATTATAAAATCTATAGAATTCCCTGTCAATTACGCAGTATTATATGAGTAAGTAAGAAAAAGTTGAGTGTAAGGAGGTACCTATTATGTCTCTAAGTCACAACTGTCCGTGTACTGAACAATGTCCAATGCAACACGCTATGGATATGATCGGTGGTAAATGGAAATTATCTATTTTATGCTCATTAAGTGTGGACGGCAAAGTCCGATACAATGATTTAAAAAGAAAAATTGGAGGCATCTCAAATACGATGTTGGCAAAGTCTTTGCGTGAATTGGAAGAACATGGTCTTGTGAAACGCTCGGAATACATGGAAGTCCCCATTCGGGTAGAATATGAAGTTACCGATAAAACCAAAGAACTTTTCCCAATTCTTATGCAGTTGGCACAGTGGGCTGGCAAATCATAATTTATAACACTCAAAAAGGCGATTGTTTCCAATCGCCTTACTTGTTTTATCACTATTTTATCAACATTTTACATTGCCCGTCGTCGCTTTTCTCTCCGCTCGTGCTGTTTTAATTATTTCTCAAAAAATGGTGTTACCTTGTCTGCAATTTTACCACCAAGATCACTGCCGCTTCCCATAATATCAAGGAGCATACCGCCTGTATGAGGCTTTGCCGCCTCCGCTACAGCATCAAATACTTCAGTTTTTTCACCGATATAATCCAGAACAATTAAATAACTTTCATCCTCGCCCTGGCACATCAACTGAAGGTATGCCTTCTTAACCACATCCTGACTTTCCAAATATTTCTTTATAGCCTCTACCATTTCCGTAGGGTATTTTACGGGCTCACCAATATACACTTCTTCGCCCTCTTTAATCTGATGTGTTGCAGTACCGGCATCTCTCTTATCTTTCATACCCTTAATTGCAATTGCCTGACTCTTACTGAATACCAAATTTGCACCAAAAGGGTCGATTACAAACCCTCCCACATTATCGTCTCCTTCTGACTTTGCAAGCATACCTGCGTAATCATCAAACGTCACAATAATGCTCTGCACATTCACGTTCTCACGCCATTTTGCCATTTCTTCAAACGACGTAAAAGCAAGGAAGAAGCGCTGTCCCATACCATTTTCAATCATATGAAAACGAAGTTTTGCATCGGGAGGCAATGTAATGTTTGCCATGTATCCGTTCGTTTCAGGAGGCGGTGTAATGGATACCGGTGCCAAGTACTGGGCGTCTACCATTTTATCCATCATTTTGCTCTGATTCTCAGGTGTATTGTTTGCTTTCATTTCTGCAATGGCATCCAAAAGGCCTTTGCTGTTTAATACATTTACATTTCTCATCTTTTATTCCTTTCCGGCTTGTCCTCTAATACTCTCTCAATACAAGCTCCGTAATCCCCTGATTACTGCCGGGCACAACCCTTTTTACCTTGCTGTGCCCATAGTATTCATACTCTTCCTTAATCATCTTCTTCAAGGCCGTTCCGCCGTGAAAACCGTGAATTAAACGAATACGATACACGCCGGGGCCGGCATCTGCCAACGCCCTGTCAATCTCGCCCTGCGCCTGCGCGCAATTTAAATTGTGCAAATCCAACTCAATAATCGGGGAATTCATTCTTTACTTCCTTTGTCTATTCTGTAAGTCTCCGGTCTCTTCTTTTATGCCTTGATAAAAAACATTTCTCCGGACCATTTACGCTTACCGATTGAGTATAACATAAAAACAATCTTTCTGCATACCTTTTTCATAAAACTATCATAATTTAGCCGTTCCTTTTGTTCACTTTCATATATTTATAAAATAAAATTTTCCCTCACTAATCATTAACTCTAATCTTCTTCCACACGCCTTTTTCTTTATTCTCTTACCTTGACAATCCCCTTACAATCTAGGATAATATTCAAGTCTGTGCGATATCAAAAGGTGCAGCCTTTTGATATCGCTTACCAATGAACTTACGCGCAATTCACTTCTTGGCAAGTTTGGGCGAAAACAGGTACTTAGATATTATTTCTCAAACACAGGTAATTGTATGAATATTTTTATTCCATAAGGGACCGTTTTCAACTGTGTCAGCACTTAACGAGTGCAAGTGTAGCGCCGCACGAGTTTAGTACTGCTACATCAGTTGAACGAGCGAAAGCGCGTCCCGTTGGAATATAAAATAATTCAGGCAATTACCGTCCTAATAAAAAACACTACCGCTCTGCCATCCCCAAGAAGTAAATTGCACACAACCTCATCGAAAGGATAAACCATGAGTATTTTAAACGTAGAACACTTATCCCACGGCTTTGGAGACCGCGCCATTTTCCAGGATGTTTCTTTCCGCCTTTTAAAAGGAGAACACATTGGCCTGGTCGGTGCCAACGGCGAGGGAAAATCCACTTTTATGAATATTATTACCGGCAAACTCATGCCGGATGAAGGCAAGGTCGAATGGTCCAAAAATGTTCAGGTCGGCTACTTAGACCAGCATACTGTTTTGGAAAAAGGAATGACAGTCCGTGATGTGTTAGCCTCGGCTTTCGACTCTCTCTTTGCCTGGGAAACCAGAATGAATGAAATCTGTGATTTACTGGGTACGGCTGATGAGAACGAAATGGAAGCCTATATGGAAGAACTTGGAACCATTCAAGACTTATTGGATGCCCACGACTTTTATCTGATTGACTCCAAAGTCGAAGAAGTTGCTGCGGCTTTGGGCTTAACTGAAATCGGCATTGAAAGAGATGTTACCGAATTAAGCGGTGGCCAAAGAACCAAAGTATTGCTGGGCAAACTTCTTTTATCCAAGCCGGACATTCTGCTCCTTGACGAGCCTACTAACTATTTGGATGTAAATCACATTGAGTGGTTGAAGAGATATTTGATTGACTATGAGAATGCTTTTATCCTGATTTCCCACGATATTCCTTTTTTGAACGAAGTAGTCAATTTAATCTACCATATGGATCATCAGGAATTGAACCGCTATGTGGGCAATTATGATAAGTTTATGGAAGTCTACGAAATGAAGCAGTCCCAGTTGGAAGCCGCTTACAATAAACAGCAAAAGGAAATTGCGGATTTAAAAGATTTTGTTGCCAGAAACAAAGCCCGCGTTGCTACCCGTAACATGGCAATGTCTCGTCAGAAAAAACTGGATAAAATGGACATCATTGAATTGAATGCAGAACGTCCCAAGCCGGAATTTCACTTTAAAACGGCAAGAGTTCCAAGCAGGTATATTTTCCAGACCAAGGATTTGGTCATTGGTTACGATACACCGTTGTCCTCTCCCCTTACTTTGGAAATGGAACGTGGTAGTAAAATTGTGCTCTCCGGTGCCAATGGTATTGGTAAGTCAACCCTTTTAAAGAGTATTCTCGGGTTGATTCCCTCTTTAAGCGGAAGTGTGACTTTAGGCGATTATTTAGAGATTGGCTATTACGAGCAGGAAATGTCCGTTATGCCGGAAACCACCTGTATTGAAGAAATCTGGAACGAATTCCCGGGATATACCCAATACGAAGTACGCTCTGCTCTTGCCAAGTGCGGTCTTACCACCAAGCACATTGAAAGCAAGGTAAAAGTATTAAGCGGTGGTGAACAAAGTAAAGTCCGTCTCTGTAAAATCTTAAACCGCGAGAGTAATATTTTGGTGTTAGATGAACCTACCAACCACTTGGATGTAGACGCGAAAACAGCACTTGCTCAGGCTTTAAAAGAATACAAAGGAAGCATTCTTATGGTATGCCACGAACCGGACTTTTACGCAGATTTTGCGACTGCTGTTTGGGATTGTTCCAAATGGACAACAATGCTATAAATCAGGTCCCGACCGGCTCCTATTGACCGGTCATAAAATAGATTTACAAACTCTAATGAACTTCTATGATTCATAAAGACATACAAAAAGCGCAACCAAAACCGGTTGCGCTTTTATTATATTCACAATATGCAATTACATATAGAATACGTTTGTCTTGTCTTTCAAATCTGTTGCATAGGTGTTCATCTTCTGAGCATTCTGTGCAATATCTTCTACGATTGCGGTTACTTCCGTTACTGATGCTGATGTTTCTTGTGTAGAAGCCGCATTTTCTTCCGCAATCGCTGTTAAGTTCTGAACGATATCAATTACGTTTGCTCTTGCATCATCCAACTTAATGGTCTTTTCTTCGATTGCTTCAACACCCTTGATCGATGCGTCGATACCTGCTTTTACCTGACTGAAAGCTTCGCCTGCACGAAGTACCTTTTCATTCTGGGCATCCATAATTTCTTTGACTTCATCCATGGTAGCAACAGCCTTCTCGGAATCCTCCATTAACTCGTTGATAATCTGAGCAATTTCCTTAGTAGATGCATTCGACTGTTCTGCCAACTTCTGAATCTGTGCTGCTACAACTGCAAAACCGCGTCCCTGCTCTCCGGCTCTTGCTGCCTCAATAGAAGCATTCAAAGAAAGAAGGTTGGTTTCTTCTGCGATACCGGTAATCATCTTGGTCACTTCACGGATACGCAATGCTGATTCGTTTGTTGTATGTGTCTGTTCGTAAATTACGTCAATTGCTTTCTTGGTCTGACCATTGATTTCATCCAACTCATCCAATGCCTGGGTGGCCACATCGCCTGCTGCCTGCATTTCTTCCGCATGTGCAAGTAAGGTTTCCACTTCTTCTCTGGTCTGTTCCACCATTTCACCCATAATAATAACATTTTCGGTTGCACTCTGGGTTTCGGTTGCCTGTGAAGTTGCACCTTCTGAAATCTCGGAAACCGCCATGTCAACCTGTCCAATTGCCTTAGCCGCTTCATCAGTCTGTTCATTTACCTGCTGTGCTGCCAACTGTACCGCATCACCTTTTTCAATGATGGCTCCGATTACTTCCTTCATCTGTCCGCGTAAGTTAAGAACCGCGCGCATCAACTTACCGATTTCATCTCTTCTCTTCAATGCACGTCTGTCAACTTCTGCATTCAAGTTACCGTTTGCAAGGGAATCCAATGCTTTCACGCTAAGTCCTAAGTCTCTTGTCATCTTGCTGATACTGATAAAAGAAATGATAAATGCAATTAACGAAATACCGCCAATCAAAACCAACATATTGGTAATGATGATTCTTGCACCGTTATCTGCGTGTCCCTTATCCATACCGGTAAATACCATACCAACGATTTCGGTGTGTTCGTCATTCCACAAAGGTCTGTAATATCCGTAGTACTCTACGCCTGCAATTACAATATCTTCATCTATGTATTCACCGCCATTGGTAATAACCGCTTCCACAATTGCCGGATCTGCCTGCGTACCAATCATACGATTACCGCTTTCATCCTTTAACGATGTGGAATATCTGGTATCACCATAAAAGATAGTAACTGCAACAGATGACTCTGCCATAATGTCATCTACGATTTCCACGTGCTCGGTTACATTTACATGGCCCTTCCACAAAGCACCGTCTTTTACCTCAAATGGTTCACCTTCATCTAACAAATGTAATGTATCCTGAATGGAAACCGCAGTTGCCTTTAATCCCTGTTCAACGGTTCCCGCACTGATATCTACCGTCTGTGAACGTCCGATTGTCGCTACAAAAACAGCAACGGTTACTAACGGCAATAATACATACATTGCAATTTTAAATCTTAATTTCATAATCTAAGCCCCCTAACTTGCATAGTTATATACATTATTTACTATACATTTTTTGTACATTTTTGTCAATGTAAAAGGGGGCTTTTCGATGTTTTTATGCAATTGTCACAAAATGAATTTTAGAATTCTTTTTTCTTCATAATTCCAACGCTGATTCCTAAAGAAAGGATTACAGCCATTGCCACTACGGCAATCACTGCCAACACTACCACTCCAACAGGCAATGTGCTAATCTTTGTAAAAAATCCGTTGATTGCATTCATCGCTTCCGTACCGGCCATAACTTCCGCCAATTTCTGACCGCCGATTGCAATTACTGCCACAATGCCCCAAAGAAGCATCATAATAACGCGTCTCTTCTCTGCGCCAAACTTTAAATACAAAGGAATCATTACGGATGCTGCAATCATAATTCCGCAAATCCATCCGGCTGTAACCGACACCATATCACCGGTCCCAAATTGCCAGTTAATAAAGCCTTTGGTGATAAAATAAATAACAAGCATCATAACTGCACACGCTACAATGTTGATCAAAGTAAGCACGTACTTTTCAACCGCATAGGTCTTACGGTTTGCAGGCAAGGTCATAATAAATGCCATTCCGTTATCTAACTCATCATAGTTGACGGTTCCCAAAGATAAAACCATAGCCATCATCATCATATATCCTGTTAGAAAATCAATCTCAAGGTTGGAAATCATCATAACAACACCGACAATCAAAAGAATAAGAAGACTCTTCTTCTGTGTCATAAGAATTCTGTAATCTTTTACCAATAATGTTTTCATACTATGTCTCCTTTTTTCCGTTCGCGGAAATCATAAGAGTAATCACTTGGTCTATGCCTGCCTTTTCAATCGTGATGTCAGGATAATTTTCCTGATAAAATGCCTTCTGGGCGGTAAGACACGCATATCCGTAACTTTCTTCCTTGGCACATAAAAGATATTCTTTCTCCAACTTCGCATACTGCTCCGATGTTACTTTTAACACACCGTATTCGTCAAGGATTACACCGGTTTCTTCGTGTAACAGAATCTGACCGTTTTCAATCATATAAACGTCGTCACACAAGCCTTCCAAGTCAGACGCGATATGAGAACTGATTAAAATGCTGTTGCCTTCTTTATTCATATATTCGCGAAGCATATCAAGGATTTCTTCTCTTGCAATGACATCAAGTCCGGATGTTGGTTCATCCAAAATCAATACTTCCGCATCATGAGACATTGCTGCAAGAATTTTTAACTTTGCCTTCATACCCGTAGAAAATTCCCTGATTTGCTTCTCCTTGGGAAGTCCTTGTTTTTCACATTGACTCATAAAGTCATCTTCTTTGAAATTAGGATAAGATGCTTTTAAAATCTTCGCTACGTCCTTTATTTTCAAATAACCGCTGAATCCGGACTCTGTCAATACCACGCCGAGTTTTCTTTTGGTATCATTGTCCAAATCCATGGCATTTTTATCGTCGATTGTAATTTTACCGCCGTCCGCATGAATCAATCCTAAAATCAATTTAAATGCGGTTGACTTGCCGGCACCGTTTCTTCCGATTAAACCGGTAACACATCCGGGTTCTAACTTCATACTGCAATTTAATTCAAAACTTCCGTAGTTCTTTTTTGCATTTTCCAATTGAATGACCATTTTACTCCTCCATCAACAATTCAAATAATTGTGTGATTTCTTCCTCCGTCATGCCACAACTCTTCGCCTTCTTAATCACGGTATCCAGTTCCTTCTCTACTTCTTTCTTCTGGGCTTCCAGAGCCAAATCACGGTTCACACCGGCCACAAAACTTCCTTTGCCGTGAACAGTCACGATAAAACCTTCCTGCTCCAAGGTATCGTAGGCTTTCTTTACCGTAAGTGCACTGATACGCAGTTCTCCCGCGAGTTCTCTTACCGAAGGAAGTTTACTCTCCGGAGCAAGACTACCGTTTAGTATTTCCTGCTTTACCTGCGATACCACCTGTTCATAGATAGGTTGCATTGACGAATTACTGATAATAATATTCATTGGGTACCTCTCTTGTATGTTTGTCGACATAAACAGTATAAAACAGCATATAACACTTTGTCAACTGTTATATGCTGTTTATTTTAAGTTTTTTAAATTATTTAAATTCTATGGAATTAATTATTGCATAGGCCTCTGCCGGATCCGGTGTCTCAATCACTACATAATAGTAAGTATTCAAATCATCTGTATCAAAAAGAACCACTAAATATTGATAGGTATTAACTCTTTCGTAAATCAATGCACATTTATCATCTGTTTCGTAATAATATGTCTTCACATCCGGCCCACCTAACCAATATCTCGCTTCAAGCGCATATGCAAACGCGAGAGATTTGTAATAGTTTAAAAAGTTATAATCACTTTCAGCCAATAAAAGAGAACACTTCATCGTTGCATATAAATTATTCGGTATTCCATACCCTAATTTGTCATACGCCTTACAAAGCCTCGAATATAGTACGGCATCTTCTTCCACTTCTTCATTTAAAATCACTCTCTCCGGTTCATCATAACCAATATTAATCGAGAAAACCATTCGTTGCTCCCCCCGGTCCCCTCTGCCGACATACTTTATATCCGGTAAGTCCTCGTATTCATCTATCTCCAACATATCTTCAGGCACCCCTATATAATATGGGGCACAGTCCTTTGTCACCAGACTGTCGTCCGTCACATCATAAGCTGTAAACGGCTGACAGGGATCACCGATATCCTCAAAACCATATTCATTATATATTCTTAAAACCTGAAAACCCACTTTCACACGCGGATGCAAAACAGTAAAATAAAAAACTGCCGTCACTAACACAACCGCTACAATGCCAAGAAATATCTTTGTTTTTTTCTTCACAAAAGTCCCCCGTATTATTCAATCGTGTATTCCACCGTGTTACTTACAGGCACATACTGCCCTTCTACAAAGGCAGTAAGGCAAATCGAATATGTACCGGGACTTTGATCTTCATAACTGTAAGTTTCGTAGGGTGAATTCCTTTCTACCACAACTCTGCCATCCTTCTTAACCTGCCATCCCAAATTGGAAAAATCCTGCCCCGGTGTATAGGACACACTATAATCATCATGTAAAACCACCGTAAGCGGATTCTCGATAACAATTTCACTGCGTTCTTTTTCATTCCAGGTCAAAAAGGGAAAAGACTCCCCGTTTACCAGAACATCCGCCGTACAATCATAAATATCATGCCCAGCGGAATATCCGTGCAAAGAACCCGCTTTGTCACCATATACTTCACCGCTCACATGACAATTCTCATACCATCCCTGAATGGAGTCTCCGGTAAGAACTCCTACAGTAATGCGACCTTTGACATACGCATTTTCCAGCGTAAGATTCCATACACCGCAAAATTTACCCTGACCGATCAAACCTGCGGAATATTCATCGCAATCTATATACAGATTACGGATTGTGTATCCATCCCCATATATACCACCGTTAAAAGACATACCCGTATCCGCTCCGTCGCTCCATCCCATAGGTGCCCATTCATACCCTGACAAATCAATATCATTCATCAATTGCATGCGCTGATTCACTCCGTCCTCCGATACGGCATTCACATAATAATTAAAACTTGCCAGTTCTTCCGGTGTACTAACTTTAAAAATTCCTTCTTCCAGGGATTTGTCGATATACGCCGCATTTGCAAGATAAGGAATATCTCCGCAATCACAATGTTCCATCCATCCGTGTTTGTCCGGATATTTTACCAACAGCTGTGCATCAATCAGTTTGCCGTCATCCTCATCTGCCTGACTGTTCTCCGTAACCGCTTCGGTTACCGGCTCTTCCACTGCCATACCACCGGCACTTGTATCCGAAGACTCCGTCTCTTCATAAGATACTATGGTTTCCGTATCCTCTGCCGAAACCAACTCATCGGAATAACAACTTCCCAAACCAAAGATACACATAATAATTACAAGGAATATTTTGGACATTTATAACACCTCCTCACTACCAAAGCCAAGGATTTTCTGTTCCGACAAACAAACAATTCTCTCCCAATTCACCGATTTGCGTATAACAAGCCTTGATGTCTTCCGGCAAAGGTTCAAAACATTCCTGCGAACATACAAAAAGATGTTTTTCGTCATATGTATAATACATACTGTAATCCGTATAAAAATTATCGGTGCTTGTGTAAACATGATCTATGACATAGGTCACACTCATACAACTTTTATCCAGATCCAATGCACGGATGGCTGCTGCCTCATCCAGCATATTATATACATAAATGGTATCGAGATTCTCCTGCTCCGCAACATCGATAATACCGCGTACATAATCCGTTCCGTGCGTTTCTTCCGGAATTTTGTCAAATCCGCCGATATTAATGAATGCAACCATACAAACAACTACAGCCAAAACTACTTTCCGCAAGCGGGGATATGTAATTGCATCCAATGATGCCACCGCTACCGGAAGAAGCATTGCGCCCCAAACGATATGATAGCGATACTCATATATATCCGCACCGTATCTGGTAACCGCAAGCAGCATGACCATCAAATTCACCAGTGCCACAAAAGCAAACATATAATGCAGATAATCGTTTCTTTTTATCTTCTTAAATTTCATCCACGTAATAAGCAGGCACCCCAGTATCAAAACAAACTTAATGATTTTTAAAATGCCCTTCATAGAAAAAATCGCCACATCCGGTTCCTGAGTTAAACCACCGAACAACATAAAAAATCCGGTAACACAATTTAATAAATTCGCTGTAAAAGTATCCGCGGTCAGCAAAGGAAGACTTTCCCTGCTGGTCTCGCCAATCAGTTGATTGCGAATGATAAATGTAACAATGCACACCAAAACAGAACTTGCCAAAATGATAAGGGCAGTCTTATTCAGTTCTGCTTTTTCAGAAATACAAAGCGTAAAAATATAAAAAAGACAAAAAGGAAATACAATCATCAAAAGCACGTAATTTCCGCAAGATAACGTTGTCCAAATACATAATAAAAGGTGAAACACAAATATCGGAATAAACTTCTTTTTCTCCGCCTTATGATTCATTGCCATAAGCATCAGATTCGTCATGGAAAGCATCACCATAACACGGAACTGATATTGCCCTACCGTGATAAATAACATATTTCCCCAATCCAGTCCCTGAATAACAAAGGGAGTAAATAAAAGAAATGTTGCCAAAAAACCGTACTTTGTATCATATCCTGCATTCTTAAAAACAGAATAGATCAAAAAAGCACAAATGACATAAAGAATCACATGAATGATTCCCAAAGACAAACCAAGATTTCCTGTCAAAAAATACAAAGGCACCGCAAAAAAAGCGGCATTATCAATTTCCATGGTGGAATAATAATGGTATCCGTCCAGGAATAATCCGTTCCGCCACATTTCGACCCCATGGCGGATTGCCAGGGCATTATCCAAAAATAAATAGTCCTCCGTCTGCAACAAATTAAAAAGAAAAATTGCAAGACATTGTGCAAACAGCAAAACCAACAGACCATATTTTAGGATGTTATCCCTGTTTTCCTTTATATTAAATTTTTTTAATGACTTCATAGTTTCTCTCCTTAGCATCATTATATCAAATATAACTTTTCATGCTTTTTCTGTCAACACGGGGCAACAGACGCTTTCCGACTACAGATTCATTTCTTCCAACGTGGGATAAGAAGGAATTGCGCCCCTTTTCTGCACACTTTTTGCGCAAAATGCATTGGCAAATTTTACATAGGTTTCCAGAGTCTTGGTACTTAAATTCTCAATCTGTGATGCAGTCACACCATCCCTGTGTAAACACCAAAGAAACGCACCGATAAAACCATCTCCCGCTCCCGTGGTATCCACAGCCTTCACTTTCGCGCATGTTGCAACTGCACTTGCATTCTTTGTAAAAACCCTGGCCCCGGCAGAACCTTCCGTATAGATGACCATTTTCACCCGATTTGTAAACAATTGTTTCAGCGCCGTTTCAATCGCGGTTTCTCCGGTGATCTGTTGTAGTTCTTCATCGGAAATTTTAACAATATCGGCCATGGGAATGAACTCTTTTACCGTTTGAATCATCTGAACCTCATCTTTCCACAATGCCGGGCGCAAATTCGGATCAAAACTTATCATTGCGTCATTCTCCAAAGCATACTGAATCGCCCTACGATGCGCGTCCTTCATCGGAAACTCTCCCAAGGAAACCGAGCAAAAATGCAATGCATACGCATCTTCAAACCACTCTGCTTTTACATCTTCTGCTGCAAACAACATATCCGCACCCGGATTCCTGTAAAAAGAAAACTCACGGTTTCCGTCTTGCTGTAATGCAACAAATGCCAAGGATGTATTGGCACTTTCGGTTCTTTTTACATAACTGCTGCCAATGCCCGCATTTTCAAAAGTTTCAAGAATTTTATCCCCAAAACCGTCCATACCGAGTTGGGTAATCATTTCACTTTGTCCGCCCAATTTGGTAAAAGCACCGCATACATTGGCAGGAGCACCGCCCACCGCCGGCTGAAACGTATTCACATCTTTGATGGCACATCCCGTTTGCTCCGGAATAAAATCAATCAGAGCCTCGCCGATTGCAATCAGTTTTTTATTCTGAACATTCTTCTGCATTTGAGAAATCTACCTCCATTGCCTTCATTTTCCAAAGTGTTGCACCACTGCATCCCTGCAGGCGCAATACCGTATGCACCGGATCCCGCGGAAAGTATCTTGCCGTAAAAACATACTCTCCGTCATTTATATATATTTCAAGCATTGATACATCTTTTAATATGCGGATGTTGCGAAGTTCTGCAATTTTTGCCTTGCGCTCTTTTCTTCCGCATCCGCTGTCATTTAAAAATTTCAAAACAAAAACACCGTTCTCCCATCTTAAAAGAACATCCTCCGACAGTTGAATCTCCATTCCGCTGTGCCTGCATAAGGTTTCATTACCGGTGTCCGTTCCACTTTTTTGAGAGTGCGCATCAATCCTATTCCGCGTACAAACAATTTCCAAATCAAAAGCATCCGCACCTACATCTGTGATACCGCCTGCTATATTTTGCTCGTCATAACGCAATTCTTTTAATTCCTCTATCGGCCGCTGTCTGAGCACTCCGTGTACCAATGTTAATTCTCTTGGCACCGTTAACGAATGTTGCCAGCCTTCTTCTATAATCGGCGTATTCCGGTACTCCGAATCCATCTCGGACACTCCACCCCAACCATAGAGAATACGTCGCCCGTCCGAAGATAAAAACGTCTGCGGTGCATAAAAATCAAACCCTTTGTCCAACTCCCGGAACTGTTTGGGCTCCACTGTCTTTTTACATTGACTCGAAACCGGGGCTGCCCCGGTTTCACGCAGAGGCACAATCCAATAACCCACCTGATGCGGATTCTGGTAACAATACTCTTCTCTTTCTACACCCTGGGGACAACACATCAATAACTGCTGCCCATCCATCACGAACCAATCCGGACACTCCCACATAAAACCAAAATTTTCTTCCGCACCTATTTCTTCTCGGAATTCCCACTGCATTTTATCCTTGGAACAATAATGGAGAATGGCACCTGTATCGTCCGCTTTACGTCCGCCGAGTACCAAATGGTATGTATTGCCTTCTTTCCAAACCTTTGGGTCCCTTACGTGACAGGTATAATCCGAAGGATAATCCGCATTGGTCAGAAGCAGTTTTTTCTCACCAAAGTGAATACCATCCTCACTGCAAAGATAAATCACATTGGCACCGCGCCCTGCGCGGATATAATCATAGTCTCCCTCTTCTTCCACATTCCCCGTATAAAAGAGTTCCAGCATTCCGTCGTCCGTAAAAGCGCAACCCGAGAAAGCACCGTTCCGGTCCCAAGCACAGTCACTTCGAATGGCAATGCCCTCATACTTCCATTGCACCAAATTCGGTGAAGTATAATGTCCCCAGTAGCGTTCATACGCACAAGGTCCCGATGGCGCATACTGGAAAAACACGTGATACAACCCCTTATAAAAGCACAAGCCGTTGGGGTCGTTCATCCATCCCTTAGGCGGCATCAGATGAAATTTCAGTCTGTATTTTTGATTCATATCTAATTCCCCTTACCAAGTGCCTCTGACACCTCATAATTCCATGAAGTAGGCTGATAGTTTTGCACTGCGTTTTCACTAAATGCCAACACAATCATTTCAATGTCATTGTTGCTGATAGTTCCATGGTTATCGCACATCGCCAGATGATAGATTTTATCTGTGATATGATAAGGGTCAAGTTCATCATAAGTCCCCTTCTCTACACCGTCAAATCCTTTGGCCTCCTCATAATACAAATCGCCCAGTCCCAAAATATGACCGAATTCGTGTCTTGCAACTCCACGAATATGTTCGTAATTCTCTATTTCATTCTCTTTGCAACGGATAAAAATGGTCTTCTTTCCTTTTACCTTCCATTCCTTATTCATCGCTGCAAAAGAACGGTTGGACTTTATCATCGCGTTTACATTCTTACTTGCATTTCCACCGCTTAACACGTCAACTCTCTCTGCAACCTGTCGCATCAATTGTTTCGTGCCTTCGTCCATAATGAAAACATCCAAAACATCAAATAACTTCACATTTTCTTCCAAATCCACAACCACAGTCAGTTGTTGTCCGCCAAACACCGTATACTCACCGGCCCAGTCTTGTATCCCTGAAAGAATAGCCTGGCACACTTCATCCGAAGGCCGTCCTGTCCCTGCGGATATAATACTTACGTCAGCACGGAACGTCAGTACATTTTTGCCGTTTTCATATGTAAGCACCGCATCTATGGGTGTACGGAGTCCCTTGCACTTAATTTTAATTTCCTCGCCGTTAAAATCCTTCAAAGGACCGGTAACTGCCTCCTGCCCATATGTCTCTTCGAACTTCTCTCGATATCTTACATTACAGATTTCATTCAAAAGCACCCTCGCCTGCACTTCTCCCTGACTCGCAGCGTAAAATAACAACTTCATCGCCTCATTCCTGGCACCCGGCTTCTTAATATCAATATACCCTTCCCATACAAGTTTTCCCATCATAAAAGATGCCTCCGGCGAACCAAGTTTGCAGGCCTGTTTCAGAAGGTTAATGCCTTTATTGATTTTATCACGGTTACGTTCTTCATTGGTAAAATAAAACATCCCCGCTTCATAACAGGACTTCGCATCGTCCCAATCGTATTTCATTTTTGCTTCACTCATCACAATCCCCTGTTTCTGTAAATTATCACAAATCTATTTCTTTTCATACTTTTCTAAAAAGTTGTATTCTTTCACTTACATTCAGATTTCAGTATACAACATTTTACATCATAAAAAAAGAACAAGCCGAAACTTGTTCTTTTTTTATAACCACAAACTTTAATCTCTATTATGCCTTGTCCGTTACTGACACAATCGGCTTACCTTCTGCATCCACCAGGACGGTTAAGCCTCCTGTCGTACCGCTTTTTACAAAAAGATAATTCACTCCTGTTTCCCGGTCTACAATTACCTGCATCAATCCGGAATCCGTAAGTTGTGCACCTTCCTTTTGTTTTACAACAAATCTGTCTGCCGCTTTGCCCATAGTCTCCTCCTTTGATCGCCTAACATATAACCTTACATAATATTATATGCTACTCGTCCCAAAATAATTCGTCCAAGGTTTTCCCCAGCGTTTTACAAATCGCCAGGCATAAGTTAATGGTGGGGTTATAATCCCCTTTTTCAATGGCATTGATGGTCTGCCTTGAAACACCCACCCGGTCCGCCAAATCCTGCTGCGACATATCAAGAGCTGCACGGGCAGATTTCAGTCTTAAATTCTTCATGCTACTCTTCCTTTCTGTCTTTAACGTGTTTTGCAAGCAAGGCAATAAAGATTACAAAGAACAACAATGCACAGAATAAATTCGCACTGCGGAATGTAAAAGCACCGTTCTCAATAATAGCTCCGTCTGTAATATGCCCGATGGTAATTAATACGTTTAACAATCCGCAACAACCGAACGAAATCAGAAGTCCCGTACGTTTCTCATTCAACGCAAAATATCCGTCATTCCAAATGCAATAGCATGCAAATAAGCTGATGCCGATTACGATGCTTAGAACCATTGCGACCTGCAAATCGCTGAATAAGGGAATCTCAAACATCTTCATAAATAACAATACCGCATTGCTGATCATTATGGCGAAAAATCCATACTGAAAGCCTTTGCCTCGCACCAGTTCCTGACGTTCGTCAAACTGATTCTTCGTATCGTCTCCGGTCTTGGTAACCGCAAGAATAATGACTACCACAAGAAGTCCTATCACAACTCCGAGAATCAATGCCATTTTGAATATAATGCTTGTTGCGGATGCACTTTCCAATCCCACAGTATATTCCGTTGACCAGTTACCGTTCTCTGCATAATTATATAATTCCGACCCAACTTCCGTCACACCGTTGTCCGCAAGAAATGCTCGCATATCTTCATCATTTGTAAGATAAACCACTTCAACTTCATAAGTACCTGCCTTTAATTCCATAGGTTCAGACTCTGCATAACACCCTTCTGCCGTACAGGCAAATACGCTGACGCCGTCGGCATCTTTGATACTCATACCGGTAATCATTCCCGGCTCTCCCATCCAGTCATAAATCCAGTAATACTCCCCCTCTTCTTCCACCACGAATTCCTTGGTTTCACTGGCCGGACTCGGTACTCCGTCTTCCACATTTACTTCTCCTGTAACAATAATAGACCCCTTGGATGCCGGTGTATCACTTACAATCATCATACAGGCAAAGGCCACCAACAATACAATCAAAACACTGCATATCATAATCGTTATTTTCTTTTTACTTTTCATTTGTTTTCTCCTCTATAAAAACACAATTTAGTTCTGCCGCATAAGCAGAAGATACTTCCGGCCCCGAAGTCATCTGCTGTGATTACAAAGTATCACTCGCCTTACTTTTTGTCAAGTATATTTTACATTTTATTTTGTTAATTTGACTTTTTGCGCAAAAAACCCTGCCAAACTTATCTTGGCAAGGGTTTCGTTTCTGCATCATACAAACTATATGATTTTATTTTTCTTCAATCTTGCGGCTGTCAAAAAACATAAATGAGTCAATCGTATCCAGAATATCCTTAAATGTATCCCGGTCTGCAATATCAATGTACTTCTTCAGGATTTCATTCTCCTTCTCCCCCCGGTATCTTCCGTAAAAAATATCAAACAGGTTATGGCCGCGACCATAAATTAAAATTGTTTCCAAATGTTTCTTGATATCCGCTTTGGAATGAATTTGAATTCCGGTCTTCTCACGCATTTTTACAAAACTCTTAATGCGGTGCAAATACTGTTCGTATTTTTCAAACAGTATCTCATAAAACGCTTCTTCGTTGTCAATAACGCCAATCTTTGCCATAACTTTCGGGTCCAAAAAGTAATTTTCGAACGAATAGTATTTTAAAATAAGCACATTCTTCTCACTGACTCTGGGCAATGCTCCCGTATCCTGCTTTTCGCGGTTTGCGTAGTAAGTACAAAGTTGTTCTTTTAATTCCTTTGCATCCTTACCGTCTCCGTCACGAATCATTAAGAAATGGTCTTTTAAATACAACTGGTTCATATATTTTAAGTTGGCATAAGTCCGGATATTGGTACAACTGTTTGTTGCAACAATGGCAATACGTTGCAGATTTCCTTCGTTATCATAAACCTCAGAATAATATTTATTCAAAAGCAACGGCAAACGGTTTCTGTCCTGCTTTCCTTCCACAATAAACACAAAACTTACATTCATAAAATCATTGGCACTGAAACCTAAGTCATCTAAAATTCTTCCGATATCATTCTGCTCACGAATCACCGGATATCCTTCCTCGTGCAATACCACCTGCTTAATGTGCTTTTTGCTAAAGTTAAAAATCATGGTAGGAGAATGCGTGGAAAAAATCACCTGGTTTTTCTCAGATAACTTATAGAGAATTTCGCTGGCTGTCTTCTGAAGTTCCGGATGTAAAAACAGTTCCGGGTCTTCCATCATAAGAATACAGGGCAATTTCTCTTCCTCCTGCATATAAGTTTCCAACAGGGATAAAATATAAATACTTTTCATCCCTTCACTCATATCCTGTACAGATTCCGGCCTTTCACTGTTCTCACGATAACGCACCACTTCCACTTCCATCATGGACGCCAAATCCACGTTCATTTGCGTCACCAATTGATCCCGCAAACCGGAGTTTCTCCGAAAACACTGATTCATCCGTTCCATAAAATCATCACTGTCCAAATGAAGCATTTTATATTCCAAAAGTTTTTCGGTTTCAAATACAGTCAATTCATTTACGGTTTTCTTTTCGATTTTACCTATGCAGTGAAAACAGGCATTGCATTGACGACTTTCATCAAACATGCACTTATTCTCCGCCAAAGCACTTACCGTTTTTTCACGAATTCCCGTACGCAGGATATCATTCTCTATTTCCGCAATATCCCTGCGGTGGTCTATATAATAAATCTTCGGTAAAATCAAAGGAATGAATTCATTATCTTTTTTGATACCGTCACTGTAACGTACCTTACCGTCCCGGTTTGCCACAAACGTAAACGTCAAAACCCCTTCCCTGTAAGAAGGAAACTTTTCACAGAAATCCTGATAAAAGAGTTCATACTTTTTAAACCGGCTGATATTTCCCTGTCTGTGCAATAATGTTAAGGCATCTTCCGACAAAGACAATTTTACCGTGATTTCAATATTATTACTGGCCTCATTAAAATGCTTCGGCAAAATTTCCTTTTGTCCGCAGGCAGTCAGAATCGCATCCAAAACAGCTGTTTTACCGACACTGTTTTTTCCGATAAAGATACATGCATTCTCCATTTGTTTCAATTCCAGTTCTTTGATGAACTTGTAATTTTTTATTCTTAAGGATTCTATTTTCACGGCTATCCCCTCCCATACCATATATTATAAAATTCCTCTGCTTTTCCGTCAACGTAAGACTATGTGCAACTTTATTAGTATTTCACTTTCTTTTGTATTTTTTTAAACACTTTTCTACAAAATTTCAAATTCATCATTGACAAAATTAAAATTCCGCATATTATGAAATTGTATGTAAAAATAATTTTTAACGAAAGGGGATTATTCCAAATGAAAAAGAGAGTACTCGCTTTAGTTGCAGCTATGGTTATGGTGATTGGCTTAGTTGCTTGTGGCGCACCCGCTACTGTAGAAGAATATTACACACAGCCCGCTGTTAAGGCATCTTTGGATGCACAGATTGAAAACATGAAGGGCAGTTTCACAGGTGTATATTCTGATCTTGGTTATGAAGTATCCGGCAACACATTTACATACTGGTTCCAGTTCGCTGACCAGATTGAAGAAGTTGACGCTGCTGCAGACCAGTTAGAAGCTTCTCTTACAGATGAAATGCTTGCAGACATTGTATCTGACGTAGAAGGCGAATGTGGTGTAACAGGTATTACTTGTGAATACATCTACTACAATGCAGATGGTTCCGTACTTTTCAAAGATTCATACTCAAGTGCACAGTAATTTTTGAACAACACAAACATCCCGACGGAGAACCGCCGGGATGTTTTTTTGTGCATTTTTTATAATAAAAATCTTCAATCTCTCTTACTTCGCTTTTTTCACACGTAACTTTTTCTGCAATTCTGCCACTCTTCCAGGTGTACAATACCAAATTGTCAGGAAGAAAATCAATACCGTTCCGATTACTGCCAGAATATACTGATACAAAGCCTGTTCCACATACGCTCCGGACATTACAAAGATTAAATAGGAAATACTTAAAAGCGTTGCAAATACATATTTCGCAGACTTATAGTAAAAGATTTCTTTTGCCTTATCCCTGCGGATAAATAAAGTTCCCGCAAGTATCAACAAACCGATTCCCAAAATAAGATAGATGATTGCCGATAAAAGCGTCGGATAGCCCCAAATCATTCCGATCATATCGGATGCAACAGGAATATAGAACGTATAATTCAGCAGATGTACTGATATCACAAAGACAGACAGTGCTATTACGACACAATATATATTTTTCATTCCGCCGCTCACCGTTACCGCATCCACCAGATACATCACACCCAACAATGCTGCTGCCAAACAAAGTACGAAAAAGGCATTCACAAACTGTTCACTGACCATAGCATTTGCCTGAAGTTCCGGATAAATTCTCTGTACCTGACGATTAAAGGAATCCAAATGAGCAAGTGAAACCATTGTATAAACCGTCAACGGAATTAAGATTGTGCCTAAATCCATCAAAAGTTTCGTACAATACAGTCTCAATCTGCTTACCGGCAAAGTTTCATAAAATTCTCTGGTTTCCTTTCTGCGTTCCATCCCGAATTGAATGCATTTGAATATGATAAATCCAATCAGAATCGGCATTGCAAATTGAAAACGGTAATGCGTGTCAAAAAAGACCAAATGCCACGGTTCCTCCGGAAACCAGCCATATATATTAATGTCTGCCAGATCATACCTTAACCATGTAAGATTATACTCTAAATCAATATATTCCGTAAGCAATGCAATCACACCTGTGGCAACTAAGAAACTACGCAGTCCCTGTGCCGCAATCGGATTCCATACCTTTCGCCGTTCCTTCACTGCCAATTTATAAGTTTTACTTTTTTTGCGATACAACCACATGATTGCTGCAATTTCAACCACAGCAGTCACCACGGTCGCCAAAGGAATACTGATTGGATGTCCGAAGCCGTACCAATCGAGCGTAAACGTAAACAACCAATATCCGCCTGCCAAAAGCAATATGATATTGAAGCCGTTCCAGAAAAAGAGTTTACCTTTAGATAACTCCCTGTAATAGGAATGCACCACCAGAATGCCAATCAAAAGAACCAGCAATACCAAAAGAGCGGTTGCCACAAAAGGAGTAAAAGCATTTGCACATTTTCCCTCTGCATATCTAAAATGATCAAAATACAAACGAGGATTAAATACTGCCATCATTTGACGGAAGGAATCCGTAATGTCAAATCGTGCTTCGTCATTTCTTAACATGAGCCACCTTGTTCTTGACATAATATTTACCATCGAATTCCACAGAATCACTCCGGCAAACAATCCGACCGTACCGTTTTTGAAAACACTCATACATACAAACCACAGTGTAATCATCACAGTGAAATACAATGTCAACATCCCAAACTGATACAGCAACAGCATTACATTATCCGTTACCAGACCGGCCGGCACCAATTCTCCCACAATCCCCGGAAATCGTTCCGCCAGTGCAACGATGTTACTGTTATAATGACACAAGACAATCATGTGGATTCCCAAAGCAGTCAATACGTTTATAAAAAGAATTCCTATGGACGCTACGTATTGGTATAACTCCAACGCAACCCGCTTTACCGGAAGTGTTTCCATAAACTCTCTGGTGCTCTTTTCATTCCGGTCAACATAGCCAAGCAACAGAACTGCTATCATCACCAAAACAAGTCCCGTATGCGCCATATAAATATAATTATTATAAAATCCAATCATCAGATTGTTACTGTTGGCTCCCCGTACAAATAAGTCCGGATTGTTCTCCGCCATTGCGCTTGCCTGTTCTTCCGTTATCAACTCTACATGAGCCATCTCTTCACTCAGTCCCTTATAAGTTGTACGGATATTATAAAATGCACCGATGGTTGTTAACAGAAGCGTAATCACAAGAACGGTAAGATAGAATTCTTTACGCTGTCTGATTAATAAAATAATATCTTTCATAGGCGCCTCCTATTCTTTTCTGCTCTCTTCCAGAGTAACAAACAATTCTTCCAAACTTAAGGCTACCGGTTCCATAAAACTTGCGCCAAGGGCTTTTAATTCATCCGCCTTATCTTCATTGTAATCTTTGATAATCAACGTATAAATACTACCTACATTGCTGACACGCAACAAATCTTTGCGATTGTACAGCGCAGGCCCTGCACCGCCTTCAAACACTACATTCAACTTGGTCAACACATCTTTCATACTATCCATAGACATCTGACGTTCTACGTTACCGGCATGTATCATCGTTACGGAATCACAGACTTTTTCAAGTCCCATCAGATTGTGGGAACTGATTAAAATACCCATGTCGTTCTCTTCCGCTTCTTTAATCAACACCTTATATACATTTTCCTTCGCTACGGGATCCAAACCCGAGGTGGGTTCATCCAAAATAAGATATTTCGGTTTCTTGGCAATTTCCAACATAATTGCCAGACGCATCTTCTGACCTTTGGATAACGAACCGATGGTCTTTTCCAGCGGAATTTCGAACAATTCATTTAAATAATTAAATTTCTCCACATCAAAGGTCGGATAAAAACGCTGATACATTTTGACCATTTTAGTCGCATTATAAAATCGGATATACTCATTGTAATCCGCTACATAACCGATTTGTACTTTTGCCTTCGGATTATCATAAACGGCTTCTCCGTCTACCAGAATTTCACCCTGATCCGCCTTATACACCCCGGTAACACACTTAATCAATGTGGTTTTTCCGGCACTGTTTTCTCCGATCAACCCGTGAATTTCCCCGGGTTTTACTTCCAAGGAAATACCGTGCAATACTTCTGTTTTATCATAACTTTTATGTAATTCTTTGATTTCTAACATACACTCATCTCCTTATACAATTCTTTGACTATTCCGGTCACCTGTTCTTCCGTCATCCCCATAACCTTACATTCCAACACCGCAGAACGCATTAATTTCTTGCTTTCTGCCAGTCGTACGTCATCCTGTTTCATTTCTATTGTCCCGGCGATAAAAGTTCCTTTTCCCCGTATGGTTTCAATGATATTTTGCCGCTCAAGTTCCTGATATGCTTTCGCTACCGTTCCCGGCGTAATCGAAATATCCAACGCAAGTTTCCGCACGGAAGGGATGGAATCTCCCGGCTTTAAATGGCCTTTAATGACATGATACTTTACCTGTTCCACGATTTGCTCGTAAATCGGTTTGTTGCTTTTTAAATCTAAAACAACCATACTATGCCTCCTTTCTGATTTGCTTATCATACTCCTTTAAAACAAAAATGTTATAACTGTATCACTGTCTATGATACAGTTATAACACCTTATCCTAAAAAAGTCAATCGGTTTTATTAACAATTTTATTCTGTTAACTTCTGCTCTTCGGATTAAAAATCAAACTGGCAATATATCCGAATATCAGTGCTGCACCGGTTCCCAAAGCACCTGCTTTTAATCCGCCTTGAAAAATCCCGAGAAAACCATTTTCATCCACAGCTTCTTTTACGCCATCCATTAAAACATGACCAAATCCAAGAAGCGGAACAGAGGCACCGGCTCCTGCCCATTCCAAAAACGGTTCATACAAACCGAAGAAACTTAATGCAGCACCGAGACATACCAATAAAACCATAATTCGTCCCGGCATCATTTTGGTTTTCTCCAAAAGAATCTGGCAAATCATACAAATCAGTCCACCGATTATAAATGCTTTTATAAATACCATATCTGCTCTCCTATTTTTTATACTGTTTTCGCGTTATGCACCCGTGTTTATCCATTGTTTTACAAAGGAAATCTATTCTTCATAACTATCCACCGCGAACAATTCTTCTCCGGCTTTTACCATACCTGTTTTTAAAATACGGATTTTCCGGTGTTCTCCCATATCCGATACAATCACCGGTGACATTATGCTGGGAGCATTCTCTTTGATATAGGATATTGAGACTTTCATAAGCAAATCACCTTTTTTGACTTTGCAGCCGGCCTCTGCCATTACTTCGAATCCCTGTCCGTTTAATTTTACGGTATCGATTCCGATGTGTAACAGAAGTGAAATGCCTGTATCGGTCAGAAAACCTATGGCATGTTTGGTATCGTAAACAAAAACTACCTCTCCGTCTTCCGGTGCATAAATGTTGCCATCCTCAGGAATGACCGCCATACCGTCACCGATTAACTTCTGCGAAAAAGCATCATCCGGAACTTCCGACAGTTCCGTTGCAGTGCCTGTAACCGGACTGCAAATCACAACGGATTTGGTGAGTCGGGGGGCTTTTTCTTCCTCTTTAAACCGTTCCATATATTCCTCCAAATCAGACTTGATTACCGATACCCTGGGACCGTAAATAATTTGTACGCCAGTACCTTTTTGAATCACTCCGGATGCCCCTGTTTGCCTTAACAGCACATCATTGACCAATTCGGATTTATGCACGGTACAGCGCAGTCTGGTGGCGCAACAGTCAATATCCGAGATGTTTTTGATGCCGCCCAATCCAAGGCAAATATCTCTTGATAAAAGCATTGATGCCGACATCTCGCTATCCAAACCATTTTTCGATACTTTGTCTGCTTTCAATCTTTTGATTGCCGCATTTTTGCTTCCGCCGGCGGATTTGCCTTCCACATCTTTACGCGTGTACAATTTTACATCCTCTTCTTCTCCTCTGCCGGGTGTTTTCAGATTCATTTTCTGAATGAAAAAGCGGAATACCAAATAATATACGATAAAATAAAATATTCCCACGATTACAACCCAAATCCAGTTTGTTTTGGCGTTTCCCTGTAAAATACCAAACAAAAACAGATCCACCAAACCTCCGGAAAAGGTCATACCGACACCCACCTCAAATATATGCATCAGCATATACGCAAGTCCCGCAAATACACAATGAATGGCATAAAGCAGGGGGGCTACAAAAAGAAACGTAAATTCCAAGGGTTCCGTAATACCGGTCAGCATGGAAGTAAGTGCCGCCGATAAAAGCAAGCCGCCTACTTTTTTACGATTCTCAGGTTTTGCCGTATGATACATTGCCAGTGCCGCGCCCGGAAGACCGAAAATCATCAGCGGAAATTTTCCGGACATAAACCGGGTTGCTTCCACCGAAAAACGGGTCACATTGGGAGACGCCAACTGGGCAAAATAAATGTTCTGTGCACCTTCAATTAACTGTCCGTCAATTTCCATGGTGCCGCCCAATGCAGTCTGCCAGAACGGAAGATAAAATACATGATGCAAACCGAAAGGAATTAACAAACGTTCCATCAGGCCGTATATCCAGGTACCGAAATAACCGGAGCGCAATACAAGATCACCGACTGCATAAATACCGGACTGGATAAAAGGCCAAAGGTAAAACATCAAAATACCCACCAGCGTATACACAAGCGCACTGATAATCGGTACAAACCTTGTTCCGCCAAAGAAAGACAGCACCTGGGGCAATTCTATTTTATAAAAACGATTATGAAGGACTGCCACGCCGAGACCTACCAAAATACCGCCAAATACACCCATTTGCAGGGAAGAAATTCCGCATACGGTGGTCACTGCACCGCTTAACATATGTTCCGGTCCGCCGTTAATTGTAATGAGTGCACCGATGGAAGCATGCATAATCAGGAACGCAATTGCCGCCGCCAAAGCCACCACCGCCTTTTCCTGCTTCGCCATACCGATGGCCACACCGATGGCGAAAATAATGGGAAGATTGGCAAACACAATATCGCCTGCATCTCTCATCACAATAAAAACGGCATTCCATATGGTTCCCGGTCCCATAATCCCCAACAAACCATACGTTTCCAGTGTTGTATGATTACTGAATGAACCGCCAAACCCTAAAAGCAGACCGGCCGCAGGTAAAATGGCGATGGGAAGCATAAAAGAACGCCCTACCCTTTGAAGCACACCAAATATCTTATCTTTCATAATCATTCTCCTATTTCAAATAAAAAAGTACATAGCCTCCATTCCGAGGATATGTACTTTAGTTTACCGAAATTAAGGTAAATTATGCATAATGCTTCTCTCTTATACATTTTACTGTTATCAAATTATGCCGTGTTATTCCTTGTTTTCTTCCGGCTCTTCTTTTTGCACAAACTGCGCAATAATAATAGCCGCAAACATAATAATACAACCGATTAATTCACGTACACTCAATGCCTGATGCAGCAAAATCCAACCTGCCAAAACCGAAACCACTGACTCTAAACATAAAATCAGGGACGCCTTGGTAGGTTCCACATATTTCTGTCCGAGAATCTGAAACGTATATGCCACACCACAAGATAACACACCGGTATATAATATGGGGATGTATGCTTTTAACATACCTGCAATGCCGGGATTTTCAAACAAAAACATTGCTGCCATGCAACATACACCGGCGGTAAAAAACTGCACACAGGACACCAAAACTCCATTGGTTCCCGGAGAAATATAATCAATAAATATAATATGGAACGCGAACATCAATGCACAGGCGAGCAGAAAAAGATCCGCCACCTCCAAACGGTAGCCGTCGGATACGCATAAAAGATACAATCCCACGACGGAAATTCCTACACACAACCATACCAACGGCTTGGTTTTCTTTCGTAAAAAAATCCCCAGTACCGGAACCAAAATAATATACAATGCCGTAATGAAACCGGCCTTACCTACCACGTCCGTATACATAATACCAAACTGCTGAAGCATACTGGCAACACAAAGCAGAAGTCCGCAGCCAATACCGCCTATGAGAGATTTTTTCACTATTTTCTTTTCATCTGCCTTGCCGTTCTTTTTCGTATTTTGTGACTTTGGATTCCCCAGTCCCAAAAACGGCAACAATACAATTCCGCCGATTATATACCGGGCAAAATTAAATGTGAACGGCTCCACATAATCCATTCCGACACTCTGCGCCACAAAAGCAACGCCCCAAATCACTGCCGTAAGAAGAAGCATTCCGCTTCCTAACCACTTTTTCATACCTTACTTTATTCCTTTGTAAAAATATCCTGCATATCTACATCTGCTCAATGACTACCGCATGCGCTATCCCCGGAATACTTTTGCCTTCGTTAAAACTTACCTTGCTCAGCAAAGCACCTGTAGGCAAAAACAGAATCCGCTTCCACTCACCGCTTGCCACTCTCGGCAAAAGATAAGCAGCCAACACGCTTGCGGCACATCCGCAACCGCTTCCGCCTGCATTGGTCCCCTGTTCCTCACCGTTAAAAATCTCAATGCCGCAATCCATATGCCGGTCGCTGATATCATATCCTTTTTGCATCAATAAATCAATCAAAATCTGTTGCCCCACCGTACCCAAATCGCCGGTAATGATTTTATCATAAAAACCGGGTTGTCTGTCAAAATCCTTTAAATGACGATAAATGGTATCGCAGGCAGCCGGTGCCATACACGCTCCCATATTCATGGAATCTTTTACACCGTAATCCATAATTTTACCGGTGGTAACTGCAGTAATTGCCACCTCATGTTTACGCTCAATCAGACATTTTTGCGGCAAATCAAACATTTGACGATCGACCACTTTATGTCCGGTATTTCTTTCTTCTTCGTGACCGGTTGCTGAAAGACACGATTTCATTGTCTTCCCGCCTTCGGATAAATGTCCTCCCGGCTCCCTGCTAAGAAGATAAGCGCCGCTTCCCGTCACCGTCCATGTAGAACAGGGCGGACGCTGACTACCGTAGTCAAGCGGATAACGAAACTCTTTTTCTGCACTGGCAAAATGGCTGGATGTCACACATACCAACTGTTCCGCAAAACCGCCGTCTATCAGCATAGAACCAAGACTTAAGGATTCGCCGCAGGTAGAGCAGGCACCGTACAATCCAAACATGGGAATTCTAAAATCCTTGATGCCAAACGAAGAAGCAATTTCCTGCCCCAACAAGTCTCCCGCAAGAATAAACCGCGCGCGGTTATACGCTTCCGTGTCCTTTTCAAACAAAAGGGAAACTGCTTTCTTTTGAAAAGCACTTTCCGCTTCTTCCCAGGTTTTATTTCCAAGAAGGTCATCGCCGCTTACAAAATCAAACAATTGTCCTAACGGACCTTCCCCTTCTTTTTTGCCTACTGCCGACGCCCATTCCCTGATATAAACAGGTGCCGCTAACTGTGTACTGCTCATTCCGATTTGCTTACTCATACCAACTTACCTTTCCACGTTCAAGATACTGTCAGTATGCGTATTCTCATCTAAAAATATGCATCCTTACATGGAACCGCCGATTCCTTTAATAAAATCCACATCTTCCTGCGTAATTTTCATATTGGACTGATAGGTTCTTCCATCCGGTAAGGTTACCGTTACATCGATAATACTGCCTTCTCCCATACCGTTCTGCATAATCGTCATCAGAAACTGTACAAATCTGGGATGACGGCCTGCAAATGCCTCCCAATCCTTTTTAAACGTCAATAATTTAGCCGGATTCATCATACTCTTTTTCCTCTTTTCCGGATACAGCCTTCTGCTGTATCGCCTGCATATTCATTTACTAACTTCTGTTTAACTGAAACCAAAGTGATACGGACTGTTTTACATTCCGGTGTAATATATATTTACAATTGAAATGCATCCGTAAAATATCCGGAAGCCGAAATCGGTTCGCCTGCCTCGGATAAGTGTCTGGTATCACCCATAATCTGTACGCGGAAGGCTGCTTCTCCCTTCGTACGTTCTTCACAACCAAGTACCGTCACAGCCGTTGGGGCAACAAAAAATCCCTGCCACAAAACCGGCGGTGCAATTCCGAGCAAATGACTCATTATTACAAAACTTACACCCAAATGGCAGAAGAATACCAACGTTGCATCACTGCTTTCTTTTACGCGGTACATGCCGCCTTCTTCTCTTTCATATCCGTACTCCTTCAGAATCGCATCAAAGCCCTCACACACTTCCTTGTAATGCTCTCCCATATTTCCGGACTTCATAAGTTCTGTTTCGTGCCATTTATTTTTGTCGTGCAATTCTTCCTGCTTTGAAAAATATGCCGGCATAAAATCCCATGCAATAATATCTTCCCCGTTAAAAGGACTTTTTACACGATAATAAAATTCCTGTAACCAGGGCAATTCTTCTGCCTCTCTGCCGCACTTTTTCAAAGACAGGGACGCCGTATCCTTCGCTCTTCCCATAGGGGATACAAAGAATCTGTCTACCTTCCAATTCTTAACACGTTCGGATAAAATTTCCGCTTCTCTCCAACCTTTTTCCGTAAGGGAATCAATCGAATAATCAGGCTCTGCATGCCTTATAAAAATAATTTTCATCCTATTCTCCCAATCTCACCGTAATTTCACCGGTTTTTAATACTTTTACACTGCCGTCACTCAATTCCACCATCAGGCCGCCTTCCGAATCAATGTCCAAGGCTCTCGCAGATATAAACGCAGTGCCTTCATTATAGCGGATTTCCCTGCCAAGTACAACGGACATTTTACGATAATCATCCACAAAAGTACAGTCTGTCATATCCTCGGCAAACTCCAGCAATCCGGTAACAATCTGCGCCACAAGGGCATTTCTGTCGATTTCTGCCCCCTTATGCCCAAGGCCGCCTGCAATGTCCCTTAATTCTTCCGGAAAATTCTCCGTACTCAAGTTAATTCCGATTCCAACCACCACAGCAGGCTCTTCCGACATATCCGGCTCCATAATCGCCTCCGTTAAAATACCGCAGATTTTTTTATCCCGGAGATACAAATCATTGACCCACTTAATACCGATTTTTTCGCCCGTAAACTCCTGCAACGCTTTGGCTGCAATCACTGCGGTTGCCGTGGTAATATGTACTGCGTCCTCCAATCCGGTCTCAGGCTTTAAAAGCAGGGACATATATAGTCCCGTCCCCTTGGGCGAATAAAAACTTCTGCCTCTTCTGCCTCTTCCCCCGATCTGCTCATCGCTGACAAAAAGACAGGGAACCTTTTTGCATTCTTTCCAATGTCTTTTGGCTTCATCATTGGTGGAATCTATGGTTTCATATACATTCACTTCCACCTTTTGTCTTCCCCTTGAAAGATTCTCTATGATTTTCTCTTTTGAAAGAGCATACATTCTGTCATCCTCTTATTCTTCGTTTTCGTTACGCTTCGATTTGTTCTTTCTTATCTTCCTTGGCATCTGTACCATCAATGCCCAGAAGTTCATATACGCACACGCCTTGTAACTTACCCTTAAGCGGTATTTCTCCGATTTCCTGCACCCGGATCCGTCCTTTCAAACGTTTATAAATATGTTCACTGATTAATACCTGTCCGCGCTTTGCATTAGACTCCAAACGTGCTGCCGTATTTACCGTATCACCAATGGCCGTATAATCCAAGCGGAAGTCACAACCGATATTTCCCACAACGGCTTCACCACAGTTCACGCCCACACCGAAAGCTACACTTTTTCCAAAGCGTTCCATACATTTCTGCTCCAATTCCTTGGCTCCGGACACAATGTCCCAGGCTGCACAGACAGCCTTATATTCATAGTCTTCCAAATCAAACGGTGCGTTAAATACCGCCATGGTTGCATCTCCGATAAACTTATCCAACGTACCGCTGTTTTTAAATACAGCATTCGTCGTAAGATTCAAGTACTCATTCAGAATCTCCACCACCTGTGTGGGTTTCATGCTCTCAGACAAAGGGGTAAATCCTCGGATATCCACAAATAACACTGCAATATCCCTGCTTTCTCCGCCCAGTTCTATTTTATACTTTCCGGATTTCATAATATCGTCCACGACCTGAGGTGCCACATACTTCCGGAACACGGAAGCAATTTTACGACGTTTTCCCCATTCATAAAGATAACCGCCTGCCAACGCAATTACATAATCCAGCACCAACATGAGCACAAGATAAAATCCGGGAATACTGAGTCCCGCCTTGGTATACAAAAGAATTCCGGAAACAACCGTAACAACCTCCGCCGCAACAAAAAGTGCTGTTCCCCACTTTAAATGAAGTTTGGAAAATACCCAAAACATTCCCATGGCAATCAATGAAAAAATGATGGCAACACTCAGACGATTGGCCGGTAACGGATACTGTTCATCCAAAAAACTTTGAATAATATTTGCATTGATTTCCACTCCAAACATCTGATTACTGCTGTTTGGCACCGTAAACTGGTCCTGTAAACCGGTAGCATAAGCACCGACCAAAACAATGCAATCCTGAAATACTCTGGCATCGATTTTGCCTTCCAGCAAATCAATCAGTGAAATATTTTCATACTCAAACGGTTTGCCGGCATAATAAATCCATTGCACACCGTTTTCATCCGTCTTCGGTACTACAGGTTCCAGATTCATATGTTCACAATATTCCAGATACATCTGATAGGACAGCGATGTATATTCGGTTACTGCACCGTTCTCATCCGTTACTCGTGTTACCGGTAAAAAAGACCGTATGGTTCCATCCGAATCCGGTGACGTATTGGCATAGCCGATTGGTGTCAGTTCGCCTGTATAAGGAACTTCCACTTGCGAAACATACATATGGTCAATTTCGACTTCTCCGTTATTCCCAAACGAGACTTTCGTATCATACATCAGGTGCGATGCAAGCACCACGTTATCATATCCTTTCAACTTCTCTGCAAAGACAGCATCATCCTCTTTATCCATCTCGCCCAAAAGCATAATATCGAAACCGATTACCGCAGGATATTCACCTAAAACATCCAGAATTTCCGCATAGGTACTTCTGGGCCAGGTGCCAAAAGGTCCCAGTTTTTCCAGTGTCTTCTCATCTATGGAAATTATTTTGATGGTAGGATCCACAACTCTCGGTTGCTGATACAATCTGTCCTTATATAACGAATCCAATGAATAAAAAACATCTCCGTAGCAGAACCAAAATGTCAGGATTCCGATCAGTAACATTTCAATTGATAAAATAATATGCTTCTTCATCGCTTATCTCTCCCCTTCTACTGCAATGCCTTATCAGAAACATGCGTCGTATTCCATCATCTTTCGTCGTACCGTTTCCTTTTTACAAACGGATTTTCCCTTAAAAATCATAGCATAAAACCTACCTGCTGTCATTCTTTTTTCTTTTCATATGTAGTTGTTTATGTTATAATTTTCCTGTGTAAAATACATAAACTTTATAAACGGAATTTTTATGGATGTAAAAAGGGGGAAACTATGGATATAAACAAAAAAACATTATCATCCGATGAATTATTGGAAAAAATTTTTTACTACATGGAGCGTCTTTTTGAAGAAAAAGAATTATCTGCGACGTTGAATCTTTTAACAGATTTGGGTAAAACATTAGTGAACTCCGACCGTGCAAGTTTTTGGTTTTGGGATACCAAAAAACACGAGATTTGGACTTTGGCTGCCCTTGATATCAGCAAAATCACCATTCCGGAAAACACCGGTCTTGTCGGAGCCGCTATTATGAACAATGAATTATTGGTCATCAATGACCCTTACAACGATCCCCGCTTTAACAGCGATGTTGATAAAAGTTCCGGTTATGTTACCAAGTCCATTCTTACGGTTCCGGTAACCAATTCGGAAGGTAAGGTAATCGGTGCATACCAGGCAATCAACAAATTGGACGATATGGGCAATGACGCACCTTTTACGGACGCGGATATAAAACGTATCAAACTGGCTACCGCATTCTGCGGAAGAACTTTGGAGTCACATCTGCTGTACAGCGAAGCCACTGAAGACCAGTTAACCGGACTGAAAAACCGGCGCGGACTTTACAGTCACTACGAAAAATTTATTGTACCGATTCTTGCAAATAAAAAAGCGTCCATTATCATCTGCGACATCGACCACTTCAAGCGTGTCAACGACACTTGGGGGCATAATGCCGGCGATGCGGTTTTAAAACACGTAGCCAATACATATTTAAGTCTTGTAGGAATTGATGACGGTATATTCCGTTGGGGCGGTGAAGAATTCATTATGTTGCTTCCCGGCAAAGATATGATGCAGGCTTCGGAATTTGCTGAAAAATGCCGACAGACTATAGAGGCTTCCGTATGTCATTTTGAAGACCTTGATATTAAAGTTACCATGAGTTTCGGTGTCAGTGAACTGGATGCCGGACTGACCACATCCGAAAACGTACAATCTGCTGATGAAAAATTGTATTACGCCAAATCTCACGGCAGAAACCGGGTGATTCACACCATTCCCGAAAACGAATAAACACATTTTCTCTGCGGCTCACAACGGGCCGCAGAAACTGTTTGCAGTTCTTGCCACACAGCCGTCAGACTCCAATCTTACCGATTATTCGTCAGGATTCCGAAACTCCGTCACATGCTTACGCATCCACAACGGAAAATGATTCATTTGACAGGCAGGATTCTTTCTCTGTGCAATCCCCATGGTATGAAAATAATTTCTCCAGAGTCGTGTATAAGCATCCTCCTGTTCCGTATCGGCCAATGCAAACACTTCTTCTTCGGATAAAATCCTCATATAACATTCTTCATCCCTCGGATGCACAATTGCTTCCCTGTGAACATCATCAATAATCATCCAATTCTCCGAAGGCATACGCTCCGTAAAATAACTTGCCACCGGCATTAAAACCCTGCTACGGGGTTCAAAATGCGCTACATACACCGTTTCGTTTACGCAATAAAAGCGTAAAAATTCGCGAAAAGAATGTACTTCCCTGCTTACCAGTTTGCGAATCTCCCGGAACCGGATTACTTCCCGATACTGTACCATATCCAAAACCCGAGCACCAAAATGAAATCCCAGAATCAGTACGCGATACGCCGTATCCAAAGCATCCTCTTCAAAGGACAACAATGCATAGGAAATCTCCCAATACATCTGCGGTGATATTTTATGCCAGATTGAGCGACTTACACTTTCTGCCTTCGTTTCCTCCGCATCAACATGGATATATTCGTCAAACAAACGAAACTGCTCCACCGGTTCCACACACAATTTCACATTACCATGTCCTTTACCGCTTGCCCAAGCCTCATAAATGCAGGTCAGCATTGACTCATGATCCGGATTGCAGGTATAAATGTACATCTTTACCTCCTCTTTTCTTACATAATCAACCAATGGCATAATCATCAAACAATGACATCTGATGATATTGATTTCTGTGCACGATTTCCCAGCTTTCCTTACGATTCACCACTGTCAATTCTTTTGTAATGTATTGTTCCTCAATAGGAACTTTATACATCATCCGGCCTCCGCTGGTAATAAAATAATGCGCACGTTTTAACACTACCCCCATTTTCTTTAACTGCTCATAGTTTAAAGTCCCGTACCGACGGGACTGCACGATACGTTTGGCACTTGTAGGCCCGATTCCCGGCACCCGTAAAAGCATTTCAAAAGATGCCGTCATAATCTCTATCGGAAACAGATTCAAATGACGCAGCGCCCAATCACATTTCGGATCCAGTTGTTCATTAAAATCCGGCTTCTCTTCCGTCAGCAATTCATCTGCCTGAAATCCGTAATAACGTAACAGCCAATCCGCCTGGTATAAACGATGTTCTCGTAATAAAGGTACGGGCGTACCGATAGCAGGCAATAACGCATCCTCATTCAAGGGTACATACGCAGAATAAAAGACTCTTTTCAAATCATAATTCTGATACAATTTCTGGGTTGTCTGTAAAAGTTCATAATCCGTCTCATTTCCGGCCCCGATAATCATCTGGGTACTTTGCCCGGCCGGTGCAAATGAACGCCTTAAATTGCCGTTTGAAAGGCTTACAGGCAGTTCTTTCCGACCCACGCCCCGCTCCTCCAGTCTTTTTACGTTAAAAATACTGTTTTCCAGATAACGGTTTCCGGTGCTTCTTTCCAACCTTGCATCTTTCCCGGATGCAAGCCGATGCAGGGCTATGGTGTCTGAAATCTTTTCCATGGGATTCATAATCGTCTTAAAATTCTTGTTGGGTGCAAACTTCTTCAGACTGTCTTCTCCGGCAAACTCCATATTGATGCTGACACGGTCTGCAAGGTAACCCGCCTTGGCTATCAGTTCATCCGGCACTCCCGGAATCGCCTTAATATGTATATAACCGTTAAATTCGTACTCGGTACGTAATTTGTATAAAACCTGACACATCAGTTCCATGGTATGCCCGGGGCTCTTCACAATTCCGGAACTCAAAAATAAGCCTTCGATATAATTTCTTTTATAAAATTCAATCGTCAAATCACATATTTCTTCCGGTGTAAAAGCCGCTCTCGGTACGTCATTGGAACAGCGGTTAATACAATACCTACAATCGTATATGCAATGATTGGTCATCAGAATTTTTAACAACGAAATACATCGTCCGTCGGAAGCAAAAGTATGACAAATGCCTGCTGCCGAGCAATTGCCCAACATCCCCTTCTTTCCTTTCCGCTCCACTCCGCTTGATGTGCATGCAACATCATATTTGGCCGCATCCGCCAAAATCTCCAATTTCTCTTCTGTTGTCATTCCTGTCCGTATTGTATACATCTTTCGCTCCCACAACTTCACTCTAATGATAAAAATTATCACGATACTTCTTACCGTTACCTTGCTTATATACTTTTTATCATAGATATATTATACGAACACTTGTTCTGTTTTGCAACACTTTTATCGAATATTTGTTCTGTTAAAAATAAAAAGTTGTGCCAATATTTATATTCCATAATGAACCGTTGCGAAAGTGTCGGTACTTTACGAACAAACGAATCTAATTCGTTTTGTGAGTTTAGTATCCGTTACATTTTCGCACGAGCGAAAGCGCGTTCGGTTGGAATATAAATATTGGCACAACCCTAATTATTATAATATATACTTTATTCCGCCATCCAGTATACTTCGATATCTCCTGTGACAGGTTTGGTAAAGTCCAAATTCCATGCACCGGATGCAGTCGGTGAAAGTCCCGGTTTTTGTACGGCATCTCCTGCCTTTACGGTCTGGATACCAAACAACTTACCGTTTGCGTAAAAATAAACATTGTATGCTGCATTGGCCTCCAACTCTTCCATGAAGCGTTCCAATTCTTCCTGTGTAATGGATAAGGTATCACCTCTATCCAGGATATCCTGTATTGCTTCAAGGAATTGTCTGTTATTGGTGTTCAGCGGTAATTCTTCAAGGTCCGCACTGCTCAAGAAGAAACTGTTGGTACTGTCATTGCCGATTGCGGCGTTGCCCCCTGCGGATACCATTCTCTCCTCCCCGCGGGTTCCGTCAGGATGTAAAAGAGTTACCAATACATCTCCGTCCAGAACCGACAACTGCACAATAGGCTCTACCGGCGATTCTCCTGCCACTTCCGGTTTTTCCGGTTCATAAATACCTACGCGGAATACGGTTCCGCGTACCGCCATAACAGAGTTCTGTGTCTGCACCTCATAAGAAGAACTTTCACTGAGTTTATTTTCAATTTGGCAGGTAATGGCACCTCTATCCAGTTGAATCATGGTTTTACTGTCACGCGAGGTACCTTCGGCCACCATTGTTAAAACCGAATTCTGCTCTACATAAGCATACTTGTCTTCATCCATCTGAAGCACCATTGTACTGTTGGAAGCCACACTGATTTTATCTCCGCTCTGCAGCGTCATTCCGGCATATGCCTGAACATCCCCTACATTTTCACGCTCCACCGATGCGGTTCCGTCAATTTCGAGAACCTTAATTACTCTGTAGGCCTCTTCTTTGTTCAAAAACATAACCAAGGCAATGACAATGGCTGCAATCGCAACTGCCGCAGCACTTCCGCCGATAATTAATTTTTTCTTTCCGGTCATCCGTCATTCCCTCCTATTCCTTACGAAAGGTTACTTCACCTTCCGTATTCGCATAAAAACTCGAACCGCCGATATATACCGTATTATCTCCCGACTTACTCCAATCGGAGCCTGAAGGAAAATGATACTCTTCTCCGGTCTCCAAATAATAAGTACCTTCTCCCACGATACCGTCTTTTAACCATGCAGGGCCAAAAATCATAGACACTTGGGTCTCATTACCGGCTTCATCTTTTAATACAATTACGTAAGACAATCTTCTCATTCCCGTTTCTACCGCAAAACTGAGCATTCCCGATTCGTCGGTAGCCACTTCCATCTTCTCTCCGTTTACGGTAGCGGTTTTGAGATGCTTTTCATCAATATCCACCGTAATGACATCTTCATAATAGGTTTCGCCATCCTGTAACTGCGTCAATTCAGGTGCTTTCGCATCCACGCGGATATTGGCAATGGAAATCATATCCGTCATTTCTCCGGTAGCGATTTTTCTCAAATAAATACGAAGATTGGTTGTTTCTTCCGTAACCATATAACCTTCCGTACTGAAATGATCACGATTTCCCACAGACATTTCATATCCGTCAGGCGGTGTGATTTCTACTGCTGATTTGTACCAGCCGTTGTCACCTTCTTTACCGTCCATATGATATGCCGGGGCCGGTGTTGCCAAATAACCGACTCTGAAATCTGCTGTTGCCTCAGCACGTGTATGTGTACTGTTCTCTGGAAGAATTACCTTCACTGTATAATTTCCGGGCAAAGCAGGGCGTTGCGTACTGTATGTGGAATCGCTGGCACCTGCTGCCTTATACAATACGGTTGCATTGGCTACATCATTGGTCGATGATGTGATTTGAGGTGTCGATGCGCTTCCGCCGTATATATAACTACTCATACTTACACCAACCATTCCCTTGCTCTTTGAGGGCTCTGGTTCGGGCTCTGGTTCCGGCTCAGGTTCGGGTTCAGGTTCCGGCTCAGGCTCGGGTTCGG
>JAFUNC010000012.1 GCA_017473115.1 Lachnospiraceae bacterium
CACATGAGCAAGAGTGCTTGCACTCTGCGAAAATGTGGTAGCGTACGTAGTACGCGTTTCATTTGTTTAAGTTCATCCGTTCAAAATCAACATCTAGCTAATTTTTCCGTTTTACTTTGTTTAGGTTTCTTTCTCTGAATTAATTCTCTTTGCAACTTTAGTATCAGATACTCGCAATGCGAACTCATAAGTGCTTCGCACTTATTTCGTCACGTGCAGTCGCACTATCAATCCGTAAGCCGCGTCACAAATTTATGCAAGCATAATTTGTGCCTCGTCTTCCGGCTTGGCATTGCTCGTTGCTTCTTGAACTTTCAGGGTTGGATTGCTGTTTATTTGTCAAGGTACATTTCAGCAAATATTTATCTTGCTAAAAAAGTGCCGCTCGCTCAGCGGCTTTTTTATAATAGCAAAAGGAATTTGTGTTGTCAACAAGAATTTTAAAAATTTTTATTTATCCACAATTGTTTTTTTATTTTCTCTTTTATCCACGCAATTAAACAAATGTAACACAAAACGATATGCCCGCATAATAGGCATATCGTTTATACATTTTATCTTAACTCTATTGTATCTATGGACTCATTGGTCACTACCACAAAACGATTGGAAACGTTTGTCGGCATCACCGCCAATACTCCCGGTCCTAACTCACCTTTGTATTTATCAATTCCGTTTACATTATGAATATAAAAATATTCCGGTCCGTATATAATCAGTCTGCCGTCATCAAAAAACATTTCGCTGTACTCTTCATTATAATATACCGTATCTTCACATTCACCATCACCGTTGTAAATATCAATACGATACCGCTCGTCGCCTTCCGTATTATTATGCACCAGCGCAACATATTCTTTACCGAAGAATACTGCCTGAATTTCTTCCTGTACCAAAACCTCTCCGGTACTTGTAGGAATTTCTTCTCCGGAATATACCATCAAGCGGTTGTCTGCCACTGCTACCACTTTAGAATTCTCCACGAACTCTATACAAGGCACAATGGCATTGGCATACGTATTGCCGCTTACCAGATTGTCCGTTTTATTCTGTCCGACCTCGCCAAAATTGTAAAATGCAATATTCGTTTTATAACTGGCTGCATCTTCATATAAATAGGAAATGCCTACCAAATGACCCGATTCCGAAATACATACCGAAATAGGATAACCGCTGTTTCGCATTGTGGTATAAAAAAAGGCTTTTTGTTCTCCGTCAGTACCATAAATATAAATCGGCATCTTCTGTGAATCATCCAAAACTGCAATTGCCAATCCTTTAGCCGACACCCTAAAAAGCCTAATCGGCATGCCGGTACTGATTTCTCCGAGCACACTCTGTGTATCCATCATATGAATGGTACTTCCGTTGTAATCCGCAATTCCTACCACATTGTTATCAATGTCCACTTTAGGATTCTGCATTTCATAAGTTACGTTCCAAATCACTTCACCCTTACTGTCAATGCATTTTGCGCCGTCATTTCCATATATTAAAAACTTATCACCAAGCACTTCTACCCGTGCACCGGTCACTACCCGGTTCTCTACGCTGCTTAATGTTTCATATGCAGTATACTCCTTATTAAGATACCTGATATAAAAGAATAATGCTGCCAAAATCATAACTGCTACAAAAATACCTACTCGGGTTACAATTTGAGCACGATGCTTAAAAAGTTTTTCTTTCCAATCCCGGTTATCCTCCGCCTTCTTTGGCGTAAAACGCTCTAAAGGTTTGAGTTTTCCTTTTTTACGTGATGAAGTTTTAATTCCGAATCTTTTCTTTTTATTATCCTTCATTCCAATCTCCGTTGCTTTTGTACTCTTATCATCTTATATAGGTCACTTCATACAGTATAACACACTTTTTATTGCGGGAGTAGGATTTTTTGCCCATATAAAATATTATTCATGTCTTCGATATTATTTATATTGCAAATTTCCTCTGCCTGATGCAGATTTCCATAAAAACGGACACATATTCCATATAACGTATCTCCTTTGGAAACCTCATACGTAATATACTCCTCTATGGATGTGCTTGTCTCAACAGACTCGTTTAATGCAACAATCTCCTCTGCTGTCGGTTCCTCTTCTTCTATTTTAACTATTTCTGTCACTTCTTCCGGTATTTTCTCTTCTTCCACAAATTCTTGCGGTTCCGCATTCTCCGTCTCCGCTTCCGTTTCTTCTGTTTCCGTCATTTCTTCCGCCATTACCATTTCTTCAGTTTCCGGACTTTCCACACCTACTATTACAACTTCCTCTTCTACACTGTCTTCTTTTAATACTATCTCTTCCTCTTCTATATTTTCTCCGGCTTCTGTTAAATCTTCCGTTACTATGCTCTCTTCTTCCGGCATTTCCGCCTGTAACGCATCCGTTTCCGTGGCCAAATCAACTTCCGCACTTTCTTCGCTCATTGTTTCCCATGAAATCGGTACCAACTGTTCCGCAGAACTCTCACGCATTTGATTTACTTCCTCTACCGTCTGTCCTGCTTCTTTGATTTTATCATATCCGTTCAGACTTTGTACCGAAGTCCCCAAAACAAAAAGCAACAATAACATTGCCGCCATGGATGCCACGGCTGCCAACCTGTTTCGAAAGCGTTTTGCTTTCTTTTCTTTATAATAGTTGCGGCAACTCTCTGCCACATTATCGCCTTCTTCATCACACTTATCTTTATGAATTTCACCATGCCAATCAATTAAAAAATTTTGCATTGCATCATTTTGTTCATAAAAAATAAAATATCCGTCCGTCTGTTTCGGCATCTCTGTAGGATACAGATAAAAATGCTCTTCGCACGTCTTACATTTAATTGTCATTAACAATTCCGGACATCCCATCAACGTTTCCATTCTGGACCTGTAACAATGTTCCCACATAGTACCTTTATTTTCGCTGTATATGAGTGCCCAGCCCAAAAAGAAGTATTCTGCAAATAATTCTCCCCGGCACCGCATTATTTTTTGAACAGTCTCCCTCGGCAGACCGCCTTCTGCGTTTTTTTCACACTCCTGATATACAGCTGCATATATGTAATATTCTTTTACTCCGCCTATTTCACGACAGGTACCAAACAATCCCGCAAAACCGTTTTTGGTTTCCGGTGCCCGGGCTATCTGATTTAAATATGTAACCGCATAATCCTCTATGTATATCTTATCACCTTTTCCGATGCGTCCGATTTGCTTTTTATTTTTTGGCCCTCTTGCATATAAAACATCCTGCGTAATATCCATATCACTGCCTCCTTGTCCCATTTTTCTTGATACGCTGTCACTCCTGACACGTTTTCCTAGAATTTAGCACAGGCAAGTTGTCGATTTTTATCAAATCTCAGGTTCAGAATACAAGAACTTTTCGACAAATAAAAAACCTCCGGCATATCCCAAGACATGCCGAAGGTTATCATTTCTTTTATAAATATTTCTTTAAATCCGCAACTCTGTCTAACTGTTCCCAAGGAAGATTCAAATCGTTTCTTCCGAAGTGGCCGTAAGCAGAAGTCTGCTTGTAGATGGGACGACGCAAATTAAGCATCTTAATAATTCCCGCAGGACGGAGATCAAAGTTCTCTCTGATGATTTCTACCAGTTTCTCTTCTGAAAGTTTACCGGTTCCAAAAGTATCTACCATAATAGAAGTAGGATGTGCAACACCAATTGCATAAGATAACTGGATTTCACACTTATCCGCAAGACCTGCCGCAACAATGTTCTTAGCCACATAACGTGCCGCATATGCTGCAGAACGGTCTACCTTTGTACAGTCCTTACCGGAGAATGCACCGCCACCGTGACGTGCATATCCGCCGTAAGTATCTACAATGATTTTACGACCGGTCAAACCGGAGTCACCATTGGGTCCGCCGATTACAAAACGACCTGTCGGATTAATAAAATACTTTGTATTCTCATCCAGAAGTTCTGCAGGAAGTACCGGTTCAAAAACATATTTCTTAATATCTTTATGAATCTGTTCCTGTGTTACATCGGGATCATGCTGCGTAGATAAAACAACTGCTTCCAAACGGATAGGCTTTCCGTTTTCATCATATTCTACAGAAACCTGGCTCTTTCCATCCGGGCGAAGATACTTTAAAGTACCATCCTTACGAACTTTGGTTAACTGCAATGTAAGTTTATGTGCCAATGAAATAGGATAAGGCATATACTCTTCCGTTTCATTGGTTGCATAACCAAACATCATACCCTGATCTCCTGCGCCGATTGCTTCAATCTGATCGTCACTCATTTTATCTTCACGGGCTTCAAGTGCTTTATCAACACCCATAGCAATGTCGGCAGACTGCTTGTCTAAAGAAACCATAACGGCACAGGTATTTCCGTCAAAACCATATTCCGAACGATCATAACCGATCTCCGTTACCGTCTTACGCACAATAGCAGGAATATCAATGTTTGCTTTGGTAGTTACTTCACCCATAACCACAACAAATCCTGTATTCGTGCAAGTTTCACAAGCCACACGGCTCATAGGATCCTGCTCCATTAACGCATCCAAAACCGCATCCGAAATGGCATCACAGATTTTATCAGGATGACCTTCCGTAACGGACTCTGAAGTAAATAATCTTTTTTCCATTTTCTTTTCCTCCTTCTTGTTCCATAACAATAAGCGTTCGCTCGCGAACTCTTCGCGCCCGAGCGGAATTGCGAAGCAATTAACTTCCGTTCCGCGAGGTGCGCATATGATTTTATGTTACGGACTTGTTCCATAACATAAAAAAACCGCTTATCAATAAGCGGACCTGATGATTTCCATATCAAATCCTCTTATTGTTCGACACACCGCATTCGCAGTGTCACTCGCTCAGGCAGGCACCTTCCTCTTTAAAGGGGTTGCCGTGGCTTCATCGGTCCTCTGTACCTCCACCACTCTGAATAAGAGATATAAATAACTTACAATGACTGATTGAAAATGTCAAGTATTTTACATAAATTGTCAATGCCCTACAGATTTCACATTTTTAAACGTCAAGTTTCGTTGACTTTAGACAGGTTTTTCCATATAATGATACACAGGGGAAATAAAAGGGAGGGACAATATGAAGAGAGTCAGAACATCGGAACTGGTTCCCGGTATGATTACCGCGGAAGATGTTTATAATTATAACGGACAACTGATACTTCCCAAAGGCCTTACTTTAACCGATAAGGCAATTACCCGTCTTGAATTTTATTCTATTTTAAGTGTACGCGTGAAAGATGAATCCATAGCCGGCATGGATGTGGAAGAAGATACCCGTACCCATTCCGAACGTATTCGCGAAAGTGAGGAATTCAAAAAATTCCACGAAAGTTTTGATGAAAATCTCATAAGTTTTAAGGAATCCATCAACGATATCGTGGATATGAATGCCAACATCGATACGGATACCATGTTAACAAACACTCTTGCCATTCTTTCAGAAGCCACCTCAAGTTATCACGCATTCGACATGTTACATAATATGCGTCAATACGATGATTTAACTTTTGCACACTGTATGAATGTTGCTTTAATTTGTAACATTTTTTCACAATGGTTAAAATGGCCTGAGCAGGAACAGAATCTTTTAACTTTATGCGGACTTTTACATGATATCGGCAAATTAAAGATTCCTGATACTATTATTAAAAAACCCGATCGTCTCACAGACGAAGAATATAAAATCGTAAAGACACACACGGTAGAAGGGTTTCATATTTTAAAAGGCAAAAATATCAACTCACACATTATGAATGCTGCTTTGATGCATCATGAAAAATGTGACGGCACTGGTTATCCGCTTGGTATTCCTGCAGATAAAATCGACCGTTATGCTAAGGCGGTTGCTATTGCCGATGTATATGACGCCATGACATCTGCCAGAATTTATCGTGGCTCCATGTGCCCGTTCCGTGTAATTGAAATTTTCGAAGCAGAAGGTCTTCAAAAATATGATCCCGAATATATTATGGTTTTTCTTGAAAATATCGTAAACACTTACCTTCACAACGAAGTAAAATTAAGCAACGGAGAAACCGGCACGGTAATTTTTATCAATAAAAATCAACTCTCCAAGCCGGTTATTAAGCAGGGCGAGAAATTCCTGGATTTATCCAAAGAACCTGATTTACATATTGATGCCATCTTATAACAAAAAGGACATTTCTTAACGAAATGTCCTTCTCTTTTTAACCTATTTTCATTTCAAACTTACGCAAATCTTTATCACTTTCCACCTTTTCCATATGTGCTCCAAGGTGCTTTAACTTCTCAGGAAAATCCTCATAGCCGCGTTCGATATATTTAATATCATCAATTACGGTTAGACCCTCTGCCGCAAGACCTGCCAATACCAAAGCCGCTCCCGCTCTTAAATCCGGTGCCGAAACGCTTGCTCCGGTGTATTTGTTTACGCCACTGATAATTGCAGTGTTGCCTTCTACCTTAACATCAGCACCCATTCTTGCAAGTTCATCCACATATTTAAAACGGTTATCAAAAATACTTTCCGTAACAATACTGATACCACTTGATAACCCTAATGTAACCGTCATCTGTGGCTGCATATCCGTCGGGAACCCGGGATAAGGCAATGTCTTAACCTGCGTATTGTTTAATCTCTTGGATGCTACCACACGAACCGCGTCATCAGATTCTTCGATTTCACAACCTATTTCAATCAACTTCGCTGAAATACATTCTAAGTGCTTCGGGATTACATTCTTTACCATAATGTCACCCTTGGTAATGGCTGCTGCCATCATGTAAGTACCCGCTTCAATTTGATCCGGAATAATGGCATATTCCGTCTTATGAAGTCTGTTCACTCCGTTGATACGAATCACGTCAGTTCCGGCACCTTTGATATTAGCGCCCATACTGTTCAGGAAATTAGCCAAATCAACCACATGGGGTTCTTTTGCCGCATTCTCAATTACCGTTTTCCCTTCTGCCATGACTGCTGCCATCATTACATTAATGGTTGCACCGACAGAAACCTTATCCATAAAAATGTGGTTACCTTTTAATTTATTTGCTTCAGCAATTACAAATCCATGTTCTACACGAACATCAGCACCTAATGCACGAAATCCTTTTAAATGCTGATCAATTGCTCTGGTTCCCAAATTACATCCGCCGGGAAGGGGTACCTCAGCATGTTTGTATTTACCAAGCAGCGCCCCCAACAAATAATAGGACGCTCTGATTTTCTTTATATGTTCATCATCAATCACAAGGTTATCAATCTGATAACCATTAATCTTTACGGTATGACGATCCGTCTTAACGACTGTAGCGCCGACACTTTCCATCGCTTTCATTAGTACATTTGTGTCACGCACATCAGGAACGTTCTCTACCACAACGGTTTCATCTGTCATGATTGCTGCAGCCAAAATTGCCAAAGCCGCATTCTTCGCACCGCCGATCTCAACTTCACCGACCAGAGGCACGCCACCTTTCATTGCGTATTGTTCCATAAAACACCTCAACTTATTAGGTTTTGTAAGCCCATCAACCCAATCATGCTTATAGTATTATATACCAAAACACTTCAATTGTAAACCTTTCGACCAAAATCCTTACATTTCCGTCAAAATATTACATATTCCCCATAGATTCTGTTTTCGGCAGAATCCCCATATATCAACTCTCATATATCACAAATAATCCAACGGATTTACCTGGCTTCCGTTAATCAGGATTTCAAAATGAACATGAGGTCCGGAACTTACACCGGTATTACCGCTCAATGCAATTCTGTCTCCCTGGGATACCGTCTGTCCCACAGACACCTGTACCTTACTCAAATGAGCATATCTGGTCTGTCTTCCGTCCGGATGATTGATGTATACCACATAACCATATCCGCTACCCCAGCCGGCTTTCACAACGGTACCACCCGAAGATGCATAAACAGGTGTACCCACCGGCGTAGCCCAGTCAACACCTTTATGGTAAGTAGACGCACCTGCCGTAGGTGCACTTCTGCGACCAAATCTCGACGACAAACGACCACCTGAAATAGGTTTTACGTAAGTCGGCGGAACAATCGTTCCTCGTTCTACAATTTTAGGAACCGCCTCCATGATCACTTCTTCTTTGACAATGGTACGACTCATTTCTTCATCATTTTCATACGTAACATCTGCAACCACTTCGCGGAATCCTGCGGAAGGTTCCTGTAAAGTTACCATCTGCGTTGTATACCATTCATCATTCGGTATATAAATAATCTCCGCCTCATAAATTTCCTCGTAATGCTCGCGATTGGTCCAAACCACCGACAATTCCGGTTCCGGTACCGTAATAATCAATTCATCTCCGATATTTAAAGTGGAATTGACATTATCCAAAATATTACCGTTCATTTCCACAATCGTTTCCATGGGAATTCCCACTGTCATGGAAATCTCTGAAAGCGTATCACCGGCTTGAACTTCATAAATCTGCTGAACTTCCTGTTCTTCGGTCAAAAGATTTGTGGCTTCTTCCAAAGTACTTAATTCTTCTTCCAGAATATAAGCTTCTACCACTTCCACTTCTTCTGAAAAGCCGATTTCCTTCAACCCCAAATCAAACTCTTCAAACTCCATATAGTCATTTAACAGTTCCTCGTCTACCGTCTGCGGCATATATCCTTCCACGCCTGCAGATATATCCCATGCATCATATTCACTGTTGCTACGGGATACACTGGCTGTTAACACATTTAACTCACGGTCAGGATGCAAATTCATATTCAATTCATATCGACCTTCCGTATCATATCTGGCAATGGTCGAAGATAATAATGCGCCCACTTCTTCTGCTGTTCGTAAATTAACGGTCTGACTGTTTACTTTTACAGTATATGCACGTATTAAAGTTTCTTTCTCATGTTCGGACATTACTTTTTTGATATTGGCAGTAACAGTCTCGGCATCATCGCACTTGCTCCAAATGACTTCTTTTCCCTCATAGCGAATCACCGGTTCTTCCACAATATACAATCCATCCGCTTCCTCTGCCAATTCTCTTCTCGCCTCGCGGATACAATCCTCTACCATTTCTTTATCTGCCACAAAGCCCACTTCATGCTCGTACAAATAAACCGTAAAACGATTCTCGCCGGTAGATTCATAAAACTCGATACGCGGTAAAAAGAATGCGGCAATGCCCCAAGCACCAAGCAGCACCTTAAGCGCATGCATTTTTAACCTTTTATGATAATGCGTAATGTATTTCATAAACTATTCTCCATAGTTACAGTTTGCATATAACAGTTTATTTTAGCATTCTATAACACAGCAAGTCAAGTTAAGGTTTTTCGCAAAGCGCACTTGACGTCCGTCACAAAATGGAGTATGTTAGATTTTGGTTTGTATTATATAAAATATTATTATAAATATATTATTTATGGAGGCGCATTATGAATTACGCAGAAGAATCTTTAAAGAAACATGGTGAATGGAAAGGTAAAATCGAGGTTGTAAGCCGCGTACCCGTTTCCACCAAAGACGATTTATCATTGGCATACACTCCCGGTGTTGCAGAACCCTGTCTTGAAATCCAGAAGGATGTCGAAAAAAGTTATGAATACACCAGACGTTGGAACACCTGTCTTGTTGTAACAGATGGTACAGCAGTACTTGGTTTAGGCGATATCGGTCCCGAAGCAGGTATGCCTGTTATGGAAGGTAAATGTGTGCTTTTCAAATCATTCGGTGATGTTGATGCTTTCCCTCTTTGCATCAAATCCAAAGATGTAGATGAAATTGTTAACACCGTATACTTAATTTCCGGTTCTTGCGGCGGCGTAAACTTAGAAGACATCGCAGCTCCCCGTTGTTTCGAAATCGAAAAGAAATTAAAAGAAAAATGCGATATTCCTATTTTCCACGATGATCAGCATGGTACCGCAATTATCACACTTGCAGGTCTCATCAATGCATTAAAAGTAGTTGGCAAAACCAAGGAAGAAATCAAAGTAGTTGTAAACGGTGCAGGCGCTGCCGCAACCGCAATCACCAAATTAATTCTTTCTTATGGTGTTAAAAATGTTATTATGTGCGACCGTACAGGTGCTGTTTATGAAGGTCGTAAAGAAGGTATGAATCCTTTCAAAGAAGAAATGGCTAAATTAACCAACTTTGAAAAGAAAGCAGGTTCTCTTGAAGATGTTATCGTTGGTGCTGACGTATTTATCGGTGTATCCGCTCCCGGTGCATTAACCACTGAAATGGTTAAGACCATGAACAAGGATGCTATCGTATTTGCATGTGCAAATCCTACACCGGAAATTTTCCCTGACGAAGCAAAAGCAGGCGGTGCACGCGTAGTTTCTACAGGACGTAGTGATTTCCCCAACCAGATTAATAACGTACTTGCATTCCCCGCATTGTTCCGTGGTGCATTCGACGTTCGTGCAAAAGACATCAACGAAGAAATGAAGATTGCTGCTTCTCTTGCACTTGCAAACTTAATTTCAGACGAAGAATTAAACGAAGATTACATCATTCCTGCAGCCTTTGATCCTCGTGTAAAAGACGCTGTATCCAAGGCAGTTGCTCAGGCAGCAAGAGATTCCGGTGTTGCAAGAATATAATCATCTAATTACATAATGTATGTCTTACTATATTTTTGAATAGTAAACGAAAAAAGCGCGAGGCTGAATAATCAGACTCGCGCTTTTATTTTTACACTAACTAAAACGGACCGGTTTTCACCGGTCCGCAATCATATTTTAAACAATTCCCAAAATAGAGAGAACTGTAAGCACCACATTGACTAAGCCTAATGCAATTGCAATAATCACCATCGTCTTGGTAGATTTCATTTTGGTATACAATTCCTGATTATGCTTGGTCAAACCTTCTGTCTGATTCTTAAGTTCATCCACTACAACAGCTTGTACATTACGATACACTTTTACGTTCTCTTTGTGTACAAAGTCATCTGACTGTCTGAACATTTCTTCAAGAGCCTTCTTATTCTCCGCTTCTCTTGCAACTCTTTCTTCTTCCTTACGAAGTTCTTCCTCTGCTTTACGCTGTTCTTCTTCCGCCTTACGAAGTTCTTCCTCTTCAGAAGGTTTCTGAATGGTATCTACAGTAGAACGGATATATTCCAAATGGTCGGCAATTTCACGATTTTCACGTCTGATTGTCAATAATGCGTTATCAACGGAAGTTTTAACGGATGACTTTAAGTCTTCATTGGAATTCTTCAAATCCTCTGTGGTGGCTTTGATTTCTTCCGTAGAAATCTTCATGTCCTCTGTAGAAATCATTACCCCATGCACTGTAGAACGCATCTGCTCCATAGATTCTTTTACTTCATCTGCAGAATTTCTTACTTCAGCCACTGCAGTCTGCATACCCTCAACAGAGTTACGCACTTCCAATGCAGAACTGGTAACATCATCTGCGGAAGAACGAACCATATCGGTTGCATAACGGATTTCATCCGCTGTAGTCTTCACATCTTCTGCAATTTGTCTAACCGCTGCCACGGAACCGGTAACTTCCTGTGTGGTCTGCTTCATCTGATCCACAGGCGCCATCAATGCACCGCTGACAGATTCATTTAACGCAGTTCCTACCGTAGAATCAAGATTACTTAATGCCTCGTCTACCGCCTTCATAATTTCATCCGACAGACTTGCTGCAAGTTCTCCGGTATCTCCGCCGGACTTCTGCACTCCCTGCACTTTACTGATACTCTCATCTACCAATGCATATATACGATCCGTAAGTTCTGAATTCTTATAATTCAACTTACGCATATCCTGTAAAATGCCTTCATAAGCAGCCACCTGTTCCTGCAATCTCTGCATTTCAGATGCTTCCGCCTGTGCATTTGCACGAATCATCTCCTGTGCATTATATTTCTGCGCCAGTTTATCCATAAAATTATCCATCGTTTTCCCTCCAACTTGCCCCATTTCTCTTACGAAACGAAAAAATACATAGATTATATCTATTTTATCATTTTTTATTTTTTTTTACAATACGAAAGTGCGGAAAGTTCAGTTGACCTAATGTTTTTATGCTATCGTTTTCTCATTTATTTATTTTGGGCTTCTTCCGATTAGTGCATTGTTTTTCAATTTATGTAAACGAAATATTTAAACTACTTTTACTTTATGTTCATTTTTTATTCATATTTCTTGGTTATACTAAAAACAGTTAAAGAAAACAATTCATTCATGTGACATTAACATTGCTAACAATTTTTTTCATAATGCCTCGGTGTTGGAATCAACATCGGGGCACTCCTCATTTTAGAGACATTTTTATTTGGACAATCCATACAATTCTGTTATAATTGCCTATGGATGTGATCATATTAAGCAAACGCTGCATTTTTTGAAAGGATATTCCCTTATGTTTCGTTTATGGGTAAAAATTATAAAAGAAAATCATTTGCTGAAAGAAACCGTAGTAGACGACGGTTCGGACAAAACCCGAACCCATAAAATTTTTGACGGTTTGGAAGAAGCGTGTATACAATTTGATGTATGTAAACCAATCTGGCTCGACTCCACCATTGCGGACTTTAAACGATTAAGCAAAGCACGTTTTACCGCAGATAATTTTATCGAGCCCATTGATTTTGATTATATGGAAATTCAGGTTCTGGAGGAAGATTTTCTATAACTCCATTTGTTTTCCGAGAAAAGAGGCTGCAGCAAGTACCAGTTTGCGCTCTACTTCTCCTAAACCTTCTTTTTCATCTGCAGATAACAGAAATACTGCACCCACAACGTCTCCTTCGCTGATAATCGGTGACATCACCTGCCAATTACATTCCTTTTCGTCCTCTGCAAGCACAACAAACGACTTATCATTCTTGCCGGCCATAATGCCTTCACGTTTTTCCATTTTACGTTCTACTTCTTTACTGATATGCTTATTTAATAATGTCTTCATACCTCCGGAAACTGCAATGTAGCGGTCTCTATCCGCGATTACGGCCACTTTACCGGACACCTGAGAAAGGCTGTCTGCATACTGCTTGGCAAATCCGTTCATCTCCCCGATGGAAGAATATTTTTTTAAGATAATTTCACCCTCCCTGTCGGTAAAAATTTCCAGCGGGTCACTTTCCCTGATTCTTAACGTACGACGAATTTCTTTTGGAATTACAATTCGTCCCAAATCATCTATTCTTCTCACAATCCCTGTTGCTTTCATCATTTCTCCTTTCATGGGGAAATTATTTCTTGCGCAAATAAAAATTCCACCATTTACATTTTCTAGTTCGTTTCTAGTATCTGTAAACAGTGGAATTTTATTCTAAAATCCAATTTTAAATTTTATTTATTTCTCTGTGCAAGATATGCTGCTCTACCATCTTCGTAAAGGTTCTTTCCTTCGCTGTCAATAATAACAACCAAAGGCATATCTTCTACATAAAGTTTTCTTAACGCTTCTGCGCCAAGATCTTCGTATGCAATCAGTTCGCACTTCTTAATACATTTCGCAAGTAATGCACCCGCGCCACCGATAGCACCAAAGTATACGCCATTGTATTTCTTCATTGCTTCAATTACTTCAGGAAGACGTGCGCCCTTACCAATCATACCTCTTGCACCAACTGACATCATAGTAGGCGCATAAGCGTCCATACGGCCGCTGGTAGTAGGACCTGCAGAACCGATTACCTGACCGGGCTTTGCAGGAGTAGGTCCTACGTAGTAGATGGTTGCATCTGTAGGATCCATGGGAAGGGGTTCGCCCTTAGCAAGTGCTTCACACATTCTCTTGTGACCTGCATCACGTGATGTGTAAATGGTACCTGTTAAATAAACAGTATCACCTGCATGTAATGTTTTAGCCAATTCTTCTGTTAAAGGTAATGTAATATGCTTCTCCATTAGATCACCTCCGATTTATGACGGGTTACATGGCAGTTAATGTTGATTGCACAAGGCATACCTGCAATGTGTGTGGGTAATGTTTCAATGTTAAGACCGATAGCGGTTGTTCTTCCGCCAAAGCCCTGAGGTCCGATACCAAGTTCATTGATCTTTTCAAGCATTTCTTTTTCAAGGTCTGCATAGTAAGGATCGGGATTTTCTGAATCAATAGGACGCATCAACGCTTTCTTTGCAAGCAATGCAGCCTTATCAAATGTACCACCGATACCAACGCCTACAACCATGGGAGGGCAAGGGTTGGGTCCTGCTGTTTCAACAGTTTCAATGATAAAATCCTTAATTCCTTCAATACCGTGAGAAGGCTTAAACATTCTGATTGCACTCATGTTTTCACTACCGAAGCCCTTAGGACCTACAGTAATTTTAACATTCTCGCCGGGAACGATTTCGGTATAGATCATAGCAGGTGTATTGTCACCTGTGTTACCGCGTCTTACCGGATCTTTTACAACGGATTTTCTTAAATATCCCTTGTCATAACCGCGACGTACACCTTCGTTGATTGCGTCTGTCAAGTCGCCTCCTACAAAATGTACATCCTGGCCAATCTCTAAGAATACGCAAGCCATACCTGTATCCTGGCAAATGGGCACATTCTCATTGTCAGCGATTTCAAAGTTTTCAATGATGTTGTCTAAAACGCCTTTGGCGATTTCACCATCTTCACAAGCACGGCAATTCTTGATTGCACATTTTACATCTTCAGGAAGATGTGTGTTTGCGTCGATACAAAGTTTTTCAACAACGTCAGTTACATTACTTACGTTAATTTCGCGCATAGTTTTTCTCCTTTTTAAAATTAATTAATCGGGGCATTGCACATTCAAAAAATTGCAATGCTCGATAGTTAGAATAAGATAATCAGGAACTGTGACACAAGAACTACTGAGATTAATGCAATAGGGTATGTAGCTGCATATGCTGCTGCAACATCTTCTGTTCCTGCTGTGTTAATTAATGTTCCAAGCGCAGGTGTACTTGTCATACCGCCTGTGATAGAACCAAGGTTGTTGAGAAGACTTAACTTCACAACATATTTTGCAAAAAGGAAACCAAGAATCATCGGTACGATTGTCATGATAACACCATATACAAAGTACAATACGTGGAATTCTGCAACGAATTCAGCACCACCCGGGATACCTGCACCGATAAGGAATAACATAAGACCTAACTCACGGAATACCTTAAGTGTTGTTTCAGGAGGCATAAAACTGATTTTACCGATTCTTCCGAAATGTCCGAATACAAGTGACATCAAAAGACATCCGCCTGTAGTTGTCAAAGCAAATGTTGTTCCGCTTAATCCCTGTGCACTCAAAGGTACCTTAATCATACCAACAAAAATACCGCATACTGCTGCAAGTGCAAAAGGAGCAATACCGAAACCGTCCAGTTCAATTAACTTACCATCATATTTCTTTGCTTCGCCATCAGAAGCCTGAACAAGTTTTGCTCTTTCTTCTTCCATATTAGCCTTCATAAACTTCGGCATAAGCTGTACAAAGAGTACAACACCGATAACACCGAACAAATATGCAATACCATGACCTACGGATACGATACCTTCCAAAGAAGGATCTACAGTAGCCTTCGCTGCCGAGAACGCAGGTGTTGATGTTAACGAACCTGAAAGAAGACCAACAATCATAGCTGTCATTTCATCGTGAGGTACATCCGGCTGAAGCCATCTGCCCAAAAAGATACATCCGATTGCAGAAAGACCGCCACCAATGATAACAACAAGACCTAATGCAACATATGATTTAAAGTTTTTCTTCATATTTCCGAAAAATTTAGGTCCGGCAATAAAGCCTACAGAAGTTACAAAAAGAATCAAACCAAGGTTTTCAACAATTTTAAGCGCATTTTCTGCATAATTTACAGCAGTTCCGTCCGCCATTTTTACGGTAAGTTGGTTGCACAAAGGTTCATAGAAAAAGCATCCGAAAAGGAGTGCTACGATGAATACACCTGCTGTACCCAAGTTAACGCCTTTAATAGAAATACGACCAAGTGCGTAACCTAAAAAGGTAATAATTAAAAGACTAAACATTAAAAATGTGATTCCGGTAATGGGAATAACACCGCCAAAAAGTGACATAATTTTTTCCTTCCTCATTTCATATATTTACGCATTGCGGGGCGAAAACGTTTTTCACGCCTTCGCCCGACAAAAACATACATTATTTTTTAACCACGGCACACGTCCGATTTTTATCTTTCGTGACGGGCATATTTGGGAAGAAGCAAAGGTGATACATCATTTGTTTCAATGCCTGCTGCCTTTAATTCTTCTGCATATGCTGCAACATGGTCAATATTCATGGTACCCAACTCAACAGTCTTAGCCTTAGCTGCTGCAGCCTTACCTGCATTACGGCCGAATACAATGATGTCAAGTAATGAATTACCCATCAAACGGTTTCTTCCGTGGATACCTCCAACCGCTTCACCTGCTACAAGCAAGTTATCGATTGCCTTGGTAAATCCTTCGCCGCCGATTTCCAAACCACCATTCTGGTAGTGGAGTGTAGGGTAAATCAAAATGGGTTCTTTTCTCATATCGATGTCGTAGTTTAAGTACATACGAAGCATCGCAGGAATTCTCTTTTCGATGGTTCCGGGTCCGCCGATCATTTCAATCATGGGAGTATCCAACCATACACCGCTTCCGAGAGGTGTGGTTACACCCTTACCTCTGTCAGAGCATTCACGAATGATAGATGCTGCTGAAACGTCACGTGTCTCAAGGGGATGCATAAATGCTTCACCATCCACGTTAACAAGCATTGCGCCAAGAGAACGAACCTTCTCTGTTACCAATGCACCGAAAATCTGTGCAGGGTAAGCAACACCTGTAGGGTGATACTGGATTGTATCCTGGTATAAAAGGGGTGCACCTGCACGGTATCCCAATACCAAACCGTCAGCAGTAGCGCCGTAGTGGTTTGATGTAGGGAAGTTCTGGTAGTGAAGACGACCTGCACCACCGGTTGCGATAACTACGGTTTTAGCCTTAGCTACTAAGTAATCGCCGGTTTCCATGTTGAGGAGAACTGCACCTGCAATCTGTCCCTTCTCATCTTTGATTAATTCAACTGCTGAAGTAAATTCAACAACGGGAATCTGACGGTTGATTACTTCGTCACGAAGTGTACGCATGATTTCCGCACCTGAGTAGTCCTTACAAGCATGCATACGCTTTCTTGAAGTACCACCACCGTGTGTAGTAACCATTCTTCCGTCTTCGTCCTTATCGAACATAACGCCTAATTTATTTAACCACTGGATTGCATCGGGCGCTTCCATAACAAGGCGTCTTAAAAGTTCGGGTCTTGCAGCAAAGTGTCCGCCACCAAAAGCATCAAGATAGTGCTGAACGGGTGAATCGTTCTCTTTATCTGCAGCCTGGATACCGCCTTCTGCCATCATGGTGTTGGCATCACCGATACGAAGTTTTGTTACGATCATAACGTTTGCACCTGCTTCGTGTGCTTCGATTGCTGCAGAAGAACCTGCACCACCACCACCAATAACGAGTACGTCTACGTCGTAATCAACTTTATTTAAATCAACCTTGTCTGTTAAAAGACGGCTGTTTGAGTGAAGAAGGTGTCCTAACTCTGTAGGAACCTTCTGACCCTTGTTGGGTCCGATTTTGATTTCTACAAATCCATCTTCTCTATAGTCAGGATGGTAAGCTTTCAGAAGGGTTTCCTTTTCCTCAGCGGTCATACGTCTGGGTTCGGTTTTCATACGTTCTGCTCTTGTAGCTTCCACCTTTTTAATGGATTCCTGCATTTCTGCTGTAAACATATTTATCCCTCCTTATTTCTCGATTTCTCTTGTGTTGTATAATTCCTTCATCTCTGTAATGGGCTTCTGCATAATCTGTTCGATTAATTCATCATAAGCACCACTGTTGATTTCCTCAACACGGTTTGCCAAATGCTCTGTTTCGGGAGCAATGTACTTACCGGTGAGACGTCTTGCCAAAAGACCAACCATAGGATGAGAAATACCTGCGGGACATCTTGTTGCACAGCATCCACAACTTACACAGTCAAATGATTCTTCAGCACACTTCTCAAATTCGCCTCTCTGAGCATATGCAATGTACTGCATAACATTTAAGTCCTGTGTACAAGCCTTTGTACAAGCGTTACATCCGATACAACTGTAGATTTCAGGATAAAGTTCCATCATAATCTGCTGTGTAGGTCTGATTTCGTTAATATCATAAGTTCTCTTGTCAGTAGGGAAGAAGGGAATGCTTGCTACGTACATACCTTCCTGAACCTGTGTCTGACATGCAAGACAAGTTTTTAATTCGTTCTTACCTTTAATTCTGTAAATAGTTGCGCATGCACCGCAGAAACCGTGACGGCAGCCACATCCTCTGTTCAAGGTGTAGCCTGCATATTCCATAGCTGTCATGATTGTTAAATCTGCAGGTACGCTGTATTTCTTACCAAAAAAGTATACATTTACCATATTTTCCATTTTGGAATACCAGTCCTTTCGTATTTTATAAAAGCCTCTTAATATTCGTTAGGCAGCTCGTCAATCTCGTCGAAACGGAATACGGGGCCGTCCTTACATACATATTTAGAACCAATGTTACAACGTCCACACTTACCGATACCGCACTTCATACGAAGTTCGAAAGTAGTGTAAATCTGCTCATCCTGGAAGCCTAATTCCTTAAGACCCTGAAGAACAAACTTAATCATGATAGGCGGTCCGCAGACAAGAACTGTTTTATCTGTAGAGAATTCCAGTTCTTTTAAGTATGCAGGTACAAAACCTACATGTCCGTCCCAGCCTTCCTGCTCACGGTCAATGGTCAAGTGTACATTCACACCTTCCGTCTTCATCCACAATTCCTGGATTTCTTTTAACTGAACCAGATCATCTGCGGAACGTGAGCCGTAAAGGATATCGATGGTTCCGTAATTCGCTCTGTTATCAATTGCATAATTGATTACGGAACGAAGAGGCGCAAGACCGATACCACCGGCGATGAATAAAAGGTTCTTGCCTTTTAATTCGGTTTCAACCGGGAAATGATTTCCGTAAGGTCCTCTTACGGTAATTTCATCACCAACCTGGAGGCTGTGAAGATAATCTGTAAGCTGACCGCATTTTTTGATACTGAACTCCTGGAATTCCTTATTCGTAGGAGATGATGTAATAGAGAACATTGCCTCACTTACGCCGGGAGCACATAACATTGCACACTGACCGGGCATATGCTCAAATAACTTGCCGCCTTCGGGAGCGTTTACACGGAAAGTTTTAACATCCGGTGTCTCCTGACGGATATCTGTAATTACATCAACCTTAGGAATCAAAGTGTCCAGTTCATAATTGGTATGACAATTGCATTCACACATTATTCATTACCTCCCTGATTCTCAAAAGCTTTGATTACTTTTACAATGTTTAAGGATGCAGGACACTTATCAACGCAACGTCCGCAACCTACACATGAGTACATACCGTCATTGTTTGCAGGGAAGTATACTAACTTATGCATAAATCTCTGACGGAATCTCTGCATCTGGCTATTACGGTTATTACCATGAGCCATCATTGTAAAATCGGAATACATACATGAATCCCAGCAACGATAACGCTGTACGCCGTGACCTGTATCGTAATCCTTAATATCATAGCACTGGCAGGTAGGACATACGAATGTACATGTACCGCATGCTAAACAAGGCTTATAAAGTTCTTCCCAAACGGGTGATTCGAACTTTTCCATAAGAACGTCGCCGTTCCAGCCTTCTAATGAAAGGTTAGAGTAAGGAAGTTTTTCAACGATAGCGCGAATTGCTGCCTTCTCTTCTTCTACCTTAGTTTCATCTGCATCTACCAATAAGCCTTCAACAGCCTTGGTCAATGCTTCACCCTTTTCTGTAATTGCCTTCCAGTAAAGTTCGCCGTCAATCATCCATGTCGCAACATCAGCAACAGGGTCGGCACAGTCTGTACCGAACACCTTACAGAAACAGGTTTCTTCGGGTTCGTGACAAGCAAGTGCTACGATAGTACCGTGTGCACGTCTTGCCGCATAAAAAGTATCTACGGGTTCAGCAAGGAATACCTTGTCTAAAACCTCAACCCCCTTCACGTCACAAGCCTTCATACCGAATACAACAAAGTTCTGTGACTGTAATTCTTCGGGTGTAATTTTAATTTTCTTATCTTCCTTTGTACAGGTGTACAAGTTTTCGCTCTGGGGGAAGAAAGCATCTTTAGCAGATTTTACGGTTTTTAATGTGTCCAAATCCACTTCTGCTTCTTCTGTCCAATATGCAAAATTTGTCTGGTTTGCAACTTTTACGGGAAGATATAATTCATTGGTTTCCGCAATCTTGGAGAATAATGCGGAAAGATTTTCTTTTGCTATCTTAAACATACATTATCTCCTTTCTGTTACGATGCTGGGCTCACAATCTTCAAATGTGAAGTTTGTAAGAGGTCCTCTTGCTTCGCTGTCTGCACCTGCCTGGAACTCACCATAAAATTCATTAATATCCTTAATGAACTTACGGTTAAACAAGTGAAGGGGGATACCCTGAGGACAAACACGGCTGCACTCGCCACAGTCTGTACATCTTCCCGCTACGTGGAATGCACGGATAATGTGGAACATCTTCTCTTCAAAAGAATCCACATTTGCCTTCTGTGCGGTATCGAACTTAGTACTGTCAAATACACACTTACGGCAACTACATGCAGGACAGACATTTCTGCAGGCATTACAACGGATACATTTGCTTAATTCTTTCTGGAAGAATGCAAACTTTTCTTCAGGACTCATTGCTTCGATTTTTTCAACTTCCGCAAATCTTTCTGCGTCCTTGGTATCCTTTGATTCGCCGATGATTTCATCGTAAATCATATGTTCCTTACCCTTACATACGTGACATCTCTCAAGCATTGCGTCTGCATATGCGCAGGTCTTTTCTCCGTAAAGAGTCTGGATTGTCAATGTGTCACAAGCGTCAGACATTTCTGCACCGGAGATACTCTGGATACCCTTAATGCCCATTTCTTTTAACTTGTCAACATTTAACTTACCCTTGCAGCCTACACCTACAATGTAAGCCTTATCACGGTCTACACGATGTTCCTTAATCAACTGATTAAAACTGTATGTATCACAAGGCTTTAAACATACCATGGTCTTGCCTTCCAACTTGGAAGCCTCGATCATGTATTTGCTAAGGTTCGCACCGCAAAATCCGTTATATACGAAATTGTCTAATTCTTCAGCGCTAGTGAAGTAAGCCGGTTCAGGATTGTAAGGCAAATCACCGGCTTTCCAGCCAAGTACACGAACTACGGTACCGTCGGCAAGAAGTTCTTTTGCGCGGTTCACTAATTCTTGCATCTTAAATCCTCCAATCTTACGTTTTCACCAAGAGAGTGGATTTTCTCTACGAATTCATTCATGGTTGTAGAGAACTTCACACCTTCTGCGGCAGATACCCATTCAACACGGGTACGGCCGTTTTCCACACCGATATAATCAAGCATGGAGAATAATAATGTCATACGTCTTCTTGCGTAGTAATTACCTGTGCTGTAATGGCAGTCTCCGGGGTGGCAACCACACATGATAACGCCATCTGCACCCTTCTGGAATGCACGAAGGATGAACATAGGATTTACACGGCATGAACACGGTACACGAATAATTTTAACATCAGCAGGATATGCCAAACGGCTGCTACCTGCAAGGTCAGCACCTGCATAACTACACCAGTTACAGCAGAATGCAACAATTTTAGGTCTAAATTCTTTTTCTATCGACATATCGCATCCACCTCCGCAAGAATCTGTCTGTTTGAGAATCCCTGAAGGTCCATAGCACCGGAAGGACAAACAACGGTACAAGCACCACAACCCTGACAGAGTGCGTTGTTAACAACTGCAATTCTTCTGTCTTCACGGATACCGTGGTCATTTACCTGTTTCACTTCATAAGTGATTGCACCGTAAGGACATACATTAGCACAGGTTGAACATCCGTTACACATAAGTTCGTCAGCCTTTGCTGTACAAGGGTTGGTCATCAGCTTGTCTTTTGCAAGAAGGCCGATTGCTTTAACCGCAGCAGCACCTGCTTGAGCAACGGTTTCGGGAATATCCTTAGGTCCCTGACATACACCTGATAAGAATACACCTGCTGTAGGAGATTCTACAGGACGAAGTTTGGGATGTGCCTCTGTAAGGAAGTTATTGGTATCAATACTTGCTGTAAGCATTGTTGCAATCTTTCTTACGGAAGGGTCGGGCTCGATTGCAGTTGCGAGAACTACCATATCAGCCTCTTTTAAAATCTGCTTATTGTCGATTAAGTCTGCGCCCTGTACCAAAAGTTTACCATTGGGAAGAGGAGCAACCTTACCAACCTGACCCTTAATGTAATTTACACCGTATTCTTCAACTGCTCTTCTGTAGAACTCGTCGAAGTTCTTACCGGGTGTACGAACGTCAATGTAAAATACAGTAACGTTAACATCAGGATACTTATCACGAATCAACATTGCATGCTTAGCAGTATACATACAGCAGATCTTAGAGCAGTAACTCTTACCTCTGTTGTCTGCACAACGGCTGCCTACACACTGGATGAATACCATCTCCTTGGGAGCCTTACCGTCAGAAAGACGTTCAAGGTGACCCTTTGTAGGACCTGCAGCATTCATGATACGTTCTAATTCAAGAGAAGTGATAACGTCCTTGCTCTGGCTGTATGCATATTCATCATACTTATCAAGTTTGATGGTATCAAAACCGGTAGCAACTACGATTGCACCATACTTCTCTGTAATAATTTCATCCTGCTGAGCGTAATCGATAGCGCCCGCCTGACAAACCTTTTCACATAAACCGCACTTACCGGTCTTGAACTTGATACAAGCATCACGATCAATAACGGGCACGTTCGGAATAGCCTGTGCAAAAGGAGTGTAGATTGCACTTCTTGTGTTAAGTCCGCGGTTGAATTCGCTGGGTGCCTTCTTGGAAGGACATTTTTCCTGGCAAACGCCACAACCGGTACACTTATTCATATCTACGCTTCTTGCTTTTTTACGGATATCAACAGTAAAATCACCAACGAAACCTGTAACCTTTTCTACTTCGCTATATGTATAGATATTAATCTTTTCATGCGCAGAAGCTTCCACCATCTTCGGTGTAAGGATACATGCTGAACAGTCAAGGGTAGGGAATGTCTTGTCTAACTGTGACATTCTGCCACCGATACTGGGTGTCTTTTCTACGATATCTACTTCATAGCCTGCGTCTGCAATATCAATTGCAGTCTGGATACCGGCGATACCACCACCGATAACCAATGCACGCTTGGTTACACGGCTCTCGCCGGGCTGAAGAGGAGCATTTAAGTTAACCTTAGCGATTGCTGCTCTAGCAAGAATAACCGCCTTCTTGGTTGCCTCTTCCATATCTTTATGTATCCATGAACAATGTTCACGAATATTCGCAATCTCTACCATATAAGGATTTACACCCGCACGTTCTGCAGCCTTACGGAAAGTTGCTTCATGCATACGGGGTGAACAGGAACATACAACGATACCTGTTAATCCTTTTTCTTTTACTGCTTCGAGAATCTTTGCCTGACCTGCTTCAGAACACATATACTGGTAATCTTCCGCATGAACAACGCCGGGCTCTAACAGTGCCATTTCAACCACTTTTTTAACATCTACCGTTGCAGCAATATTACTACCGCAATGACAGACAAATACACCTATTCTCTGCACGTTTCTTACCTCCTGTATCTTCTGAATGCACTAACCAATAACTGCTGAGGCAGATCCGGATCAAGAAGTTCCGGAATTTCATTGGGTGACAGATAATCCTGTCCCTTCTGACGCACAACAACCTGTCTTGCAGCATCGATTAACTTGCCGGGCTTCACATCTCTGGGGCAACGTTCCACGCATGCAAAACATGAAAGGCATTTCCATAATGATTTTGAATTCACGAGAGATTCAACATCTTCGTTTACTACATAAGATACAAACTGATGAGGTTTGATGTCCATCTCGTTGTAAGAAGGACAAGATGCGGAACACTTACCGCACTTCATACACTTAAGAGGATTCACGCCGCTGATTTCTTTGATTAATTCAGCCTGCTTTTTAGCCGTATTCATTACTTAGCCACCTCCTCTTTTACGCCTAAAGCCTCTGCAAGCAACTCTGTAAAATAAACTACAGGAAGCTTGTCATTGCCATTTTTCTTTAAATTGTAGAGACACAAAGGACAGGCTGTGATAAGCATCTCTGCTCCCATACCGTCTGCGCTGTCCATAATGCGTTCGCACATAGACTTAGACATGTCTTTTTCTTTTAAAGAGATATAACCGCCGCAGCATTCATTTCTGTAAGGATATACTACGGGAGTTGCGCCGAGCGCACGGATAAAATCTTCGATGATGGTAGGATTTTCAGGATTATCAAATTCCAAAATCTTACCGGGGCGAAGAAGAAGGCAGCCGTAATATGCACCAATCTTCTTATCTGTAAGCGGATTCACCACTTTTTCTTTAATCTTGTCGAATCCTACGCGGTCACGGAGCACTTCCAAAAAGTGAAGCACTTCGGTTTCACCTGCATAAGGTTCTTCCAACTGCATATAGTTGTTGGCTCTGGTACGAATATCATCCACATTCTTCATATCGTCATTTACGCGCTTAATAACATGATGACATGCAGAACATAAGGTAACCAGATCCTGGCCCTTTTCTTTTGCCTCATTCAAGGCACGAACTGAAGAAAGCTTGCTTGCGATTTCGTCAGAACCCAAAGGGTATACCCCACCACAACACTGCCAGTTCTCGATTTCTTCCAGTTCGAATCCCAAAGCCTTAGCTGAAACTCTTGCATATGCATCCAAGTCTTTTGCCTTGGTTCTAAGGGTACATCCCGGATAGTAACTGTACTTCATAGTTCTATTGTCCTTTCTCCATAGTTTAATAAACAATTCAGAGCCATACATACGCAAAGAAAAAATCTTGCGAATGACTCTGAATTGTACATATATTTATCTTTTATAATTCAATCTGAGCAATAATTTCCTTAAGTGCATCGGCACTTGCCTTTAACTGTGCGATTTCGTCTTCAGTTAACTTAACAGGCACTTTACCCTGGATACCGTTAGGTCCAACTAAAGTTAATGTACTTACACATACATCTTCGATGCCATATTCGCCGTGCATTAATGAAGACACGGTTGCCATAGACTCATCTGAAGCCATTAAGATACCGCAAAGTGCACATACTGATGCAGAAACTGCGTAGAAAGTAGCACCCTTGTTAGCAATAACCTGTCCGCCGGATTTTCTTACATATGTAATCATGGCTTCCTTGTCAACAGGCTTTACATCCTTGTCAATGTTCTTTACAAGTTCTACATAGTCATCTGCAGGTACACCGCATACGCTTGCGATAGACCAAGGAATGAAAGATGTGTCGCCATGCTCACCAAACACATATGCATGAATGTTCTTCTGTGCAAGGCTGTAGTGTTCAGAAAGTCCGCAACGAAGACGAGCGGTATCAAGGATAGTACCTGAACCGATAATCTGGTTTTCGGGAAGTCCTGAAATCTTTGTGAATACATAAGTCATAATGTCAACAGGGTTGCTTACGATAATGTAAAGTGCATCAGGCGCATTCTTTACGATTTCGGGTGTAATGCTCTTTAAAATGTTAACATTTGTCTGTGTAAGCTCAATTCTTGTCTGACCGGGCTTACGAGCGATACCTGAAGTAATGATAACGATATCAGAATCCTTAGCATCAACATATTCACCAGCGGTGATCTTGATGGGATCACGGAAACAGGTACCCTGTTCGATATCCATTACTTCTCCTTCTACTTTCTGCTTGTTGATATCGATCAAAACGATTTCTGAAGCGATATCCTGCTGAGAAAGTGTGTACGCGATTGTGGAACCAACACTACCGGCTCCGATGATTGTAATTTTTCTGCTCATACTGATAAACTCCTTTGTTTATTTTTTAACAATCTAAGTGTCCGTATATAGGATATCATAATAAAAGCCTTAAAACAAGGATTTTTTCAAGGTATAACGACGATTTTTAGCAAAACTTTGCCGCTGTTTTTTGTGCATTTTTGAGTTAGCATTTGCTTACTTTGTTTTATCCGCATATTATGGTAAAATTACTTTAATCTGATTCACGTAAATTGTGAAATATAAAAAGTTGCAGAACTTTAAGTCCTGCAACTTTAATCTTTATTACATATTCACTTTAGACAACGCTGCAGCATCCGCTACTACAGTACAATCCGGATGCAACTGTAAAACAGATGCAGGAACTTCCGGTGTTACCGGTCCGAAAAATGCTTTCTGTACAATGTCTGCTTTGTCTTCGCCACTTACTACCACAAGCACTTTCTTAGCCTGCATAATAGTCTTAATTCCCATGGTGTATGCCTGCTTAGGCACATCATCGTAGGATGCAAAGAAACGCTGGTTTGCTTTGATGGTAGACTCTGTCAAATCCACACAATGTGTTTCCAAAGGAAACTCTGATGCAGGTTCATTAAAACCGATATGACCGTTGTGTCCGAGACCAAGCAACTGCAAATCCTGGCCGCCTACGGAATGAATAATCTCATTGTACGCATTGCATGCCTTATCACTGTCAGGTTCCGTTCCGTCAGGAAGGAAGGTTTTTTCTTTGTTGATGTTAACGTGGCTGAATAAATTATCATTCATAAAATAGTAGTAACTCTGGTCATTTTCTTTGGTAATGCCCTTATACTCATCCAAGTTTACGGTTGTCACTTCAGAAAAATCCAAATCTCCCATTTCATACTTTGCTACCAGTTCTTTGTAAGTTCCGATGGGGGTAGAACCTGTTGCCAGACCTAACACGCAGTCAGGTTTAACATAAATCTGTGCAGCAATTAAGTTTGCAGCCTTGCGGCTCATTTCGTCGTAATCTTTCGCTTTGATAATTTTCATAATTTTCAAGCCCCTTTACGTTAGATTTTGAACTCCGTAAACCGAAGTCCAATTGTGCTTTGCACATTTTTTTACAAGGGAATTATACACCCATCTTTTTTTCAAAACAACTACTTTTTTTCGACAAATTTTTCATTTTTTTACATTTTTTTCTTCTGTCACACTTACAAATGTCTCGAATTACCCGAATCTCTTTTCCAAAATAAAAAAGGCGAAAGTTTCCTTTCGCCTTCTCGCTTTTATTAATATCCGTAATATGCTTCGTTAAAGCCATCCACAAATCCTTCCCAGAATGATTCCAGTCCGCCGCCGAATACCCAGAAACTCATATCGCAACAGAATCCCATCACAAGACCAATGATGCCGCATACCAATCCGGCAATTGCCATACCCTGAATTTTTCCTCTCTTCTTACCGCTGATAATGGCGAAAATAATCGCAACCGCACCGCAAAGGAATCCCATACCGCAACAACAGCAACATACAATACTGATGATACCGAAAATCATGGAAGTAATTGCTGCACCATTACCGCTTTTCTTTACAGGTGCCTGCATCCCCGCACTATATGCATACTGATAATTATCTGCAGACTGCTGTCCGTTATAAGACGCGTCGTTATAATTATAATTATTGTTATAATCGTTATTGTTATATCCGTTATTATTGTAATCCATGGCAATCTCCTTTATCTTTTGTTTTCTCTCATTATAAAAAAATACTTCTCAACAGTCAATTACTTTTACTGTTGTAATTAGCATTTGTTTTTATCCCAATAAATAGTCTGTTACCAGCATCACACAAAAACCGACCAGCAACGCATATGTCGCACCGCGCTGATTGCCGTGAGCATGCGTTTCCGGAATCATTTCGTCACTGATAATGTACAACATGGTTCCGCCTGCAAATGCCAATGCAAAAGGAAGAATCGCCGTTGAAATGCTTACCGCAAAATATCCGACTAAAGTACCGATAATTTCCACAACACCGGTTAATGCCGCACACAGGAACGTTTTCTTCGGCGTTACCCCTGCTGCCAACATAGGTCCGATAATTACCATACCTTCCGGAATATTCTGTAACGCAATACCGCCTGCAATTAAAAATGCCTGCGCCACATCTTCCGAGCCAAAGCCCACACCTGCCGCTATACCTTCCGGCAAGTTATGGATGGCAATTGCCAGCACAAACAAAAGCACTTTATTCAAATTCGCATTTCGATGTGCCTCTTCCTCTTCTTGGGCTCCTACGATTTTATGAAGGTGAGGCACCAATTTATCAATCAGATTCAAACATACCGCACCGACAAAAATTCCCGCAACGGTAATCAGCAACCCTTCTTTACCGCCGTAATCCAGCGACGGCACAATTAACCCGAGCACTGCCGCTGCCAGCATTACACCCGCAGCAAAGGATAATACAATATCCGCAAATTTGTGCGACAGCCCTTTAAATACAAAACCGATGCAGGAACCAAAAATGGTTGCACCGCCTACGCCAAGGGCCGTTAATAATACCATTTCCATAAAAAACTCCCATCAATCCAAGACTTCTTTTACAGTATATATAGAATGCATTTTATAAAAAATGTTTACTGCATAAAATATGCATCCACACCGTCAGCGATTCCCACTGCCATCTTCTGTTGATATTCCGACGTTGCCATTAACGTATCCTCCTCCGGATTAGACATAAAACCCATCTCCACAATTGTGGTAGGAACCGTACACCAGTTAATCCCGCTCATGGTATCTGTTTCAATAATACTGCGTTTTTTACATCCTGTATGATTCACAAACCCATCCAAAACACACTCAGACAACGTTCGGCTTTCCTCATATAAATATCCATTGTATGGATTATTTGCGGTCTGACACATGGTAAGTGCACCGTGTACCGACGAATCCTCCGAACCGTTGGCATGAATACGTATAAAAGCATCTGCCTCTGCTTCATTGGCTATCGCTGCACGTTCAGCATTGCTCATATTCACATCATGGGTTTCCCGAACCATAATAACAGTATATCCTCTTGTTATAAGTTCATCCCTTAACAGCAACGAAACCGCAAGATTCAATTCGTATTCTTTCAGACCCGTAACGCAACCCGTTGTTCCGCTTGAAACTTTAGGCTTGGTTGTTGTTGCCCCGGGACCGACAGGTTCATGCTCACTATTCCCTTGCAACTGATGCCCTGCATCAATTACCACCACTTTGCCTTCACCCGTATTTTCAACAGATTGAGCATCGGATTCTTCCTGCAATACCGCGTTTTCTTCTACAGTTGCATCCGCATTCTGCTCCTGTCCCTCCGGTTCTGACAATATTTCATCTTCTTCAACCGGATTCTCTGCTTCAGAATCATTCTCACTGCATATCTCTGAAGTTGACTCTGCAACCGATTCTTCCACGGACACCGTTATGCTTGTCTCTTCCGAAATGATTTCATACTCGGTAATTTCCACCAAAGGAATCTGCTCCGTTGTCTCATTCTGCAGTTCCGTGCAACCGGTCAGAAGAATCATGCTTAAGATAAAAGTCATAAGTCCAACGAAACTTTTTACTATTTTACCCATGTCAATCCTCCTCAAAGTATCCCTTGTACTCAACTTTCAAAGAACTGTCAGGGAACAGATAGCGGAACAATTCTACAAAATAATCATCCGTCATACTTGCAATATAATCCACTACCAATTCATCCGGTGTTGTCTCACTGTAAGCAACTCCGCGTCTGTAGGGCTTTGTCATCTCCTCCACATAAGAAATATGGTGTTTGTATAACATCGTATTCCTTGTAAGGTTTTTGGCCTCTTTTAAAAGGTATTCATACATTTTCTCAATCATCGGATAGATGGATTCCTCATATACGGTTTCCACATCCTTCTGTTTATAAATTCTCTGGTAATTCTCCTTCTTTGCAAGAGAGAATGCCTCATAAAAGGCATCATCCATTTCCAAGTGATCTTTGCCGTAACTGTTCTCGATAATGTTTACCGTCATATTATTTATAATTTCCGCATTGGTTTTACCGATTACATTACCGCTAAAAGCATCACTGTCCTCATATACCCCAAGGCGCTTGGCATCCTGACGGTCCTTTCCCAGATACGCAATAATATCCGATACTCTCACTACACAGGCTTCCAGCGTGGAAGGCACCAGCCTTTTGATTGCGCCTGCGTCCACATAACACTCTTCCATCTTAGCATCAAAAGTCGCAAAGTCTTCGTAATGCTTGGGCTTGTAATTTTTACACTCCATCTCACCGTTATGACAAATAATACCGTCCAGTGTCTGCAAACTTAAATTCAAAGGAAAAATCACATCCAACACTCTTGCGCTCTGAATATTGTGGTTAAAAAGTCTGCCCGTATTGGCGCAGTAAATCTCGCTTAACTTATACTCGCCCGGATGACCGAAGGGAGTATGGCCGATATCATGTCCCAATGCTGCCGCTTCAATTAAATCCGTATTCAGATTCAATACACTGCCGATATTTCTGGCAATTCTTGCCACCAACTGCACATGCTGGGCACGACGGGTAATATCATCATTGTGATACAACGAAAACACCTGGGTCTTGTCCATGTAACGACTGTAATAAGGAATATGCATGATCTTCTCCACATCCCTTACAAAAGCCGGTCGCCAGATATTTGCCTTATCGTGGCTCGGATCGCGACGGATAATATCCTCATCCATACAGGCATAAGGATTTACCTTATGCTCCACCCTGTCTTTTGCAATCTGCTCCTGCAATTCGGGACTGAGCGACTTATATTTTCTGTTATTACTATCCATTTATATTCTCCTTATCGCCTACCATCCAAACAGGCGCACCTTACAATCGGTTGCCGACACTTCCCTGCTGATACGCCTTCAAAAGTTGCTCTAAATCCTGAATACTACTCTTAAGTCTCTTACCGATATCCGTATCCGCAATATACATTCTGCGGGCAAAATTCTCCACCACCAACGTATCGGAAATAATATCCGTTTCTTCGGTAATTGCCTTTTCCGTGGTTTCAAACTGTTCATGAGCAACTAAGCGCATACCGTGTGAATTGGATACCAGTGTGTAGCCGGCAATACCGGTTTTATCATGATATGCCTTGGAAAATCCGCCATCAATCATCAGCACCTTGCCACCACATTTAATGGGAGTTTCTCCGTTCTTGGTTTCAATAGGCACATGACCGTTAATAATGTGACCGTTATTCACATCCGCACCGAATTCTGCAAGAATTTTATCTGCGGTGGCCACATCTTCAATCAAATTATAATAAGCATCCTTCTCTTCTTTGTGCGTGATTTTATCTGCAACAAACAAACGCTCAAACGTTGCCATCTTGGCACGGCCGTAAGCAGGAGACTTCGGACCGTTCCACAAGTACCAAAGAATATCGCCACCCTTCTGGTGTTCATCCGTACCGGGCTTACCAAAAAATCCGTGACGCGCATGTTCTTCCAAGACATCGTACATTTCTTTACCGCTTACTTCCCTGTCGCCGATAAAAGTCTTGCTGAACGCACCATTTTCATCCATGGGCACACAACCATGGTATAAAAGGTTTCCGTTAGATACACGGTACAAACTTCCTTTTTGATATAAAAGTCTGATATGTTTCTGCAATTTCTCGCAGTTCATAAAAGCCTTCTTCAAATGCTCCACAAGTTTCCATTCATCCTCTGTCAACTCATAAGGATTTGCAGGATCTACGGTAGGGAAATCACAATCCTTCAACGGATAGTCCACTCCCTCAATGCAAACCGTCTTCTTTTCGTAATTAATTTTATCCAACAAAAGGTTACCTTCCATGCCAAACTCAGGATTTCTCTGAATCAGACGCCCTTCCAACTTAAACTGTAACATGGTAATCGCTTTATACATACGCATTTCCACTTCGGAAGCATTGGTAAACTGACCCTTGCTGTCCTCTTTTAATCCAAAACAGGAACAATCCGCATCTTTATAAAAATGCAACGTAAAACTTGCCAAAGGCAAAAGATTAATTCCGTAACCATCCTCTAAAACCGACAAATTGCCATAGCGGGCAGACATACGGATTACATTGGCAATACATGCCGCATTACCACCGGCGGCACCCATCCACACCACATCATGATTTCCCCAGACAAAATCCAGAGAATGATATCTGCACAATGTATCCATAATGATATGCGGTCCGGGACCTCTGTCATAAATATCACCGATTACATGAAGGTGGTCCACAACCATGCGTTGAATCAATTCACACAAAGTCACAATAACCGCATCCGCCTGACCGATTCTTACGATGGTCTGCAAAATGCTGTTGTAATACTGCTCCTTGTCGTAGACTTCTTCCTTCTCCGTAATCAATTCTTCCACAACATAAACAAATCCCTTGGGAATCGCCTTACGTACCTTAGAACGGGTATATTTGGAAGACACGCACTTTACCACTTGCACCAAATGATGCAACGTCATCATATACCAATCTTCAATATCTTCTTCCTTGGCTTTTACAATCTCCAGTTTCTCCTTGGGATAATAAATTAAGGTAGCCAACTGTCTTTTATAACTGTTGCTGACAGTCTTGCCCATAACTTCATCTATTTTGCGGCGCACGGAACCGGAGCCGTTCTTCAGTACATGAACGAACTGCTCGTACTCACCGTGAATATCCGTAAGAAAGTGCTCGGTACCCTTGGGTAACGCAAGAATCGCCTGCAAGTTAATAATCTCCACCGCCGCCGCATTCTCGGTAGGATACTGCTTTGCCAATAAAGATAAGTATTTTTCGTGTTCGTATTGCATATCGTTTCTCCTAAAATGAAATCTATTCTATAATTTTACAAAAAGCACCCCTATAAGGCAAGTTGCGATATATGAGGTGCATAGTTCTCCTGTATAAAAGGAAGTCTTATGCTTCCTACAAATCAAATACTCTTACAAAATTATCATATAAAATCTTTTGATTGGTTTCGTCTCCCAACTTCAGATTCAGAAATCTCTCCAATTCTGTCTTGGGCTTCCACATCGGGAAGTCCGTACCAAAGAAGAAATGGTCCTCTCCGAATCGTTCAATCAGACGAAGTGCAGTATTTCTGTCAATGAACGGCAATGAACTGGAAGTATCATAAAATACATTGTCAAACTTAGGATTTCTGTAGGCATCTTCCCAACGCTGATATCCTCCAAAATGTGACGCCAAAATAATCAATTCCGGAAACTCCTGCGCAACTCTCGCCATTCTCTGGGGCGCAGAATAATCATAACGGTCATCTCCCATATGTAAAAGAAGTTTTAACCCTTTATCACTCATAGACTTATAAATGGGGTACATCTTCGGATCGTCAATATCATACTGCTGCATATCGTTATGGAACTTCACACCCACAATACCCATCTCTTTCATACGGTCAAGTTCCGCATCATAATCTTCGAAGTCCTTATGCATTCCGCCAAATCCGATAAACTTCGGATGCGCCTTGCATTCTGCCGCAATAAAATCATTAATGCTGACGACCTGCGCAGGACTTAGTGCCGACGAACAAACTAAAATCCTCTCGCTACCGATCTGCTCTTCCTTTTCCAGCAAACTATGACTGGATGCATCGGAATACATAGGGATATCATAAAAATGCCCGATGGATTCTGCTGCTTTTATTGCAATTTTATCCGGGAATATATGTGCATGTGCATCTATGATTTTCATTTTTTAACCTTCTTCCTGACGAAATTTATCATTCAGACATAACTATTTCTTACTTTGCGGAATTACTCATTCTACTCTTCCGACACTTTTGAAACTTCTTCGATTGAATCTGCTTCCATCTCATCTGTTCCCGTTGTATCCGTTTCCTTGTTTTTCTTTTTCAAATGAAACATCCTGTCGAAGTCTTCTTCCGAATACTTAAAAATTACCAATACCGCTAACAACGCAAACGACACACAGATAAAAGAATCCGCCACATTAAAAATCGGAAAGTCAATGGCTTTAACATAAAACATATCCACTACATATCCTTGGCAAAAATCACCGCGGAACATTCTGTCAATCAAATTACCGATGGCACCGCCTGCAAGGGTTACCGTCAAAATCCGCATAGGACGGAATTTCTTTTCGTATGGTAATTTCGCGTAAAACCACGCCATAACTGCCAATACAACAGGGGTGATTACTACAAAAAGCCACTGCTTGTTCTGAAGCATTCCCCATGCCATACCTTTGTTTGGAATTACCTGCAACTCAAACACGTTTTCAATCAAAACGACCTTATTGTACATACCGATTTTATCAAGGCATACTTCTTTTACCAACTGGTCAAGAAGCACTACCGCTACCACACCGAGTATCGGTAAAATATATCGCAAAAAAACTTTTTTCATCTAAAATAAAACTCCTGCAATTTCTAAGGCATTGATCTATCTGTGTGACACGCCACTGCCTCTACGCTGATTTCGCTTATAAAATATTCACGCCGTGAGCCTTGGCAATTTCATGCACTTCCTTCGGCCAGATCGATGACTGTACTTCACCAATATGGGCGCGCTGTAAAAAGAACATGCAGATACGGGACTGTCCGATACCGCCACCAATGGTGTAAGGAAGATTTGCTTCCAAAACATCCTTCTGGAAAGGCATAGATGCTCTGTCCTCGCAGCCGGAAATTTTTAACTGACGTTCCAAGGCTTCCTCATCCACACGAATACCCATGGAAGACAATTCCAAAGCCATATCAAGTACGGGATAGTAAACCAAAATATCACCGTTCAAATCCCAGTCATCATAGTCCGGTGCACGTCCGTCGTGTCTTTCGCCGGAATTTAAGGCACCGCCGATTTTGGAAAGGAATACCGCACCTTTTTCCTTGGTAATTAAGTTTTCTCTCTCCTTAGGGGTTTTATCCGGATACAGATCCTCCAACTCCTGGGTTGTGATAAACGTAATCTCGTTGGGTAAGAACGGATCCATAAAATGGTACTTTCCGCACATAAAATACTCCGTCTGCTTAATTGCCATAAAAATGCGGAATACGGTTTCTTTTAAGGTTCCTTCGTTACGCTCGCTCTTGTCGATGATGCGCTCCCAGTCCCACTGGTCCACGTAAATGGAGTGAATATTGTCCGTCTCCTCATCACGACGAATCGCGGTCATATCGGTATACAAACCTTCGCCTACTTCAAAACCGTACTCACGAAGAGCAAGTCTTTTCCACTTAGCAAGGGAATGTACGATTTCAACCTCTGCATCATCTTGTTCCTTAATGCCGAAAGTAACCGGTCTTTCCACGCCGTTTAAGTTATCATTCAAACCACTTTCGGGCTTTACAAAAAGCGGTGCGGACACACGGGTTAAATTCAACGCCGACGCCAATGCACGCTCGAAATAGTCTTTTACCTCTTTGATTGCAATCTCGGTTTCCTTAATGGGTTGGGGGCTCTTGTAGCCCTCGGGGATATAAATTTTACTCATAAAATTACTCCTGAATATTCATTTCTTTTTGATTGATTTTATAATCCGAAATGTGATTTTATGATTCTGTTAAGGACCATAAAATCAATTATAAAAAGCATATGTATAATAACAAAGCAAGGGTTGAAGCAATTTTCAACCCTTAAAACTTCTTATAGATCACAGTTGTTTACGGTTCTGGGGAACGGAATGACATCACGGATGTTACCCATACCGGTTAAGTACATTACGCAACGTTCAAAACCAAGTCCGAAACCTGCGTGTCTTGCAGAACCGTACTTACGAAGATCCAGATAAAAGTCATAATCTTCTTCGTTAAGTCCAAGCTCCTTCATACGGGCAGACAACTTCTCGTAGTCATCCTCACGCTGGCTGCCGCCGATGATTTCACCGATTCCGGGAACAAGGCAGTCCATAGCCGCAACGGTTTTACCGTCATCGTTTAACTTCATGTAGAAGGCTTTAATCTCCTTGGGATAATCGGTTACGAATACAGGACGCTTGAAGATTTCTTCGGTAAGATATCTTTCATGCTCTGTCTGTAAATCACAGCCCCAGCTTACTTTATAATCAAAATTGTCATTGTTCTTTTCCAAGATTTCAATTGCTTCTGTGTAGGTTACATGACCGAATTCGGAGTTCATAACACCTTCCAGTCTTTCGATAAGACCCTTATCAATGAAGTTGTTGAAGAACGCCATTTCCTCCGGCGCATTTTCAAGCACATAACGAATTACATATTTTATCATGCTTTCTGCAAGCATCATATCGTCTTTTAAATCCGCAAATGCAATTTCCGGCTCAATCATCCAGAACTCTGCCGCATGACGGGTAGTATTGGAATTCTCCGCACGGAAGGTAGGTCCGAATGTATAGATATTACGGAACGCCATAGCGTATGTTTCACCGTTTAACTGACCGCTTACGGTAAGGTTTGTATTCTTTCCGAAGAAGTCCTGAGAGTAATCCACTTTACCGTCTTCTGTCTTAGGCACATTGTTCATGTCCATAGTGGTTACAGTGAACATTTCGCCTGCACCTTCACAGTCACTTCCTGTAATTAAAGGAGTGTGCACATATACGAAATCTCTCTCCTGGAAGAACTTATGAATTGCATAAGCACAAAGAGAACGCACACGGAACACAGCCTGGAACGTATTGGTTCTGGGACGTAAATGTGTCATGGTACGAAGATACTCTAAGGTATGTCTCTTCTTCTGCAAAGGATAATCCGGTGTGGATGCACCTTCTACCGTAATCTCTGTTGCCTGAATTTCGAAAGGCTGCTTTGCTTCCGGTGTTGCCACCAATTTACCTTTTACAATTAAAGCGGTACCAACGTTTGCCTTGCTGATTTCCGCGAAATTATCCATGGTATCGTGATAAACCACCTGAAGGGGTTCAAAGAATGTACCGTCATTTAATACGATAAAACCAAAAGTCTTGCTGTCGCGAATACTGCGCACCCAGCCGCCCACTTCGATTTCTTTGTCCAAATACTGTTCTCTGTTTCTGAAAAGTTCTCTTACTGATATGAGTTCCATACTGGTCTCCTTGTTTCTTTCCTGCTTTTTATGTTTCTTATTTATTATAAAATGAATTTCATTCTTTTATATCGTGTTACGGTAAAAAAGTCAATACAACTTGCGATATAAACACTTCTCACCCATAGCACAACCTTGATTATAACGCAGAAACGCTGAGTTTACAAATGTTTTTTACAGGTTCGGGAATTTTTATTACCGTTTCACTTATAAAACCAATTCATATATGGAAAATAACGGTATCATTTCGATTCCTCTTTCCAAATCCACATCGCCGGCATATCGGAAGCCGCACTTCTCATACAATTTTCGCGCCGGCACATTATCGGGTACCACGTCAAGGCGAATTGCACTGTAACCGTGTTCTTTTGCATACCGGATACAATATTCCACCATTTCTCTTCCAATCCCTCTGCCCTGCATGGCAGGATTGGTTGCCAGGGTATGACATACCATATATTTGCCTTGCGGAATTACGGCACTCCAATTTGCGTTTTCATACTTCCCCTGCGGGTCATCATTTAAAACAAAAGCCCCAAGAATGCCTTCGTCATCCAGGCAAACAAACTGCTGGCGTAAGGCCGTCTTTTCTTTTACGGAATGTTCGGAAGGATATTTTTTATACTCCCATTTCGGATAGTTTACCGTCTCATCCAAATATAAAACCACCCGGTCATAAAAGGCCCCGACTTCCGCTATATCTTTCTCTTCACATAATCTTATTTCCACTTTTATACGCTCCTAAACGTTTCTCAACTATCAATGTTAATACCGGAAATGATAAAAAACAAGGAGTAAAATCCCTTTACTCCCTGTTTATTTTATCTTTTATGCTTTTACTGGTCTTCGCCAAAATCCGCAATGTATGCTTCGATTAACTTCTCAGGCCAATCGGAAACTGCCTCCAATTTACCGGTGAAGAAGCGGAGTGTCTTGGGTTCATGAACGAATCTTAAACCGCCGATTAAATGTCTGTGGTCGTATAACCATTTTACTCTGTCGATTACATACTCTGTCTGCGAAAGTGTAAATACTCTTCGAGGGAATGCGAGACGAACCATTTCTACCGATGCAATGTGCTCTGTTCCGTCAGCATTTCTTTCTTCAGAAAGCGTACCTCTTTCCATACCGCGGATACCGCCGCAAAGGTAAAGTGCCGCTACCAAAGAACCTGCGGGATACTGTTCTGCCGGAATGTGGTCCACCACCTGACGGGCGTCAATGTGTGCACCAAGACCGCCGCCGGGTGTAATCATAGGAACACCTAACTTGTCAAGTTCTGTTACACAATGATTGATAAACTGAGGTCCCTGGGAAATGATATCCATATCCATGGTTTCTTCAAAACCGATGATAAGCGCTTCCATTTCTTTTACCGACATACCGCCGTATGTAAGGAAACCTTCGAACATTGTGATGTAATCTTCCATGGCGTGGAACATTGCTTCATCTCTTACCATAATTCCGCCGCCGCGGCCGAAACCGAATTTACGTGCCGAAAAGTAAATGATATCGAAGAGATCCGCAATCATTCTTGTAATCTCAGCAATGGATTTGTCCTTCATACTCTCTTCTCTTGTTTTAATAAAATACAGGTTATCCTGTAAAAGAGATGCGTCCAAAACGGTTACGATTCCGTGCTTTTTCGCTAGTTCTGTTGCTTCCTTCATATTTTCATAAGAAATGGGCTGACCGCCGATTAAGTTGGTGCCGGCTTCCAAACGAAGGTATGCAATATTGTCTGCGCCTTCTTTTTCAATGCAGGCTTTTACCTTATCAAGGTCAATATTTCCCTTAAACGGCAAGTTACTCTTAACCACAAGGCCTTCATCTTTTACAAGTTCTTCCACTCTGCCGCCAAGACGGGTTACATGCGCCTTGGATGTGGTAAAATGGTAGTTCATAATAACGCAGTTTCCGGGTTTTACAAAGTGCTGCGCAATGATATGTTCACAAGCACGTCCCTGATGGGCGGGAAGTAAATATTCGATACCGAAAATCTCGGTCAACTTTTTGTTCATTCTGTAGAAGGTTTCACTTCCTGCGTATGCATCATCAGCGCGAAGCATTGCGGACTGCATATTATCGCTCATGGCATTTACGCCGGAGTCGGTAAGCATATCCATAAAAATATCGCCGTTATGAAGCATAAAAGTATTAAAACCTGCTTCTTTTAATTTATTCAAACGCTCCTTTGCCGGTAAAAGAGAAAGTTTCTGCACGATTTTGACCTTATGCATTTCAACAGGCACCGGTGCTCTATTATAAAATTTAATTTCTGACATTATTGTTTCCTCCGTAGGTATTGTTTTTTTATATGAGTCAGTATACAATACATCTTATAATAAATAAAATTGATAATTCGAATAGTTGCCATCGAAAATTTCGATGCTTATAATACGGAGATAACAGATATGGAAATCAGAAACTTAATTACATTTGTTCACGTAGCGGAAATGAACAGTTTTACCAAGGCGGCGGAAACCTTGGGTTACTCCCAATCCACCATTTCTTTTCAAATTAAGCAGTTGGAAATCGAATTGGGTTGCCTTCTTTTTGAACGCATTAACCACACCATAAATTTAACGGACAAAGGAGAAGAACTTTTAAAATATGCCCATACCATAAATGCCCTTACCGATGAATTTATGGAGAATATGAACTCGCCTAAAGAATTACACGGTTTTATTCATTTTGTATCCCCTGACTCCGTCTGCGAAGATATGCTTCTGACCAACTATTATGATTTTCGCAGGAAGTACCCGAAGATTAACTTGAAATTCACTAACGCGGATACGCAGGTGATGTTTGATATGCTTGACAGCAATGAAGCAGATGTCATCATTACCCTGGATAACCACATTTATCAAAAGGACTATATTATCGCCAAGGAAGAGCATGTAGATATGCACTTCGTGGCAAGCATTAACTCGCCTTTTGCGCATAAGAAGAATCTTTCCATCAAAGACATTGCGGACCAACCTTTTATCTTGACGGAAAGAAGTATGGGTTACAGACGCTCTTTCGACAAAGAACTTGCCAAAAGATCCATTGATATCACTCCCGTTCTTGAAATCGGAAGAACAGATATTATCACGAAAGTTTTGGAAGAAAATCCGGATTGTATCTCTTACCTTCCCTACTTTACCGCAGACCGGAAAGTAAAGGAAGGCACGTTAGTATATCTTGATGTTTGTGATATGCAGACCGATATCTGGAAACAACTTATTTATCATAAAAACAAGTGGCTTTCAAATTCCATGAAAGCGTTTTTGGAATACGTGAAGGAAAACGAATTTAAGTGGGAGTAATTTTTCAACTAATATTTTTTGATACGTTATTACTGTGCCAGTTTGTACAGCGCAAGTTGATTTAAACTCACACCCTCACGTTCTGCTTCAATTGCCAGACGCTGATGAAGGGTTTTGGGAAGTCGAACCACAAACTTTCCGCTATAATTCCCAACAACATCGGGAACAGGTATCGGCAAGTTATTTTCTAATTTGACTTCCAAATATAATTCCATTGCTTCATTCAAACTTGCATACAATTCTTCCAACGTATCAGCGGTACTTTGACAACCATCAAGTTCTAATATTCTTCCATAAAAGTAATGTCCGCTTTCATCATTCATCTCTTGCACCAATCTGGTATAAGGTAGTTTCATATAATCTTTGAGTTCCATCTTTTCACTCCTCTCTTTTATATTATATCCTATCGGTACTTTTTATTTGCTAATCCGATTTAAAATGTCCACTATATATGCTTTTTTCAAGGGCTTTTCTTGTTTAATTGTAATTAAATCTCCGGTCTCTTTGCTGAGATACTGTTTATGACTTCCTTTTTGCCTTACTGCGACATAGCCAAAGGCACCTAATACTTTATCAGCTTCCTCCGGACGTATTCCGTTCGGTTGCTGTTTCATCTTTTGTAGAATCTTTTCAACATTAGGCATTCTACCTCTCCTTTCTTTATAGTACTATATTTAGTATCGTTTGTCTATTGGATTTTAGTTAAGATTTTTATTAGCAAAAGATTTGCACCCTCACTCTAATAGGGCTAAAAATAGAATTAAGAAATAAAGAATTACAATTAAAAAGGCAACTATAGGTCACTTTAATGTATAAAGTGACCCATTCTACAATTTACACATCCAATTTCTTTCCGTTTAAAACTCGCCACTTTTCATATTCTTCAATATCCGTTGAAACCAACTTTAAACATAAAGCAGTAACAGCTACATCATCTACCACACCAAATACCGGTATAGCATCCGGAATCAAATCAAATGGATTTACAATAAAGAGTAACGCACTAATCATTGCAATAATTGTACCCACTGGTACTTCAGTATACTCTTTTTTTACATAGCTTTTAATCATAGACATCATAATTGGCACTTGAGATAAAGCATTTCCGACTTTAGGAATTGATTTCAGTTTTTTTCGAGTCGCTGAAATAATCTTTCCAATTTATCTTCATCTTCTAGAATCTTTTCAGCTTCTTCATAATTTCTCTCTAATGCAATTCTAGCCTTTTCTTCATCTACTGTAAATTTTTCTGTTGTACTCATAGTATCCCTCCTATAATATTTTTTGTATTATACCCCTTGTTTTTTTCGCGAAAAAAAATATATTAAAACCAAATATTTTGTAACATTATATCAAAGAAACTTATGGCTTACAATATTAACAATTACAGTAAAACAACAAAGGAACCATCACTCATATGTAATGATTCCTTTTATTCAAAAAACAATACACGACCAGACTTTATTTGAACAAGAACATTTTCTCCCTATGTTTTTAGCCTTGTTTATTTGTTAATCAAACCATTAAGTTTTGATTTTAAAGTCAAACCTCTAGTATAAATATCATTATACATCGCTTCTTGATCAGGTGTTTGAGGATTTACTAAATCAAAAAAAGTGATTCTCACACTAATCAAATACTGATACTCTTTTTTAATATCGAAATACTCATTAAGTTTCTCTTTCTTTACATAACCATTAGATGCTAAATCAATAATTGCATCAAAAGAAGAAAAAGGTAATGTCTGCAAATTATTTACCACTTTGTTTTCGGAATCAGTTTTATTCCCATCTATTTTGGGCATTATGTACTTTCCTATCATTTCTCTATTATCAAGGAAGTTTAAATTGCTCAAACATTCCTGATAAGTCTTGTTAAGTAAGACATCCACTGTATCTCTTGCATTTGCATCTTTTTCGTTTTGCTTGTTATCAATATAATAAAACGAAATTACATACAAAATTAGTACAATAGACGTATCAAAAAAAATGCTAAATAGAGCCACATTGATATTGTTCGGACTTACACCTATAAGCAATGGAATATTCACGTAATCGATCACCAAATATGCAATCAGAACTAAAATAACTGAAATAATAATTTTCCTTATTTTCTTTTTCGTATCAGCCATTGAGCAATACCTCCATAAGCTCCATAACCTTTTTATAAACTCGTAGTTTCTTTGCATATTCAGAAAGCACTTTAAGATTTTTCCGGGTATCTTTTGCATATGCATTTACAGCTTTACTAAACATTTCATTATCTATCTTCCCACGATGCTTAAACATATCGCAAATAGTTCGCTCACGATCGTAAATTGCAAAAGCAACACCATTTTCTGTAATTGTGGTTTTACCCAACTCGTAAATATCATCTTTTACATAATAGACTTTTATTGGCACAGAAGTATTCAGTTTGCGCGATGCACTTCGCGGAACGGTAACAGACCATACTCTTGGCATAAAGTCACTGTAACCATAGTGAAAAAGTGCCGATTCCATACTGATAACAGCTTCCGGAATGGTAGATGCGATTATCTGCTCGTCCGAAAGAATCAATGAATCTGCAAGCTGATAATATCCTTGGCAAACACGCTGAAGGTATCCATCAGAACAAAGCTTATATATTTTCTCTTTTGGCACACCGGCGGCTATAAGAACAGACAGTTTCGCAATTCCACCGTTTTCATTGATTACGTTTTTTATAATATCTTTGTGTTCCACGTTTTGCCTCCAACAAAAGATAACACATTTTATAAAATGTTTTCTTTTGTATTATATCACAAGCAAATAAATATAACAACGAAAAAACTGAGCAAAAATGCCTTTTGCTCAGTCATAATATTCCTTAAAACAACACTTCCATATCGCACAGCAACTGCTCGGTCTTTTCTAACAGAAGCACCTCGTCCTTCTCAATCAGGCCGTGCTTCTCGTATTTTAATTCAAAGCCCGGTGTACCGGTACGGACAAACTGCATTTTGCCGTCGTATTGTTTTAAAAAGTTTTCCAAATTCTCCGTTTTCACCGGCGCGTCCGGTTTGACGGAGATTTTTATTTTACCGAAAGATCCTTTGATTTCGGTTACGTACATACGATGAGCCGTGGCGCGGATTAAGGCAATGCGGAGAAGATGTGCCGCGGGTTTCGGAATCGCGCCAAAGCGGTCCAAGAGTTCCTCTTCCGTCTGCTCATAATCGGTCTTACCTTCAATGGACGCAATTCGCTGATAAATCTCTAACTTCTGCACTTCGTTCACAATGTATTCCATCGGAATGTATGCATCCACGTCCAAATCCACCAGGGTTTCAAAATCCTCTTGTACGGTTTCACCCTTCTGCTTCATTACCTCGGCGTTCAGCATTTTACAATAAAGTTCATAACCTACCGCCTCCATATGGCCGTGCTGTTTTAAGCCAAGGATATTTCCGGCACCGCGGATTTCCAAATCACGCATACTGATTTTAAAACCGCTGCCAAGTTCGGTAAACTCACGAATCGCCTGAAGACGCTTCTCTGCATCTTCTTTGAGAATTTTATTCCTGCGATACATAAGGAAAGCGTACGCCGTCTTATTAGAACGCCCCACGCGACCGCGAAGCTGATACAACTGCGACAAGCCAAGTCTGTCGGAATCGTGAATAATCATGGTATTTACATTGGAAATATCAAGGCCCGTTTCAATGATGGTGGTTGACACCAGCACGTCGATTTCGCCATTGATAAAATCATACATAATCTGTTCCAGTTCGTTTTCCTTCATCTGTCCGTGGGCAAAAGAAACCCTTGCTTCCGGCACAAGTCTTGAAACCATAGCCGCCACATCCGCAATGTCAAGCACGCGGTTATAGACATAGTAAACCTGACCGCCACGGGCAAGTTCACGGACAATGGCCTCCCGCACCATCTCTTCGTTATACTCCATAACGAAGGTTTGAATAGGCAGTCTGTCCTGGGGCGGTTCCTCCAAAATACTCATATCGCGGATGCCGATGAGACTCATATGCAACGTTCTCGGAATCGGTGTTGCCGTTAAGGTCAACACATCCACATCCTCGCGCAAACGCTTGATTTTTTCTTTATGAGTAACGCCAAAGCGTTGTTCTTCGTCAATGATTAAAAGTCCCAGATTTTTTAACTGCACATCGTCGGATAAAAGCCTGTGAGTTCCCACCACGATGTCCACCATACCTTTTTTCAGGTCCTCGATGGTCTTTTTATTCTGGGTATTACTGCGAAATCTCGATAAAAGTTCAATCCGCATGGGGAAGTCTTTCATTCGTTGCACAAAAGTATTGTAATGCTGCTGGGCTAAAATCGTGGTGGGCACTAAGTACACTACCTGCTTTCCCTCCATAACTGCCTTAAACGCCGCGCGGATTGCAATCTCAGTCTTGCCGTAACCTACGTCACCGCAGATTAAGCGCTCCATGATTTTACCGCTTTCCATATCTGCCTTGGTAGCCTCAATAGCTGCTAACTGGTCTTCCGTTTCCTCATAAGGGAACAGTTCCTCAAACTCCTTCTGCCAAACCGTATCCTTGCCATAGCGGTAGCCATTGGCCTGCTGTCTCTTGGCATAAAGTTCCACCAGTTCTTTTGCTACGCCGGATACAGCCTGACGCACCTTGGTCTTGGTACGGTTCCACTCCTGGGTGCCGAGTTTATTAATCTTGGGCTTTTTACCGTCTGCGGAAGAATACTTCTGAATCATATCAAAAGCAGTTGCCAGCACGTAAAGATTCGCATTATCTTTATACTCAATCTTCATGTAATCTTTGGTAACACCATCCGTGGAAATCTTCTCGATTCCGCGATAAATTCCCATACCGTAATTTTCGTGCACCACATAATCGCCCACTTTTAACTCTGAAAAATCTTTGATTTTCTGACCGGTATAGGCGGATACTTTTTTCTTCTTTTTCTTACGTTCCGCGCCGAAAATATCCGTATCCGAAAGCACGACAAAACGAATCAGGGGATATTCAAATCCCTGACGTACTTTACCGTAGAACGTCATTACCGCACCGGGTTCTAACGCTCTGTCTCTATTCTCACTGTAAAAGGCATGCACACCCTCTGCCGTAATATCTTCTGCCAGACGTTTCGCACGCGTCCTTGAGGAAGAAACTACCAGCACACGATACCCGTTCTTCTTGAAGCGTTTTAAGTCTTTCATCAACTGTTCCACACTTCCGTTGTATGGTGAAATGGAAATGACCTGTAACGGCAAACGTTCCACGAACTTAATAGGACTCTTGGTAAAATCAAGAACCGACACTGCAACAAGAGACTTCTTTTGTAAATCAGCATAGGTGGCTTTTAGCGATTTTAAAAGTGCCATCTGACCGGGCAACACATATCCCTTCTCGGCGCGATGGCTCATACTGTCCGCAAACTCTAACTCTACAGCCTTACCGTGCACATCAATTTTGGATATTTCATCCAAAAAAATACCCACTTTCCGCTCGCCGAATAAATCCAGGAACTTCTCTGCTTCCGGATAAAAATAACGGATATAACTTTCCAGATTGCAGAAATTTTTAAATTCCTCAATCTGTTCTTTTAACTCTTCAAACTGCTTCTTGATGCGATACGCCTCTTCGGTTTTAAAAGCATCCCGCAGAGTCTTTTCATTTTTCTTGGCATCTTTTTCGATGCGTTTTAAACCATCTTCCAAAACCGTTTCCGATACAAGCATTTCGGTTGCCGGATATACGGTGATGCTCCGAAGTTTCTCGATGGAACGTTGGCTTTGCACGTCAAAACTTCGGATAGAGTCCACCTCATCGCCCCACATTTCAATTCGAAACGGATTTTCCTCCGTCAAATCAAATACATCAATAATGCCACCGCGGATTGAGAACTGCCCCGGTTCTTCCACCTGCGCCACGTTGCGATATCCCATACTGCTCAAGCGGTATGCAATGGCTGCCTCCTCAGTTACTGCACCTTTTTTCAGTGATAAAATATTCTTTTCATAAACCGATAAAGGTACCACAGGGTGCATAAAAGAATCAATTGTAGTTACAATTGTAATTTGATTACCTTCCAAGATTTTGCGGATTACCCGCATACGCTCGGTGGTAATCCTGTTTCCGAATACATCGGCCTGATAAAAAATCAAATCCTTAGCAGGATAGTAATACACGGACTTATCATAAAAGGAATAGTCCTGCACAATTTCCTTCGCTTTTAACTCGTCGTAGGTTACGATTAGTTTCACATCGTAATCACCCGCCAGACCGCTGATCAAATGCAACTTCTGGCTTTCCGCACAACCGGTGAGTTCTACCGGACCGGCATTTTTACGAAGGAGTTCCTGCACCTTTTCATACTCCGCAAGTTCCTGTAGCGGTGCATTTAATAAGTTCATAGTTACCTCACTTTTATGGTGGACGAATCCCCAAGATAACTATATTCTCGTCAGGCACGCTCTCGCTGCTCGACACACGTAGCGGTACATACGGTTCTAAAATACAGAACCTAGTACCGACGGCGTCGAAAGCACCTTCCTTAGAATATAGTTATCTTGGGCATTCTGTTTTACGATAAAAAATGTCAGTTCCGAAAATGTACTATTTTGCGGAATGATACACTTATAATCATCGCCATTTTCTTAATTTAAATATCACTCTGCAAATTCTTTATAAAATCTACAATTGCATTATTTACTTCTTCCGGATTATCGGCGTTAGAATTATGTGATGCATTATTGATTATGATTAAGGGATAGCCCGTTCGCTTTGTCCATTCCCTATTATATGCTTTTACTTTTCCGGTTCTGTCTTTATCGCCTAATATCAACAAAACAGGACAAGGTATTTCCATATCCGATAAATCGTCCAGCAAGGACGCGTACCCGATTCCCATTAAATGGCACAACTCGTTCTTGGGGTACTGTTGCAACATAGATAACATATTTTCATATGCGTATTGCGTCGTCGAAACCTGCTTTGCAATCGCTTTCTGCATCATATTATATGGATACAGATGCGACATCCATTCTACCTGACGCAACCAAAAGCGGTCACTTTTTGAATAATAAATCTCACCATAGGGCGTTGAGTCAATTGAAATAAAACCTTTTACCCTCTCCGGATAGTTCCTGATAAAAGATTGCGAAAAGTATCCACCCAACGACTGCCCTATTAAAATCACCTGTTAAACCATGAAGGAAAAACAGGGTATCTCGTTGTTTGGCAACCGCTCTCGAAATCCAATAATAGACATTTCCGCGGTCAGATTTTATTATCTTTTCGTCCATCTCTACTCCTGCGCAACCTTCCTGTTGAAACGGTTCATCGCCTCGTCTACTTCATCTGCCAACAACAATTTTACGGCGTCGATACAACGCTCTGCCGCGTCCTTTTCAGCCTTGATTTCGTCTTCGGTAAAATGTCCCAGCACGTAGTCCGCCAAATCCATTTTAGACGGTTTCTCGCCCACGCCAACCTTAATGCGCAGGAACACATCTCCGCCCAAGTGCTGTAAAATATTCTTGATACCGTTGTGCCCGCCGGCACTGCCCTTGGTACGGATACGAAGTCCGCCCACGGGAAGGCTGATATCATCATAAATCACAATCAACTCGCTCTCCGGGTCCACCTTATAATAGTCTATGAGTTCGCGAACACTTTCACCACTCAAATTCATAAAAGTCTGGGGCTTAGCCAGAATCACTCGCTGTCCTTCGATGACGCCCTTACCAACCAACGCCTTGTGCTTTTTATCCAAAACATCAATGTTGTACTTATTTGCAATGGCATCAATCACCGAAAAACCAATGTTGTGCCTTGTGTTGTTATATTTCAATCCCGGATTTCCCAGGCCTACGATAATGTACATTTTCTCTCCTCTTTCCTTCACCCATTCGGGGATTTCGATTATACTCCCCGTGGACAAATACTGCAAGCGCCCGCCCAAAGTATTTTTCATTCTATCATACGCTTTGACTCCGGTGCAATGCCCCGTATAGTAGACAGCCTCGGTCTTTGTCAATTCTTCTACCACTTCATCTATAAAAGCAGTACTCTCGTACTTCTTCGTGGGCGGATTATACAGATGAAAACCGCCGATTACGACACTCATCTTTTGCCCGGCAACCACTTCCGCTTTTCTTTGGATATTAACAATTCCTGCATGAGAACAACCTGCAACAAGGACTTTTTTATCCTGCTCCGTAATCAGCAGATTATGCTCGTGGTCAAACGTATCCGCAACTATTTTACCCTGCTTCTTTGCAAATAAAACGCGATTTGATGCAGAGAAAAATTGCTCCGTATTTACCCCTGAAAACAGCGTCAACTCCTCATCAATCTTCGTAATTTCCTCTGTAAAAACAAATCGCGACTCGTCCGTAACAGATGCATCAATCCCTACACCAAAAGGCAGGCCAAGCACCTTAATATAATGGGGCTCCAATGCCTGTTTGCGAATATAGATTTTCGCAGTTTTATTCAATGCAAGAAACTTCTTCAGCCCACCGCCATGATCCGCATGTCCATGCGAAATGACCACAATATCAACCTGCGCAAGGTCAACGTTTAACTTCTTTGCGTTTTCGGCAAATAAACCATTCGTCCCCAAATCGAAAAGGATTTTGTGGTTGGCAGTTTCGATATAAAGGCTAAGCCCGTGCTTACAACGCAAGTCGGGTGATGAAGTTGTATTTTCTACTAAGGTTACAATTTTCATAATGAAATATCCTTCTTAAGCAAAACGTGATTCTCCTACTCCAGCCACTGTATAAAAGCGGTTTTATCCGTACAATTGTAGCCCGCGCATTTATAAAAGTTAAGCGTCGCATCTTCTTTTGCGCCCGTCAGTAGCATTATTTTGTAGCAATTCATCTGCTTTGCAATTTCTTTAGCAAAGTTTAAGCATTCCTTCGCATAACCTTTACCGCGGTAATCTTTATGTGTCACCACATTCTCGATAAAAGCATAAGGTCTTACACCTCGCGTCAAATTCGGAATGATTACGCACACGCAGGAAGAAACGATTCTATCATCAACAATTTTGACTATGATATGATGATTCTCGTCCCGCATAATCGTCTGCCAGGTTTGTGCCAAATGCTCAGACTCTTCAGGTAGAGAAGTCTCGTGTAAGTGTAAATATAATTCTAAAAGTTGATTTAATTCGTTTTCTTTGATTTCTCTGACCATACCGGTACCTCTTCTATAATATACGTTCTTTCACTCAGATTATCTTTATTTCTGACCATAATATAGTTAATCTTTAATCACATAAATTAAAAATTTCTCCAACACTTCTCACGCAAAAACACTCCTATCATTTCCAGCGGTGCACCTTCATAATATTCTATTAATAACTTCTTGAATTCGGGCACTTCCTTTTCCGGTATAACCAGGAAACCACTGCCTTGCGCAATCAGATAATGATTTGCAAAAATCACGGATGCCCTTTTATTTCCGTCCTTAAATACCTGCGTTTTCATACAATACATGCACAATTCAATCGCGATTTCGATTGGCTCTTTATCCTGCTTTCTTATTTCTTCAATACGCTCAATCACAACCGTTTCAATCGGAAGCGGTGGCACATAACTCGTTCCTCCTATCTGCACCGGAATACCTCTGATGCGACCACCATCATAAAAGAATCCTTCATTTACCAGTTTCGTAATGTGGCACAGCATATGATAATTACTCTCACTCTGTATTACATCCCTGTCAAGAATGAATTCCCATGCGTGTTTCAGATTCAGAATCTTCTGCACATCTGTGGCAGAAACTCCATTTACCTGTCCATTCTCAATAATATCCTCTGTCTGCAGAAATGATGTTGCCACACCTTCCAACACTGCCTGATCATAGATATTGGCTTTCATATTTGCTCTGGCAAAATCTATATTCTGCAGTACCCTTAAAGATAATTCTTTATCTTCGTATCCGAAACCAATTAATTCTTTGTTTATTTTTCGAATACTCTTATTTAAGTCTTTTCGCTCTTTCGCATTTCGCAATAGTAACTGATATAAAGCATCCGAATAAACATCAACATACGTAGATGTTAATTTTCCTGCCACTCTCTTGCGGATATATAAATATTTAGTACCGTTTACTTCCTTAATCTCAGGATTCCCATCATACGGCATTAAATTAAGCCGTACCTGTATATCTGCTCTTTGTTGCAATAACTCCTGTATTTCAGCATAATTTGCAGCCATTTGTAACACCTCTTTCCGTTAGGGAACTTTTATACGCAATATTATATACAAAAGTTCCCTAAATATCAATAAAATTTTAGGGAACTTTTTATCTGTATTTCATCGCGAAAGTTCCCTAATTATATAAAGGCAATTAACATACACGTAAGCCACATCTTCCCAATCACTTTTTCGACTTATATTTCGCACCCGTAAGAAAACACATAAACGGTATTCTTATACTTATTTCACAACTTATAAAAGTTGCCAAATATGCCAAAATTACGCTACCTATAAATAAAACAACGGTGCGCTTTCCAATCAATCCATACAATATGTATTGAAACAGAACAACCCATATAAAATGATAAATATAAAACAAGAACGATCTCTGATTCATATAATCGGAAATTTTACCACTAAAATTCCAATATCTCTTTGCTAATCCTATGAGCGCAATAATCATCACCCACTCAGATACATACTTGGCAATAGTATTCAACAAAGTATATTCATTATCAATCCAAAGGAAAAGATACACATTCAAAACAGTTGCTACGAATCCAATACCAAACAATAACCAACAATTCTTCTCTGCTTTGTTGACAATTTTCTCACTGGAAAATACATAATAACCAAGCAGGAAAAGATATAAATATTCCACAAGACTTTTTCCACCTATAGAAAGCAGTTCACTCAAAAAAGGCAACGGCAAGCCCAAGAGTAAAACACCCCAAAACGGAATTGATTTTTCCAATTTGAAAATTACTTTTTTAAACAGAGCAATGATGCCGATGCCTACAACCGAGATAACCAATAGGTATAACAGAAACCAAAACTGTCCCATGGAAAATCCACCATCGGCACCAATCAAGTCTGTACATTTTGTAAAAAATACTGCATAGTGTTCAAAAAATCCGCCACTGTAAGAATAATTAAACTTATCCGCAATATATGTCATGATGGGCATTAATACAATTGTTCCAAACAGAAAAGGAACAAGTAACCTTTTAACCCTTTCAATCAAATACTCTTTGTTTGTTCTTTTTCTCAGCGCGAATTTCGTACTTATGCCTGCCAGCACAAATAACAACGGCATAAAATAAGGACTGAAAAATACAATAATACTACTTATTACTCGATTCCCTTCAAAGAAAATATAATTCGGTTCACCCCATGCATTCCATGCCATCGCCACGTGATAAGGTATTAATATCAAAAGAATTATCCATCTTAAATTGTCAATGTAATGTTTCCTCATGAATTTTATCCTTCAAACTCCTTCGCCAACACAGCATACACATAAAAATCCTCATACTTATTTTGATCTGTTTTATTCGGAAAAATCTCTTTATGTTCCGCTTCGCGACGCATCCCCAAACGTGCTACCAAACGATTGGATTTATCGTTTCGCTTATTCACTTCCGCAATGATACGGCGCACGCCTATTGTTTTAAAAGCATAGGCCATCATACCCTTTACGCTTTCGCAGGCATAACCCTTGCCTTGGAATCCCCCGTGGAAGGTATAACCGATTTCAAAAGTTCCGAAATCTCTCTTGGAGAAATAGATTTTACCAATCACCTTATCATCCAAAACCACCGCATAGAATTCATCGCTTTTCGCAAAGGATTCAGCCTCCTTCACGCAAGCCTCCCGTGTAAAAGTCTCATAGGGTTCAAAATATGTCACCTCCGGGTCCGTTAAGATTTCCGCCAAATCTTCCCAGTCCTCAGGTTTGAACTTTCTCACTGTCAAACGTTCCGTTGTAAATAATGCAGACATTTGTATTCCTCCTAAAAGAGATACTTATCATCTCTTAACCATTCTTCTTGAACTTCTTTAGATCTGTTCTTAGGCTGCCAAAACACTTTAAAGCATATGCCACCAACAACCACAAACAAGATTCCCAACGCATAATTGGTGGTTGTAGGCCACTCCGGATTCTCCGGATTAATAAATAATGTATAGGGCTTGCCGTCTTTCATTGTAAAAGCGTTAAAACTGCCAAGCGCAACATCCTTATAAATCACACCTTCGTATTCATAAGTTACATAGGCTTTTCGGGTATTACCTTCGCCGTCCCAAGAAGTACGAACTGCCAATTGGCACTCCACCTTATCATACGCCACCATATGATGAACGCTGACGCCAATCATGACCACACCTATCAGTACAAAAATAAGACACATATACGAAACTACGTTTTTATTTTTTCCGTTGTTAACCTTTTTCAACATCCCCATTGCTTTTTCCTCACTTTGACGTGCGTTTTACTTCCCTGATATTCATTCCTACCAGTTTGCCGTAACAGTCGGTATATAACTTTTTATACTCATCAAAATTCAATTCACAATCATAGCCCATGCTTACCAATTCCACACCAAAGACCTTGGCAACAACTCCAACTTCCTTCATTCCGTTTCTCTCATAAAAGGCTTTACGCCCGATACGCTGTTCCATATTCTTTGCTTTCACATAAACGCTCTCAATTTCCAAAAAGAAACGATAGTCTTTGTACTGCTCCTGCAACCATTTTAAACATCTGCTGCCGTACCCTTTTCCGCGGGCATCTTCTGCCACCGCAAAATAATCTAGCATTACCAAATCACCGCTGTTCATGGTGATTGCAAAGCCTTTAAATGTTCCTTCTTCTTCAATCAGCCACACATCCGCCTTGTTCTTTTTATGGGTAGAACGAATTAATCCTAAGGGTTTTCGTTCCGCCAGCGGAAATGCTTTTTTATATAGTTTTGAAATATTACGCCAGTCGGCGTCTGTTTTTATTGCTCTATATTCAATCAATTTGTTATATCCTTTATTTAAAATATTACGTACGGATAGTAATATCTCTATCCTTCCATCATCTCAATCGTCACGCGATTCCACTGATACTTCTCCATATCAACCTTACCATCCACAAATCCTACTCCCTCGTTTTGCAGCAATGTAATCTGCTGATTCTCACCGCCGAAAGCAAAGGCTTTGGACACTTCGCCCAAACGGTTCACTACGCGATGACAGGGGATTGTTTTCGGGTCCGGATTTGAATGCAGGGCATATCCCACCACGCGGGACCACCTTTTATTTCCTGCAAGAGACGCAACTTGTCCGTATGTTGCAACCTTACCTTTTGGAATTTGTTTTACGACATCATAGATTAATTCAAATGTGGATTTATTCATCGCCACCTCGTTAATTTCTCGAACACTTCTCCGCATCAATTGCCAAAACCACCATCAATGCACACAATACATTCTGCGGATTTTCCACCGTGATGGAATAAGTGTCCGTCCAATTAAGAAGTTCTTTGTTCACGGTTGCTATGCATGTTCCGGCACGATTTTTAATCTCGTAGTCCCATCCGAAAAAATCGCCTTCCACATGCCAGCCATTGTAATCAATATCATATTTTGCACTAAAAAAGGTAAATTCTCTCGCTATACTCCCAACGCAATTACCACCTAAATATAGATCAAATTTCGGCATCAATTTAAATAATCTTTCCTGTATCATGCCCAACTCATTTCCATTGGCATCATAAATTCTAAGGCAATGTCCCAATGACGGTTCACCTTTTACCGTAAATAGTGTGCGCCCCATTTCGTCGTATATATCATAACTATGAAACCAAGAAAACATTCTTTGTTTAAATAAAAGTTTCATTTCCTACTCTCCTCGCCACATACCCTATCCCATCCTTCTCAATCCGAATGATAAAAGGAAATTTGTTATATTGAATACACATCCAAAAATCCGCCGTCGGAAAAACTTCTTTCTGCGCTTCATCAAAGAAATGCTTACCACCTGTAAACTGCAATTCTTCCGTACGCGCTTTCATATCCTGCAGTTCATTTCCTTCGAGAATACTTTTGATATACTCTGCGCAAAGTTCATCTTCCAAGGCCTGCGTCACGCCATTGTTACCCATACAAACCAAGGACACTACTTCAGGATTTTTAATTTTAATATACTCTGCAACAGCCCTTGCATTCACAAGGCTCCCTGTTATAATCTCACTAGCACCCGTAGCATTCACAATGCCCTGGGTTCCTGCACTTGTGGTATGGATAATGGTTTTACCTTCTACTCTCTCCCTGCTTACGGAAGACGGTGAATTCCCATAGTCAAAACCTTCACACATTTTACCCCGGCGTTCACCGATTAAAAGACTATTGTCCAAGGTCTCTTTTAGCCGGAAGGCCTCTTCAATGGTGCCCACGGGACGAATTTCTTTCACACCCATATCATGTAAATAACACTCTAATGAGAAAGCGCGAAACACGTCAATAATGACGGTCAGCCCCTCCGCTTGCTTTGCACCTTCTATGTAATGCAAAATGTTAATCTTGCTCATTGTGGTACTCCTTCTAGTAAGACTCAACTTATACTGTTCAAAACATAGCCATTAAGATTTTGCCTACATTTCAATTAATTAAAATACACAATAATCATATCACAATTTTTTTTACAATTCATTAACAATATAAAAACGCCCTCGTTTTCCCATCCGAGAGCATTCTTTCTTTGTCTTTATTTATATAAATTCCTTTTTCTTAATTCCTTTCAGGAAATCCTTCTTCAAATCTCTCTTTGAATGAAAAATTTTCTTTTCCGAATTTGACAAGTCCTGATGTTCTGTTTTTACTCGCAACAACTCCAACGTACAAATCAAATCCGCAACTTGAAATAAGCGATATTCATTCGGAATCACTTTTCGCATATCATAATCAACCAGTTGTGTCGCAAATACTGTATTGAGGATACGATTTAACTCATGCTGTCCATTATCATAATATAAAATGACCTTGCTATAACTCTGAAAATATGTAAGATTATCCCTAATAAACTGAGATAAATCTCTTGCCATTCTCGCTTCCAGTTTAAAAATATTATCATACTCAGATTTTTTATACACAAACGACTTATACTTGATATCACATCCAAGCGTAAAATAAAATAATTTAGAAAATATCATCCGTCTTTCATTTGGTTCAAAATACCTGTATGGTTCTTCTCTTCTTATTAGCGGTTCTGTATGAATCGCCTGTTCGTTACCGTAACCTAAATTCTTTAATGCTTCATTTAGTTTCCCTATTTCCCCCGATATATCTACACTCTGGTCATGCATAATCATAGTAATAATATAATATGGTGCATGCTTTTCATATTCACCTAAATCACCGGATTCATCTACAAATACACTTAATTCTCTCATATTACCCCTACAATAAAAAAAGCGGGGAGTCTCCCCGCCAAATAGGTTGGACCTGGGTCTTTCGACCAGCCCATTGTAAACTTGTTTACACTTTTATTATATGCAGAAAAACAAATTTATGCAATGATTTTTCATAACTTTCACTTAAGGTAGGACTTACCTATAATATTAGGCTAACACATTTTATATTTTAGTCAATATTTTTTCATCGTCAAAATTCGACAATCATTTCGCTTCTACAACTCAATCACATACATCCGTGCAGGCTTTCCTTCTGCCTCAAACTCCCGCTCCGGCACGCCACCGTTTTTTACAATGGTTTTAACGGACGCAATGTTATCTTGGAAAGTTGCCATATGCAACTCTGTCATTCCGGCCTGCTTTGCCACCTCTTTTATCTGGCGAAGCATTTCAGTTGCATAACCTTTGCGACGCTCTCCGGGTCGGACACTGTAACCGCTGTTTCCGAAGTCCTGAAGAAAATCATTTAAGGTATGGCGCAAATCAATAATGCCTACAATACGTCCCTCTTCGTTCACGGCGAAAAACGTATCCGTCACCACCCAAGCCGGATTCACCGTCTCGGGCGATGTATTATTGTTTACAGATACCAGCCACTCTTCGTAGGAATCCATTTGATCCAAAAGTTCGCTACCGTTGATTTCCTTATCACCATATTCAAAATGTTCTTTTTTATAATCCAGCGCAGCCTCTTTCATCTCGGCTGTGGGGCGCACCAAATGTAACATGCTTCTCTCCTAACTTTAAACCATTCATTTGCAAATTATTGATCCGAATATTCTACATAAACACCATCTTCAAAGTAGCGACCATAAATTGAAAATTGTTTCAAAGTATCTTCTATCTCGTATTCACTCATGTTCAACTTCAAATATTCTTCGAAACCTGTCAAATCAACATATTCAGGATAACTAAGTAAGATATATGTAATCTGACAATTTTCCTCATCTACCAAGGCATATTCATACTGATAATCAACGCCGTCTGTTGCCACGTATGCCGGTAGCGCATAACTTTCATCATCATATCGAATACCTACCGTGATATCCGCCACCGTACATTCAATAGAGGCAAGCCTCTCTACTTCTGCCTTGTAATCTTCCACACTGTATTCTCCTTGCAAAATAATATATCCGTCCGTATCAAAAAATCCTGTTTTTAAATTAGATACAAATGTCGGTTCAATCATATATGCTGTATCATCCGGAAAGACTAATAAATCACTTCCCAAATCCCCACCATATTCTTCGCATATGGCGGTTTTATCATAATTTTCAATACCGCTTTGACTTTCAAAAGGCGCACTTTCCAATATGAATACCGGTATCAGTGCAATCAGATATCTTATTACGAAATAAAATACCCAAGCCGCCACCACGATAATCAGTATGTTGCATCCTTTTACAAATTTCCGGTGCTTTGCAATTCTTTCAAGCATTCCGTTAATATATAAAGTCAATATTACCATAACCGTAAAAACAGCTATAGATAATACATACGCTATCAGCGATGGTATTCCGGGTTCATAATCAATGCTTTGCAAGCCCAAAATAATCGCCATAAAAATTGTTCCCACCAAACTAATGAGTCTTACTCCCACCAAAAGCATACTTTTCTGCTCTTCGGCATAATCTGCCATCTTGGTCGCAACCTCTTTTACTTCTTCATTCATTTTCTCGCTTTTCCTTTCACCATCAATGATTTCTTTCATATCAACCTGATAGAATTCCGCCAACTCTACAAGAACGCTTAAATCAGGCATATTACTTCCGGTTTCCCATCTGGACACCGTACGGTCTGACACGCGGAACTGCTCTGCCAATTGCTCCTGCGTCAATTCCTTCTCTTTTCTGAGTTCCTTCAAAAAACGACCGATTTTTTTCTGGTCCATGGCGTTACCTCCTTTCATTGACAGCGTACTTCAACTGCTTTACAAAAAACACGACACAAAGCGAGAAATGCCGTGTTTCTGTAAATCAGACATTATTTGTCCGGTATAAAATTTGTGCTTACTCCTTCTCACTCAACAAGTATCCGAATATATGCATTCCAAGTTTTAACACATTATGGCGAAGCAGGTTGTTTTTTACCGTAACATAATCATCGCTGATGACCGTTTCCACGAACCTCTCCGTTTCCTCCCTGTCAAGTTCAACCGGATCTTTCTGTTCCAAAGACTCATAACGCTTTGCCATTGTCTCATCGATTTTACCGGCGTTAGCAACTACAACATCTATCTTGCGCTTGCCAAGATACTGGTTAATCAGGCGTATATGGTCGGAGACTTTGAAATCCTCCGTTTCCCCGGGCTGGGTCACCATATTGCAGACATACATAATCTTACCTTGGCTTCGGTCAATGGCATCCACAATCTCCTCACAAATCAAATTCGGAATAATACTGGTAAAAAGACTTCCCATACTAAGCACAATTAAATCCGCCTCTTCCAGGGCTTTTACCGCTTCTTTGGTAGGCACGGGTTTTTCCTTATAAAAGACACGCTTCACAGCATTCTGATTCTCCGTGATGTTGTGTTCTCCTTCCACTATGCTCCCGTCCGCCATCTCCCCCACGAGGACTACATTGTCTTCCGTCAACGGTACAACTTTACCTTTTAAATTAAAAACCTTGCTTAATGCTTCAATACCATCCGATAAATTACCCGTAATTTCGGAAGATGCCGTCAAAAGAAGATTACCAACAGTATGGCCGTCTAAATCGCTGGTCGTATGAAAACGATAATTAAAAAGTTCCATAACCAAAGGTTCCGTTTCCGATAATGCAACCAAAACTCTTCGTATATCCCCAACTGCCGGAATACTGAATTCCTCACGCAAAACGCCGGTACTTCTTCCGTCATCACACACGGATACAATTGCTGTTAAATCAACAGGAAATTCCTTTAATCCGCGAAGCAAAGTAGACGAACCGGTGCCGCCGCCCAAAACCACAACTTTTCTTTTCATAAAAATCTCCCTACTTTTTACAATCTATAATATTACGAACTGTGATTATTTCATCTTTATAAAACAGCCGTTCCGTTATTGTTACAATCAACCACCTACGCCTTTCATATTAACATATTCGCTTTATTCCGAAAAGAAAATATTACATTTGCATATAAGTTTATTTTTTACAAATACTATAGTGAAAATACAATGAAAACGGAGAATAATCTATGAATAAAGATAAAAAAGAATTAGGCGCAGAACTTGCCTATGCTGCTTTCGATGAAGTTCCCACTCCCAAAGCAGACGCAAAAGAAATCATCGGCCTTGTAAAGACAAGCGGACGAATTACAGGATATCGCTTATCCGACGGTATCACCGTATCCAAAGAAGAAGGTGTTGCCATGGCCAAAACAGGCGACATCAAAGGAGTCGGGGTCGCACATCGTAAGGACTCTGAATATCTCAAATCCCTGCCGGACGGTACCGAAAATAATAATCTTGGAAATCTACCTTCCGTAAGTGGTTAAAAACAAATAAAAAGGGGTGTCAAAACGACACCCCTTTATCATTTTTATGAAACTGATTCCCTGTCTACACCGATATACTCTTCATATGCTTTCAAAATTATCTCCTGAATATACTCACGAGTCTCCGGCTTGATAGGATGCGCAATGTCACGATAATCGTCCTCTGACATTTTCCGGCTGGGCATTGCAATGAATGGCCCTTTATCACCCTCGATAATCTTGATATCGTGAACCACGAATTCGTTATCCAACGTAATGGACGCAACGGCTTTTAACTTGCCATCGCTTGAAATCTTTCGCACTCGAACATCTGTAATGGTCACGGTAACCCTCCTTCCCCTCTAGGACAGTTGTTGTTAACACATAACAATTCGCTTTATACGTCGTATCTTTCGTTCTTCTCAATTAAGACTTTAATTTCACCTTCGCCTACATAATAAGAATTTGCACGAATGGTATCACGACTCTCAACGATACAGTTCTCAATGTGAGTATTATCTCCGATGTATACATCATTTAAAATGATGGAATTCTTAATGGTACAATTGTTGCCCACAAATACCTTCTTGAAGATAATGGAGTTTTCAACCTTACCATTGATAATGCTGCCGCTGGATACAAGACTGTTCTTAACATCAGAACCAACATTGTATTTTGCAGGAGCCAAATCATCCACCTTAGAATATACCGCAGGATATTCACGGAAGAAATAATTTCTTACATCCGGTTTTAAGAAGTCCATATTGGTCTCATAATAATCTTCAACAGATGCAATGTTCTTCCAGTAGTCTTTCATCTTATAGCCGAAAATTCTCTTCATTCCCTTATAACGAATTAAAATATCCGCTACCAGGTCATGTCTGCCCTCTTCTGCAGATTTTTCGATTAACTCAATCAAAAGTCTTCTTCTGATGACATAGATACCGCAAGAAACCGTATTGGATTTTGCAACAACAGGTTTCTCTTCAAATTCTTCAATGCGGCTTTCTTCATTCATCTTAATGATACCGTATCGGTCTACGTTCATTCCTTCCGGCATGTCCTTGCAAACTACGGTAATGTCAGCCTTTTTATCAATATGATATTCAAGAACCTTATTGTAATCCATCTTATATACGCAATCGCCTGATGCAATTACGACGTAAGGTTCATGGCTGTTCTTTAAGAAATCAAGATTCTGATAAATCGCATCTGCGGTACCGCGGTACCAGTTGCTGTTATCTGCCGTCACAACAGGTGTAAATACGTATAAACCACCCTGCTTACGACCGAAGTCCCACCACTTGGAAGAACTTAAGTGTTCATTTAAACTGCGGGCATTGTACTGTGTTAAAACTGCCACACGCTGAATGTGAGAGTTCGACATATTACTTAATGCGAAGTCAATACTTCTGTAACTACCTGCTACGGGCATAGCGGAAATCGCTCTCTTCTGAGACAATTCACGCATTCTGTGGTTATGGCCGCCGGCCAAAATAATTCCTATCGCTCTCATTATTCGTCACCTGCCTTAATCAAAGTTTTACCACTGCCAAGGTACATATCAGGATAATCTTCTACCGTAGTATTACCTGATACTACTGAGTTCTTACCTACTGATACACCGTTAGGCACCACTGTCTTTTCACCGATGGTTACAAGGCCGTGATTATAAATGTGAGGTGCCGTATCGTTATCGATTTCTTCACCGACACCCAGTTTTACATCATTACCGATGATAACGTTTTCTGCAATAATACCCTTGTTGATTTCACAATTCTTTCCGATGGTGGTATCGTTCATAATAATGGAATCACGAACTACCGTACCTTCTTCAATGGTTACCCCACAACCAATGATGGAATTGTAAACTTTTCCGCAAATTACGGAACCTTCTCCAATCAGACACTTCTCTACCACACTGTCAGCAGACATATACTGAGGCGGTAATTTATCACTCTTTGTATAAATCTTCCAATAGTCTTCATAAAGGTTAAATACGGGAACGATATCAATCAATTCCATATTTGCTTCCCAGTATGAATGTAATGTTCCAACGTCTTTCCAGTATCCGTTGTACTCATAAGCATATAAAGGCGCTCCCTTTTCATGGCAATAAGGAATAATATGCTTACCAAAGTCAAGGTTGGGCTGGTCAGCCTTTGCAAGCAGTGCTTCTTTCAAAGTCTTCCAGTTAAAGATGTAAATACCCATAGAAGCAAGATTACTTCTGGGATTTGCAGGCTTTTCTTCGAAGTCTACAATCTTACGGTTCTCGTCTGTAATAACGATACCGAATCTCTTCGCTTCTTCCAAAGGCACGGGCATAGCTGCTAATGTAACTTCTGCACCGTTCTGTTTATGGAAGTCGAGCATCACTTCATAATCCATCTTGTAAATATGGTCACCTGATAAAATCAGAACATATTCCGGATTAAAACTGTCCATGTAATCGATATTCTGGTAAATCGCATTCGCCGTACCTGTATACCACTCGCTGTTGGAACTCTTTTCATAAGGAGGTAATACGGTTACACCACCAATGTTACGGTCCAAATCCCAAGGAATACCGATACCGATATGTGTATTCAGACGAAGCGGCTGATACTGTGTCAAAACACCTACCGTGTCAACGCCTGAGTTAATGCAGTTACTCAAAGGGAAGTCGATAATACGATACTTTCCACCAAAAGCCACTGCGGGTTTTGCTACTTTTGCTGTCAGAATACCGAGACGGCTACCCTGACCACCTGCAAGTAACATAGCAATCATTTCTTTCTTGATCATGTCTTCACCCCTTAGCTGTATTTGTGTCATTTCTGCACTGAATTTTTATAACAAGTAAGAAAACCCCCAATATGTTTTCTCACCTTTTATGGAATCCCCGCATACACTTATAGTATTATAACATGTCGAATTGTAAAAGTGAACTGTTTGCACGAAATTATTCGCCAATTTTGTCATTTTTTCTGTGTAATTTTAATAAAATTGACGGAAAACGCAGGTATTTTTTGGATATAATGCCAATTTTTGTTTTCCTTCATTATAAAATGTTTTTTCACTTTTCACAAAAACCGCCAAAACACTCTTGGTTTTTCTGCGATGACAGTGTATTATTAAAGCAATATTATTTAATAAAAGAGGAAAATCTTATGTATGAAATAGATTTTAACACTCCCATACATGTACATTTTATCGGAATCGGCGGCATCAGCATGAGCGGTCTGGCTCAGGTTCTTTTGTCCAAAAGTTTTACGGTGTCCGGCTCCGATAATTTAAAATCGGCACTGACAGAGGAATTAAGCAGAACCGGCGCAGAAATTTTTATCGGGCAGCGTGCTTCCAATATTTCCGAAGATATTGATTTGGTGGTATATACTGCTGCCATCCATGAAGACAATCCGGAATTTGCCCGTTGTGTGGAATTATCGTTGCCAATGCTTTCAAGAGCACAGTTTTTAGGGCAGTTAATGCGCAACTATAAAAATGCCATTGCAGTCAGCGGAACCCACGGCAAAACCACAACTTCATCTATGGCTTCTGAAATCCTTATGGCTGCGGATTTGGATCCCACACTTTCCATTGGCGGGATTTTGAAAAGTATTAACGGCAACATCCGTGTAGGAGGTTCGGACGTTTTTTTGACGGAAGCCTGTGAATATACCAACAGTTTCTTAAACTTCTTCCCTAAAATCGGCATCATTCTAAATGTGGAAGAAGACCATATGGACTTTTTTAAAGATATTCATGAAATCCGTGAATCTTTCCATAAATTTGCAAAACTGATTCCAAATGACGGTGTTTTACTGATTAACCATGACATTGAAGGTCGTGATATCATTACCAAAGACCTGAATTGCCCCGTAAAAACCTTTGGTTTTGCTCCGGAATGCGACTATTATGCTTCCGATTTGGAAATCGATGACCACGGAAACTACCATTTTGTTTTCCATACGCCTTCCAACGACAAACAGGAAATCCTATTGGAAGTTGTCGGCAAACACAATGTATGCAATGCATTGGCGGCGCTGGCCATGGCGGACTTTTTGAACATTCCCATGGAAACTGCCGCAAGAGGTCTTCAGTCTTTTACCGGCACCGACAGGCGATTTGAATTTAAGGGAAGTCTCGGTGGGGTCAATATTGTAGATGATTATGCACATCATCCCACGGAGATTGCTGCAACCTTGGAGGCAGCCAAAAACTATCCGCACCAGCATTTATGGTGTGTATTCCAGCCTCACACTTATACCAGGACCAAAGCATTCCTGCATGACTTTGCAGAAGTATTATCCAAAGCGGAACATGTAGTACTTGCGGATATTTACGCAGCCCGCGAAACCAATACCTTGGGCATAAGTTCTAAAGATTTACAGAAAGAAATTATCAAATTAGGTGGAGATTGCCACTTTTTCCCCTCTTTTGATGAAATTGAAAATTTTTTATTACAAAATTGTATCCCCGGAGACTTGTTGATAACTATGGGCGCCGGAGATGTAGTAAAAATCGGAGAAAATCTCCTGGGCAACTAACTTATCCACACTATCCACAGATTTTGAGTGTACTTAGCATCCACAAGGTCTGTGGATATTTTTTGTTTACATAACATTTTTGCAAACCCCGGTTTTGTGCGTTTTTTTATCATTTTTTTAAATTATGTGGACTATGTTTTTCCTGGTTATCCACATTGTCCACAAAACCCGAAACCCCAGTAAAATCAAGGCTTTCCGGCAATTTTACCTATTCCTTTTTTGAAAAGTCTGTGTTATAATCACTCTTGCTTTGAAAATTATATTCGGACAAAATTTCCCTGTCCGGATTTTAAGGGGAATAGATATGAATCAAATTATGCTTTATCAGGATGGTGCACCAGGAATAACCGGTGTATCAAATGTGTTCATTGACTCTTTTATGAAGGATGCCAACGATGCACAACTGAAAATTTATCTCTACTTAATCAGAATGTTCTCGGCAAATATGCCGGTTAGCATTTCGGATATGGCAGACAAATTTAATCACACCGAAAAAGAAGTAATCCGCTCCCTGCAATATTGGGAACGTATGCATCTTCTCGTTCTGGATTATGACGAATACAAAAATATTATCGGAATTCACCTGCAGGCACCGGTTGCCGACTCTATCGGCGATCCGATGGTAAAGCCGTTGGCTCCCATTGTCAGTATGGTACCTGCCGTATCGGAACGCAAGGCTCCTGCACAGAAATCCGTCGCAACCCGTGTTGCACCGGAAAAACCTTCTTATTCCGCAGATCAACTTCGTACATACAAGGATAAGGAAGAAATCAGCGAAATGCTTTGCATCGCAGAACAGTATCTGAGCAAGACATTAAGCCCCAATGACTTGAAGAGTATTCTCTATATTCATTTGGAACTCGGTTATTCCATGGATATGCTTGATGCGTTATTGGAATATTGTCTGGAACGCGGCAAAAAGGAAATGCGTTACATTGAGAAAACTGCCATGGGCTGGTACGAACAGGGTATCGATACCGTAAAACAGGCCAAAGAAGGCGTCAGCAAATATGACAAAACCATCTATTCCGTTATGAAGGCTTTGGGCAAAAGCGGAATTCCCACAGCCAAAGAAGTAGATTATATTAATAAATGGACAGGTAGTTTTGGTTTTACCATGGATATTATTTTCGAATGTTGCGAAAGAACGGTGTTGGCGGTGGATAACCATCGCTTTGAATATGCAGACCGTATCCTTTCCAACTGGAAAGCACAGAATATATCTTCCATGAGAGAAATCAAAGAACTGGACAAAGCATTTCGAAACAAACCCAAAAGCGGCAGCAGCGGTACCGGTGGCACCGGCAAATCCGCCCCCGCCAAGTTCCCGCGACAGAATTATGATTTTGCAACTTTAGAAAAAGAAATTCTCAGCAATTAAAGGAGAAATAACGTGGCACTTACCAATGCACAATACGATACAATCCTTCAAGGCTATAACCGTCGTCGTCTTAATGCAAGGAAAATTCAGGAAGACCGCACCAAAGAGGTTTACGAAAAACTTCCCGAATACAAGAATCTTGACGAGTTGACCGCTACTCTCGCCATTGAGCAAGGTAAAAAACGCCTGATGGGTGACAACGGTACTATGGAAGATTTAGCCGATATATTGGAAGATTTAAATCGGCAAAAGAAACTTCTCTTAACGGCCGCAGGATACTCCGTAAATTACCTCGACCCTTTGTATACCTGTTCCTATTGCAAAGATACCGGTTTTATCGACGGAGAGAAATGTCATTGTTTTAAGCAGGAAATGCTGGATATGCTTTATGAACAATCCAATATCCGCGAAGTGCTGGCAAACGAATCATTTGATGACATTTCACTGGATTATCAACAAGGCGATGACCTGGCAAGATTACAAAATGCAGTTACACATGCACAAAATTTTGTAAAAAACTTCGATTTAGACTATCAAAACATTTTATTTTATGGTACAGTAGGTACCGGCAAAAGTTTTTTGTCCAACTGTATTGCCTCTGAACTGATTAAAAAAGGTCATTCCGTCATTTACTTCAGTTCCGGCGATTTATTTGCCAAAATATCCGAATATGCATTTCGCAAAAACGGACGCAATTCAGATACCAATCCCTATGAAGATATTTACAACTGTGATCTTTTGGTGTTGGACGATTTGGGCACTGAATTAACGAACAGTTTTGTAATTTCACAACTTTTTACATGTTTGAACGAACGACATTTAAGACGTAAATCAACTATCATTTCTACCAATTTAGCAATGGAAGATTTACGCGACCGTTATGATGACAGAATTTTTTCACGTCTAATCAGCAATTACAATGTTTGCAAATTGTCCGGTCAGGATGTCAGAATATACAAAAAAAGAATGTTAAACAGAAAGTGAGGATTTCCCCATGTCTGAAAAGAGACAAGAAGTACGTAATTTGGAAACCATTCCCGTTGGTTCCTTAGGCTTAATTCCCTTAGAAAGTTGCCGTTCCCTCGGCGAAAAGGTAGATCAATACCTTGTAAAATGGAGAACAGAGCGTGAAAGCGAGCATAAAGACAGTCTTGCTTTTGCAGGCTATCAGCGTGACACTTATATCCTTGATACCAAAGTTCCCCGCTTCGGTTCCGGAGAAGCCAAAGGTGTTATCAACGAATCCGTACGTGGTGACGACCTTTATATTATGGTAGACGTTTGTAACCATAGTTTAACTTATTCCCTTTCCGGCAATAAGAACAGAATGTCTCCCGATGACCATTATCAGGATTTAAAGAGAATTATTGCTGCTGTAGGCGGTAAAGCAAGAAGAATTACCGTTATTATGCCTTTCCTTTATGAAAGCAGACAGCACAAAAGAACCTCTCGCGAATCTTTAGACTGTGCATTGGCACTTCAGGAATTGGTTGCCATGGGTGTAGACAACATCATCACTTTTGATGCACATGATCCCCGCGTTCAGAATGCAATTCCTCTTCACGGCTTTGAAACCGTACAACCTACTTACCAGTTTATCAAAGGATTGATTAATAATGTTCCCGATATTCAGTTGGATGCAGAACATATGATGACCATCAGCCCCGATGAAGGCGGTATGTCACGTGCCATCTATATGTCTAACGTTTTAGGTCTTGATATGGGTATGTTTTACAAGAGACGTGATTACACACGTGTTGTAGACGGCAGAAATCCTATTGTTGCACACGAATATCTCGGTAGCAGTGTAGAAGGCAAAGATGTTATTATTCTTGACGATATGATTTCTTCAGGCGAAAGTGTAATTGAGGTTGCTACTGCATTAAAAGCGCGTAAAGCAAACAGAATATTTATCGCTACTACTTTCGGACTCTTTACTAATGGTCTTGAAAAATTTGATAAAGCATATGAAGAAGGTCTCATTCACAGAGTACTTACCACAAATCTCGTATATCAGACACCTGAACTTTTACAGAGAGAATGGTACATCAACTGTGATATGAGTAAGTATATTGCTTATATTATTGATACATTAAATCATGACAGTTCCATCAGTGATCTCTTGAATCCCAGCGAGAGAATTCAAGCATTGTTAAGAGAACGTCAGAAATAAATTATCACCAAACTCAATTATTAACCCTGTTCTTTCTGAAAGAACAGGGTTTTTTTATCGTTTCATTGCATTTTATTCGCTTTTCGTGCGTAAATACTTGCCTTTTATTTCATTGAGTGCTATCTTAATAAATGTGAACAATTTGTTAACGTATTCTTTCGGAAAGAATGGTCTTGTCGCATTTTAAGAGAGGATTTTTACAATGGATAAAAACAACAAAGGTTTCTCCTTGATTGAATTAATTGTCGTAATTGCAATTATGGCGATTGCCGTAGGGTTATTGGCACCGCAATTATTAAAGTATATCGAAAAATCAAATGTATCATCCGATATACAGTTAGCAGATACCATTCGGACCGGTGTGTCTATCTCCATCGTTGATGCCGAAGTGCAAGGCGATCCCGCAAGCCAACCTTTTTTGACTTTAATGGCATCGGATGCCGGAATGAACATCAATGATAATACGCAGTTTTTAAATTCCAATTGCGTGCTTAAAACAAGTTTGGAAGATGCTTTCGGTTTTCCCATTGACCAGATTATGACACAAATCAAATCTGCACATGGTGCTGATTGCGACTGTAATGTACGCACAAACAATAATATTGTGAAGGTAACTTTTACCTGTACGGATGCTACCGGCGAAAAAGATACTGCCAACAATACCCCGGGAAACGATATTTCAATCGAATAGATATATTTTAAGTATTTTGCGCTACGGCAAAATATAAATCATGGTCAGTTCGAAACCATCCTGACCTTAAACAAAACTAAGGAGAATATTGAAATGAAAAATAAGAAAGTTCTATTTCTTACACAGGCGGCAATGATTGCCGCCCTTTATGTGGTTCTGACAGAAATCTCTAACATCTTTGGTCTTGCATCTTTTGCAATTCAAATTCGTTTTTCTGAAGCATTAACCATTTTACCGTTTTTTACACCTGCTGCCATTCCCGGTCTTTTTGCAGGCTGCATTATCAGTAATTTATTGGTAAGTGCAAATATTTTCGATATTATATTCGGAAGTCTGGCAACTTTGTCCGGCGCCTTTTTTACGTATCTGATTGGCCGTTGGAGTAAGAGACATTCCGGTTCCGGAATATATGCTACCACAACACCCTATCCGCCCACTAATAAAATAAAGACTTCGCAAAGCAAACAAAACCGCACAAAAATAGCGGCATGGTTTGCACCAATACCGCCTATTTTATCTAATACACTTATCATACCATTTGTCTTAAAATACGCCTACGGATTAGAACCGCTTTGGTTATTCTTCTTAACCGTTTTTGTCGGCGAATTTATATCCTGCGCTATTTTAGGTATGCCTCTTTTATTTCTTGTAAAAAAATATGCCCGACATATTTTCAAAGAGTAAATAACATTTTATTCCGCATACCCGTTTGGATTTTCAGACTGCCAACGCCATGAATCCTCACACATTTTACGAATATCACGTTCTGCTTTCCAATGCAGTTCTTTCTCTGCCTTTTGCGGACTTGCATAACACTGTGCAATATCCCCGGGACGGCGTTCTTTGATTTCATACGGAATGGGAACTCCCGAGGCCTGTTCAAAATTCCTTACCACGTCCAATACGCTGTAACCGACTCCGGTTCCCAGATTATAGACACAGAGTCCGGGATTATCAGTCAACTTTTCGATTGCGCGTACATGACCCACAGCCAAATCAACCACATGAATATAATCTCTTACACCGGTACCGTCCGGTGTATCATAATCATTACCAAAAACGCCCAAACACTTTAGTTTACCGACTGCCACCTGTGTAATATAGGGCATCAGATTATTGGGAATTCCGTTAGGATTCTCACCAATCAAACCACTCTCATGCGCACCAATGGGATTAAAATATCTTAAAAGCACTACATTCCATGCAGAATCTGCTTTTTGCATATCGGTCAGTATTTGCTCTAACATAGATTTGGTATGTCCGTATGGATTTGTAATTTCTCCCTTAGGGCACTCCTCTGTAATTGGTACGAATGCCGGACTTCCGTAAACTGTAGCAGAAGAAGAAAAAACAATGTTTTTTACATTAAACTCTTCCATTACTTTTAAAAGGCACAAGGTTCCCGCAATATTATTCTGATAATATTTCCAAGGCTCTTTTACGGATTCACCTACTGCTTTTAACCCTGCAAAATGAATACACGAATCAATGGTCTCCGCCTCAAAAACTTTTCGCAGTTCCGCTTCATCCAATATATCTACCTGATAAAAAGGAATCTTTTTTCCCGTAATTTTCTCCACACGATACAAAGACTCACGACTGGAATTGCTTAAATTGTCAACAACTACTACCTCATATCCCGCATTCTGTAATTCCACTACAGTATGGCTTCCGATATATCCGGCGCCTCCGGTTACAAGTATTGCCATTACTCTTCTCCTTGTTACTCTTTTCAATTACCAAAGCACATCAGGATATATCCCTGCATCTTTTAATTTCTGAATAGACTCTACCACATAAGGCTTATCTTCCTTATAGGTTACACCAAACCACTTATCCTTGGAAGAAAGTACCTGCACAGTTGCTTTGTCTGCTTTTAACAAACCATCCACTTCAATCGGCAAATAACACTCCGCCTTTAAAGGATTCGTTGCCACTGTGTTGGCAAAAAATTGCTTCAACGCCTCGCCTAATTCGGGAATAATACTGGGAGTAAATCCCCACATATTCATTGATACAGGAGACTCTACACTGATTGGTGTATAGGTTGCTCCATCATCCTCAGTATACGCTGCTCCATCCGCTGTTTTGATAATTTTGGTCCTTTCGGTAATGGATACCAAATAACCTTCTTCATTGGTTACACAACAGCCACGTGCCACAGAACCATTTTCCGTGAGAGTATTTCCCAACTGATAACCAACCATGGCATAACGATACTTCTCATCATCTTCATGCGTTGTTAAAAAGTCATATAAAACCTGAAATGCTTCCACACCATAATAGTCGTCCGCATTGATTACCGCAAACGGTTCTTTTACCGTATTTCTGCAACTGTAAATTGCATGTGCGGTTCCCCAAGGTTTTACACGTCCTTCCGGAATCACAAATCCTTCCGGAACATCATTTAAATCCTGGAACACATACTCCACTTCCATATGGCGGCTAACCGCATCGCCGATGCACTCTCTGAATAATGCTTCGTTTTCTTTCTTAATGATAAAAACGGCTTTTTTAAATCCTGCTCTCAACGCATCATAGATTGAAAAATCTAAAATTTTATTACCGGCAGCATCCACCGGGTCAATCTGTTTTAATCCACCATAACGACTACCCATTCCGGCAGCCATAATTACCAATACAGGTTCTCTCATTTGTTTTCCCTCCTTACACTTCAAACAACAAATCGCCATATGTAGGAATCGGCCATACTTCCTTGTCGGTTAACATTTCCAATGCATCCGCAGGAGCGCGTAATTCTTCCATCGCCGTCTTAACATGATCACGATAGTAAAATGCACATGTTTTATGTTCCTTGATTCTCTGGGCAGCTTTTAACTCTGCCTCCAGTTTTACCAATGCCGATTGCATTTTTTCAAGTTCATCTGTAACCTTCGAAAGAATTTCTCTCTGTACAGTAGCCCTCACACCGGCCTCTTCCGCCAAAAGAACTGCTTTTGACAACATCTTTATATAACGAATCTCTGCCGGGATAATCTGTTTTGATGACATCTCAATCATACACTTGGCTTCAATATTTATTGTCTTGGAATAGGTTTCGTATAAAACATCTTTACGGGATTCCAACTCCGCTCTCGTAAAAATGTTAAACTTTTCAAACAAAGCAAACGACTTGTCGGTCGTAAGTGTTTCTACCGCATCCAACATAGTGGGAAGATTGGGAAGTCCTCTTCGTTCTGCTTCCTTAATCCATTCCGGCGCATAACCGTTTCCGTTAAAAATAATTCTCTGGTGTGCAGTCATATACTCCTTAATCAAATCATGCACTGCCAATTCAAAATCTTCCACACCTTCCAAACGGTCTGCTGCTTCGCAGAATGCTTCTGCTACAATGGTATTCAAAATGGTATTGGGGTCACCGATGGAATCGGCAGAACCCACCATACGAAACTCAAATTTATTACCCGTAAAAGCAAACGGAGAAGTACGGTTACGGTCTGTTGCATCTTTTAACAAATCCGGCAACGTGGAAACTCCTGTTTCCAAAACTCCGCCCTCTACCAAATGTGTTGCCTCACCGGTTTCCACCAACTGCTTTACCACGTCTTCCAATTGTTCTCCGAGGAAAATCGAAATAATTGCAGGCGGTGCTTCATCCGCTCCCAATCTGTGGTCATTTCCTACATCCGATGCACTCTGTCTTAAAAGGTCTGCATGTGTATCCACGGCCTTCATAATACAAGCAAGCACCAAAAGGAACTGAATATTTTCATTGGGTGTATCACCCGGGTCCAAAAGATTCATTCCGGTATCCGTAGTCAACGACCAGTTATTATGCTTACCGGAACCATTTACACCCTGGAAAGGTTTTTCATGCAAAAGACAAGTCAAGCCGTGACGGCCGGCAACCTTTTTGAGGGTCTCCATAACAATTTGGTTATGATCGACTGCCACATTGGACGTTTCATAAATCGGTGCCAATTCGTGCTGTGCAGGTGCCACTTCGTTATGCTGCGTCTTGGCTGTTACACCCAGTTTCCACAACTCAACATTCAAATCTTTCATATACGCACCGATGCGTTCCCGGATACAACCGTAATAATGGTCATCCATCTCCTGTCCCTTCGGCGCAGGCGCCCCAAAGAGTGTACGTCCGGCATAAATCAAATCTTCTCGTTTTAAATAATTCTCTCTGTCAATCAAAAAGTATTCCTGTTCCGCACCTACAGAAGGAATTACTTTCTTTGCTTCATAATTACCGAACAATCTCACAATACGCATTGCCTGTTGTCCCACAATTTCCATAGAACGAAGCAACGGCGTCTTTTTATCCAGTGCCTCACCTTTATATGAGCAGAATGCTGTAGGAATACAAAGAATCTTCCCGGTAGCATCTTCCTTGATAAAAGCAGGTGATGTAATATCCCAGGTAGTATATCCGCGCGCTTCAAATGTGGCACGCAATCCGCCGGAAGGAAATGAAGATGCATCCGGCTCACCCTTTATCAACTCTTTGCCTTTAAACTCCAATAACATTTTACCGTTTTTATCAGGATGGGTGATAAAAGAGTCATGCTTTTCCGCCGTAAATCCGGTCAGAGGCTGGAACCAATGTGTATAATGGGTCGCACCGTTTTCCACGGCCCAATCCTTCATTCCTTTTGCAACCACATTCGCGGTTTTACCTGAAAGTTCGCCTCCGTTTTCCATTACATTGATTACTTCATTATAGGCCTCTTCTGACACCCATTTTCTCATAGTATCCAATGTAAAGACATTCTGGGCAAATATCTCTTCAATGTTAATCTTGTCTGTCATATATATTCTCCATTCGGATTCATTTACAATATATTCTTAAAATAAAATACACTGTTTTCTGTTTTTTTACAAGCGAAACCCTATTCTTCCCATGCGGAATAAAACAATCCGCACGTAAAATACTGGTTTTTCCTATACTGCCTGTTCTATACCTTTTTTACACGCAATATATCATACTTTTCGCAGACTTCGCTTAATTGTAAAAATAAAATCTGCTGCGGATGCGGTGCGCTTTCTACGGCCGTACCTTTTTCATCAAACATAGCCTCTACTTTCGTCTCAATATTCCGGCCGTCCGGCTTCATAATTTCAATGGTATCTCCTACGCAGAACTTATTCTTCTGTTCGATACGCACCATACCCGTCTCTGTAATTTCTTCCGCAATGCCCAAATATACATATTCGTTAATATACGTATTACTGTCGTAAATTTGAGTCTCTTCACCGGGCTTTCCGAAATAAAAACCGGTGGTAAACTGACGATAGGTACACTTGGAAATCTCTTCACGATACCAATCCATATTATCGCGATACGTTTTCTCCGAAGTAAAGAAATCATCGATTGCCTTACGATAAGTCCTTGCCACCGCTGCAACATAAAGAGCGGTTTTCATACGGCCTTCAATCTTTAACGAATCAATTCCCGCTGCTACAATCTCAGGAATGTACTCAATCATACACAAATCCTTGGAGTTAAAAATATAAGTACCTCTCTCGTTCTCATATACCGGCATATATTCACCCGGCCTGGTTTCTTCTACGACCGCATATTTCCATCTGCAGGGATGCGTACAAGCACCCTGGTTTGCATCTCTTCCGGTAAAATAATTGGATAAAAGACATCTTCCGGAGTAGGAAATACACATTGCTCCATGAATAAAACTCTCAATTTCCATCTCTTCCGGAATATGGTCACGAATCTCCCGAATCTCTGCAAGTGACAATTCCCTGGCACTTACCACACGCTTTGCCCCCTGCTGCCACCAAAACAGATACGTTTGATAATTGGTGTTATTTGCCTGTGTGGAAATATGAAGTTCCATACCGGGACAATGCTCTTTGGCCAACATAAACATCCCGGGATCCGCAATAATCAATGCATCCGGTTTTAATTCATTTAATTCTTTAAAATATTCTGCCGCGCCCTCCAAATCTGAATTATGTGCAAGAATATTTGCTGTTACATATACTTTAACATTATGCGCATGGGCAAATGCAATCCCTGCTTTCATATCTTCCGACGAAAAATTCTTTGCTTTAGCTCGCAGACCAAAAGCCTCTCCGCCAATATACACCGCATCTGCACCAAACATAACTGCAGTTTTTAACACTTCCAAACTACTGGCCGGTATTAAAAGTTCCGGCTTTTTTCTATTATCCACTCTTACCTCCACAAAAACGGAACAATACCGTTTTTTTGCACCGCTTTGTTAACTTTTATATCAGTACATATTTCTCAAACTTTTTCGCAGTTCCGTTGCATTTTCATTTTACGTTATTATCCGTTTTTATACTGATTGTCACACCGTCTCCAACCGGAAGAATCACCGTTTCCAGCACCGGGTTGTTTTTCAATTCGTATAAGTAATCTCTCATTCTGGAATGAATGGTTCGGTTTCTTCTGGTAACCGCATAGCGGGATTCCATCAAGTCGCCATCCTGCAATACGTTATCCGATACCAGCATCCCGTCTTCAGCCAGCAAGCGCAACAAATCCGGCAGAAAATTCAGATATTGCCCTTTCGCCGCATCCATAAAAATAAAATCATAAGTTTCATCCAATTCCTTCAGAATTTCCGTAGCATCTCCTTCTAAAAGTGTAATGCGATGCTCCATACCGTCTCTTTTGAAATTTTCCCTTGCAATCGGAATTCTTTTTTCATAATTCTCTATGGTGGTAATCCGACATTCTTCCGCAGTATTTTCTGCCATAAGAAGTGCGGAAAAGCCCACGGCCGTACCGACTTCAAGAATTTTAACAGGTCTTTTCAAACGCAATAAGAAACGAAGGAGGTTCTGCATATCCTTACGGATAATCGGTACATAATCCCTCTTCGCTTCCTTCTCTAACTCATCCAAAAATTCCGAATTGCCTTTATCAAAAGAATTGATAAAAGTAAATAATCTTTCGTCAATAATCACGTTGCTACCTGCTTATCACTCAGTCTCTTCTTCCGAAGCAGACATTATTTCCATCATTTCATAGGGCGTCATCCCGGTAGAAAGTTCATAAACCCCCGGCTTTAACTCGCCCTTGTATTCCGAAAACATCTCCTGGAAATAAAAGAGTTTCGCGTCTCGAATCAATCCCTTTTCCTCCAAAATTTCTCCGATTTCAGATACGGTTTTTCCTTCCACAATCGATACGGAAACCGTACGGCCCGTTCCCAGTTCCACCGGTTCTTCCGCAAAAATACGATAACCGAAATCATATGCTTTCATTCCTAAATTGTAAACCAATAAGACAACTGCCAGGGCAAGAGCAATTTTAAAAATACTCTTTGTCACGCCCCATATCATTTTCTTATCCATACATATCTCCCAACTTTTTCCGTTGCGGACTCTGTTCATTATATCCATCCGCTGCGGAAACTGATATCATAAACTATTCAAAATCCATCGCGTCCACAATGCGCAAATTGGTCTCCTGCATCATACGGCAAAATGCCAACTCTGCATCCAGAAACGCCATAACCTTGAAATCCTTTTTCCATTCACGATAATCTCTTTCAAAAGCATCCACGCGGTCAAACAATTCCTCCGGACTTGTCAGATTCTGAAACTCATATCTTTTACGTCTGTAATCGCAGATTTGCTGCCAAAGAACAGGGTCTTCTTTGGCTTTTGCCTTTGCATCCGCATAATTACAGTATTCATCTGATTTTTGCAATGCTGCAATGTATTTGTCTGTGGCTTTTTCCATATCGGACTTTTGCATAAGTTCACCTTTCTGTTACACTTCCATCAAAATCGGAAGAATCATCGGACGACGTTTCGTTGACTTCCAGAAGAATTCATTCAACGAATCACGTAAGTTAGCCTTTATTTTACCCCAATCGGTAACCCCGCGCTCCTGCATACGCTCAATTACTTCGTACGCAATAGCACTTGCTTCCTCTATCAAATCCTCATTCTCTTTGGTATACGTAAAACCGCGTGATACAATATCAGGACCGGATACCAGTGTATTGCTGTAACCGTCCATTACCGCGACCACAATAACAATACCGTCTTCCGCCAACCTCTGACGGTCACGTAAAACCACATTGCCTACGTCGCCTACGCCTAAACCGTCTACCAAAATAGCGCCAACCGGCACTTCACCGGTGACTTCCGCACCTTCATCGTTCAGTTCAAGCACATCACCGGATTTTAAGATAAAAATATTTTCCTTATCCATTCCCAACTGTTCCGCCAGTTTTGCATGTGCTTTAAGATGCTTATATTCGCCATGTACCGGCACAGCATATTTCGGCTGTGTTAATGTATAAATCAACTTGATTTCTTCCTGGCAGGCATGACCGGATACATGAGCATCCTGAAAAATAACATCTGCCCCTTTGTGGAAGAGTTCATTAATTACTTTGGTAACCGCTTTTTCATTGCCGGGAATCGGACTGGACGAAAAGATAACCGTGTCCATAGGCCCGATTTTAACCTTACGGTGTTGTCCCATTGCCATACGACTTAAAGCCGCCATACTTTCACCCTGGCTTCCGGTTGTAATAATGACGGTCTGCTCTTCCGGATAATCCTTCAAATTCTCAATATCAATCAATGTATTCTCCGGAATACTCAATCTGCCTAAATGAGTGGCAGTTTCGATAATATTTACCATACTGCGGCCTTCTACCACTACTTTACGTCCAAAGCGGTCTGCCGCATTGATAATCTGCTGTACACGGTCAACATTGGATGCAAAAGTTGCCACAATAATTCTGGTATTTTTATGCTCTGCAAAAATAGTATCAAAGGTTTTGCTTAAACTACGCTCCGATTGCGTAAACCCGGGACGCTCCGCATTGGTAGAGTCGCACAGCAACGCAAGAACACCTTGAGGACTGCTGCCCAATTCCGCAAAACGCTGCAAATCAATAGCATCTCCGAATACCGGAGTATAATCCACCTTAAAATCACCGGTATGAATAATGATACCGGCCGGCGAATAAATTGCCAACGCTGCGGCATCCACAATACTGTGATTGGTCTTAATAAATTCCACTTTAATGGGACCGACGTTTACAACATCTCCGAATTGTACCGTTTGTCGTTTTACCACATCAAGCAATTCATGTTCTTTTAATTTGTGTTCAATGACGCCCATAGTAAGGGTAGTCGCAAACACAGGTACATTTAACTGCTTTAAAATATAGGGTAATGCGCCGATGTGATCCTCATGTCCATGGGTAATCATAAAGGCTTTTACCTTGTCCTTATTATCCAAAAGGTACGTAATATCAGGAATAACCAAATCTATTCCCAACATATCGTCTGCCGGAAAACTCAATCCGCAGTCAACCACGATAATGGTATCACCATATTCAAAGGCAGTAATATTCATACCGATTTGTTCAAGTCCGCCCAAAGGAATGACTTTGATTTTATCGGCGGAAGCACTGCCGTTTTTTTTGATATTCAAATTTCTTTCCTCCAAATTCTAACTACTTCCTGCTTTTGTCAAATTCCACATCATCCAGAAGATTCTCGAAGATTTCCGCAATGGCATTCAATTCTTTATCCTCGGACACAATGTCATACACAGCCTCCTGCGCATCTTTCTCCGAAATATCCTTGAGAATAAGTGCATCGCCGTCACCGTCTTCCGTATCCGTTACCAAAATATAATTCACGCCTGCCACTGTGGTCTGTTCCAGTACATAAAATTCGACAGGTTCTTCATCCATTGCCTGAAATAAAATCTTCTCCATCGTTGTGTCTGTCCTTTCGTTTCTACGCTTTTTTATTTTCTCCTGCGTAGTCCAAATACCCCTGCAAAATAAATGCAGCAGCAATTTTATCCACGTATTTCTTGCGGTCTTCTCTTCTTATTCCCGCCTCCATCATCACCGCATCCGCTTCCACGGTGGTCAGTCTCTCATCCCATAACTCTACACTGAGCCCCGTACGTCTCTCCAGCATTTCTTTAAATGCCAGCGTTTTCTCTACGCGCTCACCCAGAGTATCGTTCATATTCTTGGGATATCCAAGCACAATTTTTTGTACCTCGTATTCCACAATCAGTGCCTCAATTCTGGCCAAAGTCTGACGCAATTTGTCCTCACGTTCACGTCTGACAATTTCCAGCCCGGTCGCAATCAGCCCCGTTGGATCACTCACTGCCACTCCAACGGTCTTGGAACCGAAATCCAATCCCATGATACGCATATCGCTTCCTCCGTTACTCCCACTGATTTGCTTTGATGTACTCTATAAACATTTCTTCCACCAACTCATCGCGTTCAACCTTCATAATCAAACTGCGGGCATTGTTATGGCTTGTAATATATGTGGGATCTCCGGACATAATATAACCTACAATCTGGTTTACCGGATTGTATCCTTTTTCCTGCAAGGCATCATACACCTGCGCAAGAATATTTTTTACCCTGTCCTTTGAATCCTGTTCAACTTGAAAAAACTGTGTATTCTCTGACTGCATTTCTTCACATCCTCTATATGTAATGTATCTTTATACTTGTCCGTATATGTATATAGTCTGTTTTATTATACTCTAAATACTTATAAAACTCAAGCAATGTAGCCAACCATATCTCTATTATCGGCATTTTTTTTGCTTCTATACCGCCTCCGATAAAAATTATTCTTCTGCTTCAGGTTCGCCCAAAAGAATATCATCTGTAAGAAAACCGCCAATTTTCACTCGTACTAACATATTCTTTTTATATTTGCCGCTAGGAAGCGCTACTTTCACATATTCGCCGGTATGTCCCAACCAATATTTTTTACCACCGATTCCTTTCTCTTCCTCCAGAAGAACACTGACATTTTGATGCATAAAAGTCTCTCGGAATGAAATGGATTGCTTCTTCTCCAACTCCAACAGCACATTACTGCGTCGTGTTTTGATTTCTTCCGGCACCTGATTCGGCATAGTATCCGCCTTTGTACCTCTTCGTCTGGAATATTTAAAAATATGCATTTCAAAGAAACGAATCTGTTCTAAAAATGCTTTGGTCTGCGCAAACTCCTCTTCTGTTTCCCCGGGAAATCCCACAATCACATCCGTCGTAATGGCGCAGCCCGGAAAATACTTTCGCAGTAATTCTGTTTTTTCCTGATATTCACACGCTGTATATCTGCGATTCATACGCTTCAAAGTGTCATCGCATCCGCTTTGCAGGGAAATATGAAAATGGGGACACATTTTACGGCAGGAAGCAATCTCTGCCACAAACTCTTCCGTCAAAATCATAGGTTCAAAAGAACCGATACGGATGCGTTCCACTCCATCTATTGCATTTATGGCACGAATCAACTCTGCAAGATACTTCTTCGGATTCTTCTCCGCAAAATCCAAACCGTAAGAACTGATATGAATACCCGTTAACACAAATTCACGGTAGCCTTCTTTTATGAGACCTTGAATTTCCTCCAATATACTCTCCGGCTTGCGGCTCCTTACATTTCCTCTGGTGTAGGGAATGATACAATAACTGCAGAAACGGTTACATCCGTCCTGTATCTTAATATATGCTCTGGCATGCTCCGCCGTCTGCTCCATTTTCGCATCTTCAAAATCTACTTTTTTTACATCCACCACCGTGGTATTGTTCAAAGTCTTTCGCAGATAATTGGCCTCTTCGGCGCTGATTTCCGCCGGAACACTTATCTCCTCATTCATATAACGGTCCAAAATCCCCGCAATATTCTTTTTTAAATTATTTCCTACCAACAAATCAATGGCTTCATCCTGTGCAATACTGAAAGCATCCGCCTGTACATAACAACCTACCGCTACAACAACCGCCTCCGGATTCTGTTTGCGGGCGCGATGCAACATTTGACGGCTTTTTCGGTCCGCCATATTTGTTACCGAACATGTATTTATGATATAAACATCTGATTTTTGGTTAAAATCAACAATTTCATACTTGTTTTTTTGTAAGTTTTGTTGCATTACTTCTATTTCGTAAGAATTCACTTTGCAACCAAGGTTATGTAATGCTACACTTTTCATCAAAAACTCCTTTTTTTTCAGCAACTTTATCTGTTGACTTTTGGGCACAAATCATCTACTATAAAGGCGGAAGTTGGAAATCATTTCCCTTCCCTGAAAACGCTAACAATTTTTTATTATAGGAGGAAATATAATTATGAAGACAGTATCTATTTCTTTAAACTCAATCGACAAGGTTAAATCTTTCGTGAACGACATCACAAAGTTCGATTACGATTTCGATTTAGTATCCGGCAGATATGTAATCGATGCAAAATCTATCATGGGTATCTTCTCCCTTGATTTATCTAAGCCCATCGACTTAAATATCCACGCTGAAGGCAATGCAGACGATGTATTAAAGGTATTGGCACCTTACATTGTATAAGCATCCTAATTGAAATTTGAAAGCAAGACTGTTTGGTCTTGCTTTTTCTTTTATCACAATTTATTTCCAAAAGGAAAGCACCGTCACTACGGCGGTGCTTTTGTAATCTGCTACTTAATCTCTATGATCTCTCTGTCTTCCACCGCTTTTTTCAACATCTCATCAATACAATCCGCAAGATTTTCTTCATGTTTTGCAATTACTTTTACCACGGGTTTTGTTACCGGATGTTCCGCAACCCAAATGGTACAGCAATCTTCATAAGGTAAAATTGAAGTCTCATAGGTATTAATTTTTTCTGCAATATCTACAATATCCTGCTTGTCAAAAGCAATCAGCGGACGATATACCGGTACGGTACATACATCATTGGTGCAAGCAAGACTCTGCATGGTCTGCGACGCGACCTGTCCGATACTTTCTCCGGTTACCAAACCGATACAGTCATTCTCCAAACCAATCTGCTCTGCAATCCGCATCATATAACGACGCATAATAATCGTCAACTCATCCGGCGGACATTTCTCATAAATGGCCATCTGAATTTCCGTAAAATTAATCACATGCAGACGCATAGGTCCTGTATATCTCGAAATCAAATTGCCCAAGTCCACAACTTTCTGCTTTGCACGTTCCGAAGTATAAGGCGGTGCATGAAAATAAATCGCCTCAAGTTTCACTCCGCGCTTCGCTATCATATATCCTGCCACAGGCGAATCCAACCCTCCGGAAAGAAGCAACATTGCTTTTCCTGCAGAACCCACCGGCATACCGCCGGGACCGGGAATAATAATGGAATATACGTAAATACGCTCTCTGACCTCTACATAAAGGCTGACGTCCGGCTTATGCACATCTACTTTCACCTCAGGATATGCATTTAAAATCGCTTCCCCGATCAGACAATTCATTTCCATGGAATTCAACGGATAATTTTTACGTGCACGCTTGGAAAATACCTTAAACGTAAAATTCTTATCCTCATAAGCCTCGTCAATGTATTTTACAACCTGTTGTTTTAAATCATCAAAACCGTTATCTTCCAAAACCAGAACCGGGCAAATGGCAATCACGCCGAATACACATTTCAGGGTTCCGATTAATTCTTCATAATCATAATCGGTAAGTGCCTCTACATAAATTCTGGACAAACTTTTATGTACCTTAAATTCACCGTCACATTTTGCCACGGCACGGCGAACCTGCTCTACTAAAATATCTTCGAACACATAACGGTTCTTGCCCTTTAAAAATATCTCTCCGTATTTTAATAAAAAAGTACGAGTCTGAAACATTGAAACCTCTATTCTCCCGCACTTTTACGGGACTTTTATTGGAACTTAATAAATTTACGCTTCGTTTCATTATACTGCAACTGGCTCACCGGGATTTCCACACCCTGCTTGGTCAAAAAACGATATCGTGCCAAATCTTTGGCCTGCGCCAAATTGATAATGTAAGAACGATGACATCTCAAAAACATATCCGCCGGCAGTTTTTTCTCCATATCGGAGAATTTCATATGTACACTAATTCTGCCGTCCGTCGTAATAATGTCTGTATCTCTACCCTGACTTTCCAAATACTCAATCTCTTCATAAGGAATCTTATAAAAACGGTCAGCCACTTGGAATTTTAACGCATCCGAACCTCTTGCATTCTGATATGCTTCCTGTAAGGCTTCCCTTAACTTATTAATATCAATCGGCTTCTGCAGATAGCGCAATGCATTTACACTATATCCGTCCAATGCATATTCCGCCGTAGACGAAATAAAAATAATCGGCAACTTCTCACCGACACGGCGTAACTCTTTGGCCGCCTCAATTCCATTCATTCCCACTGCCAAAATATCACATAACAATACATCATATTCCGCCTTCTCATCGGTTAAAGCCTCAGTCATCACACGCATATCTTCAAAAGTGGTAATCTCATATTCGATACCATCTTCTTCCAATACCTGCTCCGTAAGAATTTGATTAATCTGTAAAGATGTAGCCTCGTCATCACAAATTACTACCCGATACATAATAATACCCCCATACATTTTGTATCTAAAAAATAATTATACACTTTTCTTATCTTTTTGGCAAGAAAGGAAACCTTTACTTTCCACCCTAAAAACGTCACCCCACACATTAACGTTACTAATTCTGATGTTCAATCAAAGCCTTGGTAATCAAACGTAACGTATCACCATAAGCCTGTGCAAACTCCTCATGATTTTCCTTAATATACTCTATATCGTTGTTCTGTCCGGCAAGTTCCATATCGTAGGCAATATCTCCCACCTCCAAAGCACCGATGTTACGGCACGCTCCTTTAATGGAATGTGCAATAACGGAATAATTGGCAGCATCTTCCTTTTGTAAATATTCCTCAAGACCGGCCAAAAGGTTGGATGCCGCGAAAGTATTTAACACACGGATATATGCATTTTTATTTCCGCCGCAGTTACGCAAGCCGTCCTCGATGGAAATGCCTTTTAATAAATCTAAAATATCCTTCTTTTCCTCGGCTTCCTTCTTCAGCATCGGATTGGTAAAATACGATCTGGGAGCCGCAATTTCTTTTCCGTCCATAATGCGGACCTGTTTTGCAATGGGAATCCATCGTTCCAAAATATCGCTTAACTGCTTCATATGAATCGGCTTCGAAATATAATCATTCATACCGGCTTCTTTAAACTGACGTTCCACACCTTTAATGGCATTGGCCGTAAGTGCTACAATAGGCAACTCCTGTGCATATTCAGATTGAATGGCACGTATCCTTTGAGTTGCCTCCACACCATCCATAAACGGCATCATATGATCCATAAAAATCATATCGTATCCGATTAAATTCTCTTCAATACGATTTACTGCTTCCAAACCGCTTTCTACCAGCACCGGCTCAATACCGAATTTTTTCATCAGTTCACTGGCAACCTGTAAATTGACTTTATTGTCATCCACCACCATAATTTTCGCACTCGGAGCACGGAACGTAATTTTAAATTCGTCATTGGATGCAAATACTTTGTCGTGGTTTGCTTCATAATTGGAAGGACGTCCGTCTTTTACCCTTTGCGGCAGACGGAAAGAGAATACACTGCCTTCATTCAAAGTACTTTCTACCCAGATATCTCCGCCCATCTGGTTCAGCAAACTTTTGGAAATAACCAGACCCAAACCGGTACCTTCTACATTACGGTTTTTACGGGTATCAATCTGTCCGAATGCACGGAACAGTTTCTTCATGTTTTCTTCAGAAATACCGATACCGGTATCTTCCACTTCCACTTCCAGACAACCGTCCCGTTCACTGTTTTTCTGCCAGATGATATGTAAGCGTATATGACCTCTATGCGTGAAATTTACCGCATTGTTTAAAATATTAATCAATACCTGACGAATACGGAGTTGGTCACCGATTAATACGCGCGGAATGCGGGGATCAATATCAATAATCAGTTTTACACTTTTATTTCGCATACGGAATTCAATGATACTTAACACATCATGAATCAATGAATTAAAATGATACTCATCCTCTACAATTTCCATATTGCCGGAATCAATTTTGGAGAAGTCCAAAATTTCATTGATAATGGACAACAAACTCTCGGATGACTTCTGAATGGTTGCAATATATTCCTTCTCTTCCTTCTGGAAGTTTTTCTGCGACAGAAGTTGGGCCATACCGCTGATTGCATTCATCGGGGTACGGATTTCATGAGACATATTTGCAAGGAAGTTAGATTTTGCCTCTAAAGCTTCCTGCGCCTCTTTATTCTTTTCCTCCATTTTCGCCTTATAAGATTCCACGCCGGTAATCAGCATTAAAAGCGTAATCATGGCAAAACAATAGAACAGCAAATAAATAACATAAATAAAAGTTGAGAAAAACAGATTAATATCTTCCGTCTGGAAAATACCTACCGCAATCAATCCGACCAGAGAAAAAATAAAATACTCCACGAAAATTCGTTTCTTAACAAAAAGCGCAATAATCAACCCTTCTGCCATATAGATCATAATCATCATACCCAGGGTATCCAACTGTGCCGAAATAATATAACTCGTCAGAGTCATTGTAATATAAAAGCATCTTACAATAATATCTTCATTGCTTATAGTCCGATACAAAAGCAACGTAAGTAACACCGGCAAAAAACCGATGGAGATAAACAAAGCCTGTTCTGTACCGAACTGAGTCCATGCATATACTACATGCAAAAGAACCACGCTGAAGAACTCAATAATACTTACTGCTATACTTGTCCGAAAGGGTAACATATTTTTTCTCCTTTTAGGCGAGAGGAACCTAAGTCCCTCCCGCAACAAACTGACACTTTATCTTCTGACAAATTTCCGAAGTGTGGGAAGCACTTCATTTAATGCCTTCAAGGTCAAATCGATCTCTTCCTTCGTCGTAAAAACGGAGAAACTGAAGCGTACCGTAGACCCCAATAATTCTTTCGGCAAACCAATCGCCTGTAACGTAGCCGAAGGTACAGGTTTATGCGAAGAACAGGCACTTCCTGCTGAAATAAATATTTCTTTGTCCTCCAAAGCATGCAAAAGAACCTCTGCCCTGACATTTTCCACTGATACGCTGACTACGTGTGGGGCTGCTTTTCTTCCGGTTGCACCATTCACGGTAACACCTTCCACCTTGCTGACCTGACTGATAAAATAATCTCTCAGGCAATACATTTTGTTAATGTCGCATTCCATATTGGCATATACCAACTCTGCCGCTTTGGCAAGCCCGACAACCCCGGGAACATTCTCCGTTCCGGAGCGCATATTCTTCTGCTGTCCGCCGCCCAAAATAATGGGTGCTATTTTTACCTTTTCATTCACGTAAAGGAATCCTACACCTTTCGGACCATGAATCTTATGTCCGCTGACCGATAACAGATCAATCTTCCACTTTCGCGGATAGAGTTCCATTTTTCCGTATCCTTGCACCGCATCTACATGAAAAAGAGTATTGGGATTTTTACGCTTAATCAGTTCTCCCGCCTGTTCAATCGGTTGAATGGTACCGATTTCATTATTTACCGCCATAACGGATACCAAAATAGTGTCCGGGCGAATACTTTCTTCCAATTCACTCAAACAGATGCAGCCTGTAGAATCCGGCTGTAAATAAGTGATTTCAAAACCTTCTTTTTCAAGATACTTCATACATTGGCCTACCGCCGGATGTTCAATCGAAGTTGTAATAATATGCTTCCCGGAACGGGAATTAGCCTTTGCCACTCCGATAATTGCCATATTATCCGATTCGGTTCCTCCGGAAGTATATACGATTTCTTTTTCGCTTACTTTTAGTGTTTTGGCAATCACTTCCGTAGCCTGCTTCACATATCGTTCCGCATCGAGTCCCTTTAAATGCATACTGGAAGGATTTCCGTAATCTATTGTCATCATTTCAACAACCACCTGTGCCACTTCATCAAAACACCGGGTAGTCGCGGAATTGTCTAAATAAATTTCCATATTAGTTCCTGCCTTTGAGTTCTGTTTCCCGTTCCAAAATGCGTCTGACGCATTTTTTACAAGAAATTCATTCTGCTTTAGTATATGCGTCCCGTAACAGGAATGTACTTTATACGCAAGTGAAAGTCATATTTTTACCTGCAAACGCATATAGTAATAAATTATTCGTTTTCTTCCGAATCGCCTTGCACTTCCAAGGCGTACATAATCCATGCCAGCACCGTAAAACCTGCCGTTTCCGTGCGAAGAATTCTTTTCCCCAAGGAAACAGGTTCCACGTCTGCTGCCGCGGCTGCTTCCACTTCACTTTCCTCGAAACCGCCCTCCGGACCGATAAAAACCGCAACTTGCGTTCCCGGAATAAGATTTGCAAAAATCTCTCTTGTTTTTGACATTCCCTCAGCAAGTTCATAAGGGATGATTTTTTGCTCCATTCCGGTTGCTGCCTGAATTGCTTCTTTCATTGTCATTACAGGCTTAATCTGAGGCACCACGGCTCTTTTGCTCTGCTTGGCTGCTGCTTCCGCAATCGCCTGCCAGCGGGCAATTTTAGAGGCCTCTTTTTTTGCATCCAGTTTTACCACGCAACGCTTGGTTGCCACCGGTACAATCTCGTAAACGCCAAGTTCCACGGCTTTCTGAATAATCAGTTCCATTTTATCCGCTTTGGGCAATCCCTGAAACAGTGTTACTTTTACCGGAAGTTCCACGCCGTCTTCTTTGATAAACAAAAGTTTGCAAACCACACTGTCATCCTCAAACGCATCGATGGCACAACGGTATTCTTTCCCGTCAATTCCGTTTCCCACGGAGATTTCTTCGCCGATACGCATACGAAGTACATTCTTAATATGATTTACATCTTTTCCTGTTATAAAAATTTGCGTTCCCTGAATCTGTCCGGGTTCTACAAAGAAATGATACATAAAAAACTCCTACTCCGGTTTTTTCGCGGTTACACTGACCCACTCTCCCTGACGGGTTACTTCCACAAGTTCAAGACCTGCTTTTTTGACTACGTCAACAACAAAATCTTCCTTCTCCGCAATAATACCGGAAGTAATATACATTGCACCGGGTTTCATCTGTGCGGTCACAACGGGAGTCAGTACTTCAAGTACATTGTGCAAAATATTCGCTACTACAATATCATAGCATTCATAGCCTGCCCAATCCTGCACTTCTTTTTCCGTAATAATGTTTCCGATAATTACTTCAAAGTCCTTCGGATCAATACCGTTGGCTTCCATATTCTCTAACGTTGCATCTAATGCACAAGGGTCAAGATCCGTTCCTTTTGCATGCTTTGCACCGTACATCAACGCCAGAATTGCCAGAATGCCGCTACCGCATCCCACGTCTAAAATATTTGTCTCAGGTGTTACATACTTTTTAATCTGACGAATACACAACTGTGTCGTTTCATGCATACCGGTTCCGAATGCAGTGCCCGGATCAATATGTAAAATCTTCTTGTCCGCATCCTCAGATTTTACCTCTTCCCAGGAAGGGATTACCAGCAATTCATCAATATAAAACTGATGGAAATACTTTTTCCAGTTATTAATCCAATCCAAGTCTTCCGTTTCGGACAAAGTAATGGTTCCTTCGCCGATATCCATAAACATACGAAGTCCTTCCAATTCCTCTTCCACGGAAGCCACCAGCGCATCCAGATCCAAATCATCACTTTCTTCCACAAAGAAATTCAGATACGCTACTCCGTCATCTTCTTCTGTCTGAGGTAAAATATCCACAAACATCTGCTCCTTCTCCAGCGGAGTCAAAGGAATTTTATCTTCAATCTGCGCACCCTCCAGACCCACGTCAGCCAGGGTACAGATAATAATATCTTCTGCTTCCGTTGTTGTTTTTACCGTAATTTTATGCCACTTCATGTTGTGCCTCCTTGCTGTTTAAATGCTTCATAAACATGTATTTATTACATTATAATTTTTATCGTCAATCCAACTCCATTGCCACATGCAGAATGCCTTCCTCCAAAAATTCTCCGGAAGTTGTTACGAATCCAAACTTCTCATAAAACCCTATGGCATGCTTCTGCGCCTCGATATAAATTTTATCGCATTGCATTTGCTCCTTGATTGCTTGGATGCTCTCTTCCAAAAGTACTCTACCGACACCTTTACCGTGCTCCAAAGTCAATACGCGACCGATTTTAACCACGGACTTGTCCTCACTTTTATAAAAGGCCCGCAAATAGGCAATTACTTTCTCACCGTCCTTTATAAAACAGTGAAGACTTTTGTAATCAATATCATCCATATCCTGATAATTGATGTTCTGCTCCATGATAAAAATCTCCGCCCGGGCTTTTAGAATTTCATAGAGTTCGGTTGCGGTCAGTTCATCAAATCTTTTTACAATTATATTCATTATGAAACCTCTGCTGCTCTGTGTGTGCTTCCCGAAATGACGCTTACGTTTTTCATCACGCCTTATTCCCTGTCTTCCAAGTCCTGCTTCAATGCCTCCAGGTACGGCACCAGTACACCGCTGTGCTTCGGTAATACGTAAGCCGGATTTAACTCTTCATGGCGGAAACTTTTACGTCCGCCGTTCTGTGCCCTGTCCCAAAACAACTTCAGGTACTCAAACGGCAGATAATACAACTCATCAATGGATGTATAGTAAATCAGGAAAAAGGCAATACCGCCCTGCTTCTCAAACTCCTCCATAAACTGCACTTGGTGGGCATGGATATTCTGCAGCGAGAAGGTAAGATTCGCACTTTCCTTGGCGTCAAAACACACCGGAATCCCCTGCACCGCACCAATATAATCGACAGTACTTTTCTGGTCGAAATAAGCAAGGGTAATATGTCTGCTCTTTTGGTCAATCTGCACCGGTGTAATCGGTGTAGGCACCTTTTGGATCAATGCCAGACCTGCTTCACGATATTTTTCATTTGTACGATTAATCATATCTTCCAGCGTAGAACCGCGAAGACCTCTTGAAGACCAGGTCGCCATATTCACTCCCTTTTATCCGCATATTACTTTTGCCGTAATTTATCTATTTTATATAGTGTTTTATTTACACAATGCCCGCGAGGCATCTCTTCATTTCAGCAAACCATTCCAATTTAAATTATACATCACTCTTTTTTACGATACAAGCAGAACAATTTCATTTTATCATTGCAACTATATATTTCTCCTTATAGCATAATTGAAATCCTCGCTTTACTATGATAGAATAATTTTAGAGAGTTTTCTCGCGAAATTTATACGCACTTACTTGCAAATAAATTTCAAAAAAGGGGGATACGCACATGAAAAAGGATGATAAATTCATATTATTTGCAGTTTTTAGTGCTGCTTTAGGCGTAGGTGTGTTCCTAATGCCAAAACTGCAGAAGAAATGCAGCAACAAATTATACAAGTCATATAACCGTAAAATCCTTCGCGATAAATACGGTATTACCATTGATAAAAAATAACGGGGGAATAGTGAAATGGAAGTAAGTCTTGATAAAATTGCACAGGATTGTATCACTGCCATCAGTGACCGAATCAAAAACTTAAACACTTTGAATATTATTGTTGCCGGTAAAACCGGTGTAGGTAAAAGTACCTTAATTAACAGTATGTTCCGTGATAATCTGGCAGAAACCGGTATCGGCAAGCCCATCACACAGCATATGCGTAAAATCAGCAAAAAAGGCGTTCCTTTGAATATTTACGATACCAAGGGATTTGAATTGGGAAAAGATGCGCAAAAGGAAGTAAAAAAAGAAATTCTCGACACCATCAAAGCAGGCATGTCAGGCACCGATGTAAACAAGGCAATTCACTGCATCTGGTACTGCATCAACACCGCTTCCAACCGTATTGAGCCGGAAGAAATCGAATGGTTACGAGATTTAGCCAAAGAAAATTCCGTAACGGAAGTTCCCGTTATTATTGTGTTGACGCAGGCTTTCTCGAAACCCAATGCCGAGCAGATGAAGAACCTGATTCAAAACGAAAATCTTGATGTCATCCAGGTCGTCCCCGTACTGGCGCAGGATTTCGTCTTTGACGAGTCCCTCCCGCCCATCAAAGCCTATGGTTTGGAAACATTGCTTGCCGTTATGACGGAAATTCTTCCGGAAGAACTGCAGGACACGCTACAGAGTGTTCAAATCGCTTCACTCAAGGCCAAAAAAAAGCGCGCACAAGTCGCCGTAGCAACCGCAACAGCGACAGCATTCGGTGAAGGTTTTGCACCGATTCCTTTTGCAGACAGTGCTCTTTTAATTCCTACACAGGTTGCAATGATTGCAAGTATTACCGCCATTTACGGCTTGGATATTAATAAGAGTATTATTACCGCTTTTGTATCTTCCGCTCTTGGAACAGGCGGTGCTACCATTGCCGGTAAAACCATTGCCGCCAACCTTTTAAAACTGGTTCCCGGAGCAGGAACGGTTCTTGGCGGAACCATTTCCGGCGCAACTGCAGGCGTTATCACTACCGCTTTAGGCGAAGCCTATATCGTACTGATGGAAGCTATTTACAAAGGCGACTTAAAGGCATCCGAACTTGGTACGACGGAAGGTAAAAAGAAATTAAGAGAACTGTTCAAAAAGAAAGTAAAAGAAACCACTCAGGAAGATGTTCAGAAGAATATCGAGATGGCAAATGAAGTTGAAGGTACTGCTTTAACCGAAAATACAATCGATGACAACCCAAACAATACCACTGAAGAATAAGGATTATTGTTATTATTTTTAACAAATTTTAGAAAGAAAATATTGTATAACTAAAAGGTGCATTGTGAATCCTTTTGTTTGAGAGGCGTTTTTGCTCGCCGGTACTCAAAAACAAATGATTCACAATGCACCTATTCTATTAACCAAAAAATCCTTTTTTCTTCTTGCCCTTTTTATCTTTGTCCTTGGGGTCTTTATCTTTACTTGCAGTTACTTTATCCACCGCATGTAAACTGTCACCGGTCACCTCATCAAACTGACGCAACAACTCTTTTGCTTCGTTCGAGAGTTTTTCAGGTACGGATACCACCAATGTTACATAATGGTCACCGCGCACTTCTTTGTTACGCAGTGTAGGGACACCTTTCCCACGCAAACGTACACGCAGACCGGTCTGGGTTCCGGGTTTTACTTCGTATATTACCTTACCGTCAACAGTATCCACATAAATCTCACCACCCAAAGCAGCCACTGCAAACGATACCGGCGCAGTAGAATAAATATCATACTCCTGACGCTGGAATATAGGATGTCTGGACACGATAGGTTCCACCAGAATATCTCCACGGGGGCCACCGTTTACACCGGGTTCACCCTTACCCTGCAATCTTCTTACGATACCATTGTCGATACCTGCAGGGAAACTAACAGCATAACGTTTTCTGATCGTAGTATAGCCGGTTCCGCGACAATCGGTACACTTATCCTTTACAACCTTACCGCTACCGTTACATTCGCGACAGGTCTGAACACTACGCATAGTTCCGAAGAAAGAATTCTGTGTCACTACAACCTGGCCCTTACCTTTACAGTTCTGACAGGTTTCAGGACTGGTTCCGGGTTTTGCACCGCTTCCGTGACAGGTCTGACATTCTTCCTTGGAATCCACCTCAATTTCTTTTTCGGTACCAAATACCGCTTCTTCAAAAGTCAAACGCACAGACTTGCGGATATCAGCACCCTTGCGAGGTCCGTTTCCTCTGCCGCTGCTGCGTCTTCCTCCACCAAAGAAATCACCGAATAAATCACCGAAAATATCTGTAAAATCCATGCTGGAATAATCAAATCCGCCGTAACCACCGCCGGCACCCTGATCAAAGGCCGCATGACCAAACTGATCGTACTGTTTTCTTTTATCTGCATCACTTAAAACAGCATACGCCTCTGATGCCTCTTTAAACTTTGCTTCTGCATTGGGGTCATCCGGGTTCATATCCGGATGGTATTTTTTGGCAAGAGCACGATATGCTTTTTTGATTGCGGCATCATCTGCCCCTTTTTCAACACCAAGGACCTCATAATAGTCCCTTTTCTGTTCTGCCATAATAATCTCCATTCCGTTGTTTTATAAACAACACCTGTAAAAATACGCCATTCCTCATAGCGCCATAAATTCCACGCAAGAAGTAACTTCCCCGTGGATTTATAGTATGTAGAGGGGAGTTTCTAAAACTCCCCGTCTACTTTCATTTGCTTTTAAAAATCAAATGTGACCGTCTTATTTTACACTTCTCTGAAGTCACCGTCAATAATATCATCTGCTGCGCCTGCTGAAGTATCATCATCGGAAGCACCTGCACCTGCACCTGTAAACTGGCTCATATCAGGACCTGCGCCGCCTGCACCCTGCATGCTTTCATACATCTTGCTGAAGAGTGACTGTGCTTTTTCCATCATCTTTTCCTGAGCAGCCTTTAATTCAGAAACTTCATCCTCTGTCATTTCTTTATCTTTGGTTCTCTCAAGGATTTCTTTTACATTGTTTAATTCCACTTCCAAGTCAGCCTTATCGGATTCAGAAATCTTATCGCCTACTTCATTCAATGCTTTCTCTGTCTGGAATACCATTGAGTCAGCATCATTTCTTGCATCGATTGCTTCTTTTCGCTTCTTATCCTGTGCTTCGTATTCAGCAGCTTCTTTTACAGCCTTTTCAATGTCAGCATCAGACATGTTGGAGCCTGCTGTAATTGTGATGTGCTGTTCCTTACCGGTTCCTAAATCCTTAGCAGATACGTTTACAATACCGTTTGCATCGATGTCAAAAGTAACTTCGATCTGAGGTACGCCACGTCTTGCAGGAGGGATACCGTCAAGACGGAACTGACCGAGAGACTTGTTATCTCTTGCAAACTGTCTTTCACCCTGAACTACGTTGATATCTACTGCGGTCTGGTTGTCAGCTGCGGTAGAGAATACCTGGCTCTTCTTAACCGGGATTGTAGTATTTCTTTCGATTAATCTTGTAGCAACGCCACCCATGGTCTCAATTGCGAGAGAAAGGGGAGTTACGTCAAGGAGAAGGATTTCACCTGCACCTGCATCACCTGCAAGTTTACCACCCTGGATAGAAGCACCGAGTGCTACACATTCGTCGGGGTTCAATGACTTGCTGGGTTCGTGTCCTGTTAACTGTTTTACCTTATCCTGAACCGCAGGGATACGTGTAGAACCACCTACAAGGAGTACCTTACCTAATTCAGAAGGAGTTACACCTGCATCTTCCAACACACGCTTAACAGGGATTGCAGTTCTTTCTACCAAATCATGTGTTAATTCATCAAATTTTGCTCTTGTAAGAGTCATTTCGAAGTGCTTAGCGCCTTCGGGAGTCGCTGTAAGGTAAGGAAGGTTAATATCTGTTGTTGTAGCAGAAGAAAGTTCCTTCTTAGCCTTTTCTGCGGCTTCTTTAATTCTCTGTAAAGCCATATTATCCTTAGAAAGGTCAATACCTTCCTGCTTCTTGAATTCAGCAAGGATATAATCTGTAATCTTCTGGTCAAAGTCGTCACCACCGAGTCTGTTGTCACCGGCTGTTGCACGTACTTCGATGATACCTTCACCGATTTCAATGATGGAAACGTCGAATGTACCACCACCTAAGTCGTATACCATAATAATCTGTTCTTTTTCATTGTCAAGACCGTAAGCCAAAGCAGCTGCTGTAGGCTCATTGATGATACGCTTAACATCAAGACCTGCAATCTTACCTGCATCCTTGGTAGCCTGACGCTGAGCATCGTTGAAGTATGCAGGAACAGTGATAACTGCTTCTGTAACCTTTTCACCCAAATATCCTTCAGCGTCTGCTTTTAATTTCTGAAGAATCATAGCAGAAATCTGCTGAGGTGAATACTTCTTGCCATCGATGGTTCTGCCGTTGTCAGTACCCATATCACGCTTGATTGATGAAATTGTCTTGTCAGCATTGGTTACTGCCTGACGCTTAGCAGGTTCACCTACAAGTCTGTCCCCGTTCTTTGTAAAAGCAACAACAGAGGGAGTTGTTCTCATACCTTCTGTATTTGCGATGACGGTGGGCTGTCCACCTTCCATTACAGCCACACAGCTGTTTGTTGTACCTAAGTCAATACCAATAATTTTACCCATTTTACATTTCCTCCTATTTACGGCTGTTTGCCTTTTATTATAAAAAATTGTTTGCTGTATTAACTGACTACCGCTACCATACTGTGTCTGATGACTGTGTCGCGATAGGTGTAACCTTTTAAAAGTTCCTGTGCGATGATGCCGCTTTCGTATTCATCACTTTCCACCTGCATGATTGCATTGTGAAAATCAGGATTGAATTCCTGACCGACTGCTTCGATAGGTTTTACTTCCAACTTATCAAGTTCGGTCATAAGTTGTTTGTATATCATGTTCATGCCTTCCACATGAGGGTTTGTTTTATCCTCTTCTTTGGTGGTAGCAAGACCTCTTTCAAAATTATCGATTACAGGCAAAATTTTCTCGATTACGCTCTTGGCACCTGCTTCAAACATGGTTGCCTTTTCTTTTTCGGTACGCTTACGGAAGTTTTCGAATTCTGCCAACTGGCGTTTCACTTTATCTTCCAATTCATCGATTTTTTCCTGCTTTTTATCTTTTACGGTTTCCTCTGCCGCATCTTCTGCAACATCACAATCTCCGGGCGCTTCCCCTTCCGTTGTCTCTGCTGTAGTTTCTGCAGTTTCTTCCGTTAATTCCTTTTCATTTTGTACTTCTTCTGCTTTGGTCTTTGTTTTTTTCTTTGCTGCCAAATCACTCATCCTTTCTTACGCCCGCTTTAAGGCAGTTTCTTTTTATCATCCTGTTGATAAAGTGCATCCAACTGGACTTTAATGGTCTTAAGCGTTCCGACTACCTTTTCGTAATCCATTCGCTTGGGACCGATAATACCAATGGTACCTTTCATTCCCTCTCCAAACTCATAGTTTGCAGTAACAATACTACAGTCCTTCATAGTCTGAATCGGTGCTTCCTCACCGATGTACACCTTAATTTCATGTCCGGGCTCGGTTGTATCCGAATCATCAATCAATTGAGAAAGCAACTGTTTTTCTTCAAATGTATTAATCAGTTCGCTGGCTCTCCTGTTATCCGCAAGTTCCGGATACTTAAAGATATTGTTGGTCCCGCTGGTGTAGATTTCCAAGTCCTCATCTTCTTTAATGGTTTCCGCAACCGCATCAATTACATCTCCGATAATGGTTCCGTAATGACCTGCCTGCTGCTTTAATGCGGTAATCATTCCCAAACTGATGTCTTCTATTGATAAACCGTTTAAATGAGTATTTAGAAGCATGTTAAGTTTTAACATGGTTTCGTCATCCAAATGCTCAGAAATGGATATCATACTGTTTTTAATCACATTCCCCTCAATTACGATAACTGCCAAAAGTTGATTCTCATCCACGCGGGAAAGTTGAATGAATTTTAACTTATTTCTCTGACATCTGGGTGCCGTAATCATTGTGGCGTAATTGGTATTCACTGCAAGAACTTTCGCAACCTGCTTTAAAAGATGATCCATCTTCTCTTCTTTCTCAACAAGCATTTCTTTCAGTTCTTCCACCTGCTTGGCATTCTCTTCCATCATACTGTCTACGTATAAACGATATCCTTTGTCAGAAGGAATACGTCCTGCGGAAGTATGCGGCTGAACGATGTAACCCAACTCTTCCAAGTCCGCCATTTCGTTACGGATCGTTGCACTGCTTAAATTCAAATCCGTATATTTGGAAATAGTCCTGCTGCCTACCGGCTCACCGGTTTCCAGATAGTTGCGAATGATGGCCTGCAATATTTTCTTTTTACGTTCATCCAGCATCATCTATCGCTCCTTTCTGTGGCTCTGTTTTTATGTTGTTAGCACTCAACTCGATAGAGTGCTAATATCTACATTTCATAATTTACCACTATGGATTATTATTGTCAACTATTATTTTAAAAATTACCTTTTATTGCACAAAAAAGAAAAGGAAGCACTTGCAAAGCAAGTATTTCCTTTTCTTTTGTAAGTTTATAATATTTAATTCTATTTCGTTGCAAACATAAAACGATTCTTACCCTTGCGCTTCGCTTCATATAAAGCACCGTCCGCCTGGGCATACAACTCATCCAAGGTCGTTCCGTCTTCAGGATACAAACTGATACCAATACTTGTGGACAAATTTAAATCCTTGTAGTCCTCACACACTTCCTGCATCGTATTCAACAAATCCTGCGCCTTACGCAATGTAATGGAATCCCCTGGCACATTACGCATCAGGGCAAAGAACTCATCTCCGCCGATTCGGCCTACAACGTCCGTCTCTCTGAAACTGCCCTTAATCTCAGCCGCAAGATCAATTAAGAATTCATCTCCTGCCTGATGGCCCCTGGAATCGTTCAGATTCTTAAAATTATCCACATCAATCATAAACAGCACATGATTCTGGTCAGCTTCTTCATTAAGAATCTTGCGAATGGTATCCATCGTTGTTTCTCGATTATATACCATTGTCATTTTATCCATTTTAGCTGCTGTTACAAGTTTCTGCTCTTCACGTTTCTCTTCATCAATATCCTTCGCCGAAAGCATAGCACATAAGTGACCACTATCCACATCAATAATAAAGCGGATGTCATTATGCACCCAACGCACCATATTCTCACCAACGCGACGCTGGTAACGGAAAGTCATATGCATTCTTCCGGTTCCGTAAATTTCTTTCAAAAGCAACGGCGAGAAATTATTATAAAAGACATACGCACCACTGTTCTCATCCACAATAGACTCAAGTGCAGCCTCTACCAATTCTTCCACCGTGTGGCATTCCTGCAATGTACCCTCTGCAATTAGTTGCCTACGCTGACTGATAATACGCCAATCATCAATATCGATAAAAGATACCGCGTACGTATCCTGCGGAAGCGCAAAAAGATACCTCAATTCCTGCTGATAATGCTGACGGGCAATATAGTCTCTGGTGATATCTTTCGTAACACCAACAATACCGATCAATTTACCCTCTTCATCTTTTAAAAGATATTTAGAAGTAGAACCATATCTTGCCTGACCGTCTTCTGCCTCTGTAATAGGCTCAATATAATCCACTAAATTTTTTCCGCTCTTGATTAATTTCTTATCATCAGAAACGTAACGCCTCGCAAGACTTTTATCAGTTAAAATCTCTGCATCAGTTTTACCAACTACTTCTTCGATACTTCCCTTGCCTACCATTTTAACAAAAGGCTTAGAGGCCGCACGATAAATCAAATCAGCATCTTTAACAAAGATCATATCTTTGCTATTGCTCATCAATGTCTGAAACGCCGTATCCAACAGTAACCTTAATTCTTTACTCTCCATATGATTCCCCTTCATACTTTGAACATTGTAAAAAATTCTTAACCCAATCTTTGCTTTTTAGTTATACACAGCAATTATATCATTTCCAATTACCGTCGACAAGTATTGCCAAATAAAAAATCCACATTTTTATCAAAAAAGACATCATCCTACAAAATATTTTTCTATATTAAATTACAACAAAAAAGGTCCGGATTACTCCGAACCTTTTAAACTACATATATTCTATCAAATTAGATCATGAAACTTCCGTTTTCTGTTCCGTTAACAACGAAGTAAGCCATGCTTTCTTCGGGCTTAACATAGATTTCTACAGACTTCATATCAGCAGCCTTCTGGCCCATATCATATACCCAAACATCCTTAGCGATTTTAAGAAGTTCGTCGTTGCTGTAACTCTTGCCTGCGAACTGTACGTAGATTGCTTCCTTCTTTGCTGCTGCTTTCTTTGCAGGTGCTTCCTTCTTTGCAGGCGCTGCCTTCTTAGCAACTTCCTTCTTTGCAGGTGCTTCCTTCTTTGCAACTTCCTTCTTTGCAGGTGCTGCCTTCTTAACTGCTTCCTTCTTTGCAGGTGCTGCCTTCTTAGCTGCTTCCTTCTTTGCAGGTGCTTCAGCCTTAACAGGAGTTGCTTCAACCTTCTTTTCTTCAACCTTAGCTGCTACTGCCTTTGCAACGGGTTTCGCTGTTGCTGTCTTCTTTTCTGCCATAATCATTCTCCTTTCACACCCCTTAAAGGGTCAACGAGCATCGTACTTTGACGATTTTTACATTTGTATCTTAGGTTTAAAAAATATCTACCTTTTTTCACGTTGTAGTGTACTCCAAAAAATTAAAATTGTCAATTTTGTAGACAGTTTTTCTATTTTATGCCTTATAAATAAGGCTTTTTGCGCATTTTTGTATAAAAATTGCACAATAAAAATGACCAAATTTTGACCAATTATGCCAAGAAGAAAATAAGAAGAACCAATACACCTAATACGATACGATACCAGCCAAACACTTTAAAATCGTGCTTTTTGATGAACTTAAGCAGCAACTTAATTACAACCATGGATACGACATAAGCAACCACCATTGCCACTGCAAGAACAATAAATTCCTGCACGGTAAAAGCAAGACCGTATTTTACAATCTTCAAAAGACTGGCACCAAACATCACGGGAATTGCCAAAAAGAATGTAAAATCCGCAGCCGCCGCTCTGGACACACCGAGCAACAATGCACCTACAATGGTCGCACCTGAACGTGAGGTTCCCGGGAAGATTGCCGCAATCAACTGAAATACGCCAATGAGCAATGCCAATTTGTAAGTAATGTCCGCAACACCTTCTGCTTTTACGGTTTTCCTCTTATTTAATGTTTCAATCACAATAAAGGCAATACCGAACACAATCAGTGCAATTGACACACAAACTTCATTATAAAAGACCGCTTCAAAGAAGTCATCGAAAAACACGCCAATTACTGCTGCCGGCACACAGGCTACAAGAATCTTACCCCAAAGATTTAAAATATCCTTTTTAAAAGTAGGCTTGGATTTAAATCCGTGAAAATCCATAAACCAAATCTGTTTCCAGTAAATCACCACAACCGCCATAATGGCACCGAGTTGAATTACCACACGGAACATATTCATAAAATCTTCGCTTACGTTCATTTTGATGAATCGTTCCAGTAGAATTAAATGTCCCGTACTACTGATCGGCAGCCACTCCGTAATCCCTTCTACGATGCCATAGAAAATTGCTTTTAAAATTTCGAGAAAATCCATAATTGTCTCCTTTACACTAAACGTGCAGAATTTGTCATCTGATGTTCTTCGGGACGCTCCCGCTTGCTTGTGCCACGTAGCGGCACCTAGGGTTGCAAAATACGCAACCCAAATGCCGACGGTCACAAAACACCCGTCAAACAAACAGATGCAAACTCTGCACGTAAAATATCTGTATATATATTTATACTTTATAACGAATATTCTTAACACAAATATTCAATATGAAACAATTTTTCTTAGCGGTTCGGATACTCAGACTCCACGAATTTTCTAAGCGCCACAATGGAACGTTCCACCTTCTCGGTTTCAATGCAATAAGCCATACGGAAGTATCCTTCGCATCCAAAGGAATCGCTGGGTACGAGAATTAAGTCATACTTCTTTGCCTTCTCACAAAATACTTTGGCATCTGCTTCCAGTGCTTTCGGGAAAATATAAAAAGTTCCGCCGGGTTTTACACATTCAAATCCGAGACTGATTAATTCATCATATAAAAGATTCATATTCTTCTCATACACAGACAAATCCGAAGTCATATCCACAGTCTTGGCCACCGCCAACTGGATAATGGAAGGAGGACAGTTATGACCAATTCCTCTGGAAATCTGACCGCACATACCAACGATATAATCTGCATCCGTACACTTGGGATTCACTGCCACATAGCCGATACGTTCGCCAGGAAGCGACAATGACTTGGAATAAGAATAACAACTCAAAGTATTATCATAAAATTTAGATACATAAGGTGCATCTGCTCCCGCAAATACAATCTCACGGTAAGGTTCATCCGAGATTAAGAAAATATCATGACCATATTCTTTCTGCTTCGCTTCCAAAAGAGCCGCAAGTTTCGTTAATGTTTCTGACGAATATGCCACACCGGTAGGATTATTCGGTGTATTTACCAACACAGCCATAACTTTTTCCGTAAGCATTTCTTCAAACGCTTCAAAATTAATCTGGAAATTCTCCAGATTCGCAGGCACGACTTTTAATACCGCACCGGTCTGATTGATATACGGATTGTATTCCGGAAAGAACGGAGCAAATGTCAGAATTTCATCCCCGGGTTCTGTCACACAACGTACCGCATGTGCCACTGCACCCGCAGCCCCTGTTGTCATAAATATATGCTCTGCAGTATAATTCATTCCAAATCTTTTATTTAAAGATGCAGCAATGGTAGCACGTACTTCAGGAATACCCGGTGTAGGACTGTAACCATGAAGGGTTACGGGATTCTCTGTCTGTAACATTTCAATCATAGCATCCGTGAATTCCTTGGGTGCAGGCACGGAAGGGTTTCCCAAACTGTAATCAAAAACATTCTCATAACCGATTTCTTTTCCTCTCGCAGTTGCAAAAGTAAAGGCCTCGCGAATTACTGATTTTGCATTTAACATTGCCTTGTAATCTTGTCTGATCATTATTATTTTCTCCTATTCCCTATGTAATATTATCTTTTCAACTACATCTGCTCCACGGATTTATGGCACAAAACAAATCCTATTAGATCCAATCCGTATCTCCGCCGGTAAGTGCCAGACTCAAAAGTCCGTCCATCAGTTCCACTTCATCGCCTTCCACCACACGGATTAACTTGGCAGTTTCCGTATTTACCGGCATTTCATCATCCGGTCCCAACTCCATATCGGGTTCCTCTCCGCAATACGGACAGGTCATAACAGGCATTATCTTCAGAGACAGATAACGCATACCGCAATCTTCACATTCATAAAATCCGCACACCTGTGTGCCATCCGGTACAAAATACATTTTTGAACTCCTTTCAGAGTATTTTAATCTCTCAATTACTTTTTATTATTTTCAAAAAATAAAAACAGAAAACTTACACACATTATAATAGTATATTTTTTCCACAAAAACAACAAAAGAAATCCAAAGCGGATTTCTCTTGCCGTCTCATATATTTCAATTTAACGTTTTACTTATTTATGTGTAAAATCTTTCCGTGACTTTCTATCACTTCTTTATACCAGTATGCCGAATCTTTCGGGATTCTCTTCCGGGTCTCAAAATCCACATGAATCAAACCAAAACGTCCGTGATATCCCTGATCCCACTCAAAGTTATCCAAAAACGTCCAAAGGAAATAACCGCGAATATCCACACCTTCATCCGCTGCTTCCTGCAGGGCTGAAATATAGCGGTCTAAAAAGTCCTGACGGTTCGGGTCATGTACCTTTCCGTCCAAGGATACTGCATCATGGCAAGCCATTCCATTCTCAGTAATATAAATAGGCAAACCATAACGTTCATAACAGAACTTCACACCCCAGTACAGACACTCCGCATGAACCGGCCAATTTACAGCCGTTTCAGGATAACCTGTCTTCATAGGTACGCCTTCCGGTTCTCCGTTGTCACCTGCTTTGATATAATATCCGTTATAAATATTCAATCCAAGAAAATCAATGGGCTGACTGATTAATTTGATATCTTCTTCCGTGATTTCCGGCACATATTCTTTGAATAATTCCATTCCCTGTTCCGGGAACTTACCAAGCATTACAGGGTCCGCAAACCAAGCCACGTTCCATGCCCAGTTATCCGCAGTATCCGACATCGAGAAGAATACCTTCTTGGCTGCTTCAACATCCGCCTCACAATTCGTTGCCGGAATCGCAATAGTGCAAGTAGGCGCATACCCAACTTTAATAGGCTGTTTTGCATATTTACGAAGATTGATAACCGCCGTACCATGTGCTTTTAACGCATTTACCGAAGCCAGGAATGTTTCGTTTTTTGATAATTTTTTACCGGGCGCATGAACACCTGTCACATAACCCAAACCTACAAAACACTGCGGTTCATTAATGGTAAAGAAATATTCTACCAAATCGGAAAAATTCTCAGAAACCACCTTTGCGTATTCACCAAAAGCATCTACAATATCCGGATTGGTCCAACCGCCTTTATCTTCCAATGCCTGAGGCAATTCCCAATGATATAAGGTAAGATAAGGTTTAATATTATTTTTGAGCATTTCCTGAATCATATCACGGTACATTGCAACCGCTTTCTGATTCACCGCTCCGGTCCCTTCCGGAATCAGTCTCGACCAATTTATGGAAAAACGATATGACTGAATGCCCAACTCCTTCATTAATGCAAAGTCTTCCTTATAACGATGCATATGGTCACAGGTTACAAAAGCATTCTGCCCCTTGGTTCCCTGTCCTTCCGTAGAGAAGGCATCCCATATACATTTTCCGCGACCGTCATTTTCATCGGTTCCTTCAATCTGATAAGCACTGCTTGCTACGCCCCACGCAAAATCATCACGAAACATACGAAACTCCTATCTGCTAATTATTTCTTTGCCCTTTTAATCACTTCAAGACACATTCTTCCGTTGTGATAAGGACATTTCCAAGGCTCCACAATGGGTTTCCTTGTAAAAGGAACACCTGCCTCATCCACCTCTGAAAGCCATTCAGAACCGGGTCTTTTATCAATAATATACTCTTTGGTATATGCCCAAATCTTTTCAACCGCCTGAATATACTCTGTCTTCTCCGGATTCTTGGTATACGCATTCAAAAATCCTACTATAGCCTCTGCCTGAACCCACCAGATACGTTTCGTATCGTTCACACCGTTCTCGCACTCGTTGTACAGTGCATTTCCATCAAATGCCAAACGATATACATTGGCTTCCAGATTGTTGATAACAGGCTCCAATTTTTTATTATATGCTTCGTCGGCCAATACTTCCAAGCCTCTGTCAATCAACCATGCAGTTTCAATATCATGACCGTAAGAATGCAAATCAATTAACGTATTGTATTCCATATCAAAGAATACTTCCTGACGTTTTAACGCCGGATTATACATTTTATCTACAAAAATATCCAACATCCAGCGGAGTCTGTTTCCAATCTCTTCTTTATGGTCCACACGATACAACTCGGTATACGCCTCAAAAACATGAAGCAATGTATTCATGGTACGTCCGGCTTCTACACCGTTTTCCGACAGTTTATCATTTCCCGCAGGGTTAAAATGAATATCAAAAGCCTCCAGGTAACCGCCCTGATCACAACACTTATTTTCAATCACATCAACCAATTCATACGCAAGTTTCAGTGCCTCCTTATCCTTGGTTGCATCATAATAAGAAGAAAGTGCATATACGGCAAATGCCTGATTATATGTATGCTTTGTGGTATCCAAGGGTTTACCGTCATAGGTTACTGCCCAATAAATACCGCCGTTCTCCGTATCAAACATATACTTCTTTAAAAACTCATATGCATGCTTTGCCATGGCAAGACTGGCTTCATCCCCGTACATCAAATGTACATTCGAGAAAAACCAAAGAATACGGCTGTTTAAAATGCATCCTTTTGTTGCCTTTTTATCTAAATTTAAATCAATGTCCAGCATACCGTAAAAACCGCCGAACTCTTTATCCTGCATACCAATCCAAAAAGGGATAATATGCTCTTTTAATTCCTGCTCAATTTCATTTACCCACATTATGTGCATTCTCCGTTTCAACAATTTTATAACAATTGCTCTAATTTTATAATTTTATCATACTCTTCTTTGCTCCAGATATAACAAATGTACAATCATTCATCACTTTTATGCAAGATAAAACTTATAAACAGTTGTTGTATCATAAGCCTGATCCGGACCGTACAGAGGTCTGGGGAAGTTTACTTCATTGGCAGAATTGGGATAATACTGCGTCTCCAGACAAAGTCCCTTACGGGGTCCGTAAAGAACACCGCCTTTGCATACATCCTTGCCTACGAAATTTCCTGCATAAAACTGAACACCGGGCAGGTCTGTATAAGTATCCATCACAATACCCGATTTCTTATCTTCCACTTTGGCAATTAACTGCAATTCGCCATTCCAGTCATCCACTACCCAGTTGTGGTCATATCCGCCCACAAGACCAATCTGTTCAAAATCAGAATAAATATCCTGACCAACTTTCTTGGCAGTTGTAAAATCCATAGGCGTTCCCGCTACGGGAGCAATTTCGCCGGTAGGAATAGCACCCTTAACAACCGGTGTATAGTGTGACGCCTTCATCCAAAGCAGTTCATCGTAAATTTCATCGGAATCATGACCATCCAGATTAAAATAAGTATGATTTGTCATATTAATAATGGTTTCTTTATCCGTATCTGCATGATAATGAATCTTTAATTCATTGTCATCGGTTAATGTGTAAGTAACAGCCACTTTCATTTCCCCGGGATGGCCCATTTCCATGTCTTTCTTAACCAGGCTGAAAGTCACACTGCTTTCGTCGCATGATGCATCCCAAACACGCTTCTGAAAACCTTCGGTATGACTGGTATGTAAATTGTTGGCGTTGTCATTGACATCCATTTGATAAGTCACACCGTTCACTTCAAACTTTGCATTAGCGGTACGGTTTGCAATCGGTCCTACGGTTGCACCAAAGCAATTACCGTCATCCAAATATCCTTCCACACTGTCAAAACCAAGTACTACGTCACGTTCCCTGCCGTCGGCACCTTTTACAAACAAATTCACCAAAATGGCACCGAAGTTGGTAACGCCCGCTTTCATACCGTTCTTATTCTCAATCATATAAAGTTGTGTTTCCACGCCGGCAGTTGTCTTGCCAAAATTTTTAACTGTAACTCCCATGTTGTCCTCCGCTGTCTGTTATCGTTTATTCGTTTTTCCGAATATAGAATTCCGCTCTTCTTTTACACATTATAAAATTTGGTTTTACAACTCAATTCTGCCTTCCAAGGCACGTAAAAGCGTTACTTCGTCAATGTACTCCAAATCTCCGCCCACCGGTACACCGCTGGCAATTCGCGTAACTTTGATACCGGTCGGTTTAATCAGTTTACTGATGTACATTGCCGTTGTCTCACCTTCCAGACTGGAATTGGTGGCAATAATCACTTCGTTTACATCACCTTCCAGACGGGTAATCAGTTCCTTTAAACGAATGTCTCCGGGTCCGATACCAATCATCGGCGAAATAGCCCCGTGTAATACATGATACACACCGCTGTACTTGCCTGTTTTTTCGTATGCTGCCAAATCCCTGGTGTTTTCCACCACCATAATGGTGCTTTTATCTCTTGCTGCATTATTGCAAATCGGGCAAATCTCTTTGTCGGTTAAGGTTTGACACTCCCTGCAATAACATACCTTACTTTTGGCCTCCATCATTACATTCGCCAGACGGTTTACACGTTCCTCGGGCATATTAATAATATGAAATGCCATACGCTGGGCAGACTTTGCACCGATTCCCGGCAGTTTCTCCAATTCCTCTATTAATTTGCCTATATATCCGCTGTACAGATCCATTAGAAAGGCAATCCTCCCAAGTTCATTCCGCCGGTCATCTTACTCATCATCTGATTGTTGGCATCGTCTACCATACGAAGTGCTTCATTGGTTGCTGCCATAATCAAATCCTGTAACATCTCAATATCATCAGGATCCACAACTTCAGGATTTAAAACAACCTTAGTCACTTCTCTGGAACCTGTAACCGTAACACAAACAGCACCGCCGCCTGCCTTGGCTTCAAATTCCTTGGTCTCCATTTCCTTCTGCTGTTCCTCCATCTGACGCTGCATTCTCTGTGCCTGCTTCATCAGATTATTCATGTTTCCGGGCATTCCGCCTCCGGGAAATCCTCCACGCTTTGCCATTTTTATATCCTCCTAAAAAATCATTTTATAAAATAATGATATATTTTTATCCTGTCAAAATGCTAATGTGAACTTTGGTATTCTGCTTACTCTTCCACCTCTACCGGCATATGAAAAGACTTAATAATATCCACATAATGGTCTTCAAAATACTCACCTTCACCCAACTGCTTCACTTCGATTTTGATTTCTTTTTGAATAAAATCTTCCAATTCGTTTTTCAGGGAAGTCATATTTTTTTCTTCTTTTAAAGTTTCATAGGCCAAAAAATTCTCTGCCACCATTAAAAGAACATTTCCTTCCCCCCAACTCAAACGCACGCTGGAAAGGTACGACTTCATCGGTTGCCCCATAGCATCCAGAATCGGTCCCCAGTTTTGGGCGATTTTTTTCACTTCCTCCGGAACTGCTTTGGGCAACTGCGGTCTTGCGGCAGGTTTATTCGTCGCAGGAGCGACACCTCCGCTTGCCGGTGCCTGTGTTACCACAACGCCTTTCTCCACTGCATCCTCCAGGGCTCTGATGCGGTCCCCCCATGCATCCTGCTTGGCTTCCATTTGGGGCTTGCACAACTTAATAATCGCTACTTCTATTAAAATACGCTTCTGCGTTGCATATTTAATCTGGTTGGATAATTCTGAAAAAATCCTGATATATCGGAAGATGGTTTCCAATTCCAGTTTTCCGGCTTCTTCCTTCAGCACCGCAAGTGCTTCATTAGAAATCTCCAAAACTTCCGCCGGCACATCCGCACTTTTCACCATCATAAGATTTCGCAGATACATTGTAAAATCATTAATAAACTGCGGCAGTTCCCTACCCTGCATTACCACTTCATCCAAAAGCGAAATCGCGCCTACAATGTTCCTGTCGATAACACAATCCAAAAGGGAAGCAAAAACACTGCTGTCCACCGCACCCAACACTTTCAACGCTTTCTCATAGGTAAGGGTTTCTCCGTAATGAAAAGCAATGCACTGGTCCAAAAGGCTTAACGCATCACGCATGGAACCGTCAGCGGTTTTAGCAATGTAACGTACCGCTCCGTCCTCAATATCCACCTGCTCTTTATCCGTCAGTTCCTTAATTCTGCCCGCGATGGTGTCAATGCTGATTCTTTTAAAATCGTATCTCTGGCATCTGGACAATATAGTAATGGGAATCTTGTGGGATTCCGTTGTCGCCAAAATAAAAATCACGTAAGAAGGCGGCTCCTCCAGAGTTTTCAGCAATGCGTTAAATGCGCCCGGAGAAAGCATATGCACTTCGTCTATGATGTAAACCTTGTATTTACCTTCCGTAGGTGAATAGGTTACTTCATCAATAATTTCACGGATATTGTCTACACCGTTGTTGGATGCCGCATCGATTTCAATGACATTCATGCTGTTTGCAGCAGCAATTTTCTTACACATCTCACACTCGCCGCAAGGACTGCCGTCTACCGGATTTTCACAATTGACAGCCTTGGCCATGATTTTGGCGATTGTGGTTTTACCGGTACCGCGGGTACCGCAAAACAGATATGCATGACCGATACGGTTACTTTTTATTTGGTTTTTTAATGTCGTAACAATCGCTTCCTGACCTTTGACATCCTCAAAGGTATCGGGGCGGAATTTACGATATAACGCCACATATGACATTTATCTTCCTGCTTTCTAATCTCCGAAACTGATACCAAGCATCTTGGCTTCTTTTACAATGCTTGCATCGGGAGAAACATATTTCAACTTTCCGGCAACTTCTTCCAGAGGAACTTTGACGATTTCACGGTTCTTATATCCTACCATAAAACCATATTCACCATCGAGAATCAGTTTTGCTGCTTCGGAACCGAGACGTGAAGCGAATACACGATCGTAAGGACAGGGGCTGCCGCCGCGCTGTGTATGACCGGGTACGGTTACGCGCACTTCTTCGCCGGTTTTTTCCTTAATCTGTTCCGCAACTTCATAAGCCACACTGGGATACTTGCGGTTTTCCAGTTTCTTCTTATATTCTTTCTTGGATAACTTGGCATCCTGTTTGGAAATCGCTCCCTCTGCCACCGCAAGAATCGTAAAACGGCTACCGTTCTTCTTACGGTTTTCAATCGCATCCACTACCTTATCGATATCGTAAGGAATTTCCGGAATTAAAATAATGTCTGCTCCGGACGCCATACCTGCATTAAGGGTAAGCCATCCAACCTTATGCCCCATTACTTCTACGATAAATACGCGTCCGTGAGAGTCTGCAGTGGTATGAATGCAATCGATACAATCCGTTGCAATGTCTACCGCACTCTGGAAACCGAATGTCATATCCGTTCCGTATAAATCGTTATCAATGGTCTTCGGAAGTGTTACTACATTTAAGCCTTCTTCACGAAGAAGGTTGGCTGTTTTATGTGTTCCGTTACCACCCAAAATTACAAGACAATCCAGATTCAACTTATAGTAATTCTGCTTCATTGCCTTCACTTTATCCAAACCGTTTTCATCCGGCTCTGTAATTGTCTTAAACGGAGTTCTTGAGGTTCCGAGAATCGTACCGCCCTTGGTAAGAATACCGGAAAAATCAGAACTTTGTAACATACGGTAATTGCTGTAAATCAATCCCCTATAACCATCCAAAAAACCATATATTTCCACTTCTTCCTTACTGTTCTTCATTGTTTTTACCACGCCGCGCATTGCCGCATTCAATGCCTGACAATCACCGCCGCTGGTCAACATACCGATTCGTTTCATTTCCCTTACCTCCATATACAAGTATATTAATATCTTGTCCGAACAAAACCCCTTTTATCATAATACATTTTGCTCGGATGTTCAATCTTTCTTTGTTTATATATAGGAAGAATTATCTGTTTTTTAACCAAACTTTCTTTTATCGGATGTTTACCTATTAATATGTCATAATTCCCACAGTTGTTGTTCGTCTCCTTCTATAATAAAAATAAAAAATTTTATTTTATTTTTTATAAAAACTATTGACATTTTGTTTAAATGTGATATATTGATATCAGTAATCGTTACTGTTATTGTTTATTAAGACTAAAAACACACAACTTTAAGAGAAGGAGCCCGGCCAGCTATGAATCTAAAGTACAGCAAACAAAGAGAAGCAATTAAAACTTTTCTGATGTCGAGAAAAGATCATCCCACGGCAGACCAGATTTATTCCGCAGTGCGCGAACAACATCCGAACATCAGCCTTGGGACTGTTTACCGAAATCTTGCACTTCTGGAAGACGTTGGCGAAATCCAGAGATTGCACGTAAACGGTAACACGGACCGTTTCGACGCAGATGTATCCAATCATTATCATTTTGTATGCAACAGTTGCGGTTGCGTACAGGACATTCCGATGGAAATGCAGGTTACTTTAAGTGCAGAAGCACAGAAACTTTTTAATGGAGTAATCGATTACTACACCGCCTGTTTCCACGGCAAATGTTCAGATTGCAAGGAAATGCAACACTAATTTTAGTATTTTAAAAAGCAAAGGAGATTAAGATTATGAAGTATGTATGTCAGGTATGTGGTTATGTTCATGAAGGAGATTCCGCTCCGGAGAAGTGCCCTCAGTGTGGCGTTCCCGCTTCTAAGTTTACAGCACAGGGCGAGGAAAAAGTTTGGGCAGCGGAGCACGTTGTAGGTGTCGCTCAGGGTTGTAGCGAAGATATTCTTGAAGACCTCCGCGCAAACTATATGGGTGAATGTACCGAAGTTGGTATGTACCTTGCAATGGCAAGAGTTGCTCACAGAGAAGGCTATCCTGAAATCGGCCTTTACTGGGAAAAAGCTGCTTGGGAAGAAGCAGAACATGCTGCTAAATTTGCTGAATTATTAGGCGAAGTTGTAACAGACTCTACCAAGAAGAATCTTGAAATGAGAGTAGAAGCCGAAAACGGCGCTACTGCAGGTAAATTTGATCTTGCCAAGAGAGCAAAGGAACAGAACTTGGATGCTATCCATGACACCGTTCATGAAATGGCTCGCGACGAAGCAAGACACGGTAAGGCATTTGAAGGCTTGTTGAAGAGATACTTTTCGTAAGTTACAAGCCGTGCAAAAATGTAATGATAGCGCTCCGCGAGTTTACTCGTAGGAGCGCCTATTGTTACATTTTTATAGGGCGACAGCCCGGAACGAAATAGCCTCGGAGAGGCTATGAGTGGCACGGCGCAGCGTATGCGACAGCCTGTAATTCATGGCCACGCAGTGGCTATGAGTGGCACGGCGCAGCGTATGCGACAGCCTGTAATTCATGGCCACGCAGTGGCTATGAGTAGCACGGCGTAGCGTATGCTTTTATAAAAATTATACATCGGATAAAATGGGGGTTTTTATGAATACAAAAGCATTATATAACATTACCTACGGTGTTTATTTATTATCTGCCAAAGAAAACGGCCGCGATAACGCCTGTATAATTAATACGGCAGTCCAGGTGGCAAATAATCCCACCCGCATTTCCATCGCTGCCATCAAAGGTAACTTAACACATGATATGATTTTATCCACAGGAATATTTAATTTATCGGCACTTACCACCGACGTGCCCTACTCTCTGTTCCAACACTTTGGAATGCAATCAGGTCGCGACACGGATAAATTTGCTGATTTTACGGATGTGGCACGTAGCGAAAACGGCTTACTTTATCTTACAAAGTATTCCAATTCATTTTTATCCTTAAAAGTAGCCGAATCTCACGATTTAGGAAGCCACACGCTTTTTATCGGCAAATTGGTTGACGGTGAAGTTCTTTCTGCCGGAGAATGCTGCTCTTATGGATTTTATCAATCTACCATTAAAAAATCTGCACCGAAACCGGTCGCAAAAGAAGGTTGGAAATGTAAAATTTGCGGTCATGTCTATGAAGGCACTGAACTTCCCACAGACTATATTTGTCCTCTTTGTAAACACGGTGCGGAAGATTTTGAATATTTCAATGAAACATCTGATAAAATTGCAAACACGGCAAATACTAATACTGCGTCAAACAATGACGTCAAAAAATTTGTTTGTTCCGTATGCGGTTATGTACATGAGGGTGACGAAGCACCCGGGAAATGTCCTCAGTGCGGTGTTCCTGCTTCCAAGTTTACCGAACAAAGCGCGGAAAGAGTTTGGGCCGCTGAACACGTTGTAGGCGTGGCGCAAGGTTGCAGTGAGGATATTTTGGAAGATTTGCGCGCAAACTATATCGCAGAATGTACTGAAGTCGGTATGTACCTTGCAATGGCAAGAGTTGCTCACAGAGAAGGCTATCCGCAAATCGGTATGTACTGGGAGAAAGCCGCTTGGGAAGAAGCAGAACATGCCGCCAAATTCGCTGAATTATTAGGCGAAGTCGTAACAGACTCCACCAAGAAGAATCTTGAAATGAGAGTGGAAGCCGAAAACGGCGCTACCGCAGGTAAATTTGACCTTGCAAAAAGAGCCAAAGAACAGAACCTGGATGCAATCCATGACACCGTTCATGAAATGGCTCGCGATGAAGCAAGACACGGTAAGGCATTTGAAGGTCTGCTCAAAAAATATTTCAGTTAAAAAGGAGAATAATTTATGGAAAAATATATTTGCCCCTGCACATATGAATACGATCCCGCTGTAGGAGATCCCGAGAACGGAGTTCCCGCAGGCACACCCTGGGAAGAAGTTCCCTCTGATTGGGTTTGTCCCTGGTGCGGATTAGGGAAAGAAGTATTTGAGAAAGCGGAATAAAAAGAACAGGCAGAGGAATAATCCTCTGCCTTATTTCTTTTTACAAAAAGGATCATTAATAATCATATATACTTATATCGTCAAATTCTTTCCAACAATCAGAGCACCATTCCTTCCAATCTCCATTACCCTCATACAACTCTCTCCTAATAAGATGATAAACCTCTTTACCACAACTAGGGCATTCCACCTTTTCTGTTGAATATTCAGGTCTTGAAGATTCTTCTGAGGGACTTTCAATAAATTCACCTAATACTAACCCCATTCCAATTACACCAATTGTAAGTAAAAACAATACTACTGATACAAGTATAGCAATTATACTAACTATTACTATCTTTTTATTGTTCTTTTTATTCACAACTTTTTGCCCTTCTCATTTTTGTAATTATACTTCTATATTTTTTTCTACTCTTACTATCAATGATTGACATACTCACTAACACAATTAGCAATATAATTGACATAGCAATTTCAATAACATCATTATTTTTCTTGCCCTTCATTTTTTATTTCCTTTCCCCTCATCTTTCTAATTATCAAATAATAGGTTAAACCACCTAGCAGATAACTCAACACATCTAACCAATCAGATACACTATAAGATAATACAATAGGGAAAAAAAATTCCCAAAGCATGCCACAAGCAAAAATATAAAAAAGAATATGAAATATTTTAGTGATTCTCTTTGCTTTTGCCCAATGCAATATACAATTTGTATAAGCACAAAATACTACTCCACCTATAAAATCATTAACATGGCACTTACACAGATATCCTATTACTGGAATATTATTATATTGTTTAGTAAATCTGTTGATAAAATAAACAGTCATAAATGTAATTATAATTTGTTTATCAATCTTCATTTATGCTATCCAATAAAAGCAAATAATGCTAATCCTAAAAAGACAGCAAAAACAATGCCAAAGAATCCTAGTCCTCCACCATTTCCATTTCCATTACTCATGTTATACACCTTCTTTCTTTTTTCTTAATTATATGATTTCCGCTATTTTTTGTCAATTATAATTATCATCTTGATAATGTGATATCTTTCTGATTGTTGTACCATACTTGTAAAAAGGGGGGATACATTTATGGTTGCAGACAGAATAAAAGCCTTGAGAGAACAACAGAACATCACACAATCTGCACTTGCTAAACAGTTAGGTATCACAAGGTCAAGTGTAAATGCTTGGGAACTTGGCATTTCTGTTCCCTCTACACAATACATTGTAGAATTGGCACACATTTTTAATATCTCCACAGATTATTTGTTAGGAGTTGATTCAACTTCTTCCATAAATGTATCTGGCTTATCTGAAAAAGATATAGAATTGATAAATAGTATTATTTTGCATTTAAAATCAAAGAAATAGGTGGCAGAATTCTCTGCCACCTTATTTTTTATGTTCAGCCCAATCTTTCTATATAATTTAACTTCACACCTGCTCTCCGAAAAAGGTATAGCACAAACATATATGATATGCTATAATTTGGGCAGAAATAACATATGCTAAAATACATATATTATGCAACAGTTTTACTTATTTCGTTTTAATGAATTTTCGGAGTGATAAGGTAATCAGTATGAAACCAGCAACTAACAAAATACAAATTTCAATCCTATTGATTTTACTGCTCGCCGCTCTGCTTTCATCAATTAAAATGGTCTTTTTCGGCCTGAACATCGACGAAGAATATACGGTAACTTTAGGTTATAGAATTATCACAGCAGACAAAATGTTTCTGGACATGTGGGAACCACACCAAATGTCCGGTTTTGTTTGTGCTTTTTTTACGAAAATTTTTATGCTTATTACCGGTAGCACGGATTATCTTGTTGTCTATCTTCGTATCATAAGCCTGTTGATTCACGGATGCATCAGTGCCTATCTGCATACGGCATTATCCAAGATTACAACCAAATATCTGTCTGCTATTTTATCCGTGCTCAGTTTTATCATTGTTCCGAAAATGGCACTATCCATTGACTTTTCATTAATAGCATACTTATCACTGGTTATAATTACTGCCACACTGATTAAAATGGAGGCTTCCGCCAAACAGGCAGGATACGTAATCATTCTCAGTCTGGCAACCTGTGCCTTGATTCTTTCCTATCCGAGTATGCTTTTACTGTTTATAGGTCTTTTCATAACTCTTTTTATTACCTTTTCCAAAAAAGACGCATTTCTTTACGCCGGAGCATGCTTTATCATCGGTTTACTTTATGTGGGATATTTTACGCTTACTTTGGGATTGAAAAATTTCCTGTTCGGCATTCAGCAAATGATGACAGACGGTGAACACAGCGCATCTGTTTTCAGCACATTATTCAGCAATATAAAATCCTGGTTGATTGTACTGGTTTCCTTTGCCGTACTTTACGCCCTTGCTTTTCTTATTGCAAAAATTTTTAAGGTAAAAAAACAAAAAGATTTTATTGCAGTTTCAATTTCGCTTGTTGCGTTAATCGGACAACTTGTTTACTGGTTAAGCAGTTTTCGCTATATCAATTATCCTCTCGTTCTGTACTATCTTGTATTTGGAGCATTGTTAACAACCCGCCGGATTACGAAGCAAGAATTTCTAAAATTTGTATTGCCTTCGCTGATTGCTACTTTTTCCGGCGCATTGCTGACAAACACCGGTATATACGTGATTAGTGTAATGCTGATTCCCGCAATCATTTATTTACTGACTAAAACCGCAGATACGGAGACAAACGCAACCACATCAAACAAAATCATTATTTATGCACTATTGCTAATTTTCCTGTTTTCACGGGGATGGCTGGTGTGCGAATCCGGCAGTTTCAAAGCAGATATGACCTATGTGAAACAAAAGGCTTTATCCGGACCTGCCAAAGGAATTTATTGCAGATACATTGAGGGTTATCAATACAATCAGGTTCAGGCATTGGCTGATCAATATATCGAGTCGGACGCTTCCGTACTTTGCATCAGCGGACATACTCTGTGGTATCTTTTATCCGATTATCAAATCGCAAACTATTCCACAATCAGTACGCCGACGTATGACGAACGCTTACTTGAATACTATGACTTATATCCTGATAAAAAACCCGATTACATCTTAGTAGATGCCGGCATTGATACTACATCGTTCAACGATATATTCGATGACTACATTATGCTTGAAACCGTAGAATACGTGACCCTATATAAACATAAATAGAGGAATGAAAGATGCTTAATAAGATTAAATTACACTACAAATCCGTCATATACACACTTTGCTTTTTCTTCCTGTGCGTAATCGATCAACGTCTGGGAAGTGTTGGGGGCCTGATGCAATTCTTTTGGTCAAACTGTGTAGGATTTTCTTTTGCAATTGTTATTTTACTCCAATACAACATCAAAGATTTTCTGAAACTGAAATATTTGATATGGACAATCCTTTGCGTAATCGCTGTTCCGGTGGCAACTATTTTACGAAGCCCTGATATTCCCGATTGCCAGTGGTATACTGCCGTTGCCAATATCGTTATCTACGGATATCTCATCATCCGTACAATTGATTTTCATATTCATAACCGTTGGAATAAAAAAGACTATATTATGCCGGCCTTTTTGGTTTTAGCCCTCTTGGGCATGGGATTATCCCGCAATGACAATTTGTGGCCCTGGTATTATCTTATGATATTCGGAACCCTTTCTTTTACCCATTTTGAGGCAAAAGAAAGAGAGACGGTTTTCAACAGCCTCTCCAACGGTATTCTTCTTGGATTTTTTATCATACAGGGATTAGGTTTTGCTTTCAGACCTTATGACGTGGTGCGATACAACGGAATGTATGCCAACCCGAACATTAACTCTCTTTTTTATTCCATTGTTTATTGCGCTTTTTTAGCCAAACTAATAAAATTTTTATTTGCGAAAACAATGAAACTGCGCATTCTTGGTATTATTGCCGCATTATTCTTCTGCGGAGGGATGTGGTCATTTATCATTTTTACCGGTTGCCGCTCCGCATTGGTATCTTTAACTGTTACGACTGCATTTGCCGGAATAATGATTCTTATAAAAGGAACCAAAAAAGAGATATTAAAACATTTAGCCCTCATTCCCGGACTTGTATTATGCATTGTAATCACAATACCGCTTGTTTACAGTTGCATCCGCTATTTGCCTGCATATTTTCATCATCCCGTTTGGTTTGCCAGTGAATACAGCGAAAGCAAGGTGCACTCTTGGGACCCGATTGATTCCGAAAAATATATTTCTCCCGAAGAAGCATTTGATTATTATCTGGGAAGATATTTGCATAATACGGAACCCGACGCGGACAGCCGGAGCGTTCCCGCAAGGTCCCGCTCTGTAATTACCCGTTCCGCACCTCCGGCTGCATTAATGGAAAATACAAATAATTCAATGGAAATCCGATCCGCCGTATGGAAATATTATGGCGAAAAACTCAATTTATTCGGTCATTTACAAGAGGAACACGGTGTTCAGGTTACCCCCGAATATTACGCTCCGCATACCCATAATTTTATCATGCAGTTCCTGTTTGATTTTGGCATACTGTGGGGACTTCTTCCTCTCGTATTTGTCATCGTGAAAATTATTTTTTACACAAAGAAAGAATACGCACAAAAAGATGCCTCTCTTTACATGATATTACCACTGTGCGGAATCAATTTGATTTCCTTTGGTCTTACGGAACTTTTCTGGAGAAACGGATACTTGGGATTAGTATTATTTTTTGCATTCATCAGTATTTCGAAGAAAAAATAATATCGGAAGAAAACGATATTTTATAAATTTCTTGTACATTTAATTATTTTATAGTATCATTTTGTCAACAAAAAGTAATCATATTTGCTTACTTTTTAAATGATATCGGAAAACAAAAAGGAGGCTTTATTTATGGGGTTTTTAACAGGTAAAACAGTCATTATTACCGGTGGCGGACGTGCTACTCTTGAGAACGGAAAAGCAGGTTCTATCGGCTACGGTATTGCAACTGCTTACGCAAAAGAAGGCGCTAATATCGTTATTACAGGACGTAACGTAAAGAAATTGGAAGACGCAAAAGAAGAATTGGAACGTCTCTACGGCGTTAAAGTACTTCCCGTACAGGCTGATATTTCTGCCGGTTCCGACAACGCTGCAATCGCTGCATCTGTTGCTGAAAAGGCAATCGCAGAATTTGGCAGCATCGATGTTTTAATTAACAATGCGCAGGCATCTGCTTCCGGTGTTACTTTAGCAAACCACACTACAGAACAGTTTGACCTTGCAATTTATTCAGGTTTATATGCCGCCTTCTATTATATGCAGGCTTGTTATCCTCACCTTGCGGAATCAAAAGGTAGTGTAATCAACTTTGCTTCCGGTGCAGGTTTATTCGGTAACTTCGGTCAGTGTGCCTATGCTGCAGCCAAAGAAGGTATCCGAGGCTTAACACGTGTTGCAGCAACCGAATGGAGTAAGGACGGCATTAATGTAAATGTTATTTGTCCCCTTGCATGGACTGCACAGTTAGAAAACTTCCAGAAAGCATATCCTGATGCATTCGAAAAGAATGTACACACTCCTCCTATGGGCTTCTTTGGTGATCCTGAAGAGCACATTGGCAGAGTATGCGTTCAGTTGGCTCATCCCGACTTCAAATATATGACAGGTGAAACCATCACATTAGAAGGTGGTTTGGGAATGAGACCGTAATTTTTATTCTTGCAAAAGCAAGGGTCGGTTCGATTGGAACCGGCCCTTTTTATATTCTATCATTTTATACAATCAAAAAGGATGCATCTAAATCAGACGCATCCTTTCTCTTTTATACCTTTAATTCTTATAAGAATTCTTTAATCTGCTCGTAAACACCATCCGCATCTAACTTATATTCTTTCATAAGTACTGCTGCCGATGCAGATGTACCGAATTCATCCTGTACACCGATTTTTAAAACGGGCACCGGATAATTTCTGCAAATGGTATCGCATACCGCACTTCCCAAACCGCCGATTACGGAATGTTCTTCTACGGTAACAACCTTGCCGGTCTTCTTTGCACTTGCAACCACAAGTTCATCATCCAAAGGTTTAATGGTATGGATGTTAATTACTTCTGCGCTAATGCCTTCTGCTTCTAACTTCTTAGCCGCTTCCATTGCGCTTTCTACTACAATACCGGTTGCAATAATTGTAACATCAGTACCTTCTTTTAACACAATACCCTTACCTAATTCAAACTTATAATTCGGTCTGTCATTGATTACGGGCACCGCATTTCTTCCAAGTCTTAAGAAAACCGGTCCCTGGTATTCAATTGCAGCACGAACTGCTGCCTTGGCTTCCACTACGTCGGAAGGAACACAAACTACCATGCCGGGGATATTTCTCATAAGTGCGATATCTTCCAAACACTGGTGGGTTGCACCGTCTTCACCAACGGTAATACCGCCGTGAGAAGCAGCAATTTTAACATTTAATGCAGGATAACCTACGGAGTTACGAATCTGTTCGTAAGCACGTCCGGTTGCAAACATTGCAAACGAACTTGCAAATACTACTTTACCTGTTGACGCAAGTCCTGCAGCCATACTCACCATATTACCTTCTGCAATACCACAATCGAAGAAACGTTCCGGGAACTTCTTACCAAAAATTGCAGTTTTGGTAGATTCCGCAAGGTCAGCATCCATAACAACTAAATTCTGAAATTCATCACCGAGTTCAGCAAGTGCTTCACCATAACCCTGTCTTGTAGCAATTCTCTTTACTTCTGACATAATTCTTCACCTGCTTTCTCTAATTCTGCCATTGCAATTTCTTTCTGCTCATCATTAGGCGCAACACCGTGCCAGCCGGCCTGATTCTCCATAAAAGAAACGCCCTTACCTTTAATACTCTTACAAACAATTACGGTAGGCATACCTTTAACTGTTTTAGCCTCTGCAAATGCAGCACGAAGGCTGTCAAAATCATGCGCATCCGCATTGATAACATGCCAATTAAAGGCTTCAAACTTTTTATCAATCGGGTAAGGAGAACATACATCCTCAATCTTACCGTCAATCTGTAAACCATTGTTGTCAACGATAGCAACCAAATTATCAAGTTTCTTATGACCTGCATACATTGCAGCTTCCCAAACCTGACCTTCTTCGATTTCACCATCGCCAAGAAGCGTATATACGCGATAATCTTTCTTGTCCATTCTTGCAGCAAGTGCCATACCTACAGCCGCTGAAATTCCCTGTCCCAAAGAACCTGTAGACATATCTATACCGGGAGTAGACTTCATATCGGGATGTCCCTGTAAATAAGAATATAATTTACGAAGTGTCACCAAATCTTCAAAAGGGAAGAATCCCTTCAAAGCCAGTGCTGCATATAAACCGGGGGCAGTATGACCTTTCGATAAAACAAAACGGTCTCTGTCCGGATTCTTAGGATTGGCAGGATCAATATTCTGCATCTCCTCGAAATACAAATATGTAAAAATATCCGCTGCCGACAAAGATCCGCCGGGATGTCCGGCTTTTGCGGCATGGGTAGAAATGATAATACCTTTTCGAACTTCATTGGCGATTTTTTTCAATTCCAAATTATTCATTTTTGCCTCCGTAAAATGTATATTGTGCTTTTTAACCGCTAATAGTTTAGCACTTTTTCAAACAAGAAACAACATTTTTACATTATTATTTCTTTTTTTTCATATATTTAAAACAAAAAAGAAAGGATACTGATATGTCCCTATCCAAATTTGCCACCTCTTTTCGGCAAAAAATCAGTTCTTTTTTCTTTGGCTTGCATTTAAGCCGCAAATCAGCACTGTTAATGATTGCCGGCCTCATTCTGCTGTTCTTCGCCCTTTTGGCTTTTTTCAACACACCGAATCGCCGATTTGAAAAGTTGTGTGACCGAATTTTTACGGAAGAATTATGTACCGACGGCTTAAGTCTTCATTATACTCTTGCGAATCCTGCAGCATACGGCATTGATTCCTACACTGTCACGCTTTCCCCTTATGATAAAACACAAAGTATGGGAGATTATCGCTCTCTTTTATCTACTTTGGAAGAACTAAAAACAATTACTCCGGAGGCTTTAAGCCGGTCTAACCAATATACTTATCAAATTCTGGTTGATTATATGGAGTCTGAAAAAACTGCCTACGACTATCTGTATTATGATGAACCTCTGTCGCCCACCTCCGGGATGCAGAATCAACTTCCCATTCTTTTGGCAGAATACTCTCTTCGTGAGAAAAATGATATTGAGAATTATTTTGCATTATTGCAAAGTGTTCCTGCTTATTTTGACGGTCTTGTCGCTTTTGAAGAAGAAAAGGCGGCGGAAGGTCTTTTTATGTCTGCAAAAGCCTGCCACGATACCATTGCCCAATGCAATCAAATTATCACGGAAGAAGAATTGGCAAACGGAACACACTTCCTGCAGACTTCCTTTGCAGAACGCTTAAATCCGCTTGTAGAAACAGGTGAAATTACACGAGGAGAAATGGATGCTTATCTGCAAGCCAATAATCAAATCCTGTTACACAATCTGCTTCCTGCCTATAAAAGTCTCGCCCGGCATCTGACTTCCCTTTGCGGAACGGGAAACAACGATATGGGGCTTTGTTATTATCCGAATGGTCGGGAATACTATCAAATCTTAGTTGCCCGGCAGACAGGTTCCTCCCAAAATCCCGAAGAACTTATGAATATGCTGAAAACTTCTTTTATGGCAGATTATAATTCTTTTGTCAATGTTGCAAATCAAATACAATACGATAACGCCACCACCGTATTTTCTTTATCCGAACCGGATAAAATGCTGGCGGATTTAGAGTCTGAAATCCGGTCTGATTTTCCGATATATCCGGGCGTAACAGACGAAACCATGCCTTCTTACGAAATCAAAAAAGTCAGCGAATCCATGGAAGAATATCTAAGTCCCGCCTTTTATCTGACGCCGCCTTTGGATGATATCAGCGAGAATGTGATTTATATTAACTATGGTTCTTCCCCGGATCATTTGGAACTTTATACAACACTGGCTCACGAAGGATATCCCGGACATTTATACCAGTCCGTTTATTCTACGTTGGCATGGGAGGAACAAAATACACATCCTCTACGTCATCTGTTACACTTCGGTGGTTATGTGGAAGGCTATGCCACTTATGCAGAATTTTACTCCTATGAATATGCCAAAGATTTTGGTGATGCCGACTACTGCGAACTGGTCTGTCTCAATCGTAAATTACATTTGGCATTATACTCTATGCTGGACATCTCCATCCATTACTACGGTGCCACCTACGAAGACGCTCACGAAACCTTAAGTTCTTTCGGAATTGAAGATCCGCAAACAACAAGGGAAATCTACGATTACATCGTAAATTCCCCCGGAAATTATTTGCAATATTATGTTGGATATTTAGAAATTATGGAATGTCGCAAACTGGCCCAAGCAGAATGGAAAGATGATTACAGCGATTGTCAATTCCATAAATTCCTGCTGGATTTCGGTCCCGCAGATTTCGAGATTATCAAAGATGCCATTCGCGAATATTAAGTACCTAATGTACCGGCATCCCTTTCCGCTTACATTTCTTTTACTAATTTTACAATGCGGCTGGTTCCGAGACGATCTGCACCAAGCGCGAGAAACTCTTCCGCGTCGGCGATGGATTTAATGCCTCCGGCCGCTTTGATTTTAACAGGAGCCTTAATATGCTTCGCAAAAATACGGATATCATCAGGCGTTGCACCGGCCGTAGAGAAACCGGTGGACGTCTTGATATAATCCGCACCGGATGCCATCACGATTTCACACATTTTAATCTTCTCTTCATCGGTTAAAAGACAGGTCTCGATGATAACCTTCAGCACTTTATCGCCGCATACTTTTTTAATTGCTTTGATTTCTTCCAGAATTGCATCATAACGCTTGTCCTTCAACGCGCCGACACAGATTACCATATCGATTTCATCGGCACCTTCCTCAATTGCCAGACGCGCTTCTTCGCATTTAATGGCAGTAGGCACATAACCATTCGGGAAACCGATTACAGTACATACTTTTACCTTTCCCTGTACGTAGTCTGCTGCTTGTTTTACATAGACAGACGGAATGCAGACAGAAGCGGTCTGATATTTGATGCCGTCGTCACAAATTGCTTTGATTTCTTCCCAGGTTGCAGTCTGGGATAATAATGTATGGTCTACTCTTGATAAAATTTCTTGAATGTTCATAAAATTACTCCTCTGATTTTACTTTTAAATCCATTTTATCAGAAAGATACGCAATAATAAAGCCTGCCACGCCAAATAAAATTCCGGCCATCAATTGTAAAATATTATTATATTCCAGTGGAATGATTACAATGGTAGATGCCAGCACAATTCCAACCACCGCATGGAACGACAGGGAATAAAATTTTTCAAACAAATAAGTAACCAATCGTGCCAAAAGAGCCGCCGTACCAAACATCCCCAGCACCCAGGGAATTATTACGCCCATATCCAAAGCCGCAATGCCGGAGTTCAAATCCTGATAAATTCCCAGTGACATCAGAATCGATGACGATGTCATACCGGGCACCACGATACTCAACCCCCAAAGCATGCCGCTGAAAATATACCAGCCAAAATTCGGCGTTACCTGAATAAATTCGCCATATTGAACATACGTAAGCAATGTAGTTAACGCCGCAAATGCCACAAACATGGAAACAAAAGAACCTTTGCTTCTTCCATGCTTACCTGCCTCTTTATAAAGAGCAGGAATTGTACCGATAATCAATCCGATAAAAAGCCAGGTGGCCATCATCTCCGATTTTGCAAACAGGAATTCGATCACTTTTGCAAATATCCAAAAGCCGAACGCCCAGCCGATGCCTACAAAAATAAACATTCTCCAGTTCTTTTTGATTGCCCGAATCGGATGAGAAAACAGTTCCATAATAGAACGATATACGCCAAATACAACACAGAGCACGCCGCCGCTGATGCCCGGTAAAATGGCACCGCCGCCGATGGCTGCGCCGCAAATAAAATTTTTAATGATTGTGGCTGGAGACCACGCCTTTTTTTCTTTGGTTTCAAATTGTTGGTTTTCTGCTTTCAATCGTTTGATACCTTTGCTTATCATTTTTATTTTTTACTTCTTACACAGTTATCTCTACTGCATTATTTTATAAAATAACATAGCGGAAATATGTGATTTTTTCAATTCTTTTTTATTTTAAAAATGTGATTTTTTGGTGTTTTTCCTTCTGTATTTTACAAGCCTTTTTTAATACTTATTATTATTTTATGAAAAAAACCGGACTTTTAGAAGCCCGGTTTTCATTTCTTTACCGCATATTATATTTCTTAATACCTACTCACCCTTTTTGCGCTCCATGTAATTTATAATGCACGCAATCACACCGTAAAATACACCCGTCACAGGCCAGATAATCCAAGTATAGCCCCACTCACCGGTAATAAAACTGATTGCCAGATAAATTGCTGTAACGGTACACCAATAGATGCCACCAATTAATTCGTGCTTCTCAAAATTTCTTTTATGGTTCGGATCATAATCACCTGTCTGAAGCAACTGTGCGAAAGCGTCCGCTTCATTGCCCCATCTTGTGAACAAAAATACTGCAATTGCTACCATAGCCAGCAAAACATCCACTGCAATAATCGTAGCAAGTGCTTCTCCGGTAAGCGTCGCTGTCACCACAAGCACTGCTGCACCGAGAATACACAAACCAACGCCGATTGCTCTTGTAAGTGTAAGCATAGGACGCTGTTTCTTCATTCTGCTCTCAACAATTCCCGCAACGCCGTAATCCAGCACAAAACTTTCCTTCTGAAGCCACTCATAGTCCGCCATCATACTGCCGTTAAATATAAACAATACTACCGCCGCAATCACCATACACAGAAGCACCGCCAAACCGATTGCCTCAGCCACATTGACTTTTATAAAATTAAACTCTGCCAAACCACTCATAAGAATAAGTACAATGGGCGATAACACACAGATGCTTGCACCGATTGCTACCTTAAGTGCCGACTTGCGTTTTGCATCCATAAACTCATTGGCAAACTCTGCTGAAATATGTTTCACATTCAAAGGTTCATATACATCCTGCTTTAATTCAGGTTCTTCCAATTCTTCTTTTAATAAGTAATCCGTGGATACGCCAAACACCTGACACAACTTCAATATTTTATCCAAATCGGGAACCGACTGGGCCCCCTCCCACTTTGAAATGGATTGTCTGGATACGTTCATCTTTTCTGCCAGTTCTTCCTGTGACCATCCGCACTTCTTTCTCAAATAGATAATTTTGTCTGCTAAAATCATTTTTTCTTCCTCCTTGGGGTAATAAATTATGAGATGCCATTTCTTCGGAATGCTACGAAATCATTTACTGCATTTTTGTTTTCGCACCTCGTTTGTTGTTACCCCAATCTTATCTTTTCGGTCGGTTGCATTCTATCAAGCCGACTTGTAAATTTGTCAACAGGTGGTTGCAAATGCCTGATTTTAGGCAATTTTTATCGCAACCGGATTAAAATCATAATAAAATATCGTTGTCATTTTTTCAAGGTTATCCTTCCGAATTCTTATGCCATTCAACTTGCCGCCTCTTTACCCGCACATCCACAATGCGATTGCTACGCTTGCCGCCACTCCGGATGCAGTGGCAATCAAAGCCCCCGTTAACGTATAGCGGGTTTTGGTGATTTTAACCACCATAAAATACACGCTCATTGTATAAAAAACTGTCTCCGTGGAAGACATAGACAGGGACACTAAAGTACCTATGTAAGAATCCGTGCCGTAGGTTTTAAACAAATCCAATGCAAGGCCCGTAGCTGCTGAAGACGAAAACATTTTAATCAAGATAAAAGGAACCACCTCAGCCGGCAATGCAAGATATTTTACAACCGGCGTCAGAATCCATGATAAAAAATCAAAAAAACCGGATGCGCGAAGCACGCCTACCGCCACCATCAAACCGATTAACGTCGGCATAATTTTAATTACGGTTTGAAAACCGTCTTCCGCGCCTTTGATAAAAAGAGCATACACATCCAGTTTGCGCCCTAATCCGATGACCACAATCAGCAAAATAACAACAGGAAGAATCATATTGGAAATCATAACGAGAGTATTCATTCTACATCCCCCTTTGCTCTTTGCAAAAGCGGTTCACAATGCAGATAAACACAATTGCCACTACCGTAGAAAACAACGTTGCCAAAATAGCCGGCGCAATGATTCCCGCCGGATTCTCCGAGCCGTAACTACTGCGATATGCAATCAAATTCACGGGAATTAACTGCAATGAAGATATATTTAAAATCAAAAAGTTACACATATCATTGGTCGCAATTCCGGGTGTCAGGCCGCGTTGCTTCCGCAATCCGTCCAATTCCTTCATTGCATTTAAGCCTGCAGGCGTGGCCGCCCAGCCCAGTCCCAGTACATTAGCAATTACATTCAGCGAAAGATATTCCTCCGCCTTACTTCCCTTTGGTACGTTTGGGAACAGAAAACGCAACGCCGGGCCAATCCATTTGGACAAACGCTCTACAATCCCTGCTTCCTTAGCAATTTCCATCAATCCTACCCACATGGACATCACACCCATCATGGTAATGCACAGGGTTACGGCATCTTGTGCCGATTGAATCGCCGCATCCGTAACCGCCTCTAAATTCCCTGCAAAAGCAGCATAAATAATTCCTATGACAATCATACCGCCCCACAAATAACTCATCATAAAAAGTCCTCTCAGGCATACTGCACCCTTGCTTTTTATAAAATGTATTTGTGACAGCGGTTGTCATATTCGCAGAATGATTATATTTTAAAAAAAGGGTGCTGATGCACCCTCCTGGTTATTTCTTTTCTTCTGTTTTATAACTTTGATCACCGGTTACAATGTACAGAATGTGATTGATAATTTCTGTATCACTCCACCCTTTTGCTCTAAGGTCAAGAATTAACCTTGCAGTTTCTGTCATATTCATAGGCTCCATTCCCTACACCCCCTTATTAGGGATATTGTAGGTTCTTCCCCCCTTTCTGTCAAGATTCGTTGTCTTCAGAATTGCCATAATCCCCCTCCTTCTCTTTTGTCTTTTAATTTGTTGATGTATTTATTTGGACCCTCACTGTGGGCTACCTTTTGGTGTATGCTGTTTTTCCCTGGTGTCTTCTTGCAAATTCTCTCTGGCTTGCCTCCATATCGTTCTGTTGCATACGTTGATACTCTTTGACATATATGGAATTGTGTTTTACCCGACGCACTTCATCATCCAGCATCTTTGTCAAATTACTTCTTTTCTCTTCACAATTAAGAATATAAACCACAAGTGCCTGCAACTCCGCATCACCTGTTTTCTCTAACGTTTCCTGTGTCGCACAGATAAATATTCGATGCGTACCCTTTTGTAATTCCAATGTGGGGATACCGCGACATTGCTCCGTAAAATGATAAATGCTCTTTCCTTGGCCAAAAATATCCTCCTTGAGAATATATAGTTCCACCTTCCAGATACTCTTTAAAACATTCGCAATATGTACGGTAAGCTTTATTCCGTTAGTGCCCTCCCTGTATTCCACAGTATTATTCTTGTCCGCATCGATTTTATATACTTTCACATTTGTAATTTTCTCCAGAAACCTCTTCGCCACCCTTTCATTTTGCATTATTTTGGACAACAAAAAAGCATCACAGACAGTCAACTCCGCAAATTTCTTATTCATAACACACTACCTCTATTCTGTTTAACAATGATTATTATTTCTGCTCAGTTCAGTACGCTTTCCCCGCGTATTCAATAGACCGTCCTTTTATGACCATAGATGCGGAACAGATAGGTTTTTACAGACGCGTAAACCTCTTATATTGTATCAATGGTTCTACCGTCTGCCTATGTGCAAAATGACGAATTTAACTGATATCATTCAAAAACGGTCCTATGGTAATTATTTCATTCCTTTGTGGAAAATTTGGTCGATTCGACTGTGAATACAGTTGCTTTCTGTAGTAGATTGTGACAGCAGAATTCTGCCACCCAAAATGATTTTACTATTTTCTCCAAAATTCGACAAGAAAAACTCATCGCGCAATTCGACATAAACAGTTCCGACATACGGTGAACATTGCTATTGCGTTACCGATTTCGCTCTAAAAAAATCCGCCACTTCCGTGACGGATTTTATACATTTTTATGAATTTACATATGCCTCAATAACATCCCAAACAGAAGGATTTTCAAAATCCAATTTCCATTCGGCAACACCCGCTATATTATTGGCATCCATTACATTTAATTTTACCTGAATGGATTCATTCTCTTCCATCCAAATCTGATATAAAGTGCCATCTTTCTGGATTTCTCCGTAATACTGGCAAGTCTCGTTATCCCAATAAAGTTCAACGCCGTTACTGTCAATCCAGTTCTGTGCAACATCCATTCCGATGGTTTCACAACTTACCGCGCCGCCGTATGTTTTCCAAAGTCTTGTATAAAAAGGAATCGCATTGATAATCTTCTCTGCCGGAACTTCTTCCATCGTTCTCTGGATACCGGTTTCCACGAAATTAATGGAAGCCACGGAACCCGCTGTCTGGGAACTTGCCCAGTGCTCATCATAACCCATAATCACAACGTAATCTGCCACAAGTCCCTGTTCGGCACGATTGTAATACATTGTAGACGCCGTAGGTGCATAATTGTCTACCGACAATACCAAATTATTGGCATGGGTCTGAATAGACAACTCTCTTAAGAACTGCACGAAGTCATCACCATAATCCGCCCCCACGGTTTCAAAGTCCACATTGATGCCATCCACTCCGTATTGCAATGCATACGAAATCAAGGCCGAAACCATTGCTTCCCTCTTCTCTGATGATGAAAGAATTGCGCCGATTGGCACTTCATAATCCACATCGGTTACTACGGCCCATACTTCAATGCCCTGATTATGAGCCTTGGTTATATAATCAGAACTTGCAATGCACTCAAGCGTACCTTCTTCATCTTTCACACGGAACCAGGTAGGCGCAATCACATTGACAGCCTTAGTATCCGCCATATAAGAATCATATGTACTGTTTGCCGCTGCAGAGAACACCTGATGGAAGGCCATATTAATCTTACCTTCGTGACTAATACTCTGATAATTCAGAACCACAGCATCCGTTACAGGTGTCTGGGTAACCGTTTCTCCGGTTTCCAGTCTTTTGTTCTCAATATAACCGATTAATCCGTCTTCACTAATAACCTTCGTCCATTTTTCCATTTCTTCCAGCACATATACCTTATCGCCTTCCGACATATCTTTCAAAATAGGACTCTTTACTCCGCCCTGATAACGAAGTTTGGTATCTTTTACAATGTTTGCACTCTGTCTTGTTCCCCATTCGGTGTAAAGCAACATACGATTGGGTTCTTCAAAAAATTCATACGAAAAGTTTGCAAACAACTTAACAAATTCCGCCGAAAGATAAATTTCCTCATCAACTAATATCGCTGCCGGAGCTGACAAAGGATTCTCTGCACCGGATATGGTATAATAAGAATATTCTTCCCCGATAAAAGTTTTATATATATCTTTCTCCGTAGTATAAAGAATAATTCCCTCATCTCTGTTTATATAGAAACGATCCGTAAAATACTTCTCCACTGTTGCCATATCAAAATAACAGTTTCCGTCCACCAGTTTTGCTTTTTCGTCAATATGGGCATCCTGTAACATAATGGCAACATCATCGGATTCCACCAATTCGAAATACTGGTACAAATCCTCCCGTTCCGAAGTGTAATACACACTTTCAATCAATGTTTCCCCATAAAAAATACCCACCAGGGCTATAATAAGGACAATCGCAATCACAACAGGGATTGCTTTGGCTAACATGGCCTGTCTCTGTTTTTTTCTCTTTTTCTTTCGCTTATCCTCGCGTTTCGGTTCCATGGCGTTTCCTCCGTTTTGGTTTTTGACCGACCTTATTATAGCAGAATAATTCAGCATCGTCATTAAATTTTTATTCTTTTTTCCTTTTTTGCATAAGTACACGTTCGTTTGAGGGACTTACTATGTTTAAACTTTTGCAAAAAGGATATGATTTCAGACAGAAGACAATCCGACTTCATTTCGCTTTTATCCCAAAAGGAACCGTGACGTATTTGTATCAAAACGAAATTTCCATCATAAAATATCTTAAATGTGACGATACTACTAAAACGAAAGATGCTCGGGAAGTACCAAAATAAAAAATCCAAATTCTGAATTATTATGCTTTGAAAATTATTTGGAATTACAAGCGTGCGAACGCACACCAGCCTATAAGACATTTCGGAAAGAATCCTCCGAAAGAAGATCGTTATAAGGAAATAAGTATATGAATATAGATGAAAACCACTGCCTCCTAACCGGTACATTTTTCCGTCGGGGCACCTTTCGCTTTCAGTATAAAACCAACGCAAGCCTTTTACAAGAAAAAGACGTCGACAAATTTCGCACTTTTATAACTGCAACAATTATAGCATAGGGACCGGAATAAATTATCATAAAAAGAAGTTTCATTGGCAGAATTTTCTCTTTAAAATTTAGTGAACAAAAGTCCATAAGTATTGACTAAAATTCGCGAAAAGATTAAGATACTGTAAAAACTTTGCGTTTTTATGTCGAAATATAATATGTAATATAATCCGTTTATATAGATTGGAGTATTGAATGAAGATAGAAAGAGTAAATGATCATCAAATACGATGTACACTTACCAAAAAAGAATTAGAAAAACGTGACTTGAAGTTAAGCGAAATGTCCTACGGAAACGAAAAGGTGAAACGTCTTTTTCAGGATATGATGCAAAAGGCTGCCTACGAATGCGACTTTGAAGCCGAAGATACACCGTTGATGATTGAAGTCATTCCTTTTACGGAATGTGCAGTCATCATTATCACCAAAGTAGAAGACCCTGATGAACTGGATACCCGTTTTTCAAGGTTTGCCCCTTCCGTGCACGATGGTGAGAATCCATTGGCCGGTATCTTAGGCGATGTTTTCCAAAGTTTAACCGAAAAGAATGAGGACATTGCGGAATTATTCAAGAAAATGCAGCAGCATAATGATAAGGAAGCCCCTGCTCTGGCAGAATGTGCCGAAGAAAGTGAAAACAATGTTTCTGCGGAAACACATAGCATTTTCTATGAGTTTGCGTCTATGAACGAAGTGCTTCGTGCCTGCCGTGCTCTCGGTTCCGCATTTGACGGAAACAGCATTTTTTATAAAAATACCAGAAAGAATACTTTCATTCTTTATTTATATAACATCGAATCATCTCAAGATGATTTTGCCAGAATCTGCAGCATTCTTTCAGAATATGCCGGCACTGTTTATGACAACGGCTATTTCAAATTTTATGCAGACGAACATTGCGAAGTATTAATTCCGGAAAATGCCGTAGAATCCTTGGCCGCAATTTAATTTTTTAAATAATATACTTTATTCATATTAAAAATAAAAACGCTTAGACCGCATGATGAGGTTTAAGCGTTTTTTATAATAATTCTTTTATCTAAAACTATTTTATAACTGGTTTAATGCTTCAAGCAATGCATCCACATCCATACCGTGAACCATAGCTGCTTCTTCAAGGGTTTCTCCCTGTGCAGAAGGGCATCCGATACAATGCATACCTGCACTCATAAGTACGGGCGCAACTCCGGGGTTTGCTCTTAACATCTCACCGATTGTCATATCTTTATTAAATTCAGCCATTTTATATTCCTCTCTTTCCTTAACTTTTTTACATTTTTCATTCTAAAACAGATTGTACGAATGTGCAAGATAAAGTTATCAAAAAATCCTTAATATTCCTGCTCTTTTTATCAATTTTCTCATGGCTTTTGACTTGACTATAATGATTTAGAGGAGTACAATTATTGATAGTCTTTAATAAACAATTTTTTTAAAATATATATTAGGAGGATAAAACATTGAGAGAAGAATGGACAGGTTTTAAAGGCGAGTTATGGCAAAACGAAATCAATGTCAGGGACTTCATTCAGGCCAACTATGAACCCTATGACGGAGATGAGTCATTCCTTGCTGATGCAACACAGAATACAAAGGACTTATGGGATCAGGTATTAGAACTCTCTAAGCAGGAAAGAGAAGCAGGTGGTGTTCTTGATATGGACACTAAGGTTGTTTCTACAATCATTTCCCATGGCCCCGGCTATTTAAATAAGGACAAAGAAACCATCGTAGGTTTCCAGACTGACAAGCCCTTCAAACGTGGTTTACACGTATTCGGTGGTGTTCGTATGGCTGAAAAAGCTTGTGCTGATAACGGTTATACATTAGATCCCGAAGTACAGGACTTCTACACAACATACAGAAAGACACATAACGCAGGTGTATTTGATGCTTACACACCTGAAATGCGTGCATGCCGTTCTAACCACATCATTACAGGTCTTCCTGATGCTTACGGACGTGGACGTATCATCGGTGACTACAGAAGAATCGCTCTTTACGGTATTGACCGTTTGATTGAAGACAAGCAGGCTCAGAAGGCTTCCTTGGTTCGCCCTATGACTGATGACGTAATTCGTCTTCGTGAAGAAATTTCAGAGCAGATTCGTGCTTTGGAAGATATGAAGAAAATGGCTGCATCTTACGGATGTGACATTTCAAATCCTGCAACAAACGTACAGGAAGCAATTCAGGGTGTATACTTTGGTTATCTTTCTGCAATCAAGGAACAGAACGGTGCTGCCATGAGTATCGGACGTACCTCTACATTCCTTGATATTTATGCTCAGAGAGACTTAGCAAACGGAACATTTACAGAAGAACAGATTCAGGAATTCGTTGACCACTTCATCATGAAGTTACGTCTTGTTAAATTCGCAAGAACACCTGAATACAACAGTTTGTTCTCAGGTGACCCCGTATGGGCTACCGAATCATTAGGTGGTGCAGGTCTTGACGGAAGACATATGGCAACTAAGATGTCATTCCGTTACCTCCATACTTTAGAAAACTTAGGACCCGCTCCCGAGCCCAACTTAACAGTTCTCTGGTCTGAATTGTTACCGGAAGGCTTCAAGAAGTACTGTGCTAAGATTTCTATCATTACTTCTGCTATCCAGTATGAAAACGACGATATGATGCGTAAAACACATGGCGATGACTACGCTATCGCATGTTGTGTATCTTCAATGCGTGTTGGTAAGGAAATGCAGTTCTTCGGCGCAAGAGCAAACCTTGCAAAGTGTCTCCTTTACTCATTAAACGGTGGTATTGATGAAAACACTAAGAAACAGGTTGCTCCTAAGACCTTTAAGGCTTACGAAGGCGACGTTTTAGAATATGATAAGGTAATGGAACTTTACAAAGAGATGATGTCTTGGTTAGCAGGCGTTTATGTAGATACATTGAACTGTATTCACTATATGCATGACAAGTACTGCTACGAACGTGCACAGATGGCACTTCATGACAGAGATGTAAGACGTTATTTCGCAACAGGTATTGCCGGTCTTTCTGTAGTTGCTGACTCACTTTCAGCTATTAAGTATGCTAAGGTTACAGCAATCCGCGACGAAAACGGTATTATCGTAGATTACAACGTAGAAGGTGACTTCCCTAAATACGGTAATGATGATGACCGCGTAGACTCTATTGCACAGGAAATCGTTACTACATTTATGAACTATGTACGTAGCCACCACACATATCGTGATGGTTTCCCTACAACTTCCGTATTAACCATTACTTCTAACGTAGTATATGGTAAGAATACCGGTGCTACACCTGACGGACGTAAGGCAGGCGTTCCTTTTGCTCCCGGTGCTAACCCTATGCACGGAAGAGATACAAGCGGTGCTGTTGCTTCACTTGCTTCTGTTGCTAAATTACCTTTCCTTGATGCACAGGATGGTATTTCAAATACCTTCAGTATTATTCCGAATGCACTTGGTAAGAACAACGAACTTTTCGCAGATAACATTGATGCAGAAATCTGTGGCGATTGCGGCTGCGGAGACAGCATTTGCGTTGATGGTTCCGACTCATTCCAGGTAGATAACTTAGTTTCTCTCTTGGACGGTTACGTACAGAAAGGCGGACACCACTTAAACGTTAACGTATTCAACCGCGAAACTTTAATGGACGCTATGGAGCATCCTGAGAAATATCCTCAGTTGACAATCCGTGTATCCGGTTACGCAGTAAACTTTATTAAACTTACTCGTGAACAGCAGATGGATGTTATCTCCAGAACATTCCACGAGTCACTGTAAGAACTAAATGAATAAAGGATATATTCACTCAATCGAAACCTTCGGTGCCGTTGACGGCCCGGGGGTTCGATTTGTAATATTCTTTCAAGGTTGCCCTATGCGTTGTGCATATTGTCATAATCCTGACACTTGGAAACCAAACGTTGGCGAAGAGCATAGTGTCGAAGAATTGTGGGAACGTTTTGAACGCAACCGCGCCTTTTATGGCAACGGTGGAGTAACCGCTACCGGTGGCGAACCCTTGATGCAGATTGATTTTTTAATTGAACTTTTTACGAAGTTTCACGAAAATGGTGTTCACACCTGTCTGGATACATCAGGCATCTGTCACAACCCGAACAATCCGGAATGGCTCAAAAAATTGGATGCACTTTTAAAAGTCACCGATTTGATAATGCTTGACCTAAAGCATATTGATGATGAAAAACATCATAAACTTACCGGTCATTCCAACAAAAACATTCTTGCTTTTGCACGATATTTATCAGAAAAAGGAGAAGATATGTGGGTGCGCCATGTCTTAGTTCCCACCGTTACGGATTCGAACGAAGACCTGTACCGCTTAGGTGCATTTTTAGGCGAATTAACCACACTTCATGCATTGGATATCCTTCCTTATCATACTATGGGCATTCCCAAATATGAGAAATTAGGTATTCCCTATCCACTGAAGGATGTTCCCGCAGCGGATAAGTCCCTGGTTCTTGAAAAAAAGCAGATTGTGTTAAGAGCAATTAGTGAAACAAAACAGAATATTTAATATTATACAAAAATTTGTAAACATATCACTGTTAGGTTGTTTTTAACCACTTGATATTCATAATTTTTTGTATTAAAATAGTTATAGGCTTAGAAAAGCATATTCGTATTATTCAAGGAGGGTTTGAACATGGCATATGTAATTGGTGATTCTTGTGTATCTTGTGGCGCATGCGCAGCACAGTGCCCCGTAGAAGCTATCAGCGAAGGCGCTGACAAGTATGTAATTGATGCTGATGCTTGCATCGATTGCGGCGGATGTGCAGATGCTTGTCCTGCAGAAGCTATCACAGAAGGTTAATTGAATAAAAACATACAGAAGGAAGCATTCACCAAAGTGAATGCTTTTTTCTTTTATTCGGTAATTTTTCACGAAGCAGTTCATCAATGCGTGTATAGTGCGTATTCTCTCTTTCGACTCGCATTTTTTCACGCTCTTCCTCCCTCTCCTCCTGCATGCGGAACTGATAGTCCATCTCCTTTTGCACAATTTCTTTTATATCATTTCCTAATTCACGATTGTTTTCACTCACTGCTTCTGCAATCATTGCCCTTAAAAGCATCTGTAAGCGGTACGCTTTCTCCTGCTTGTCCTCTTCATCCGCAATATTTGCACTTCTTTGGGGTTTTAACCGATTGGAATTTAAAAGCATTAATTGGGGCGATATTTCATCCCTTGCTTCCCTTGATTCTATGGTTACTACTTTCTCTGCACTACTTTTACCCGTATTTCTTTCAAACAGTGTTTTCTTATCTGCTGCCTCTGCTCCTTTTACCACACCCTGTTTTTCCAAAAGATTACGAATCGCTTTCAACTGCAATCCTTCCTCTTTTAATTCTTTAATATAAATAAAACGTTCAATATCCTCCTTGGTATAATAGCGATGTCCCTGCTCATTTCTTTTTACCGGAAGATTTAATTCCTCCTCCCAATAACGCAAAACATGATTTTCAACTTTTACCTCTTTAGCCGCCTCCGAAATATAAAACATAGTTTGTACCATTGTTGTTTGACTCCTTTCCTATTCATAAAATAAATGATGATTCTTTCAAAATTCGTTTATCTTATGTTCACACCTACATCTCTCCTCATGCAATGAAAAAAGAACAAACCACCAAATGATTTGTTCTTTTCTTTCGTACATTCATGCGCTTATTTCGCAAGATTCTTGAATTGTGTATAATCCGGCAACCATGCCAGTTCAATCGTACCAATGGGGCCGTTACGCTGTTTTGCAATAATAATTTCTGCCACATTAGGCTTGTCCGTATCTTTATTATAATAATCGTCTCGATATATGAACATTACCACGTCAGCATCCTGTTCAATGGCACCTGATTCACGCAAATCAGACATCATAGGTCTGTGGTCCGGTCTCTCTTCCACCTTACGGCTCAACTGTGATAAAGCAATGACAGGGACATTTAACTCTCTGGCAAGCGCCTTTAAAGAACGTGAGATATCCGAAACTTCCTGCTGTCTGGAATCTGTTTTACCGCTACCGGTCATCAACTGCAAATAGTCGATCATAATCATATCAAGACCATGCTCTAACTTAAATTTACGGCACTTGGAACGAAGTTCCGAAATACTGATACTACCGGTATCGTCAATAATCAACTTGGCATTGGCAACTTCCAAAGCACCTTCTACCAATTGTGCCCATTCTTTATCGGACATTTTACCGGTTCGTAAGTTCTGCGAGTTTACTTTGGATTCCATAGCAAACAAACGGTTTACCAACTGTTCCTTGGACATTTCCAAACTGAATACCGCTACCGACTTCTGGCATTTTAGAGCCGCATGAAGGGCTATATTCAACGCAAACGCCGTTTTACCCATAGAAGGACGTGCAGCAATCAAAATCAGGTCAGAAGGCTGAAAGCCGGCCGTAGAATAATCCAAATCCGTAAATCCGGTCGGTACACCTGTGATGGCACCTTTATTCTTTGCTGCCTTTTCAATCATTTCCAAGGCATTCATAACAACCTGTTTAATCGGCACAAAGTCTCCGGTATTACGTTTCTGAACGATTTCAAAAATCTTCTTTTCCGTTTCTTCCAAAATCGTTTCTACATCGTCTTTTCCCGTATAGCAGGTATCCGAAATCTGTTCCGTAGTGCGAATCAACTTGCGCAAAACCGCTTTCTGCTGTACAATCTGCGCATAATCTTCCACCTTAGCCGAAGTATAAACCATATCCATAATATCACGGACATAATCCAAACTGCTGACTTCAGGCGGAGCACCTTTTTCTTTTAATTTATTCTGTAATACTACCAAATCTACAGAGCCGCCGGTGCTTCCCTGCAATTCAACAATCGTATCAAAAAGCAAGCCATATTTTTTATTATAAAAATCATCACCGGTAATCATTTCCGCTGCCGAAGTAATGGCTTCTGCATCCATCAACATGGCACCGAGTACTGCTTGCTCTGCCTCCGTAGAATGTGGTAATACTCTTTTTACTACCATTTCATCCATTGTAGTTCCCCTTTATTTTGCAGCATCTACCTTAACACTTAATTTGGCAGTTACCTTAGTATGAAGTTTAACGGGAACTTCAAAACTGCCGATACTCTTAATAGAATCTGCCAACTGGATTTTCTTTTTATCCACTTCCTTACCAAACTGCATCTGAAGCGCTTGCGCAATTTCCTTTGCAGTTACAGCACCGAACACCTTGCCGCCTTCACCTGCTTTTACCGTAACAACGACTGTAATTTCTTCCAGTTCCTTGCCCAAAGCAACCGCAGCATCATATTGCTCCTTGGCAATCTTTTCCTGATTTGCCTTCTGCAATTTTAAATCATTCTTATTCGCTTCATTGGCTTCTACACCCAACTTTTTCTTTAAGATAAAATTTCTGGCATAGCCGTCGCTTACCTCTACCATATCTCCCTTTTTTCCAAGGGCTTTTACATCCTGCAATAAAATTACTTTCATCTTTCTTCTCTCCGTTCCTGCTTAAGACATTTTCCTAAGCAGTTCTATTGTAAACTTTTTCTTTTATAAAATATATAGAGTTCTGGTTAAAACTAAATATCTTTGTTTTCAATCATTTCATCCAAAGTTTCCTGCAGACGTTTAACCGCCTCGTCTACACCCACTTCGGTAAACTGTGCACCTGCAATGTTCATATGACCACCGCCACCAAGTCTTTCCATTACAATCTGAACGTTCAACTCATCAATGGAACGGGCACTTAAATATACCTTACCTTGATATTCCGTAAATACAAAACTTGCCTTTACGCCGTTGATGTTCAACAATTCATTGGCCGCTTGCGCCGCCACAATCGTAGGACTTTCACAACCGGAACCGTCACACACGGAAATCGCGTAGTCATTACGATAAATCATGGTGTCGCGGATGGTTTTCGCCTTTGCCATATATTCAGACGCCTCTTCGCGGAATAATTTACGCACACGGGTCACATCCGCACCGCTACGACGTAAAAATGCCGCTGCTTCAAAGGTTCGTACACCTGTCTTCGTCATAAAATTATTGGTATCAATCATAATGCCGGAATACAGGCAATCCGCCTCAATCGACTTGATTTTAGCACCGGTATCCACGTACTGAAGAATTTCCGCTACCATTTCACAAGCAGAGGATGCATAGGGCTCCACATAGGAAAGCGTTGCATTATCAATGGTTTCCTCGCCCTGTCTGTGATGATCCAACACTACGATTGCTTTACAATTCTTTAGAAGTTCCGGACACTCGGTAATGGAAGGCTTATTAATATCTACCACAACCAAAACTGCATTATTGCCGACCTTTTCCAATGCTTCCTGGCTGGTAAGAATCATATCTTCATCATAATCAGCACTCTGCGTAAAAAGTTCTACCATAGGACGCAAAGACGTATTAACGTCATTCATAACAATATGCGCCTTACGTTGCATGGATTTTGCAATAGTATAAATACCCACTGCCGCACCAAAACTGTCTGCATCGGGAAGTCTGTGTCCCATAACAAACAACTGGTCTTTGGCTTCGATAATTTCCTTTAACGCTTGAGCTTTTACACGGGCTTTTACGCGGGTACTCTTCTCCACCTGTTGGCTCTTTCCGCCAAAATACTGAATATTACCGGGAATTTTTACAACAGCCTGGTCACCACCGCGTCCCAATGCCAAGTCAATAGCCGCACGGGCAAATTCGGTATTCTGACTGTAACTCAATCCGCCAAGACCGATACCGATACTTAAGGTAACCGCTATTTCATTACCGATATTTACGGTTTTAACATCTTCCAGAATCTCAAACTTTGCTTCTTTTAACTGTGCCACGGCTTTTTTACGAAGAATCAATAAATACTTGTCCTTCTCAAGTTTACGAACAATACCATCCACAGACGCAATATACTTATTTATCTTACGGTCAATCAACGCAAGCAAAAGGGAGCGGCGCACTTCTTCAACACCTTCCAATGCTTCTTCGTAATTGTCCAAATAAATCATACCTACAGCAAGACTCTGATCATCGATTTCCTGCAAAGCAATCTTCAATGCAGTTTCATCAAACAAATATAAGCCAATGATAAAACTTTCATTCTCATCCGTTTCTATCATCTCATTATTCTGAATCATATCATCAATGCTGATTCGTTTCATTTTCGCAAGAAAATCTCTCTCACCGTATGCAATCTCATACTGAACTTCCTCTTCCTCAATCGGAAGTTTGTCCATTGTGATGGACGGAAAAAGATTGGTAACAGATTTGTTATATCCACGTTCTTCCTCCACCAATTTTTCAAATTCAGCATTGGTCCAAAGTACCTTTCCGGTTTGGTCCAAAAGGGCATGAGGCAACTGAAGTTCGCGGAGAATCTGACGCTGTACCTGTCCGTACTCCGTAGCAAAACTAATCAATTCGTTCATGAGAAACTGTCTGCTTCGTATATTTGCAAAAAGCAAACCGCCAAAATATAAGATTACAAATATATTCAAAATGATTCCCGCTCTGTAATCCAGGAAATAAAATCCGATGGTCATAGCAGCAAGAATCACACCCAGAACATACAATGTTATTTTATATGTGCGAAATCTTCCCTTAAGTTTTACATTCTTTGACATAGCAACCCTCTTATTATCTTTCGTCCTGCTATTAATACCTTCATCGTATGAACGAATCCATACGCTATGATTATACCATTTTCCCGTGAGAACTTCCATAACATTATTTTGATTGTCTTCGTATTTTTTCACTATATTTAGCGTCAATCTGACAAAGTTCGATAATTCACCCGGTAATGTACTTAATTTCTCCATTAAACAATATCTTTATAAAAATAACCCTCCTTACCGGAATGTCCGGTAAAGAGGGTACATATCAAAAAACGACAGCCTTTATTTTTCATCAATTTCTATTGTATTTTTTGCGCTATTTTGCTACCAAACAAAAACCTGCCTTCTTCATTGAAATGACATCCATCACTTAATAATTCATTCCAATTCTCTTCTGAAATTGGCAATTCATTATAATTATCTATAACGTCGATGTCCATTTCTTCAGCTACTTTATTGATTATATCTGCGTAATCTTTTAATACTCCGCCGTTTTCTCCCATTATCTGACGACCGTAATCGCACTGTATTGTAAAATTGGGAGTACAGATTACGATTTCCGCATCCGGATATGCCTCTCTTATTTTCTGAATTATGCTTCGCATTGCTCCTTCAAAACTTTTTTCATCATCGCCGCATAGGGCGCATCCTTCAAAATAATCATTAAGCCCTAAATTAATGATAAACATTACTTTTCGATTCCCGTCTCGGTTCACAAAATTATAACAATCTTCATATATATGATGTTCCTTAGGTAACGCAGACAAATCCCCGGTAATTAACGCATCTGCCACAACATTAGCCGACAAAAATCTACCCCAGACAGTTGTCGCACACTGTCCTCCTATACTGCAATTATATGTATTTGCATTGGTCAAGCCGTTAACGACTCCGGGAATAGACATACTGTCGGTATAATTTCCGAAAATACTGTCCCCCAGAAACACAATGTCATAACCACTACCATCCGCATAGACAATCGGTTCATCCCTATATGTACTGATTAACTGCCTCATGTCGTCCATACAGTCTTGCACTTTTTCCGGTTGTAAAAGGTATTTATGTTTATAATCACTTACACACATCAACCGAAGCGATACCGATATGTTGGTAAGATTTTCTGCTTCATAATTAGCAGGATTACATACCAGCCACTCTTCATTACCAAAAAAATACACCCTTGCATTAGGCAAAGTATATACTGACTCATAAAATTTCTGATACTTGTCTATTACTTTGCCACACTCAGTCTCATTCATACTTGTCCAATACTGAATTTGCGGATGAAAAAGCACAATTTCATACATAATCGTGGGATTTTCCTGTATCATTTGGGCAATATCTGCATTATTTGTTTTCTGCGGATCAACTCCCAGATAAATTGTTGTTACTGCATTGGAAGAATTATTAATCTGACGCATATACAATTGCATCATCTTAGTATTCGGAATTTCATATTCACATTTTACAGTCGTCATTCCTCTATATGTTTTATAATCTTCTTCATAATAATTATCAATCGGATACATCGACATAAAAACAGTATCATACGTTTCTCCTGCCAAACGCTTTAAATCCGGTCTTACCTGAAGATATACATATATTATAAATACCAACACTATAATTAAAATAATGGTTAGCACACTTGCAAACCAAACGCTCCTTTGTCTCTTCATATAGCCTTACCTATCATTTGCATTTTATATATTGTATTATATCTTATCGTAATATTGGGGTCAATAAAAGCAATGATTCCTTTTTACTTAAATAAAAAACCGATTGCTATTTCAACAATCGGTTTTAAATCATATTAATCTACTGAATAAGGCATAAGTGCAACGTGACGTGCTCTCTTGATAGCAACTGTCAATGCTCTCTGATGCTTTGCACAGTTTCCGGTGATTCTTCTGGGAAGAATCTTACCTCTTTCGGATACGTATCTCTTTAACTTAGCAGTATCCTTGTAACTAATAACATTATCCTTGCCACAGAAAACGCAAACTTTCTTTCTTCTGCGCATTCCGCCTTTTCTCTTCATGGGAGAATCGGATTTATCTGCTTTAACGAATGCCATAATATTGCCTCCTATCTGAAATCCATAAACACTTAACTAAAAGGTAATTCCTCAACGATTCCTTCCGGAATGCTCATAAAATCGCCATCTGCTGCTGCAGGTGCGCTATTTCTGCTGTAATTACCTGAACCCCCGTCGCTTGAAGAAGCATTCTTGCTCTCAGCGAACTCCTGTTCTTCCGCTACAACATCTGTTGTATAAACCTTCTGACCATCTTTGTTGACATAGCTACCGGTCTGAATACGTCCGGTTACTAAAACCTTCGTTCCCTTGTGTAAGTATTTCTCAGCAAATTCACCGGCCTTACCGAATGCAACAATATTGATAAAATCAGTATTGTTATCGTCGTTTCCGCGGTTAAATCTTCTATCAACTGCAAGTGAGTATCTGGCAATTGCCATTGAATTCTCACCCTGTGAATATCTTACATCGGGATCTCTGGTCAAACGACCCATAAGAATAACTTTATTCATTTATTAACCTTCTTTCTATGCTTCGTCCTGTCTAACGCACAAATATCTGATTACATTGTCCATGATACGAACACGGTTTTCGATTTCGATGGGCGCAGTAGATTCAGCTTCGAAAGCGATGAAATAGTAGTATCCTTCACGCATCTTCTGGATTTCGTAAGCTAATAACTTCTTACCCCAGTCGTCTACGTTAGTAATGGTACCACCGAATCTTTCGATGAGAGCCTTGCACTTGTCTACAACAGCTACTCTTTCATCTTCTTCGATTTTAGCATTGACAACAACAGCTAATTCATACTTGTTCATGCTTGTTACCTCCTTTTGGTCTCTGGCCCCTTGCTTTTTATGCAGGGAGCAAGGAATTTTATTACATCACGGAAAATCATAATAGCACACTTTTCAAGGGTTTTCAAGCACTTTTTAACTTTTATGCCATAATTTTCCGCAGGTTTCCGTATTTTAATTCAATCATTCATCCGACCTCCGGACTTTTTATCGGACTTCTTTTATGCTCTTCTCAAGAACACGTCTCGCCATCATCACCTGATGTCCGCAACCCTCACACTGCAATCGGAAGTCTGCGCCTTCCCGCAATACCTTCCATTCATAACTTCCGCAGGGATGCTGTTTTTTTAATTTTACGATATTGTCTACATGGATTTCCATTCTGCTTTCTCCCATTCACCGGACATTGTAAACTGCGCGGTCACACGAATCATGCCCGTATTTTGCCTTGTGGCATAAATTACAGTCGGCTCATCACTTCGCCGATTTTACCTTCAATCACAAGGTTTGCGCGGGTCTCACGCTGCGTTTGCGACTTATTAATCAAGACAAGTTTATCTCCCCTATAATAGTCAATCAAACCTGCTGCCGGCCACACTGCCAAGGAAGTTCCGCCAATGATTAAAATATCCGCGTTTGCAATATACTGAATGGATTTGGAAATGGTTGTATCATCCAGACCCTCTTCATACAGAACCACATCCGGCTTAATCACACCGCCGCAAGCCGGGCACCTGGGCACGCCCTCGCAACCGGTAATGGCATCAATGCCATAAAACGCATGACACTTGTCGCAATAATTACGGTGCACGCTTCCGTGCAGTTCCATCACCTCTTTACTGCCGGCCAGTTGATGCAATCCGTCAATATTCTGGGTAATCACCGCTTTTAACTTGCCCTGTTCTTCCCATTCGGCCAGTTTCAAATGAGCCGCGTTGGGTTTTACATTGTCGATAATCATTTTATCACGATAAAAGCGATAAAACTCCTCGGTTTTGCGCCAGAAAAAAGTATGACTCAGAATCGTCTCCGGCGGATAATCATACTTCTGATTGTACAATCCGTCAACGCTGCGGAAATCAGGAATACCGCTTTCCGTAGATACTCCGGCACCGCCAAAAAATACGATGTTGTTGCTGTTTTCAATCCACTCTTTTAATATGGTAATTTTCTCTTCCATGGGTACTCCTTTCTTCTTGTACTATTACAACATTTTGAATCATTTCATGTAATACTATTGAACTTTAATCACGTCAGATTTCACTTCTGATGTCCGTCTTATACATTGCATAACTACATCTGCTTACGCACAACCCTGTACTCGTCACCATTCTGATAAAAAGGACAGGTGCTGCGGGGATTATTCATCAAACGGGCGTAATCGTCCTCATCCATATCTGCCGCGCACAAATACTCTTCATAATCCTCATCATAGTAAAGATGTGCACATTCATCACAATTTGCCTGCATATCTACTCCGTTCCAACGGTTAAAACCGTCTGTTTTTGTTATTCTGTTCGCCTTTTTTTCACCCGGCAATCCCTATATTATAAAACCTGAATCTGACACATTTTCATAGTGGTCAGAGCCGCTTCGTTGCTCTCCGGTGTCACAGCCGCAACGCAGGAAGCATCCAACGCAATGGGCATCTCCGGATAATTTGCTTTCAAAAGAAGGGCATTGGATACCACACAAATATCGGTGCAAAGTCCTACCAGTTCCACGCTGCACTCTTCCTTTGCAAGATCTTCTCCTACAAGTTCTGCCAAGCGCACGGAACCGAAGGTAGGTTTCTCTACTTTTACCACAGGACAGTCAACTGCCTGCAAAGCCGCTTCCACCTCAGAATTTAATTCCCAGCCCTTGCTGCCTTTGATACAATGGGGCACGGGAAGATTCTTACCTTCGGAAGTTTCCATATAATTCTCACCGTGGGTATCGTAGGTAACATAGATTTTATCCCAGAAATTGTCCGTAATCTTTTTTACCACGTTCGGTACGATAGCAATGGCTTCCTTGGTTCCCAATGCCATATCAATAAAATCATTCTGCATATCTACAACTACTAATATTTTCATTTCGCATCCCCCTATAACTTTTCTTTTATGATTGTAACCCAGACAGCCACGCAAAAGACCATCATCGCGCCAAAAAATACCATCATCAGTGTATACCGGTCAAAAACAGTTTTGGCAACTACCGCCAGAACGGCACATACCACAGCCAGTATAATAAAAAGCATTTTCCAAAACCTCTTATCTTTCAAACCGGCACCTTTCGCATGCTTCTTTTCATATTCTTCCATTTCTTTGTTTTGACGAAGTTCTTTCATTTCATCCGGCGTAAAATAATGTCCGCAAAAAGGACAGTTTTTTACATTATCGCCAACCATTTCATTACAGTTCATACATTGAAACATCTTACTCTTCTCCTTCTGACATACTCTCTTCCATCGTACTTTCGGCGTCCGAATCACGGTCTTCTCCCTTTGCAAGACGGTTGAGCGTTTCTTTATAGCGTTCGCTGGTTTCTTCAATTATTTGCATTAATTTCTGGTCGGTATCCATTTAAGAGATCTCCTTTTCCGTATTAAAACCGGAGAGTATTTATGTACTGTTATAGTATAGCACATCAAAATCCCCGGTTTCAATTTATAATGTCATTTTATCCAGCCATTTATCTAATTTATTTTTGTCAGCCTACCGTCTGTTGCCTTTCTACACACGAAAAACGTTCTCTCTCCGCACAAGTTCTATCGCTTTGGTCTCTCCAATCCCCAGATAGTTGCACAACTCTTTCAGCGTCAGCAACTTTCTCTCCATCTTTTCCCTCCTCTCTTCTAAAATACTTGTTAAGTATATTGGGAGGAATATAAGGCGGCATTTGAACTTCGTAAAGTGGCGGGTACAAAAGAAAAACCCGTCAAAAATTGACGGGTTGGGGTGGGATACAATATATAAAACCAATTTTTATAATCATAGTAATCTTTATATATTATTTATTTTTTCAAACTCATAATATTTAATTTCCGCCGAAAAACGAACCGGCAATTTAAGTTCTTCATCAAACTCTAAATCAGATAACTCTACCAATATGTGTCTACCATATTTCAAGGGTATTAGCGTAAAAAGTAATGACTGGTCATTTTCCATCTGTAATTCAATATTTTTTGGCCCATCAGGACAAATCACCGCAAATCTCACTTCATTCTGAATTTCGTACCCTTCCTTAACTTTGTGAAATATCGATTCAAAACTATCCTTCATTGCCAAATCACAATATTCTATATCTGACAACTTATCATTTAAATCATAGTGAATCTTTCCGTAAGCATACGAAAGTTCTGCTTCCACGGCTGCTTTCTGAAATTTATCAATAAAAACTCTTGTATTCTTTATAGCCATTAATTCTGTATCATCGCCTTGCCATAAAGGTTCTATATATTCCCAAGGTATAACATAGTAGTACTTATTATTATCTGCGTCATAATACTTTTCATCATACTTCAAACCATACATACAATAAATATATGCATCATTGTTTTTACGCATATATGAAGTATTACCTAATAAATGCCAAGTTTTCTTATTATCTGCAGAATAAAATATTTGAGATGGTATATTAGTTATTACACCTTCATATTTATCATATTGTCCTTCTGTAAGTCCGGCCTTTTTGAATGCCATCTGCGAATTCATAAACAACTTGTATTCATCATATAAAGTTTTATTGTATTCAGGTTTGGATATCCTTATTAGCAACAACAATTGCTCTCTCATATGGTCACCTCATAACATATAACAATAATTATTTTCATCAATCAGTACATTTTAAAATTTCATTTATTCTCCATTTTAATTACATCTCTGCTTTCTCTAATGGTTTTAATCCTAGCAGAAAATCTGTAAACAAAATAGCATTTAAAGCCATCTTTCTATTTGGATATGTATTGTACCAACAGTGAGCAATACCATGCCTACCCGGAACATCTGGCATAAAATCCTCCGGATTGGTACAATTGTAAAATATAAACTCCTCGCAAAAAGATGCGAATATTTTATCAAACTCGTTTGCGTTTATTAACTGCGTTAGATTTTTACAAGTCTTACCACTAGTACGAAAACTATAGTCATGCACCTTTTCTTGTATAATGCCCTCCCACAAAGTCGACAGCGCACTTACAGTTAGCGCATATTCTCTACGATGATATGCTTGAATTGACTGAACCAATATCCTTGTCATGTAAGACGGAAGATTCATTTGCCTCCATCCGCGCTTTAAATTATTTATTTCTTCTTTGGTATAATAAGAAAAAATCAACCTATCGATTCTTTTAATACGATTTTTACTAACCTTGCTCGTATCAAGAATTTCGAACATTGCATCAGCAATTCTAAAATCAGCGATCCACCCAGCATAAGGAAACCATCTGGCATCAAACATAGCCTTTAAAAATATCTCATTAACTTCCTTATAATCGCAAGCAAAACCACTATCACAAATGTTTTCTAAAATACTTGTTAACGGTGAAAAATCAATCGTTTGTAACCACTCGCCAAGAGTAGAAGCAATAGTATGAAGCCCTTGCATCATTGGATTTGTAACTAGTGCCATTAGTCCTGTAGCTACATTTTCCACTACACTGTTACTCCATTCATCAAATGCTCTAAGTGCCGGACTTTCAAATTGGTAATTTGGAATTGCGGACTTCATTGCAATTTCTCCCAGCGCACAAACCATACTACTGTTTTCAGCAAGAGTATTTATCATAGTTTCATTTGCCAATAAATCATTCATGGCACGATTGTGAAGTTTTTCGCCATTATCTATATCCTTAGAAATAGATTCTGAAATTTGTAATTCTTTATGCTCATCCATTCTGTCTTATATACCTTCTCTGCCCTAAATACTTTTCGATATGTTGCTCCTCCTATTAATTATACTGTTAGTTTTTTATTTGTTCAATTGCCTCTTAGTAGACTCGAAAAACATCTCCTAATTAAACACAGTGATAAAATGCAAAACTCATTTTTGATTTTCGATAGGATTATTTCAGAAATATACACCATTATCTAGCCTGCCATGCGTCGCTATCGCGACAAGGGTTTGACAATGATGTATATTCCTGAATGGGTGTTATATAAGCCAATCAAGCACGCGTGTGTTACACTCAATTCACACACTTCCTAACGCGTAGAATATCATTTACAAGATACACATTTGTGTACATAAACGCATTTTGTTAAGAGACATCCCCAAAACCTCTCTATAAAATAGTGATGGTGCCACCATCTCTTCACTCTTTTGTCTGATCGCACCACCTAGACAGAAAAACCACCCTCAAACCCGGTATTTATATGGTTTTGAGGGTGGTGGCAATTATATATTTTCTATATTTAACTACTAATCAATCTTTGATACCTTTCCATAAGAGCTACAACACAATCCGCTTCAGACATATCTTTTATGTTAAATCCGTATGCTTTCATAACCGCAACATTATTTCTATCATGGGCTTTACTTAAATCGCTTGGCATAAGATTAGGATCATATAACACTTCAAAAGGTGTATCTTCATACTTCTTTCTAACATTAATAATATCTTGCGCAGTTTGTTCAATCACTACAATTTGCTCTTTCGATGCATCTGGCCATGGAAAGGTATTATATACTAATTCTTTTGAATATCTATATCTCATTTCCAATCGTCCACATACAGTTCTCATCCATGCCATATGTACATTAGATGTCAAAACACCAAAATGAAATAAACTAGCATTAGGAACTATTTGTACAGCATTTGATGCAATCACATCTGACTGAACAAATCCAATCGGAACATATCTTCTTCGCTCTGATGACACACTTGGGATAATCAAATAACTAACATTTTCTGGCTGTGTTATCTGCGCAAACATATGCGGCACTTTGGCATATCCCTTAGTCGTTTTCGCCTTTGAATTTAATCTAAATTCTTTTACAGCTTCAACCTTATGGTATAAAATGTGGCTTTTCGCAATATCATTTGGCCTAGCATTTTTTAACCATAGGCACCATCGTTCTTTTCCTTTAATAAATTCATCTGCACCAACATATTTTCTTATCCATTTTTCTAATTCCGGTTCTTTTTTTAGCAGTTCCTCTCTCTCTTCTTTATTCAATATGAAATGTCCACCATCTCTTGGCTGATTGCCAAAATTCATCTTAGGTACATCGCATAAGGCATTTTTTTCTGCAGAAACATATCCTGTCCTAATTGGCAATAAATAAGGATTAATGTAATTAACTATCCTTTCTTCTGCAGTAGAATCAACTTTTCTATATGTAAATAATCTTTTTCGTTCTCTATCACGGATAGAAAAACCAACAATTATAACATATACATGGGCGTTTGAATTCGCCTCATTACTCCACTCAAAAGTTTGGTGCGCAAAATTGATTTTTACATTATAATCATTCAACATCACATTCCACAAAATAGGTACTTGTGCCCCTTGACAAATAGAGTTAGTAGAAACGAATCCCACTTCAATAGTTGTTCCTTGAATATACTCAGCTGCTTTTTTATACCAACCAGTTACATAGTCCAAGTCTTGAACATCTTTTATCTTTCCAAAAAGGGATTCTATTTCATTCTTTTGCGGACTACCCTGTTCCATCATTCTAGCACCTACAAAAGGTGGATTTCCCATTACATATTTACAATTTGATTTATGAAGAACTTGGTTCCAATCTGTTGTTAGCGAATTATCTTCTCTTATATTCACATACGATTTAAGCGGCAAAAATCTAGCATTAATATCTACAAACGATAAAGTTTCCTTCATCATTTGCGCTTCAGCTATCCAAAGAGCTGTTTTTGAAACCGTCACAGCAAAATCATTAATTTCAATTCCATAAAACTGTTGAATCGAAACCTTAATATCAAACATATCATCCATATTAATAAATCCAAAGATTAATTGTCCTGACGCCACATCTTGCTTTAACTCTTTCAAAATCTCATTCTCTAATTTTCGAAGCGATATATATGACTCCGTCAAAAAATTACCGGAACCAGATGCTGGATCTAAAAATGTTAAAGACGCTAATTTTTCTTGCAATTTTTGTAACGCTTTTGTTCTCGCTCCACCAACAGTAGTCTTTGCTTTACACTCTCCAAACTCGGTTTTTAAATCATCTAAAAACAACGGATCTATTACCTTATGTATATTTTCAATAGATGTATAATGCATCCCACCCGTTCGCCTTGTTTCTGGATTCAGCGTACTTTCAAAGATTGCACCAAATATTGTAGGGCTTATTTCACTCCAATCAAATCCATCGGATGCTTTTTCCAACAGAATATCTTTTAACTCTTCTGTAAATTGTGGAATCTTAATATTTTCATCAGAAAAAAGCCCACCATTCACATAAGGGAATTCAAGAAGATCTTCATCCTCATCCTTATCCCTCTCATTTTCAGGGGTATCAAGTATCCTAAACAAATTTTTGAGTGCTCCTCGCATATGCCTTGGTTCTATATCCTTTAAATAATCATGGAAAATGCTCTTTTTCCCAAATAAACCAGCATCTTCTGCATACATACAAAACACTAATCTTACACACAGAACATTAAGACTTTTTAAAACTTCATCACTTCGTTCTGCATAACTGTTATAGAGTTGGTCGTATAAAATCCCAACAATATCACCAGCTTGTATAGACAATTCCAATTCTTTAGATGTTTTTACAGTATCTTTTTTTACCAAAAAGTTTAATCTATAGAAGTCTGTTTGCAAATCTTCTATTTTTATTTTTTCTATCTTTGCTTCTGGGTCTCTTACATTCATATCATATACCCAGATTTCAGCAAAATTCGAAGTGACAATGTATCTAACTTTTTCATCATAAGGCAAATTATCATTATAGCGTTTTGCTTGCTCATAGGGAGTAAGCTCAATATCCCCAGAATTATGGTATTTCTTGTCTAATGCCTTTCCCAAACTTTTTTGTTCAATAATGATTTTCGTGTCAGAAATATACGCATCTATACTTTTAGTATTTCCACTAACCAACACCTTTTTCTGAAAATCAATTTTATCGGTAGCTTCTGACACCCCTAATATTCTCTGAAATATATCTAGCCAAAAAGAACGATCATCTTCATCCTCTTTTCCTTTTCCACTCCACTTTATTATAAATTGCCTAGCCGCTTCTCTCTGTTCATCAATAGTCACTGTAGCACCCCCAAAAAAATTATGTATTACTCGCTATAAACATAATATTGTATACAATTGCTTTTTACTCAGCATTTTCTTCTTTCAAATTATTGATTTTGCTTGTTAGTCCAATTATGTTCATATTCGGATTAAATTCTTTAAGTGATTCCTGCAATTCAAACACAGCTTCCGGTAATTTTATTTTGTATTCGTCGGTAGATGAAATTAAGTTTTGAATTTCTTTAATCGCTGGCGGAATATTAAGTTGAATCTTTTCAATATCCCCAATGCTTTGCAGAATCGAAAACAAATCTAGCAAATTTATATTTTCTTTTACCAACGCCAAATTGTCATCATTAATAACACTGCTCATTTTTCCTAATGTTGAAAAAAATAAACTCGCTTTTTCTGAAGAAAACAATTTATGCCAACCTTCTAAAATCTCTTGCCAACTTATTGTTTGCGTCGTTTCTTCCATATCTTTCATAGCATTTCCCAGTGTCGTATTAAAATCACTTTCACTGCACGTTTCAATATTTTTATCAATAATTTTTTCTATTTCATAATTTAGTTGCTCATTTATCTCTCTAATAAGTTTCATTGCAGTCGAATAGGTTGATGAACTTATATTATGTGCATGCATAATATCATTGCGATACACTTTTACTTTTATAAAATTTGATCGTAACAGCGGTACTGCATTTTCACCTATTAAATTATCCCACAAGGTCTTTTCATTTAACTGTGTTAACGCAGATATAATTTCATCCTTGGTAAATTGCCATGTTTTATCATTGACAGTTTTTTTGACATTTTGAACATAATTTGAATCAGTAAATAACAGCGTAAAAATTTCACCAAAATCTTTGCTTTCTAAATCTTTAATTAACTCTGCGTCTTTTTTATTTTCACATAATGCACTCTTCAAATAAAGCAATTTTCTTAAATTCCGTTCAAATGTATTATAATGCGGAAATAACGATTTATTATAATATGCCGAACAACCATTACTCAATATAGTTGGATTATAGTTTCTTATAACATAATCATTTGCTTTTGATAATGTATGAGCAGTTTTCTCATTTTCTCCGTCTAAAGAAAATACAGCAATCCAACAACTCGAATTCTCAATATCAAATATTTTAATCTTGACATTTTCTGGAATATTTTCCTTTATTTTTGTTTTATAATCCTTCTCAATAAAAAGATATTCTTGAACCATAATATTCTAATTACTCCCACTTAGTATTTTTATTAAATTTATCATATCTTTCTCTCTACTTCATCGCTCCCAGAATATCCGCATAACTAACCAATGTTACATTACCCATATTCTCAGCCTTTTCCACACAACCTTTTGTAAAACCGGTTTTAGAAAACAAGTAATAATGCACTTTTGTATAGCGGAATAATTCACTGCGACCAATTAAAGTTTCAAGAATGTCTAAATCTACTTTTTCATTTCTCCACTTACATTCCGCGAACAATGCTGATTCACTATCCTGTTCACCCATAATATCTATTTCCGCTTGGCATTTCTGTATCGGATCATTTCCCCACCAGCGGCCAAGTGCTCTAAATTCAATCGGCGTATTTCCTTCAAGAAGTTGTTTCCACAGATACTGAATACAAATCTCTTCAAACACACTTCCCATATAGTCTGATAATTGAGGCTCAATACGCTTGTACACTATGTCAGCAGCACCTCGGGCAATCACAGAACTGTTATCCAACACAAAGCGATACCAAAAATAAAACATATTATCTTCAATAGAATAAATAGACTTTCTGGATTCTTTTTCTCCGTACGGTATCTCTTTTTTTACAATGCCAAGATTTATCAAATTCTTAATATAATTAGCACATACATTGGTATCCTCACCCACCTTGGAAGAGATCTCAGACATGCGCGTATGCCCGGTTGCAATTGCGGTAATAATAGCATTATAAATTCCCGGTTCACGAACCTCTTGCTTCAAAAGATTAACAGGCTCCTCATAAAGAAACGACATAGGATTCAAGTATGTGTTTTTAATATTTTCTTCCACACTCAACCAGTCACTCATTTGCAAAAGATATTGCGGAGTACCGCCTACAATACCATATATCAATGCTTTATCTTCATCCGGCAGGTTATTAAAATAGCGACAACTCTCCTCGAAATCAAACGGTAAAATCTTCATTTGTGCCGTTCTTCTTCCGTAAAGAGGAGATTTATACGCAAGTACATGATCCTCCATGTAGGACATGGAAGAGCCACATAATATAAGCATCAATTTGGATGTATCTTTATATTTATCAATCAGCAACTGCAATGTAGACGCCAGACTTTTCGATGAACGCGCCACATAGGGATACTCATCAATGGTAAGAATGATCCGCTCCTTTTCCGCCAACCGAAATACATATTCCAAAGCAGCCTGAAAAGATACAAAAGATGTTTCATTTTGAATACCACTACTAAATTCGATAATACTTTTACTAAGATTTTCCAGATTCTGCTTCTCGTTACTCTCAACGCCCATAAAGTAAATAGACTTCTTATCATCAATAAAATGATTAATAAGCGCAGTCTTTCCCACACGACGGCGTCCGTATATTACTACAAACTCGAACTTATCTGATTTATATAGTTTATCTAATGTGTTTAACTCTTTGTCTCTGCCTATAAACATCGAAACACCTCCATTTGATATCTATATCATATTACTCATTTGCAGTTTAGTCAAGTATGATTGAGTAAATTATGATTGACTAATTTAGAATTATAAAAAGGACCGCGCCTATGTCGCAGTCCTTCCGCACATCAAATTTCGGCACTTTTCACACCCTAAAACTCCTCACACACCTGAAATACATAAAACTTCAAATAATACGACTCTTCCGCAGCCCACAGAATCGGATGATCCGGTGACTGGGTCTTAAATTCCACCTGGCGTAAGCGCTTATGCACCATACTGGCCGCCTGATGAATCGTGGCGGTAAACAACTCGTAGGTCATAAAATGCGAGCAGGAGCATGTTGCCAGGAATCCACCATCCTTAACCAGTTTCATAGCACGCAAATTAATCTCGCGATATCCTTTTATTGCATTTTTAACTGATGCTCTCGACTTGGTAAAAGCAGGCGGGTCCAGAATTACCACATCGAACTTCCGTCCTTCCGCCTCCAGTCTGGGAAGCAAGTCAAATACATTATCCACTTCAAAACGAACCACATTCTCAAGACCGTTTAACTTCGCATTCTCCGTCGCCTGTTCCACTGCCAGATCCGACACATCAATGCCCAATACTTCTTTGGCACCGCCAAGTCCCGCATTCAATGCAAAGGAGCCGGTATGGGTACAGCAGTCCAGAACGCTCGCGTCCTTACACAACTTCTGAATTGCCAGACGATTATACTTCTGGTCCAGGAAGAACCCTGTCTTCTGACCGTCTTTGATATCGACCCAATATTTTACGCCGTTTTCCACAATCTGCACCGTGGTATCGAATTCTTCCCCGATAAAACCTTTTATCTGAGGAAGTCCTTCTTTCACGCGCTCTCTGGCATCGCTTCGCTCATATACACCGCGGACAACAATACCATCCTCAGCCAGCGCACGCTTCATTCCCTCCACGATGGCAAGTTTCCAACGGTCGATGCCAAGTGCCAACGACTGCACCACAAGCACATCTTCAAACTTGTCCATCACAAAACCGGGCAGAAAATCCGCCTCACCGAAAATCAGTCTGCAACTGGACGTATCCACGGTTTTCTTTCGGTACTCCCAGGCATTTTTAGCCCTTTGATAAAAGAACTCCTCATCAATGACAGCCTGCGCATTACGTGTTAACATGCGCACACGAATCTTGGAATTCACATTGATAAAACCGATACCCATAGGATAGCCGTCGAAATCCTGCACAGACACTAAGTCACCGTTTTCAAACGCACCTTTAACCTCTGCGATTTCATTGTCAAATATCCAAAGGCCACCGGATTTTAGAAGTCTGCCTTCTCCCTTTTTTAATGTTATGATTGTATTCATTCTTCTTCGCTCTCGTTCTCTTTCTCTTTTTCAATCTCTTCTTTTATTCTTGCATCCAGTTCTTCCAATTCAGTGTACAACACATAATCATATTCGCCCACATACTTTTCATATCGATCGTATGCATCGGTAAAATCTTTATACTTACGATCGTATTTAAACATATCGTCTTTCTCATATGCTATAACAAGCACTTCCGCAAGTGCCTTCTGTGCTTCCTCCACATCACGATAGGGTCTTAGAATTTTCAAATAACAATCCACAGCCTCTTCATAATCTTCCTCTTCCAATGCCAGTTCCGCTAATGCTGTGTATTTCCCGATTGTCGCAACTTTTATTGCATGATAGATTCCGATAAAAGCAACCACCCCCACCACTGCTGCGATTGCAAGTAGCAGAATCAACTTTATCTTCTTTTTCCTTTTTTGCACTTTTTCCTCATTCCCGGTTCTCGCTCCGCACGCAGGACAGTTTTTATCCCTGAACGATATTTCCTCTCCGCAATGAATACATCTCATAATCCTTATCACCTCTTACTTACAATATTGGTCTATCGCTTCCCATATTTTATCTACACCTTCATCATTTAAATACACGCCGTATTTTTTAATATACGAATATCCCTCTTCAGCATCTGTAATTTCACCGTTTTCACACATCCGTATAATGACATCCACAATACCGTTTCTTCCCACACTCGATTTAGGATAATCACTTAAAATACGACAATAACTGTTCAACGCCTTTTCGTAATCTTCCGCTTCCAAATATTGTCCTGCCTCTAACGAATATTTACTGATGTGAATGCTTCTCTCCACCATCAGGTAAGAAAAAGCGAATATCACTGCACCCAAAATCAAACCTGCTAAAATAATGATTGCAAACGCCCTTCCCCTTTTTCTTTTCAATTCCCGTAGGGCAACTTTCGAATGATAATCTTTTGCTCCGCAAGATGGACAGTTCTTTGCCCATTCAAACATTTCCGCACCGCAATGAATGCATCTCATACTATCATACCTCGTTGTTATAAATTACGTACATTTTTCATTATATCGTTACACACTAAATTCCGCGTCCGCAAAATCCGCCTACCGCCAGTCAAAAAACACCACCAGCACCACAAACAATGCCAATAATCCGAAATTATACAGCGAAAACCACCCCATATATTTTCCGCACTGCGCTTCTTTCCGATTGGCGTAAATTTTATAAGAAATCAAACTTGCCATAGACGCAATCAGCGTACCCAGACCACCGATATTAACGCCCCATAGAAGCCCTTTAATATCCGTAGAGAACTCTGCAAGCAGCATAGCCGCCGGCACGTTACTGAATACCTGAGACGCCGCAATGCCCACCAGAATCTCTCTGCCCGCAAGCAGTTCCTCAAGCAACCCTCTCACGCTTTCTATTTGGCCTAAATTGCCGATAAAAACGAAGAAGGCAATAAATGTTGCAAGAAGCATATAATCCACTTTTAAAAGGATTTTACGGTCAAAAATAATCAACGCAAGGAATACCACGGCAAGCACAATCAAAAAATGCAACACGTGAAATACTTCCAGAAGACATACTGCAAAAAGCACTATGTACATCACAAGTTTGCCTACCGGAAGTTTCGGTGCAACATTCACTTCCTCCGGTCCGATTAACGCACCTTGCGCCGCATCAATTGCTTCTGTGCTTTGTGCGCCCACCTGCAATTTTGCTCCTGATGTAAAAAGAGCAAGAAGCACCACTGCCACCAGCGATACTGCTACCACAGGCGTCATATCCCACAGAAATGCTCCTACTTCATATCCGCCGAATCCGTATAAAAAAAGGTTCTGCGGATTCCCGATAGGAGTCAGACAACTTCCCAGATTGGCCGCTATGGTTTCAATGACAACAGCACGGATTACATCGCCTTCTTTTTGTCCTTTTAACATAAGGACGGTAAGGGGCACAAAGGTAATCAGCGCAACGTCATTGGTAATCAACATAGCCACAAAGAAGCAGACAAGACTCAACAACAACGTAAGACTTCGCACCGTTGTTACCTTGCGGCTCAATGCACTTGCAATCCGGTCAAAAATCCCCATCTCCTTCAAACCTGCCACCACTGCCATCAGGCAGAACAAAAGTGCCAGAACCTTATAATCGATATAACCGAAATATTCCTTATTTGGTACTACAAAAAAAGCGGATGCCAGCATCAGCAGGCATGCCGCACAAAAAACAGGTTCTTTTTTGATAAAATTCATTATTTTTTTCATACTACATCTCTATTCGTCCATCGCTCCGATGGTATTCTGTAAATTCGTAAGCAGTTGTTCAATCTGCTGTTCCCTATTTTGGCCCTGATCATCAAACATCTGCGTCAAATGGCTTTCATCCTCTGCAGTCTCGGAAGTCGCCGTCACCATGGACATAAAATGTCCTTCCATCAGGTTCGCTAACACACTACTGCCGCCGGACGAATACAACATCTCTTCCGACAGTCCTTTTAAATCCAATGTATCATCACCAAGAATACTTCTGTCCAAAGTATTCTCCAGTTCAGCCAAAGGCGAAGTTTCCTCCGTTTGAAGCAAGTCCCTCAATTCCTCCACCTGCTCCGAAAGAATTTCCTGAAAAGAGACCGTATTCTGCCCTACATCTTCCATATCTTTGACTTTTGGCACAGACGGTGTGTCTGTCACAGAGTTGATTCTGTTTACCATTTGCAAGTATACGGATGTTAACAAATCAGACATCGCAATCTCCTTTCCGGTACATTTCGTTGCCCTTTCATCCACAGACAACAATTCACCACGTTTCTTTCCTACATTGTACTACTTTTTAACATAATATAAAATAGGTTTTTGCCATTTTATGAATGCATTTATATCATTTTTAGATAAACCTTCACTATAATATATTCAAAAATAACATCATCAAAACCGGACCGACAAACTGCAACGCCGTAAAAGTAAATATAAGCCCCATTACCAATTTAACAATTGCCGGTGCCGCACTGCCCGGTGCGTCCACAACAATATCAGGATGTTTCTTGTCAACATAGACAACATCCAAAATCGTGCTCATATTACTTACGTCGGCATATTTACTATCTTCATAATCAAGTTTTGTTCCCCGAATCGTTTGATCATTGTACATGTACTCGTACACAGGGCGATAAAGGGTTCTTCCCTCCTCCTGTATTTCCTGTACATCAACACAACGCGCCATCACTTTTACATACGCAAACTGACTGTGATATAGTTGCTTGCCGCCTTGAATTACGATAGCCACTCCGACTCCGATAAACAACAGCGGAATCCATCCAAACATCAATGCATACATCACATTTTCAGACATCTTAACCCTCCTCAAAATAATACCTTTTATAAAAATAAAACCTGCGTCCCGACAATCTGTTCCATTACACGCCCGTCAAATCAAAAGCAGGAATAAAACTCTCCTGCGCCGTTTCGCCCTCCTGGATAAAAGCATTCTCAATTCCCAAATCCAGCGCATATTGAATCACTTTCTCATACTCGCGTTTAGTCACCTTGCGGTTCAATTCGGGATACTCCGTAAACTCCCGCATCGGCGTATACTGGTTCATCAAACTGATAAAAATAGCATCGCCGTAAGTCTCATACAAATAATCAATCACAGCCTTTGCATTTCCCACGGCCCCCGGCATCACAAGATGTCTTACGATTACACCTTTTCGCATAAGACCCGTTTCTTCATCATAAACAGGCTTTCCTGCCTGACGATACATCTCATCAATTGCCGCCTTGGCAATCTTCGGATAATCTTCCGCCTTGGAATACGCCTTTGCAAGTTTAGAATCCATATATTTCAAATCCGGCAAATAAATATCCACCAAACCATCCAACATTTGCAACGTTTCCGGTTTCTCGTAGGAAGATGTGTTATAAACAATCGGAATTGTTAATCCCAGTTTTCTTGCCATTCGAATACTCCGGGCAACTTGCGGTACAAAATGACTCGCCGTTACAAGGTTAATGTTATTGGCACCTTCCGTTTGCAGTTTGAGAAATATTTCTGCAAGCGCCTCTATGCTTACTTCCTTGCCTACTTCACTTGCCGCAATGGACGCATTCTGGCAGAAAATGCATTTCAAATTACACCCCGTAAAAAATACGGCACCGGAACCTTTTTCACCACTGATTACCGGTTCTTCCCAAAAATGCAGTGCCGCCCTTGCAATACGGACACTGCTGCTTTCGCCGCAATATCCTTTTTGGCCTGTCGACCGGTCGCATCGACAATTCCTTGGGCACAACATGCAGTTATCCATATTCATCATAACCGCCCTCTTTTGATTTTATAATCAACACATTTTATGTTATAAAACAGCCTGCGACTGTATGCCACAGGCTGTTTAAAATCTTTTTATTCTCTACCCTCAGCTACTGCTTTTGCAGCCTCTGCCTGAATTTCAGGATCGTAAGAAAGTACAGGCTCTTCATCCTTTCCTTTCAACTTACGATTCACGTAGTTTCGTGTAATCTTTACTACCATGGGCGACAGGGCAACAACACCCACCAAGTTGGGCATCATCATTAATCCGTTAAATGTATCGGAAATATCCCATGCAAGTGAGGATGTCATAAGCGCACCGGATACAATCATAAGTACGAAAACTACTTTATACACTTTAGTAACTTTTACACCAAATAAGTACTCAATAGCCTTGCTTCCGTAGTGTGACCATCCAAGCACAGTGGTAAATGCAAATAAAAGCATCGCTATCGCAATAAACCACTGTCCTGCCTGACCGAATATGTTACCGAAAGCCTGGGCAACTAAAGTTGCATCGCTGGTACCTTCTACTACAAGACCGGTATCCAAATTAATGAAACCTGAAGTAAGTACAACGAGTGCTGTCATGGTACATACCACGAAAGTATCTGCAAATACTTCGAAGATTCCCCACATACCCTGCTTAACAGGTTCAACTACGTCTGAATTTGAGTGTACCATAACGGAAGAACCAAGACCGGCTTCGTTTGAGAATACACCTCTTTTACAACCCTGGGTAATTACTTCTTTAATCGCAATACCAACTGCAGCACCACCCACTGCTTTTACACCGAACGCAAATTTAAAAATGGATATAAATGCAGGTCCGATTTCCGTAATGTTCGCACAACATACAATTAATGCGCCCACTACATAAGCAATTGCCATAAAAGGAACAACTTTTTCCGCAACTGCCGCAATTCTCTGCAAACCGCCAAGAATAATCAAACCGCCCAGAATCATTAGCGAAATACCGATAATCAAAGGAACCAATTCCACATTACCAAAAACAACCACAGGCTCTACATTTGCAAAGAAAGCCGACTGGATATTCAAGGTGATTTTATTTACCTGTCCCATATTACCGATACCAAAAGAAGCAAGCACAGCAAAACAACTGAACAATACAGCAAGCACTTTACCGATCTTTTCGTAACCGATTGCTTTACCAAGACCGTCTTTTAAATAATACATTGCACCGCCGGACCATTCGCCCTGGGCATTTCTTCTTCTGTAATAAATACCGAGAACATTTTCGGAATAGTTTGTCATCATTCCAAGAAATGCTGCCACCCACATCCAAAATACCGCACCGGGGCCGCCAAGTACAATCGCGGTTGCCACACCGGCAATATTACCGGTTCCGATAGTAGCCGCCAAAGCAGTACACAACGCCTGGAACTGAGATACGCTCTTTTTATCGTTCTTATTGTGGGATTCTTTCTTAAATACTCCACCCACGGTTTTTTTCCACCAATGGCCAAGATGTGTCACCTGAAAACATCCGGTCAGGATTGTCATTAAAACACCGGTTCCCACCAAAAGAACAAGTCCTACTTCAACCCAAACGAAATTGTTAATTGCATTATTAATGTTTGTTAAAGTTTCAAAAAAACTCATGCTGTAACTCCTTACTTTTTCTTATGTTTATCTGCACCGGCCCGTTCCGGAAACATTCATTAATCTGCCTTTTTGGTTGCTTTCGTTGATAAATCAAAGGCTTCTGCCGCATGCCCTATTACCATAACATGATCGTCTTCCTGAAATACATAATTTCCATACGGCGAAGGATTTAAATTATTACCATTCTTGATGGCAATAATATTAACACCATATCTTTGACGCACGTTTAATTCCAATATGGTTTTTCCTACCCATTCCGGCAAAATCGCAATCTCATACATAGAATATTCCGAAGTCAGTTCCATATAATCAAAAATATTGTTTGCATTATAACGCACCGCTAGTTTCTCTGCGATTTCTTTCTCCGGATAAAAGACTTCATCCGCACCGACATTCTTCAGGAATTTGGCCTGACGGCTTCTGGATGCCTTACTTACCACATAATTCGCACCCATTTCCTTGAGAATGGAGGTAATCTCCAATGTGGCATAAAAGTCGCCATCCACTGTTACAAAGCAACAGTCGAAGTTGTTTACTCCCAGCGAACGTACTACACCTTCATTCGTGCAATCACCAACAAAACAATCCGAAAATTCAGGCGAAAGTTCCTGAATCACTTCTTCATTCTCATCCACAATCATAACGTCATTTCCCATCGCCTGCATTTTACGCGCAAGATGACGACCTAAAATACCCATACCAACTACAAGAATCGATTTCATGCGTATCCTCCTTAACCAATCAAGACCTTCTCAATAGGTCTGGCTATATTACCTTGTCTTTTTTTCTCACCAAAGAATAAGAACAGCGAAAGTCCGCCAATACGTCCGCCAAACATAAGTATCATAATAATAATTTTGGACGGAACACTTAAGTACGGCGTAATTCCCATAGACGCTCCCATAGTACTTGCCGCCGATGCTGTTTCAAATAAAATTTCCCTTAACGAAAAGTCTTCAAGTGTACATATCAGCATTGTGGATGCAATAATTGCCGTCACATATATTAATGCAATTACCGCCGCCTGCTTTACGAGATCATCTTCCAGTCTTCTCTTAAAAATCGTAACGTCATTTTCTCCTCTGGATTCACAAATAATTGCATACACCAAAATTGTCATAGTGGTAATCTTGATACCACCCGCCATAGATGCCGGTGCACCACCGATACACATTAAAACAACTGCAAAAAGGCCGCCCGCCTCCGAAAGGGTACTCATGTCTACCGTTACATAACCTGCAGTTCTGGATGTTACTGAAAGGAAGGTGGCCGCAAGAAATTTCTGACCTATCGTCATTCCTTCCAATGCTGCATTCCATTCCGTAATCAAATAGATCATAGCACCTGCAATTAACAAAACAAAACTGGATAACAAAATAATCTTGCTCTGCAAAGAATATTTTTTAAAGTGCCACTTATTTCGCATAATATCGTTCCATACACTGAATCCGATACCACCCACAAAAATTAAGCACATCATAATCACATTCAAAGGAAGGTTAAACTGATATCCCGGCAAAGTAAAAGAAGCAAACGGCTGATACTCTCCCGTCAAATCAAAACCTGCATTACAAAAACCGATAACCGCATAAAAGACAGAATGATAAATGCCTTTTAACACACCTTCTTTCGGTATGAAAACAAACATAAACGCAATCGCACCAATACCCTCCAAAGCAAAGGTTCCGATAATAATCCTTTTCAGCAGTTTCATCACACCGCTCATACGCATATTACCGGAAGACTGCATCAAAAGTTTTCTCTCATGCAATGTTATTTTACGCTTGGTAAAAATAGAAAACATTGTAATGAATGACATCAAGCCCAAACCACCGATTTGTACCATACATAAAATTGTAATTTGCCCAAACAGGCTCCATTGCGTATAAGTATCGTATACCGTAAGTCCGGTAACGCAGGTGGCACTTGTGGCCGTAAATAAGCAGTTAAAAAAAGGCGTCCATTCACCGCTTCGACTGGATATGGGAAGATGTAAAATAAAACTACCCACAAGAATTACCAGCAAAAAACTCATGGCAATAATTCTGGTATAACTTAATTTTTTGATCAACCGATCCATTGCCACGACCTCCTTTTGTATCATACTTCTCTTTTTCTGTATAGTACACCGCAACGGAACTGACACCTATTGCAGTTTATTATAATCTCTATAATATTACTTCGTATTCTGTTACATCAAGCACGGTATCACCATCAATCTGTAGTGCCATAGGGGCATCAAATGCAACCTTGATGTGATTGCCGTGATGAAGGGTGACGTGCTTTGTATACTTCGTATAACTACCGTCAAAAATCTTCGGAAAAATAGTCAACAATTTAATTCTGCCAATATCATGTACCACAGCCAGGCATAATTTACCGGAATTACGTCTCTGTCCCGGCGCAACTTTCATACCACCGCCGTAATACTGGCCGTTCATAGATGCCGCCAACCATACTCGTCCGTACTTTAACTCCTGCCCGTCAATGGTAATGGTCGCATTCGGTGCTTTATACTTAAACAAACTCAAACGAATTGCCAAGGTTGTATAATTTACCTTCGTCTTGCCTGCAGCGCGCATTTTATCAGCGTACTCACAGCACATGCCGTCGATACCGTAACCGATACCGTTGATAAATTTACACTCAATATCCTTTACCTTAACCGTAGGAAGTTTCTGAATGTATTCGTTGATAGGTCCTATATCAGTCTTACCCAACACATCTTCCAAATCCACCAGGAAGTCATTGCCGGTTCCTGTCTTGTAATGAAGCAGGGGACAAGGGATTTCCGCACCGTCCAAATCATTTGCCAAGCGGTTCAAAGTTCCGTCGCCACCGCAAAGAATGAGCACATCATCAGCGGTTACATTCTGTATCCACTCACGTATATCAAGCCCTACCAAATCAACCAATACGGCTCCTTCGCCTTCTTTTGCAAGGTACTCTTCCGCCTTTGCCTTACAGGTTCCGCTACTTGCCAATCCGTTGTATAAAAGATATTTCATCCTTTGCAACCCTTTCTTTTCTCTTATGTATATCTGTAATGATTCACGTTAGTAAAACCGGTATCCGTTATCCGAAAACACTGTTTTTCTCAACCGGTATTAAATATTTGCTTTTAAAATGTCATATACGTGCGCCGACAACTGAGCCGTATTGGAAACTGCTACCTCTTCTACGGGAATCACTTCAATGTGTACGTAAATATCCGTCTTCTTCCAAGGGAAGTTATGCTGTACCTTGCGTGTATTCTTTAATGCAGCTACCACAATGGGGCATTTTGCCTTGGTTGCAATTTTGAATGCACCGTTCTTAAATTCCAGCAAGGGCTCCGACGTTTTATTTCTGGTTCCTTCCGGGAAAATACCAACTGAAACCTGCTGATTCTTTAAATATTCAGCTGCCTTGTTAATGGTAACCAAGGCATTCTTGGGATTCTCTCTGTCGATTGGCATATAACCTGCATGATGCATCCACCCACCGGCAATGGGAAGGTTGAAGTTCTCAGGTTTTGATACAAACACCAAATCATTTTTACCGAATTTGGAAATACAGGTAATCGGATCAAAATTAGACAAATGGTTCGCTACCAAAAGATATTTTACATCTCTGGGGATATTTTCTTCCCCTTCCATATGCACCTTGCTTCGTGAAAAGAAAAGCAAAAGTTTCATCGTCTCTGTTACGAAATAATTATAAAACTTATTCGGTTTGGTGATTTCTTTCTTTTTATCTACTAAAATTGAACCAATGAACAGCCAGAGCAGATAAATGAGAATCCAGCCAAGAAAACATCCTGCCCACATTCCGATAAAAATCAAAACCATCCAATACCATTCGGTAAAAAAGCCGGTCACCGCCACAATGGCAGACGCAGATAAAAATGCCAACGCTAAAAGAATATATAACATAATTTCTCTCCTTATCTTTAGAGGTTTAATCCCTTGGCTTCATCGCAACCCATAATAATGTTCATACACTGGATTGCCGCACCGGAAGCGCCTTTTCCGAGATTATCAAACTGAGCCGATAACACAAAACGCTCTTCGTTACCGGTCACATAAATACGAAGCCCGTCCCAGCCGGAACATTCATTGCCGGGAAGCATATTGGCAGTCTCTTCTTCACTGCCCAAAGGCATCACACGGATAAACTTTTCATCTTTATAGTACTCATTAAAATACTTCCACAATTCTTCAAGGCTCATTTTTTTCTGCAGGAAGTCTGCATAAAGAGGAACCGAAACAACCATTCCGCTGTAATAATCGGCAATAATCGGAGAAAACAAAGGTTTTCTGTCAAGGCCCGTAATTGCCTGCATTTCTTTCAAGTGCTTATGACTTTGAGAAAGTGCATATTCCCTGGGCGCGTCATACATTTTTTCACGATTTTCATCTTCATAAACCGCAATTACTTTTTTACCTGCACCGCTGTAACCGGAAATACCGAAAGAAGCCAAAGGACAATCCTTTGCAATCAACTCTCCCGCGGTCAAAGGATATACCAGCGAAATAAAACCGGTAGCATAGCAACCCGGAACCGCAATTCGTTTTCCGTTCTTGATTGCATCACGGTGCTTCCCTGATAACTCAGGAAAACCGTAAGCCCAACCTTCGTTGGTACGATGTGCCGTAGAAGTATCAATAATGGTTACATTCTCATTTTCTACAAGACTTACTGACTCTATACTTGCCGCGTCAGGAAGACAAAGAAAGGTAATATCAGATGCATTAATCATCTTTTTTCTCTCTTCCGGATCCTTTCGCAGTTCAGGGTTAATGGTGAGAATCTCCACATCATCCCTGCCTTGAAATCTTTCGTGAATACGAAGACCTGTGGTACCCTCGCTTCCGTCAATATATATTTTCTTTTTCATATGTAGCCTCCGAATATGTCTTTCACATATTTTCCTAAACAATAATTTAAAACGGCAAATGGGCACACTATCCCCACTCCCGTAAAAACCTTATCTTATATCATACCTTTATTCTTGGCATTCGGCAAGTAAAAATCATTGAATTACCGCTTTCATACATAAAATCTTTTATAAAAGAACACTTATTTGACATTCATATCCACCGGATAAATCTGTCTTATTATTTTCGCAATCCCTTAGGATAATGATTCTTCAGCATACCGTTGCTGACCTTACCCCATCCTGCGGAATAACCGTCTATGCAGACCAATGTCCATCCTTTTCCCTGTTCGGTTACAAAAGACTCGCCGCGCAGATATCGCCCTGCCTCTTCCTCTGTCGCAGAAAGAGCAAAGGTATTCTTCACATCTTCCGGTTTTAGTGCCAACGCAAGCGAATGAGAGGGTTCGAAACGCTTTTTCTCAAAGGTTCCCAAATGAAGGCCGGGACGCAACACTTTTAACCCTTTCAGGCTCATTTCCATTGGCATCACATACAACGCATCCCCAAACAAAACTTTTTCACCTGCCGGCTCTTCCTGCAAGGTATCTTTGATAAAATCCGCGTATAACCGTTCTTTTTCCTTATCAAGTATCTTAACTGCTTTTTTCTTTTTGCCTGTAAAATCAAGCGTAGGTAATTCTTCACCGGTATGTACCAGAAGTGCCGCGAAATGTCCCTCACCTTTGATTTTATGAGGCCACAAACGATGCGTATCTTTTACCCGTTCGTCGTCTGCTCCCCATTCCGGTTTCCCGGGTGCAAACCCGTCAAAATCCATCCCCTTGACCACCTCAAAATCAGGATGCCTTTCCAAAAAACGATGTACGCACTCCTCATCTTCCGTCGGTGCAAACGTACAGGTAGAATATACGATTCTTCCGCCGGAGCGAAGCATTTTTACCGCCTCGTCCAGAATTTCATCCTGCCGCTCGCCGCACATTTTAACATTGTCCAAAGACCATTGTTTTACCGCCTCGTCCTCTTTGCGGAACATTCCTTCTCCGGAGCAGGGCGCATCCACCACGATACAATCAAAGAAATTCATAAAATGGATTGCCAGTCCCTGTGGAGTCTCATTGGTAACCACTGCATTACGAATCCCCATACGCTCTATATTCTGGGACAAAATCTTGCATCTGGCAGGATGGATTTCGTTGCTGACCAACAAACCGTTCCCCTGCATAGCCGCAGCCAATTGCGTGCTTTTTCCTCCGGGAGCAGCGCACAAATCCAACACCTTTTCACCGGGCTGTACATCCGCCAGTTCCGCCACAGACATAGCCGATGGCTCCTGCATATAATACAGACCCATTTCATGATATGCGTGTTTTCCCGGCCGTTCATCCTTTTCGTAATAAAAACCGGTTTTACACCAAGGTACCGGTGTCAATGTAAAAGGCATCAGCCTTTTAAAATCCTCATATTTGATTTTTAGGGTATTGGCGCGCAGTCCTCCAAAAGAGTCTCTTTCATATGATTTTATAAAATCATCATATTCCGCTCCCAAAAGGTCCTGCATACGCTTCGTAAAATCCTGGGGTAAGTTCATTTTATCCTCTTTTCAAAATATATTCATACCGTAAAAAACACATTTTATTTCATAAATATTTTTTTTCTTTAAAATCTGCTAATCCAGAATGCTCTTTACAGCCATAATGTTATCATAATCCGCTTCATAAATTACTACACCTTTGCGGGAATTGGCAGAGTGAATAATCTGTCCGTTTCCGATATAAATTGCCACATGGGTACATTTTCCGTTACCGTAACATATAATGTCGCCCGGCTGAATTTCGCTGTAAGATATGCTTCGTCCCGCGCTGTTGTACTGTCCTGCAGGAGTACGGTCTATGGTGTATCCGAAGTCCTTGTAAATAAAGCAGGTAAAACCGGAGCAGTCCGTGCCGCCTGCCAATGACGTACCACCGGATATATAGCAGTTACCAAGATACTGCATGGCATAATCCACAATCTGTTGTCTGAGCAAGGAAGTATCTCCGCCTGCTGCCGCAGCATTGGCTTCCTCTGTCGCACTGTTATTCTGCAGGGCCGCCAGTCGTTCTGCCTCCATACGGGCCAGTTCCGCTTCACGCCTTGCCTGCTCCTCCGCTGCCAGTCGCGCCTCTTCTTCTTTCGATAATACGCCTTCCCAACCGGATGGGTCTTCAATATAATCCCTGTCTGCTTCACCACACATAATAAGCAGGGCCAGTTCTTCGCCGGTGACCAATAAATCCGAGCGGATATATCCTTTGATTTCTCCGGACTCAATTTCGTACCAAACATCTTCTTCGTCTTCTTTTTGTCCCAGAATCGTCACCACCGTATCCCCGTAAGCCTTACCGATGACTTCCGACTCAATCGTTGCATCGCTTCGGACATATACATAATTACTGGCAACCGCTACTGCCACGTTACCAACCTTTTCTTCAATCTCTTTCCATAATTTCCCTTCTTCGGATAACACCTCAATATTGGCTCCGTAAGCGGCTTCCTCAGGAGTAATCCGGATGGTCTCCCACTTCTCATCCACTTCATTATTTACATTCAAAAGAGAGGCAACTCCGGCCTCTACATCGAAGTCCGCCTCTCCCTGTTCTTCCGCATAAACACTAACAGGCCGAAAAATGCACAGCATCATCAGCCCAAGAAGTATAATCATTTTATTCAATTTGAAAAATCGGTTACTTGTCTGCATTTTTATATTCTTTCTACAAAAGACGCGCGACACACAGCGTCACTGCCGTACTTCTTTCGAATATCATCGATTGCTTTATCCAGTTTCTCCAGTTTTTCATAATCCGTATTGTCAAAAAGACTCAACTGGCGGTTACTCTCACCGTGGCTTACCCGGCCGGTTTGTACCGCGAGAAGACGAATCGGTGTGCCATCCCACATTTCATCGAACAACCGGCAAGCCGCACTATGAATCTCTGCCGTAATATTGGTAGGTGAAGACAACACCATCTGATGAGAAATGTTACTCAAATCATAAAAACGGATCCCTACGCTTACTACTTCAATCCGAGCATCATCTTCCCTTAATCGTCTACCCACTTTCTCTGCAAGAGATAAAAGAATCTTTTTTGCCTCTGCAGATTCCGTCACATCCGCAGGAAGGGTTGTGGAATTACCATATCCTTTATTCTCTGCCGGCACCGGTTCTACCAAAGACTCGTCCAGACCGTTTGCAAAACGCCAAATACACTCGCCGTGTTTTTTTAAATGACTTCTTAAAATCTCCGGTTCCGTCTGTGCCAATTCTCCAATGGTCATAATTCCCATGGAATTCAATTTCTTAGCCGAAGCCTTTCCTACAGAGAACAAATCACCTACGGGCAAAGGCCACATTTTCGTTTTGATTTCATTTAAAAACAGGGTATGTATTTTATTGGGTTTTTCGAAATCACTTGCCATTTTGGCAAGAATTTTACAGGATGAAATACCTACATTTACGGTAAAACCAAGGCTGTCATATATTTCGCTTTGAATACGGGCAGCCGCTTCCAAGGGCGCACCAAACAATTTCTCCATACCCGTCATATCCATAAAGGCTTCGTCCACACTGACCTGCTCGACTTTATCGGAATATTTATGAAGAATATTCATAAAAGCCTCGGAATATTTCCCGTAAATACTATGTGTAGGAGGAATAATCAGGAGATTGGGACACTTTTTTAACGCATCCGTAATCGGTTCTCCCGTCTGCACTTTGTATTTCTTCGCCTCCATGGATTTGGCCAGAATAACGCCATGGCGTTTCTCAATATCCCCGCCAACCGCGCATGCGATGGTTCGCAAGTCCGGTCCGGAAATTCCCTGCTCTAAACGATGCACGGCTTCCCATGACAGAAATGCATTGTTCACATCAATATGAAAAATCACTCTGTCCATGGTCAGCCGTCCTTTCTGCATATTATTCCGTATGCTTATTTTACATTCATTTTTCGGTTCATGCCTATTCCTTAGGTTGACATCCTTATGCGTTCGCCATTTCGTCCGCCAAAGCAGCCAAAGCAGCAATGGTATCTTCTTTTACCGACGAACGGATGGTTACGGTATTTTCCAATATCTTTATCTCTTTCATGCCTTCCAGAATCTCTCGCATTTTCTTTCCGGCCATAGGCGCCCACGTACCATTTTCGATTAAGGCTACCGTTCTCTTCTGATAATTCTTTGCTTTTAAATGCATCAGAAAATCTTCCATACAAGGGAAAATTCCGCCATCGTAAGTAGAACATGCAAGAATCATTCTGTCGTATCGGAACGCATCTTCAATCGCTTCCGCCATATCATCTCTGGCAAGGTCTGTAATTGCTACCTTGGAAACTCCTTTTTCCTTAAGCATTTCTGCTATTTTCTTCGCAGCCCCGGCAGTATTGCCATAAATGGATGCATATGCCACCAACACACCTTCATCTTCCGGAGTGTAGGAACTCCAGGTATTATACAATCCGATATAGTAACTGAGATTTTCTTTTAAAACAGGACCGTGTAAAGGGCAGATGGCACTCACATCTACGCCGGCCAGTTTCTTCAATACAGCCTGCACCTGTGCGCCATATTTTCCTACGATATTAAAATAATATCTTCTTGCTTCACAAGCCCAGTCTTCTTCTGCATCCAAAGCACCGAATTTACCAAAACCGTCTGCTGAGAACAAAATCTTTTCATAAGTTTCATAACTCATCATTACTTCGGGCCAATGTACCATAGGTGCCATAATGAATTTCAAGCAATGTTTCCCTAATGTAAGTTCATCACCTTCTGCCACAACCACTTTTTTCGCATCCACTTCAAATCCGAAAAATTGTCCCATAAAGGTGAATGTCTTGGCATTTCCTACAATCTTCATATCCGGAAATTCTTCCACTGCTGCCGCAATACTTCCGGCATGATCCGGTTCCATATGCGAAACCACCAGATAATCTGGTTGTCTTGTTCCGAGAACCACTTTGATATTTGCCAGCCATTCCTCACTCTTGCGGGCATCTACCGTATCCATCAAAGCAATCTTCTCATCCATAATCAGATAGGAGTTATACGAAACTCCTTCCGGCACCACATACTGTCCTTCAAACAAATCAATATCTCTGTCATTGACACCAACATATAAAATGTTATCCGTAATATCAACCTTGCTCATATTATCCTCCGCTGTCTCATTTTGTTTTCACTGAAGCATTTTTCTACTTGTTTATCATTCAGTCATTTATGCTTCATAATCCATACACGCTCTGGTTTTGGTAAAAGGACGCACCTTTCCATCTGCCACAGCCACATGGTCGGGATGTACTGCATAACCTTTTAACGCTTCCTCGTCCGTAAAAGAAGAATCCAGCATTACATCCACATTAGAAGATGCAAGACCATCAATCTGTACTTTAATTTCAATCAATCCGGGAATTTTGCCCGCAAGATTTTCCAAACCTTCTTTTATTCCTTTTTTTACTTCATTCTTTTCTTCTACCGAAAGTTCATCTTTCAACTGCCATAAAATCACGTGCTTTACCATTTATTATTACCTCTTTCTTTCTAAAAACACCCACCGGTAATCACCATGTGGGTGTTTTTTTCTACTCTTGTTTTCCTTTGGTCGGATTATCGCAAAAACCTTCTCGGATCATGGCAAGCATGTGTACCACCACATCCGGATCAAACTGCTTTCCTGCATTATCATCTAACTCTTTGACAATCTTTTCTCTTGGCATTCGCGGTCTGTAGCATCTGTCGGAATTCATTGCATCATAAGCATCCGCCACACAAATAATACGGGCACACAACGGAATATCAGCACCTTTTAGTCCCTTGGGATATCCGTTTCCGTCATATCGTTCATGGTGATACAACGCACCGTCTCTGATGCCTGCAATCGCTGTAAAATTCTCAAGAACATATCCGCCTCTTGTAGTATGTTCTTCTACTATCTTGCGTTCTTCCGTGTCCAATTTTGCAGGCTTGGTTAATACATTATCCGGCACACCTATTTTTCCGCAATCATGCATCAATGCAATATATCCCAGACTGCGTATCTCATCCGTATTCATGCCCAATCTGCGTCCAAGTTCCTGCGCATAGATGGATACTCTGGCCGAATGACCCTTGGTATAAGGATCTTTGGCATCAATCAGTCCGGCAAATGTATTCATGGTCTGAGTAATAATTTTGGCATCGTTTTCCCGCCGTCTTTCGAATGCTCTTATACGAATGGAAACAATCAGATACGATAAAAATCCGACTACCCACACGCCTGCCGAAACCACAATCACCCAGAATATGGGATACTGCGTGTATGTCGTCTGTCGATAACCAACCAATTCAAATTTGCTAAAATCCAGCACTTCTTTGGAAATCATAATAAAACCAAAGGTTTTCTCTTCACCGGCAGGAATAATGTTTGTATTCTCGTCCGGTGTCAAAACGATTCGCCCGCCTTCCACAGAATATGTTCCGTTCCATGAACTGTCCAAAACACCTTCTTCCGGCATTGTAATAATCAGTTTCCAATTCTCAATATCACTGCTGTAACCATTCAGGATTGTGCCATCGTACTGGGCACCTACGGTTTGACTTTCCAAACCTTCATCATTCACCCAACTCTTGACCACATCAATTCCCACATTTACGTGTACCGAATCGTCTCTTCCGCCGTCAAACTGCAGTGCAAACGGATTATTGGAATCTGTTTCTACCTTGTTATCCAAATATAACCAGCCGGCAACCAAAAGTAATAACGTTACTAATAAGGTGATTGCTCCCACCGGTAACTTCTTAAGTCTTTTCATCATGGCCCTTTCCCCACAATCTCCCACGTTAAAATATTTATGCTACTGCACAAAAATACACATACATTATACACTATAGTTATATTATTGTCCATTTTTTTAAGTGAAAAGGAGATGCTATTTTCGCATCTCCCAAATTATGTTTATGAATCAACTGCCTTATTCTTACGTAATAAGATGAAGAACAATGCACTTACAGCCATCAATACCGGATAACAAAGATAAGGCATAACCTCAACAGGCGATAAAGATGCTATGGTTGCCGCTGTCAACAGTTGGGCGCCATAAGGAATCATACCCTGCCCTACGGAACTGAAAATATCCAATAATGATGCCGAGCGTTTCGGCTCCACACCATATTCATCGCTGATTTCCTTGGCAATGGGACCTGCCATAACAATCGCCACCGTATTATTTGCCGTACATACATCCACCACAAGTGCGAGCCCTGCAATGCCCAGTTCCGCACCTCGTTTTCCTTTAATTCCCTTACGTATAATATTCAATACGAACTGAATGCCTCCGTATTCTTTTACAAGCGAAACAATACAGGCAACAATGATGGAAATTACAGTAATGTCATACATTCCCATAACACCGTCGCCCATTACCGCAAATATGTCTGAAAGCGGAAAAGCACCAGTTGCCACGCCGACAATCAATGACAACACCGTACCACCGATTAATACGATAAAAACATTGATGCCAATCAACGCCCCCACCAATACAAAAAGATAGGGTACCACTTTCCAGAAATTATAAGTCATACTGTCTGTCAATGCAAAACTTCCGTTACGTGTAAGCAGAAAAAATACAACCACGGTAATTAACGCTGCCGGAAGCACAATTAAAAAGTTTTCCTTAAACTTGTCCTTCATATCACATCCTTGGGTTTTCACCGCAGCAATGGTCGTATCGGAAATCATGGATAAGTTATCTCCGAACATGGCACCGCATACAACAGCACCGACACAGATTGCCATATCAAAGCCTGTTTTATGACTGATTTCCACTGCAATGGGGGTTAATGCCGCAACCGTACCCACGGAAGTTCCCATTGATACGGAGATAAAACATCCGATGACAAACAGACCTGCCACTGCAAAAGGTGCCGGCAATACCGATAACCCCAAATTAACCGTGCTTTCCACACCACCCGAGGCACTCACCGTGCCGGAAAACGCCCCTGCGCAGAGGAAAATCAAACACATGGTAATAATGTTTTCATCTCCGGCACCCTTTGCGATAATTTTCATTTTATCTCCAAAAGATACCTTCCGATTTTGTAAAAATGCAACAAACAGTGCAATCAAAAAACACACAATAGCAGGAGTTTTATAAAAATCTCCCGTCACAATCCCCATTCCCAGAAAAAGAACTAAAAATATACCAATGGGAAGCAAGGCAATCGCTTTTCCCTTTATCTCAGTTTTGTTTACTTCGTTACTCATAAAATCCTCTCTTCCGTTGTATCCGTATTGCGGCTATTATATCATTGTTTCTTTGCGGAACGCAATTGTTTTATCTCCGTTTTTCTCCACATATCAAACCAATTGTAGTGCCATTCCGATTGTAAACCCGATATTAGGTTATAATTGTTTTATAAAAAGAAACGTGCTATAATTTTAGTCACTTCAGACAGAAAGGAAAATATAGTCACCGGATTATATTGCTGACCGAATTATGACAAAGACAAAAAACAAATCTTATCCCTATATGATTGCGGGATTTTTATGTATTTTGATATATTATCTGCCCTATTTTATTTTAGGACAGGATTCCGCTTTCCGAATTACGGATTTTTTGGATGATGAAATTATACAATATCTGTACAACGGTAAGTATATGTTTGCGCCTTCCGGCACCATCGTGGAGGAATGGCTGTCCGGCGTGCCCTTGGCAACCATTCAGGCACCTACTTTTACTTTAATTCTGTTTTTTAAGTTTTTACCTTTTTTTGAAGCAGTTATGGTCAGTTGTATTTTCGGAACGGTATTTGCTTTCCTGGGTATGTTTCTTCTTTGCGACAAGGTTTTAAAAGGCGAAAAGAAGTATGTTACATTAATGACTTCGGTACTGTTTTGCATTTTACCCTATTATCCGCCTTACGGTTTATCTTCCGTAGGTATTCCTTTGGTAATATGGGCCTGCATCCGGATGTATGAAGTATCTTCGGAACATAAAGATTTAAAATTCGGCAAATTACTTGTAAAATGCCTGCCTTACATTCTGGTTTGCATTTTTTATGCCTTATCCTCATCCTTGATTTGGGCAGGATATTTCGTGGTAGGTTTTATGGTTGTTGCTGCAATCATTCTGTTATTCAAAAAGAAAAAAGCAGGCAACTTCCTTCTGATTGCTTCCGCATTGATGACAATAACTTATTGTTTTGTTTTCCGCGAAACATTAATCAGCGTATTGTTCGGAACCTTTACTTCCCATCGTTCCGACCCTGATAAAATTTACTCTGCTTCTGATTTCCTGCAAAGTTTTATCGATATGTTTAAATACGGACAGTATCATGCTCCCAGTTTGCACACCTATATCATGGCCTTTTCGCTTTTGATGATTGTAATCGGTTTGATTTTTTATAAAAAATTCACTCCGGCCGTAAAAAAACAGGTTATTCTCGCCGCAAGCATCTGGGGCAGTCTGTTGTTCATTGCACTGTTCCACGCTTTTTATGTCAGCGAAGCGGGCCTTACGGTTCGTAAATATCTCGGTCCCCTGGAAAGTTTCCAGTTGAACCGCATTTACTGGTTGAACCCCACACTCTGGTATTTGGAACTTGCATTGGCCACCGTGATTCTCTTTGCCGTTGCGGACTTGGTTTTAAGTTGGCTTTGTAAAATCATCAACTCCCAAAAAGAAAAAATCGGCGCAAAACTACAAAACCTGTTGTTAAGGATTTTTTGCATCGGATTTGTGATTGGATTCGGACTGTTTTTTACAAATTATATTATTCATCACATCAACAGTGTAGAATATTATTCCAACCTACAGCGGCTTTGGGGCAATACGAACGGTCACTGGACATATCATGAATTTTATGACCATGAATTGTTTGATGAAATCGAAGCCTACATCGGCAAAGACCAAAGCGAATATCGTATCGGTTGTGTCGGATTTGTACCTGCCATTGCCCAGGCAAACGGCTTCTATACCGTGGATGCTTATTCCACCAATTATCCCTTGGAATACAAACGCCAATTCCGAACCGTCATCGAAAAAGAATTGGATAAAAGCGCCAATCTGACGGCCTATTACGACCACTGGGGCAGCCGTTGCTATCTCTTCTCCGCCGAACTGGATACCAAATTCCAAACCGGCAAAGACGAAAACATTGTCCTGGAAAACTTTGAAATTAACACTGCCGCTTTAAAAGACCTGGGTTGCGATTACATCTTCTCCGCCGTAAAAATCGGCAATGCCGAAGAAATTAACCTGACGCTTTTGGACGTATTTACGACAGACAGCAGCAAAATCGAAATATACGTATATGAACTTTAAAAGAAAACCATATTTTTACCCTTGTTTTAAGAGGTAAAAATATGGTTTTTTCACTCACCCCTCCGTATGACACGGCGTAAAAGGACGTTTCTCCAGTTCTTCTTTTAAACTTTCATACGCAATAAAAACTTTGCCGGGTTTGGTATATTCCCCGTGAGATTTATACTTTCTGCACAGTTGCGCAAATTTCTGCGCGAAAGCCTTTTGTATTTTAGGATTATAATCACGATATCTCCGGAACAAATCCACATCCTCATCTGCCCACAGCACCGGCATCATTCGGAGTTGCCCGTCGTACCTTTGATCACAGATATAATCAATTACCCGGATTCCGTACTTTTTAACCGCCCACGCCGATAAGTCGGCAAGCAAAGGCGTTGGTTCTATAGTATTTTCATATAAATCTTTTGCATGCAAAAACTGTTCTTCACTCAAAAACATCTTGCACTCCTTCCCCAAAGAAAAAAGAACTCCCTTCTTCATTCTTTGCTCATATAAATATTACTCATTCCGGAAAATTCGGGCGACCGCCCGGGAAAACAGATTTCTGTCGAAAATGTAAGACAGAACTATTTTTCAAACGAAAAAGCACGCAATCAATTTGCGTGCTTTCATTCTAACATTCCTTATGACACAATTCAACAACTACACGTCGACAAATATCGACAATAGATATATCTTTTATTCCGCGCTCTGCACCCATTCCAGTTCCGTTGCCGCCTTTACTTCATAACAATCCGGGCCTTCCCCTACGCGTAAATAAACATTACGGATTCCGGCCTGAATAATGGTTCTTGCACACAAAGGACAAGGTTTCGCTTTATGAATGGTGTTGTCCTTCGGATTCACTCCGGCAAGATACAAATCCGCTCCGATGGTCTGCTGTCGGGAGCAATTCAAAAGTGCATTGGCTTCTGCATGCACCGCACGGCAGATTCCGTATCCGTCTCCCTGGTGCATATCTCTCTCCATACGGGGACACTCACCCAAATCGCAACAATTTTCAAATCCTCTGGGGGCACCGTTGTAACCCGTAGAAATGACCACGTCATCTTTTACAATGACTGCGCCGTATTTTCTCTTAATGCAAGTGCTTCGGTAAGCAAATACTTCCGCACAGTTTAAATAGGTATCAATTTTAGAAATTCGTTTTCCGTTCTCAGGCGTAACCATATTATTTCAATCCTTCCCATTCATCCATAAACTCGTCAATATATTCTTTCATATACCGTTCCCTATGCTTCGCAATTACCTTGGCGCTTTCGGTATTCATCATATCTTTCAACAAAAATAACTTCTCATAAAAATGATTCACCGTAGTGGATACATGATTCTCATATTCTTCCTTGTCCATATGAAGTATCGGCTTAATTTCCGGGTCATACATAATACGATTATGATTACCTCCATAAGCAAAGGCTCTTGCAATACCCATAGCCCCCAACGCATCCAGACGGTCTGCATCCTGTACACATTTACCTTCCAATGTCTTCGGCACCACGCTGTCAGTCCCCGCAAAAGAGACTTCGCCTATCATTTCTTTTATCTCCTCAATGGTTACTTCGGACAAATTCTGCGACTGCATAAAAGTCACTGCCCTGTCCTTATTGACGCAGGTTTCCGGCGATAGTTTTCGATCATCCACATCATGTAAAAGCGCTGCCAACTGTACCATTTGTACATCAGCATGTTCTTGTAGGGCAAGTTTTGTTGCCATTTTATACACGCGCATGGTATGAAAATAATCATGACCGCTAAAATCCGTTGCAAATACTTCTTTCACGTATGCAATTGTATTATCAATCAATCGACTCTCCATATGCCCTCCCGCAATTTTTATTTTATCATTCACACTTTTTTAATTCAATAGAATACTTTTTATAAAAATTTTTAAAAAGTACTTGCATTTTTTACCTTTACTTACTATAATAAATACAAATAACAGTAATAGTTCCTATTATTATAATCATTATATAAGGAGGTATAAATTATGCAAGCAGCTACAAATCAAGTTGATAATCTCGTTACATTATTAGACGGATATTTTAAAAAAGGAGGGCATCATCTTAACGTAAACGTTTTAGACAAAGAAACTTTAAGAGATGCTCAGAAACATCCCGAGAACTATCCCCAACTTACCATAAGAGTGTCCGGCTATGCCGTAAACTTTACCAAATTAACTCCCGAGCAGCAGGAAGACGTAATCAACAGAACCTTCCATGATGCAATCTAAACATACAAAACCCCTTACGAATTTTCTTCGTAAGGGGTTTTTCTATTTACACTATGTATGCCGTTCGTCAGTTTTTATACCATAAGCCCCGCAATAAACGGTGCTGCCAACATAACAATTGACACCACAACGCTGACAATCATCAAAATACCGCCGCGTTTTCTCATATCCTTCTGGGCATACTCAATTTCCCGCTCTTTCTCTTTCAAGCAAAGTTTTGGGAAGAAGAACATAAATGCACCCAATAAAAAAATCATTGCTCCGACACCTATTTTTGCAATTTCATATAAACCCATTTTTCTCCTCCTCTTGTAATTTCTCTTACTTTACGAATTCAAATATAATACCGGCCAAAATATCATAAAAAATCCTAAAATAAGACCCTGAATTGTTCCAATTACAAAGGCAAAAATACCCAAACCGATACCCCATTTACATTTCTTATATTCTGATGTATACGAAGGATATTTTTTACCGCCCACAATTCCGCAGATAATTGCCACCCATATAGTAGGTCCAATCCATCCCAGAGCTACCGCGGATACGATTCCGCAAATAAACGAAGCCATTGCCAGTCCGGAGCCCGGCATCTGTTCGGTAGTGTTGTTTTCTTCCTTTATAATTGTTTCGGATACAGTTCCATACATATCATTTTCGTTCATTTTATTCTCCTTTTATGATATACATCCTTTATGATTCCCAAATCGGATTTTCAGTGACATAGTAATTTCCGAAACCATAATCCGGCTCTTTGCTCATAATGATATAACTGAATATAATCATTACAATCGGTATAAACAATGTTAAAATGGAAGCCCACATGGCATGTTCCTGCATTCCGTATGTAATCAACACGTCATAGTACATTCTCCATTTGATAAAATAGAGAACTACGGTTGCTGCCAAATACACCACAAGTCCTACCAACATTACAGCCAACAGAAGGAGCATAAGAGCCAATGCTCCGCCTCCCGAAGCGTACGCGCCGGAATAATCTGCGTTTTCAGCCGCCACCTGCAAAGCCTGGCTTCCGTAATCACAAATTTCCATAACCAAATCCACAATTAACGTAACAACCATGACAATAATATATGCCCAAAATGCCTTTTTACGATTCTTTGTTTTAAACTTGTTAAAAATACTGAACTCCCGATGCGATAATGTCATCGCTATATACTGCTGTCCAAAGGGAATAAATGCCAACCATGCATGTCGAAAACCTGCTTTTCTTGCCATAATAAAATATGGTATTGCAGATGCAACGTACGTGACCAGCATACTAATAATTGCAGACCCCATAATCACAACAAACGCAAGCAAAAAAATCCCCACAAACAAAAGTGCTTCTTCATCTGACATACTTCTTGTCATCAATAAGTTAAATTGATTCATTTTCGTTTCCTCCTCAAAATATATCTGTTTCGACGAATTTCTATCAAAATATTATAATTCTATGCAATTAAATTCAAAGAATTTCTTTCACTTCTCCGGTTTCAATATCGACAAAATACCTATACGTGCCCTCCAGATATCTCGCATAAACTTCACACACAATAAATCCTTCGCCCACAAGCATATTCGTACTGCATCCATAATCAGACTCTTCAAACGCTACCGGCACGGAAGCAAGCAAGGTTTGGTTTCCGCCGCCCTTATCACAGGAATAAATATCATATCCTGTCTTACCTTCCTGCATATAATAAATCGTATCATTAAAAATATTGAAATCTACGACCTGCTCCAGCAAATATTCATTCGCGACGTCGGTTTTATCTAATATCAATGTACAATCTCCGTTGTAGGAATAAGGATATTCACCGCCGAAATCACGCGGTTCATACGGATCATTTATTAAATCACACAAGCAATATCCGTTTTCGCCGAGAAACTGATAATCGACACCCGGCCACCAATAAGTATAATTCAGATAAGTATACAAATATTTCTGTACCCATATTCGGCTGTCAAGCCCGGTAAGTGCGTTTACTCCTTTATCGTAAAGAACCGCATTTCCTGCATCGATGGTTCCTCCTAAATCAATACAATAAATATCCGCAACATATTCTTCTTCCGTAGCCTGAGTGTACAGCAATTTGCCGTCAACCACGCCGAAAAATATTCTGTTACTTGTGGGGGAACATACTTCCTTTACTGAACCGTCAGCAACAGATACCTGCAGAACAGAAAATGGTGCCTCGTCACTGTAGCCGCTACAACCTACGTACAAGTATTCCTCGTAATAATAGATTCCGCATGCGTGAATTTTACCATCTCCCGGCAAAGAATATAATTTCTCCGCCATCCCGGAACCATCAATCTTCCAAATTGTTTTTCCGGTGGTGTAATACATCACACCATCATGCCAGGTTGCATTTCCTTTTACAACATTACCGATTTGATATGCAATCTCCTGATTGATATCGTCGGGATGCTCATTTAATAATTGATTCGCATCATAGCAGACTTTGTAATCAGCACCTAAGTTTTTCACAAGGTACGCACCTGCGCCAACGAAACATCCAAGAACACAAACCGCGGTAATACATGTAAGCACAATGGTTTGAACGGTTCCGCCGGCTTTTTTCTTTCCGTAGTAAATGCAACTGAGTATCGCAAGCAGGAAACCCGCAAGCAACATACTTAAGAAGATGTATGCTTTGACGTTCATCACAAGATTTGCAAATCCAAATCCTATGAACACCGGAATATATCCAAGTCCTGTCAGCGATGCCATCAACATCCCTGCAATACGAAGCACATAGCCATACTCACTTTTTTCATAATCCATTATAAAAGATGCAACGATAAGCACGATTCCCGCTAATAAAAGAAAAGGCACAACCTTAGGTGCACATACTTCCACAAGTTCCAAATAATCGCGGAAAATATGATCATGCAGCATATCATTTATATATGGTTGACGTGATACAAAGGTTAAAAACGGCTCTGCATTTTTAATTGTTAACGCAACATATCCGCAAATCACCACGGCAAAAAAAGCCAATATTTTTTCTGCGTCAATAAACCAGCCTGTGAACCGTTCTTTTTTTCCGCCTTCAGATTCCTTCACTTCTTTTTTATCTTCAACAACTTCCGTTTCTTGATTATCCATATAATGCCCCTTATAGTGTTCGTATGCTACTAATACTAACATTCTTGTAAATAAAAGTCAATACATATTTTTTAATTACGCTTTCATTTTTTTCTTGTAGAGGCGCTCTTAAAATGCCACGCTACGAATATAATACTCCAATCGGAAAGGAACGACCCGCCATATGCAGGCATTCTTTGACTATGCCGTTCCAATTTTACGATACCGGCGATATGATCTTATCGGATTTCATTGGAAGTATTCCGGCTCTACCGAACCTTCTGTTTTAATTTTTATAACTTTTCTTTTTGCAATCTTTATGATTGTACTGATCTGGATAATAGAGGCAATATTTTATGCCGTTGATAAAAGACAAGGCTTCTATGGCGTGAATAAATGGAAGAATAAAAAATAAGAATCCGCACACCCTAATAGTGAAAGTGAGGTGCGCTATGATCGGAGATAAAAAGAACAACCCCAACAAAGTATCCAATTCCTACGAAAACTGTACCTGTGATAAGGACAAATCCAAGAAAAATTGTGACTGCAGCAAATACTACGAAGTTGAACCCTTACCCGAATCTTCCCGTCCCAGAAAAGACGGACCGGGTGGGAATTAAACAAAAGCAGATACCCGTTATCATAATTAGAATTAAAGAGTGCACTTCTCTTGAAGTGCACTCTTTTTGACTATTTTTATTTATGCGCCTTAATCAGTCCCAGTGCCTTGGAAATTTCCATAACCACTGTGGGCACAAGCACAAGACCTAATGTTACCAGGTATAATTTTGCGGGTAAAATTACCAAACCAAATGCTACTCTCAACGGTGTGAAAAGTACCAACGCTACCAAAATCACTGAAATCAAAACTGCTCCGTTTAACTTGCGGTTCGTAAACAGTCCGATTTTGAAAAGCGAACGTTCCGAACGCATATTATATGACTGCAAAACCTGAGAGAAGGCAAGCACCATAAATGCCATAGTCTGACCGCCTTCCAGAGTACCGGTCACCGTCTCACCCATCTTGAAACCGATTAATGTAAGCACTGCGAACATTGCCCCCATTAATACAACACGTATGCCGAGACCGTGTGCAAAAATGCCTTCTGTCTTCGGTCTGGGCTTATGTTCCATAACATCCTTTTCTACATCTTCCATACCAAGCGCAATTGCAGGAAGCGAATCCGTTACAAGGTTGATCCATAATAACTGCATAGATAACAACGGTGTTTTATGCCACAAAAGCATTGCTAAAAATACTGCGATTACTTCACCAATATTGGTTCCGAGAAGGAATCCAACCACCTTCTTAATATTTGCATAAATGCCTCTACCTTCTTTTACTGCATCTACGATAGTGGCAAAGTTATCATCCGTCAACGTCATATCAGCAGCACCCTTGGCAACATCGGTACCGGTAATACCCATAGCACAACCGATATCCGCAGCCTTTAAAGCCGGCGCATCGTTTACACCGTCACCGGTCATAGACACAATCTGTCCTTTACGCTGCCATGCTTTGACAATTCGAATCTTATTTTCCGGTGAAACACGTGCATATACTGAAATGCTCTCAACTTTCTCATCTAATTCACTGTCAGTCATAGCATCCAATTGCGCACCTGTAATTGCACTGTCGCCTTCTAAAAGAATGCCAAGTTCTTTGGCAATGGCAGATGCAGTAACAACATGGTCACCGGTAATCATAACCGGCTTAATACCTGCCTTACGACAAACCTCAACCGCAGCCTTCGCTTCCGGTCTGGGCGGATCAATCATTCCGACGAGACCCATAAACACAAGTCCGTTCTCCAATTCTTCTGATATGGGATTTTCAGGAATTTTATCAATTTCCTTATAAGCAATTGCAAGCACACGCAGTGCATTTTCACTCATGGATTCCGTCATCTTTTTGGCAGTTTCCAAATCTCCCTTCACGCAACGGCTTGCCATCATATCAAAAGCACCTTTTACAATGACAATGTTTTTGCCGTCAATATGATTTACGGTTGACATCAGTTTACGGTCTGAATCAAAAGGAATTTCAGCCAATCTGGGATATTTCGCATTTAACTCTTCTTTCGGCATACCTTTCTGATGCGCAGCGTATACAATAGAGGTTTCCGTAGGATCACCGATGTGCTGTTCTTCCCCGTCCTCATGGAATACAACGGAACCGTCACAGCAAAGTACACCATACATCAAAAGTTTTTGAATATCTTCACCGTTTTCGGCAGAAATTTTTTCAGTATCCGTGCAACCGTCCACAAACGCCCGGGTAAGTGTCATACGGTTCTGGGTCAGTGTTCCTGTTTTATCCGAACAAATAACGGATGCACCACCTAAAGTCTCCACTGCAGGAAGTTTTCGAATAAGTGCATTCTTTTTTACCATACACTGAACGCCGATGGAAAGCACAATGGTAACAATTGCAGGCAAACCTTCCGGGATAGCCGATACTGCCAACGAAACAGCAGTCATAAAAATCTCCAACACGGGAATATCATTTGCAAGACCTACCACAAAAATAATTGCGCAGGCAGCAAGTGCCATAATTCCCAAATATTTACCGAGTTGAGCCAGTTTCTTCTGTAAGGGTGTCTGACTTTCCTCTTCTTCATCCAACAGGTTCGCAATTTTACCCATTTCGGTATCCATTCCGATTGCGGTAACTACAGCCGTTGCAGTACCGTAAGTAATAGAACATCCCGAATATACCATATTATGACGATCACCCAAAGATGCATCTTCTTTTACATCCGCAAGATAATCTTTTTCAGCAGGCACGGATTCTCCGGTTAATGCGGACTCTTCCGACTTAAGTCCTGCGCTAAGAAGTAATTTGGCGTCCGCAGGAACAAAATCTCCGGCTTCCAGACGAATAACATCTCCGGGAACCAACTCTGCAGCATCAATTACCTTCTCTTCCCCGTCACGGATTACGCGTGCATGAGGTGCCGACATGTTTTTTAAGGCATCCAAAGCCTTCTCTGCCTTACCTTCCTGATATACGCCCATTATGGCATTGAGAATAACAATAAGTACAATTAAAGCAGGCTCAAAAAGTTCTCCCCAATTTTTTTCAACACAAACTACAACAAAAGATACAATTGCTGCAGCGATAAGAATCAAAATCATTGCATCTTTAAACTGATCCAAGAATCTCTGAACGGTTGTTTTCTTTTTCTTTTCTTTCAGTTTGTTTGCACCGTATTTTTGCTGACGGTTCAGAACTTCTGCAGCAGCAAGACCGGTTTTCTTATCCGTCTGTAAACTTTGTAAAAGTTCTTCATTATTTTGACTGTAAGGTACCAAAATACTTCCTCCTTTATAAAACACAAATATTTAATGCATAATTATGGCATTATTTTTTGTCTGATTTGTTAAATATATTATTAAACATATATTTTTGCAATAAAAAAATTAATTTCTGTTGTAATAAAATAATAAATCTTATGCGTATCTTAACCGTTTTAGTCCAAAAAGAAAAGCCGACGGTCTCCCGCAGGCTCTTCTTTTCAATATTTTAACCCTTCAACATCTATATGCACAGTCTTGGAGTATTAAGACTGAAGCATCCTGTTGTCACAAAAGGTAACCCATACTACTTATTTTTTCTTCGAAAACTTACGCTTTATTACTACTTTTATAAGTTTCATTACGCATTTCTGCATAAAAGGTGATTTTCATTTTTTAATCTGATTTAATTGCGCATTCAATCCAAGAAGTTGTTCCTTGGTAAAGGTGATGCCTGCGGTTCCCATAAGGTTTGCAAGACGGATAATGGTAAATCCGTTCATCATCTGCAGCATTCCTTCGTTCATTTCAAAGCCCGCTGCCATACCGCCTGCATTCTTCTGCATCTGCTGCATCAAGCCACCAATCAAAAGTGCGCCCTGGGGATTTGCCATAATGTCACCCATAGTGTCGTTCAAAGAGAAGTATCCTTCAGGTTCTGTGATATCAAACCAGTTAAGAATTGCACCTTTTTCTTTTAACTTATATGCTTCATTGAACTTCTCAACCTTGCGGATTGTGCTGTGATCCGTGCAATCGCCTGCAACTGCTTCCAACTCGGATACGCCCTCATTGGGAACGTCAAAGTAGAAGAAGTGCTCTGCAGATGCCTGCTTTCCAAGGCTCTTTCCATTTACGAACAATTCAACTTCCGGTAAGTTAGAGTATACGGTCACCTTGGTAACATCTTCTACTCTGTCTACATATCTCTTACCGCAAATGTGTACGAAAGGATCATCTGATAACCATGCTTTGTATGCATAGAAGGAATCCTTCTTGTACTTACGGTCAAAAGTCATAAGACCCTTGTGGTTCTGTCCGTTCTCGCCACCTTCGTTTCTTGCGTCAGCACCGAAGTCGAACATGTTCCATACATGTGTTGCCCAGAGATACTTTCTTGTGAATAACTGCTTAATAAGTTCTTCGTGATAGTATGCCTGATATTCTTCTGTATAATCGCCCTGTGTCGGCTTAGAGGTATGCCAGTTAAGAGCTTCACAACCATATTCGCTGACACCGATAGGGATATTCGGGAATGTCTTATGGAAGTTATCAAACCAAGGTCCGTTCATGGAAGTATCTCCGCCGTACCATCCGAAGTAGTGGTTGTAAGAAACCACGTCGGGAATCTGCACATACGGATCATGAATATCGCACATCGATACACAAGCGATGGTTGTTAATCTTGTGGAATCCATCTTGTGAACCATATCATTTAATAAATTGTGGTTATCCAATAAGTCTGCATCAGAACCGGCCATACTGATTTCGTTAGAGAGACCCCAAACCACGATAGAAGGATGGTTATAATTCTGAACAATAAGTTCCTTCATCTGAGAAATTGTATTTTCTCTACCGTTTGGCATATGCTTAGAAATATAGGGAATTTCTGCCCAGATTACCATACCCATTTCATCACACAAATCATAGAAGAACTGATCGTGCTGATAATGTGCAAGACGGATTGTGGTTGCACCCATTTCATAAATGTATTCCATATCTTCTCTGTGGTGTTCAGGCAACAACGCATTACCCAATCCCCATCTGTCCTGATGTCGTGATACACCTCTTAAAGGATATTCTTCGCCGTTTAAGATAAATCCGTTTTCAGGGTCAATCTTAAAAGTACGGCATCCGAAAGGCGCAGAAACGGTATCAAGAACATCTTCTCCTTTTACAAGGTCAACTTCTGCTCTGTAAAGATAAGGATCCTTACGGCCGTGCCATAAATGTACTTTGGGAATTGTAATCACTGCTTTCGTATCAGCAACTGCCTGCTTTACTTCTGCGATTACATTTTCTTCATAATCATAAATCTTATAAACAAGTTCCTGACCGTCTGCAGGGTTGGTTAAGAATACTTCTACTGCAACGTCAGCATCTTCACCCTTCACTTCAGGTGTTACCATAAGGCCGGGACCTCCGTAGTAATCAAGGTCAAAGTGTGAATTATTTACTGCAATAATATTTACGTCACGATAGAGACCGCCATAGAAGGTAAAGTCTGCCATCTGAGGATATACTCTGTCATTTTCTGCGTTGTCAACAGCTACAACAATCAAGTTGTCCATTTCCAAGGCATCTGTAATGTCTGCTCTCCAAGTAGAGTAACCGCCGTCATGACTTGCAATCTTCTTTCCGTTGATGTAAAGGTCTGCAGAAGAGTTTGCACCACGGAATTCCATGTAATATCTGTCTGCTTCGGGTAAATCGAATTTCTTTAATTCTTTTGCATAATATGCGGTTCCGCGGTAGTAGTCTGCGCCACCGTCCTGGCCGTCAATGGCATTCCAACTGTGAGGAAGGGTAACCCAATCCCACTTTTCAGGCATAGTTGCCGGTACTTCGGTTGCATTCTTGGTAAAAGCCCATTTTACGTTAAAATTTATAATCTCTCTCACTTGAACTGTCTCCTTTTACTGTTTTTATGATAAAATTTGTTCTGCTGTTGAACCGAAATCCAACAGCAGAAACTGATTATATTATTCTTCCGAATGTTCTGTAGGAACTTCTTCTTTCACTACAGGTGCTTCTTCTGCTGCTTCTTCAACTGCGGTTTCAACCGCTTCTTCTGTTACGGAAGCCGCATCTGTTTCGCCATGTTTAATCTTTAATGCTGCAACGTTAGCGTCAACCTGTTTCTTATGAAGAGGATACCAGAACCATAATACAAGACCTAATAAAAGGAATCCTAATGCAGGAACTAAAGTTGAAATATTAAAGATACCTGATAATACGCTTTCAGTCTGAACCGCACCGCTTGATGCAGCAACAGAATCATATCCGATTCCTTCCAATAACCAGCCGGATAAACCTGCTGCCAAAGCCTGGCCGAGTTTACGTGCAAAGGAATACAATGCATATACGGAACCGTCTTCACGAACACCGTTTCTAAGTTCTGAATAATCAATAACATCAGTGATAAGTGCCCATGAAACCATAGAGAACATACCAAGACCTAACCAGCAAAGCATCTGTAATCCGCAATATACCCATACGCTTTCGGGACGGATAATCCAGATGATTACCATAACCACTGCCGCAAAAAGATTTGATACAATTGAAATTTCAGCTTTACCAAATTTCTGTGCCAACGGCTTAGCAAAAATTGCTGCTACAATCATACCGCCCATCATCATAAGAGTAGATACGGACTGTGCGTTTGCATTGTTATAATAATCCGGGAAAATATATGCTGCCATATTCTGCATAGTTAACTGTGCTAACAACATAACTACGGAAGCCGCAATAATGGAAAGCAATGCGCGGTTTGTAACTGCGCTGATAAGCATCTTTCCGACAGAGGGTCCTTTTTCTCCGGTAGGTTCCACGATTACTCGTTCTTTTACAAGTTTATAGCATAATAAGTAGCAAACAATTGCCAAAACAGAGAAGATACCTGCTGCTAATGTAACCTTAGGTCCGTTCAATGTTTCTTTTACCACATCTGCCGAAACCTGAACCTTATCATAAGCAATAATCGGAAGAAGAACACCGATTACCATACCTGCAAGCATACCACCCATAGTACGGAAGGTTGATAATGACTGACGGTCGCCGGGATCTGAAGAAACTGCAGATGCCATAGAACCGTAAGGAATGTTAATACCTGTGTAGCAGAAAGAACCCCAAAGAAGATAAGTAGCTGCTAAATAAATAATCTTAACATTCGTAGGAAGTCCTGCTAATCCGCTTTGATACATTAAGAAAGATGCTACCGCAACGGGGAAACACATACGGAGAATCCAAGGTTTAAATTTACCGTTAGGTGTAATCTTACTACGGTCACAAATTCGTCCCATTGCAACGTCCGTTACTGCATCCACAAAACGTGCTAACATCATAATGGTACCGATGACACCGGCAGAAACACCCATTACATCGGTATAAAATTTCGATAAAATCATTGTGGATAAAATGAAGGTAAAGTCGTTACCGAAGTCACCGAACAAATATCCCATTTTGTCTGCAAGACCAAACGGTCTTACTGCTTTTGTTTTCTGTTCTTTCACTTGCATACCCCTTTCTGTAATTAGATGAAATATAGTTGAAAAGTTTAATATTTTGTCTGCGGATATCTATCCCCCCGGACATTCCGCAATGCTTGATATCATTTTAACAAAATAGTAACAATAGAGAGAGTATAATTTTTGTGAGTTTTCGTATAATTTTTATTAGTTGTGATTTTTACCTAAAAATGGTACTATAAAAGCATAAAAAATTATGGTTGCGGAGGTGTTTCAATGTCATATCATTCAGAACTTGCTTTTACCGAAAAAATATTATCTCATTTCCGTCTCAAAACGCGCATTGTGACAGAAGAAACTTTTTCCGTTTCAAATATCGATTTAGGACTGCGTCAACTTCTGGGTTTTGAGGAAATCCGTGACTTGTCTCACTTTTTTATCCATAATAAAATGAAATCCAATACAATTTACAAATTAACGGATAATTTCTATTGTAATTATTTCATTCTCCGTCTTCCCGAAACCGCGGTCGACACATATTGGATTGCAGGACCGTATACCACCCGTGATTTTAACCATACGGAAATTATGGAATTCACTGAAAAATATTCTCTCCCACCGGCCATATTTAATACACTGGAGAAGTTTTTTAATAATATTCCCTATCTTGAAAATGAATCCATGGTTCTGATTGTTATGAATACACTGGGCGAATCCTTATGGGGAAGTTTGGACCATTTTACCTTTGAAACCTTGGAGCAGATTCCCGAAAATACCGAACAACGTTCTGCGGAAATCAACGCCGAACTGTCTTATGAGCAAACAGATGCTTCCGTGAATATGAAAGCCATCGAAGAACGTTATGCGGTTGAAAATCAATTGTTGCAGGCCGTCTCTCAAGGCTTAAATCACAAAGTCGAACTGTTAATGACCAATATTACGGCTTCCAATTTTGAAAAACGAACCAGCGACCCGATTCGTAATATGCAAAATTACTGTATCATTATGAATACCCTTCTTCGTAAGGCAGTCGAAAACGGTTCCGTACATCCTTTTTATATTGACAAACTTTCTTCGGATTTTGCCCGTAAAATCGAACAGGTCACTACAATGGAAAGTGTACGCAAACTCCAAAAGGATATGATGCATAAGTATTGCCTTTTAGTAAAAAATCATTCCATGAAAGGTTATTCACCTCTCATCCAAAAAATTATAACTACAATTGATACGGACTTAACCGCAGATTTAAGTTTAAATACTTTGGCCTCCCGCATGAACGTAAATGCCAGTTATCTTTCCACTCTTTTTAAAAGAGAAACCGGCAGCACATTGACAGATTACGTGAATGAAAAGCGAATCCAACACGGTATCCTGCTTTTACACTCCACGAATCTTCAGATACAGACCATTGCATCGTATTGCGGAATTCCCGATGTGAATTATTTTACCAAATTGTTTAAAAAGAGGGTTGGCAAAACGCCGAAAGCCTACCGCGAACTTTTCTTAAAAGGCGGAAAGAAAGTTTAATGTTTAGAACGCATTAAAAGAGGTCACCGAAGTGACCTCTTTCTTTTATTTCACTAACATCCGCTGTTAATTGCACATCCGCAGCCTTCATCCTGAGCCTGCGCTGCATTCCAGTGGTATTCACCGGAGTTAAAAACCGTTCCGTCGCACTCCCTTGCAGATGCGCGAGCATTTGTTTCATGGTTGCAACCACAGTCACAAGCATTCGCTGCCTGAGCACAACCACAAGCATTGGCTGTCTGATTATATCCGCAATCGTTTGCAGTCTGATTGCAGTCGCAGTTTGATACTGCTGCCGCATGACCACATCCACAACCGCAGTCCGCATTCTGTGCACAATATCCGTACGCAGAAATTAATTTTAAGGGGCTGTTGCCTACGTTACATACATTATGCCATACACCTGCAGGGATAAAAACAGAATCGCCGGGCATTAATCTTCTGACACAATCTGCTTCGCATCTGGTGTTGCCCAATTTTACAACGGCACAGCCGTATACAACCGTAATCAACTGATCCTCTGATTCATGCACTTCCACGCCAAGACTGCCATTCATGGGAACACACATTACATTCACTTTTAAATAGTTGCCTTTGACAATTTTACATTTCGCTTTGGTATTCTGTCTTGCTGCACTGACAAGATTGGTAAAATATGATGAATGATGGTTATGTCTACAACTCATAATAAACCGTCCTTTAAGATGTTCTATGGTTTATCATATGCCGTAGCCGTATTTTGGTGCAGACCGGAAATACTCTGTTTAATAAAGTACCCTGTCTATCTCTTCATATAGTTCTTTTGCAACTTCTTTCATCCGCTCTTTCTCAACTTTACATACCTTGCGATCATACGTATATAAACCGTTAATTTCATCTTCCACATCACTGAGTTGTGTATAGATACAACCGCAGGCACCACCGACAATGGCCGGCAAAAGCATTTTATGATACATACGGACAATGGTTTCCGTCAACTCATGACTATCCTTCGTCTTACCGTAGCCATATGCCTTTTTCGGGTTAAAAAGATGCCCTTCCATCGCAAGGGAATAACCGCCGCATTCCGATACAAACAACGGACGTTTTTTTACTTTTAACTTCTTGGTTCTAAAATAAATATGCTCGCTGTCAAAATCATTTTTCTTCTGCGCAAACCAACCCGAAGTAGAGTCAACCAAGCGTGTGCTGTCCAGTTCTTTTACCCTGTCATACATTTCGTCGCTGTTAAACTGTCCCCATCCCTCGTTAAAAATCGTGTACGCCACGATACAGGGATGATTATACAATTGTCTGACGGTACCTTCCATATGCTCGACAAAAATCTTCTCCTGCTTGGAAGTTCCTGCGCTTTTATCGCTTCTCTTCCTAAAACCGACGGTAGGCAGCGCCGTATCCCTGATAAAAGAGTAATCTCCGTTATTGACCATATCCTGCATTACAAGCATGCCATGTTTGTCACAGTAATAATAAAAGCATTCCGGCTCAATTTTGATATGCTTACGAAGCATATTAAAGCCAAGTTCTTTCATGCGAAGGATGTCTCTTTCATACTCCTCTTCCTCTGCCGGCAGGAAAATACCATCGCTAAAATATCCCTGGTCCAATACACCGTGCATATAGATCGGTTTTTTATTTAAGCAGACACGGAACACGCCGTTTATGTCCATAATCTCTATGGTACGTAATGCGAAATACGTATCTACCGCATCTTCCCCTGCGATAATCTTCATTGTGTACAAATATGGATCATCCGTATTCCAAAGTTTTGGCTCATAAGAATGCCCCTCAGCGTCTTTAAACTCTGTAAGCGCAATATAAAAAGGACCGGCTCCATCCAATGTTCGTGATACTTTTTCACCGGTATGCAAGCAGATTTCTACAGAAATACTTTCCCTTTTCTCTGCACAATTTTCTGCTCTTTGATTGGTTACAGCCCCATCTTTTTCGCATCGTATCTTTACTTCCGGGCTGTCATATTCTCTTTCGTTTTGACATACTTCCAGCGCAATACCTTCCAAATCCGGCGTAATTTTTACATTTTCAATATAGTGCTTCGGCACGTTCTCAAGCCAGACATTCTGCCAGATTCCGGACGTGGGGGTATACCACATACCGCCTCGTTTCTCGCACTGCTTGCCATAGGGATAGTCCCTGTCCAGATCATCTGTTACTTTTACCACCAGATGATTGATAGCATCTCGTTTTATAACCTCGGTAATATCAAATGTGAAACTTAAATATCCGCCCTCATGATTTCCGACCAAAACATCATTCAGCCACACTTCCGCCAGTTGGTCAACAGCCCCGAAGTGCATAAGAATTCTTTCTTTGATAAAATTTTCAGGCACCGTAAAAACTGTCTCGTACATAAGCGCATGTCCCACTTCACCTTCATATTCCGAAAGAGCAGACTGCGGTACAAAAGGAACACAAATTGGTTTGCCGTTTAACGTCCAATTTTCTTTTATCATATAAAATAAATCACGCTTCATCTGCGGACGGGGATAAGCATTCCAACTCATTACCAAATTCCTTTCCAATAATCTCCTATTGCACAAATGTTACAAAATTGTTACGATTTATTTGTTCTTATAAGACAAATAAAAAAATAAGGAGGACCTACTATGTGTTTTATGATTAATAGCTGTTCCGAGTTATTTAATACACTTTGTAAATTCTTTAACATCGGTTGCTAATTATCTGCCCCGGCTTCGTGCCGGGGCTTTTATCATATTATATATTTTTTAAACGACTTTTTAAATCTAAAATCTTGCCCTCAATTTTTTGTATGATTTCGATAAAAGCCTCATCATCCTTACCACTGGGATCCTCTAACCCCCAGTCTTCCACGATTTCGGCATTGGTAACCGGACATCCCACATTACATCCCATCAGAATAACCACATCCGGCTCCGGAATCTCCGCCAAAAGTTTATTATATTGCGTCAACTCCATATCGATTCCGTGATGCTTTTTCATCAAACGAACCGCATCCGGATTGATATGATCTTTTAATTCGGTTCCCGCTGAATAACTTTCAAATACATCCGAAGCAAACTTTTTGCCTAAGGCTTCCGCAATCTGGCTGCGACAGGAATTGTGCACACAAAGAAATGCCACTTTCGGCTTTCTGTCTATAGTATTCATTTCCATTTTCTCTTGATTATTTATCATATCATATTTCTCCGCTATTCCTTACTACTTACAATCAATATTAAACTTAATTTCTTCCAAATCACTAATTAGACCAACCACATCTGAAGGATATTAAAGGCATACCCCACCATAATAATTCCCACTACACAAATTGCGATAAAAATCGCCAACAACTTCGTTTTGAGAACCTTTTTTAACATAATAATCGATGGCAGGGAAAGGGTTGTGACCGCCATCATAAAAGAAAGTACCACGCCCAGCAGTGCCCCCTTCTCAAGCAATGCCTGCGCAATGGGGATACAACCAAATATATCCGCATACATAGGCGCGCCGATGATGGTAGCAATGATCACGCCAAATGGGTTTCCGTTTCCAAGCGACTGCATCACCCAAACCTCAGGTATCCAATTGTGGATAATTGCGCCGATGCCGACACCAATCAGTACATAAGGGAAAACTTTTTTAACCGTATAATAAACACGCTCCCACGCATAAAAGAGCCGTTCTTTTAAAGTCATTCCTTCCGCCAGGAGTTCTACCATACTTTCTTTGGGCACATCCAGAATAATCTGGTCTTCCATATGCAGTTTCTCGATAAGCGTACCGCCTACTACTGCTATCACAAGTCCCAGAAAAACATATACCACAGCTATCTTCCACCCGAAAATACTCATCAAAAGAATGAGAGAACCAATATCCACCATCGGCGACGAAATCAGGAAGGAAAAGGTCACACCCAACGGAAGTCCCGCGTTGGTAAATCCGATAAAAATAGGAATGGATGCACAGGAACAAAAAGGCGTTACCGTTCCCATTAACGCGGCAATGCTGTTTGCCACAATACCTTTGTACCTGCCGATAATCTTTTTGGTACGATCAGGCGGAAAATAACTTTGGATAAAACCAATCATATAGATGAGTAGCGTAAGCAGGATCATTATTTTAATTACATCATAGATAAAAAAATGAACGCTTCCGCCTATGCGACTTTCAATATCAAGTCCCAATGCCTGTAAACCGCTACCAATCAGACGATTCAGCCATTGCATCCCCAGAACTTCGGTCTGCATAAAAGTCCATATATCTTTTATAATATCATACATTTTTTCATCCTCATAAAAGTGAATATACTTTTAGACCGTTATTCACCATATTCTTCCAACATCTCTTCTACAATTGCTGCTGCACAGCGAACCATTTCGGGGCAGACTGTTCTGAATAAATTCCGGTCCATAATTTCTTTCATATCCTCTTCTTTGGTCAAGTCATAGTTCAAAAGTTCCCTGCAAACCACAGTACCTTTTGCCTCTGTAAAACGGTTTAAAAAGTCATCCGCCACCTGATATGCTCTCGCCTTTTCTTCCTTATTTTCGCTGTGGCAATGGCCGTATTTTAAACCCAACACCATCAATGCGCCGGACACGGCACCGCAGATTTCGCCCCTGCGTGCTCCGCTGCCGAAGGGAGTTCCGATTTTCAACGCGGTTTCGACATCCATTCCAAGTTCTTCCGCAAAGGTGGCAAAAACCGCCTGGGAACAGTTAAAATTATTACCAAAATATGCTACCGCTTTTTCTTCATGATTCATACTACTTACCCTCACTTATCTTTAGTTCTTTCAAATACGCCTTGGCACTCTTAATTCCTACCTTGGAAATCGAATAATACATCCACTTGCCTTCTTTGCGACCGCTTACCAGTTCCGCATCGCAAAGAATCTTCATATGATGGGATAATGTAGGCTGGCTGATTTGCAATGCCTCCAATAATTTGCAGGCGCACTTCTCGCCGTCTTTTAAGATTTCCATAATCTGTAATCTGTTCTCATCAGCAAGTGCCTTGAATAAGTTTGCTGTTTTTTTGTAATCCATAAAATCACCTTCCTTTTCTTTTATTATATTGATATATCGAAATCTGTCAATATGTTGTTTTGATAAGAAGGTGCTATTTAAAACAGCACCTTCTTATCTCTTCCGCCCACTCCTTCGGATAGCATATTAATAATTCTTCATGTCTCATATCATGCTCACGAATGTCCGGATTGGCAAAATGCTTACGATATCGCTTGAGATATTCTTCCCCCATCTTCATGGCATAAAAAACATGAATTGTGGTTCCTTGTGCACCAATTTGCTCCTCCAAGCGTGTAATCAAATCTGAATAAAACTGATTCATGGCACTTTCCTTTTTGATAAAAGGGAAACCGCCCTTTCCGATGCCGAGCATATCGTAAAACTTTCGTCCGTACTCCGTTTCCAGATTTTTCTCAAAACCTTTTTTCATAAATCTTGGATACGCTCCGGTCTGCAGCATCTTGGTCATCATTCCGCCAAACAGTTTAGTCATAAGCCATGCTTTGAACTTGCCGGCCTGATCCAAGTCTGAACTTCCGATAAAACCATGCTCAATATGAATGTTTTTCCTCTGGATTAAAAGTCCTACAAAAGAACCTCCCAAGGAACAACCGTAGGCCGCAAAAAGCCTGCCGCCGAAATTTTCTTTTATGTAGTTTTCAATCTTCCCGGTTTCAGTAATCATATCCGGAAAAATTGTATCCTCCGTTTCATCGAATCCATCGTAAGATACCGCAATGACATAAAAGTCTTCCTCTAAAAGGGGGATGACTTCCTGAAAGCTTGTATAATGACACCAGGTTCCCGGAAAAAGCATAATCGTAGGCTTAGTATTGTTTCCGTAGCAATAAAACTTCATTTGGTTGTTCTCCTCTTGCAAATCTTCCGTTACTTTTTATTCATTCAACCTAATTTATTACGAAATCAAGAACACGAATAATCCTGCCACCAGTGCAGCCGGAATGCCAAGCAACATCCCTTTTAATGCCCCTTTGGCATGGAACAGATAGTCCTTATATCCTTTCATCCCTTCTGTTCCGGAAATCACAACTCTTTTACTGTGACAAAACCAGATCCAGTCGATTACAATGCAATCATACCAGTTGGCTGCGCTCCATAAAATATATGTATAGCCGGCACCTTTGAGAAAAGTATCCGCGCCGTTAAACTTATATACAACAAATCCAAACAAAATGCCCATTAGGATGATTGCGAACACTCTTTTAATCAGGAACTTTTTCGATTTCCTGTTTTGCGATTCTTTTACAAGTCCCAGTTCTATCGCTTTCTCGTAAATATCCGTCGGATAATCGTGAACCATGGAAAGCGGATTTTTGAGTACCGTAGGTAACACCGCAAGGGTAAATAATATAAATAATACAATCAGTTCAATCGCCCAACTCATAAACTTTCTCCTTCATAAAAATTATTTGTACTATAAAATTCTCATTTCAAGGTTAGTTTTTGCTAACTTCGCATTTTAAATTCAGGTGGCACACTTGTGCACCACCTGGCTTTATAATATAATTGCTTTTAGGAAAAATCAAGTGAAGAAACAAATTTGGCACATATTTCGCAATTTGTGCCAATTATCTCAAGGCAGTTCAAACTGTGTTCAATTTATACTACAATATGGACAGTTTTGAAAACTAATGCGAAAGGACGCACACATATGTACTTTGAAGGAATCGAAACCAATCAGACCAGGCTTTGGATTATCAACAGCCTGTTGGAACTCTTAGAAAAGAAAGATTATTCAGACATCACAATCAATATGATTGCAGACCACGCAAATCTTGGCAGACGCACCTTTTATCGTTATTTTAAGACCAAAGATGATGCCATGAAGTACATTACGGAGCTTCTCATGGATCAGTTTGCCAATACAATAATAAACAACCACTCCTCCGGCATGGAAGAAGTGGCTGTCGCTTATTTTCAATTCTGGGAGCAGTACATTGATATCCTGCTTCTTTTAAAAAAGGCCCATGTTTTATATTTTATTGAAGATAATCTTGCCGAACTTATCATCACTGTTGCTAAGAAAGTAAAACATATTCCCGAAGGCATCCCCTTAGAAAAACTGACCAAAATATATGAGAAATACAATTACGAATTCTCAATCAAATTGGCAGGTTTCTGGCGTGCCACTATTATCTGGTGCGAGGAGAATCCCCGCAAATCACCGGAAGAGATGGCGAAGATTATTACGAAGTTGCTGGCTTAAAATACTACTCCCTATTTCCTTTCAGGCTTTCTACCATATCGACTTTCGATACCTTACGTCTTAAAAGGAATAAGGAACCAAAGTAACTAAGGCAGGTCAAAATTGCTGTATAAATAAAACTTTGAGGTGCAATGTACGCTTTTGGTAAAACCCCTATAAATTCTGCCAAAAAAACCATAAACCAGTTTGTGGTGGAAAATACCAAAGGGATACTGCAAAGATATCCAATCGGCAATAAAATATGATTTACACTCAGCACAATTTGGTTAATCATTTTATCTTTATAACCCAATACTTTTAGCATGGAGATATTGGCTCTGTTTTCAGACACCAGCATATTCACTGCAATATAGATGGATGCCACACAAATGATAGTTCCCATTCCAATCAGGAAATACACCATTACATTCATTTGATTTGACATATTCTGGAATTGTTCCTTGGCATCTGCCTTTTTAATTGTCTGAATGACTTTGTCTTCCGGAATGTCCAATTCCACATCGCTCATGATTACATTGCTGACATTCTCATCGATTCCCAAAATTTCGGCAACATCTTCCCGGTTACCGAATACCGCATTCTGCATATCATTGTCAATGATTCCGGCAATGGTAATCTCAAACTCTTCCAGAGTTAAAGGATTTAAAAGTGTTATGTCATCACCGGTCTGCACGTTCTGTAACATTGCCGTTACGCTGGTAATGTAATATCCTTCCTCAAGAACGATATCATTTCCCTCTGTATCTTTTAACTCCAGATAAGGATTCTCATCTGTGGTTCCGATAATGCTGAATTGGTCTCCCGTTTCGTTTTCTACTGCGGACATGATAATCGGCTCTCCACCATATTCATTTCCTTCGATCAGTTCATTCAACACATACTGATACTCAAAGCTACCCATTTCATCCACCATGTTTTGCTTTGTATTATCCATAGTATCCAAAAAGCTGTATCCCAAAAGAGCAATATAACTTCCCAAGAAAATCCCCAGAAATACCACAAAGGTTCTGGAAGGATTTCCAATCAAAGACCGGAATGCATACTTTATACGGAAGGATATCTTTTTCTTTGCCAATATTTTTTTATAATTCTTCTGTCCCTGCTCAGCATTTCCGTTTAAAAGAAGTACAGTATCTTTTTTCAACAGTTTATTTACCGAATGCATCGCCGCTAGTACATACATTATCGTAGGGACAACAATGCCTAAAAGTGCAGCCACAGGGTTCATATGACATTCGATACGCATAGGCTCATAATCCGCCAGACACACTTCTCCAAAAGGTTGTGCAAATATCATTGTAATAATTGTTGCAAGAATTCCGCCGAATAATCCCGGAATCATGGCAAAGCCCGCATAATGAAGCATTAATTTGCTTTTTTTATAACCGAGTGCGGTTAAGGTACCGATTAATTTCTGCTCTGATTTGACTTTTCGATTGATGACAATACTGACAAGCACTACAACCACCAAAGGCATAACCGCCAAAATAATATACGATATTGCCACAAACATCTCTGCCTGCATTTTTACCATATCAATTCGCATGTTTTCCTGTGCGGATATGTAGGTTCTCATATAATATCTGTCATTTACTTCTTTACGAAATTCAATCTGGTTGTCTTCCTCATAGCATACAAGATAAAGGCAATTGTCCCCGCCGATGTTTTCATATTCTTCGTCGGTCACATATGCCAGAAAGAAGGTTGTGACATTTTTATAGGAATCACTTTCGTTCTGAAGCATATATAAATAGTCCGGTCTTTGGAAAAATCCGCTTACCGTATATTCCTTCTCCCCTATTGTAATCGGGTCTCCTAATGCTATCTCGTTAAAAACGGCATAGCCTTCTGAAATAATGACCTCATCATTATTTTCTACATCCCTTCCTTCCGTTACGCTGTAAAGATTTATTTCATTTGTCTTCTTAAAAACCCTGGCCGTTACATCATCCGTCTCAATGCTGCTGTAATACTGCGGCTCTAACTGAAGGGAATACTCTTTTTCCAGCTCTTCTATTTCTTCTTCGGAAATCGGAAGGTATGTTGTAAAATTAGCATCTTCTACATTCTGGGAAATAAAAAATTCATCTCCAAATTCCCAAATTGCCTTGCCGGCAATGTTCATCATAAAAAACAGAAACAATGTCATGATGGTTAATACGGTAGCCGAAACATAAAAGGATATGTTACTTTTAATGCTTCGAAAATATCTTTTATTTAACTTCATAACGGTACCTCCCCTTAGAGTTCTAATTCCGCAGCAGACTTTTTATTTGCATTGATTTTGTTCTCATGCGCCTTGCCGTCTTTGATGTAGATTACTCTGTCTGCCATCCCTGCAATTGCCTCATTATGAGTGATAATAACGGTGGTAGTCTTATATAGTTTGTTGCTTTTTTCTATGAATTCCAAAACAGATTTTGAAGACTTGGTATCCAAAGCACCTGTTAGCTCATCACACAGTAAAAGCTTCGGATTTTTAATGATTGCTCTGGCAATTGCAACACGCTGTTGCTGACCGCCGGAAAGTTCTTTTGGAAAACGATAACGATATTTCAGCATTCCCATGGCTTCCAATACTTCCTCAATATTTAAAGAGTTTTCTGAAATATCAGATACGACTTGAATATTTTCTTCTACGGTTAAATCAGGAATCAGATTATAAAACTGAAAAACAAATCCCACATCTTCTTTACGATAATCCGTCAGCATATTGTTTTTATATCCTGAAAGATTCCTGTCACCTACAATAATTTCGCCTTCATCCAAATGATCCAAACCACCAAGCATATTAAGCAAAGTAGACTTACCCGAACCGGAAGGACCTAAAATCACACAAATCTCACCTTTATCGATTTCCAGATTTGCGTGGTCCAGTGCGTATACGAGAGACTCTCCTTCGCCATATTTTTTTGTTGCGTTTTTCAATGTAATAAACATCTTTCCAACCTCCTGTTTTTGGTTTTACCACAGTTTTATTTCATAGGTTTTACCTATGAGCAATGAATGTGCTTTGCACCTTCTTCGCGCCCGAGCAGTGTTGCGAAGCAATAAACTACGTTTCTGCGAGGTGCGCATACAGTTTTATTTCATAGGTTTTACCTATGAAATGAAAAAACCCAAGTACAGTTCAAACTATACTTGGGTACATATTTAAAATATATAGACTCTATGTATAGTTTCGGCTATACATGAGTCTCGCAATTTAAAACAAGCCAGACCAAGAGGTCAGTATGTTGACTTGCTACGATATACGCTTGCTACTCCCTCATGGGATTTTCTTGTTAGAGTTTACCACTGCTAACTGTATTTGTCAATTATGTTTTTACAAGATTTTCTATTTTTAAAAAAGCACTCACTAAGCATTCTTATATTCACAAAAAAGCTAATGTATCAATGTTCTCTTATTAATTACCTCGTCATGACAAACGTCGCCATCCGAAAGGTCTGAATATCGAATGTATTTTACATGCTTTGGCAGATTTGCATATGCAAACTCATCCGTCATGCAAAAAATTTTGCACAATCCGCGTATGCCATAATACTCGAACATCTCAACATACATACACTTAGATATACTATATTCAACCTTTTCCTCTGTCACATTAAAGTAATCATATGTAACACTGCCGTCTTTTACTCTCTTGTTATGATCGGAAATATTCCATTTCTTTGCAATCTGATAACTGTTAGGAAGTATATTAATCACTTTTATAATCGCCGCAAAAAATTTCCTTTTGTTTTTAAATGCTCCATTTACAAAATCAATAATTTCTTTGTCAGAATAATTGTCATTTTTTAATTCTAAACACATGGCAATAACAGCATATATTTTTACCGTATCTGTAGTTGGATATATGTTATGTTTTAAAAAGATATCTGATGCGTACATTTTCGTCAATCTCTGCTCGTATAAATTCACTCGCGTTTCGATATCCGATAATTTTCGTTCTTTCAGTTCGGCTTTATATAATTTTGAATAGGTCTTTACATGTTTATCCATCTATATCTTCTCACTCGCCGCCTAAACATTATACTTTCATAAATTTACCACTCTGCCAAAAATGCCTCTATCTGTTTCATACTGTCAACACGGGCCTCTTCGCACTCCGCAGGATACTTCTTCTCAGCAGGAAGTATTTTCTTCATCCTCTTACGCATTTTCTCGTCATTTAACATACCCCCTATGGCATGACTGCCTTTTTCGTATATCACACTTTTAACACGATACGAATACTCTACATTTCTTAGAATAGCGTCCACCCGCCTTGCAGATACCTCGGAGGGCCAGCAATCGTCATTTTCGGATGCCAGTAATAAAACATCCGCTTTCATATTTTCCACCCGGATGCGTCCTTCTTCCGTCAGTGGGTTATTGTCATAATAAAAGCGAAGCATTCTATTTAATCCGTAATGCTTATCTGTTGCACATTTCCAAAGCAGCCCGGGTATACTTTTATCCAAAAGAACAGCAGGTGAAAAGGCAATCTCTTCTCCTTGGTACATATAAGTAGACTTTCCTGTTCTTCTAAACTTCCCATCCACAAATTCCATTACATAATCAAAAGGGGACGCCGTAATTACGCAACTGATTTCGGGACATAGGGAAGCACACAAAAAGGCATACTGCGCTCCTGTGGAAGCCCCCTGTATTCCAATCTTTTTTATCTTGCTGCCTTCTTTAGAAAGTAACCATTTTACGGCATTTTCCACATACTCCACCGGTATCAGACAGGTTTCTTTCGGAAGACCTTCCCATTTTATAAACCCCAGTACCAGAACGGAATATCCCATATTCCAGATTTCCTGTCCGCTGAGTAAGGCAAATTCCTTGCTTCCGTCCGCGCCCGACATACAAATCATGGCTTTCTCATGGTGTTTCGTACCTTCTTTAAAATACCCGTAAAAGCCGTTTTCTTTTAGACCCAACTCTATCCAATCTGTCATTTTATTCTCCCTATTGTAGCTCCCCATTTTTAACATCTTTTATTTTTTCACTATTTTTCTTCGCAAGTTTTGCAGTACATAAAAGCCCGCCAAACATCCAGATATTACCAATACTAATCCAACCTGCCGTCAATGCATTTACCCACTCTTGATTTCCGAACAACTTAAAAAATATAGTAATCAGCATACCTACCGGCAAGGAAAAAATCCAGCACCAGCGCGGATACGGTGTCATGCCTTTTGCAAAGGCAGATATCTGTGCACCACAAAGCACAACAAAGAAAATCAGGAATAAAATCATTCCCGGAAGCAGGAAATAACTACCGTATTTTATTGCCAGTTCTAACGCTCCTTCCGGATTTGCTGCATACATATGTTTATAAAAATATACTGATGACAAACAGGGCACATGTACCCCGCAGGCACCAAATATTAAATATCCAAGTATGCCACTTCGATAGATATGGGCGTGCTTCGGAGACCTTTCTGCCATCAAACGATAGATTCCGAAGTAACTTAAGCCCTCTAATGGAATGCCAATCATTCCCAAAACGGACGACCAAAAGATTCTGGTATCCGACAGTGTCAGATAGGCTGAGAGTTCCTTTTCCATACCGCTTAAGCTTTCACCCGACACGCCCCAGCCAAGCAACATATCACCTACCAAAACCATGATTCCCGCAATCAATCCTATGCGAAGCAGCTTCGTTATTCTTTCCCAATCCAGCTTTGAATCAATTCCGATATCGTTGTATGTAGTCATTTTACCTTCCTCCACTTTATCCTTGATAATCTGCTAATCCGTCTGCAAAAACTTATCGGTATTATCAAAGCAGCAATGTCACCAGATAACAGATTCCTCCTCCAATCATGGCAATCGGAATACTGAAAATAACAAGCTTTGGCATCTTCATAGCCTTGATTTTGGTGCTGTGCCATGTATCCAACAAGTCTTCTGTTCCCGGTATCATCCACCATGATGACATTGCCACCCAAATTTGGTCAACAAAAAGCCAGTCGTAAAATTCCATACCAAGGAAAAGAATATAATACTGCCACACACATTCAAAATAGGTACCGGCTTTGTTCACAAATACAATCATAACTAATGGTATGATAATATCTCCCGCAATCAACAATATGTAGGCAAAATTCTTTCTCCTTCGGAGTTCCTCTTCTGTAATAAGTCCAAGCTCCTTTACACGCTCCTGCATAACCTTTGGATAAAAGAAAATACCTCCGACAGGTCCGCGTTTTCTCACAATAATCTCCATATAAAGGGCAAACCAAACCCATAAAAGTAGAATTTCAATCAATAGCTTCATTACCATTTAATTTTCACCTAGTCTCTTAAAGTTTCATGATATTTTGCTCTATTTTTTACGGATAAGTCCATTGGCAAAAATAACTCTATATTCTTGATAACAGCCACACCATTAATCCTACCGGAAGGCTGAGAACCGCCTGACTAAACATACCAATTACTGCAAATTTGATATGATGCCAATAATCATGATAAGCCTCCACCATATCCTCTGTTCCCGGAATAATCATCCTCTTGCTATGACAAAACCAAAGACAATCCACTACCAGCGCATCGAACCAAATCTGTACAACCCACATGATATATCCGTGAAACCAGCCTTCCAAAAAAGTGCGAGCACCACCAATATAATATGCCAAAGCAGTCTGCAAAAACATATATCCCAAGAAAAAAACTGCTTTTCCAATCGTCGCCTTCTTCGTTAACTTTTCCTTATTCTCCTTTATAAGTCCCAATTCACGACAACGGTCCTGAATCGCTTTCGGATACTCATGTATTAAACCAAGTTTACCCTTTTTCATTGCATTCACGCCGCTAATCGAAAAGACTACGAATAAAAAGATTACGCCCTCAAGCAACAATTTCACAATCATTTCAAATCTCCTTTAAAATTTATTACACATACTAATCAGCGCAATCACTGCAACACCACCCAGCCCCAAAGTATTTGTCAGGGCAAGTGGGAATGTATGAAATACCTTACTACATTTCGCCAATATAGTTCCTATGATCAAAAATACCAGTGGTGTCAGCAGGCATAATATTTTCGGCACATCTACGATGCCTGTTAAAATCACAATCCATACCCAGACGGAATTAACCAAAACCAAGATACCGTATGTCAGCATAGCAGAAACACTACAAGCCTTACGCATAATGGCATAAAGACTTTCCACCAATTCAATAGTTCCGCCCTTCTCTATAACAGTCTTATAAATCAGAGGCATGAAACAGGCATTTAAGTGAAAACCCACGCCACCCATTGCACCAAGAGTCAACACAATAAAATACGCAATTCCCACACCTCTATTTTGCAGGGAAATCTGCTGCGCAAAGGCCACCAGTCCAAGGTAATACATAGGAATAGACACACTTGCCCAAGCACCGCTTATGATAAAATCATTGCTTTTTGCCTTATCCCAATTACTTTCAATCTTTTTATCCGTACCGATACGAACACTGTCTGTTCCTTGACAGCGATATAGGAAATAATCTCCTACTGCACAAAGAATA
>JAFUNC010000013.1 GCA_017473115.1 Lachnospiraceae bacterium
ATCGTCATCGTCCTCTGCAAAAGTCTTAGAGACTGATTTCTTTCTACCTTTACCGCTAACCTCATAATCATCATCGTCATAATCATCATCGTCATCGTCTTCTACTTCTACGGTAAAATAATCAAGAAAACGCTGAGAGAATGATTTTTTCTCTTTCTTCGCCTTTTTATCCTTACGTGACTTTCTCGGTTCTTCTTCCTCATCCTCAAACAGTTCTGCCTCCTCATTCTCTTCGGCATAAACTGCATAATTCTCAGCCGTTTCTTCATAAACAGGCTGTTCAACAGGAGCATAAACCCTGGTATCACCGGTTACCGCATATGATTCTTCCTGTACCTGAGATGCATAAATACCTTCTTCTGAAACAGCATACTGCACATTGCTCTCTGCAACCGGAGTTTCATACATCATTTCCTCCGTTCCGTAAACCGCATATGCACTTTCATCTGCGGGCATATATTCAGATACTGCTTCATTTACTTCGGCCAAATTCGCCGTTTCCGACAAATCCAGAAAATCATCATCGTCATCGTCTACATAAACAGTATCTTCTTCATCGTCATCATCATCGTCATCATCGTCATAATCACGATCATCTGCATTGGAAAGTTTATACGCAAGTATACCAATCACAATTGCAAGAATCACAATAATACCAATGCAAACAATGGAAATCACTTTAAAATTAAGTCCATCCTCACCTTTGTCCGCAGATACATCTGCCGATGATAAAAGTCCTGTATACGCAACAAAACTCTTGTTAATGGCATCATATAAATAATACTGCGGAGCAGCATCGTTTACGGATGCATACATGACATAAAACTGCCCTTTGCCCCAAACGGTAAAAACTTCTTCTCCCAATTGTAATTCTGTCTGCTCAAATCCTTCCGGCAAATTTTCCACGATGGAAGCAGGCTCCATAATTACAAAAGTTCCTTCGTTTCCGGAAAGCGGAATACTGATTTTACCATCTTCTGCAGGCGTTTCCTCAGAAGGTTCTTCCGACTGGGAAGGTTCTTCACTGCTTGCCGGTTCGCTGGTACTCTCCGGTTCACTGTTTTCACTCATTTCACCTTCAATCTCCGTCACCTCCGGTTCCTGAACAGGTGCTTCAAAAGTAACCAAATCCGAACGGATAAAACCTTTCATGGTTGTACCGTTCGCCTGAAATTCAATCTGATACCATTTGTATCCGTCTGCGCCTGTAGCCTCACCGATAATGGTAACTTTAGAACCGCCCAACGCGTTTGCCACACGACCGCTGGAAGTACTTGCATCCTGACGGATATTGGCGCTGCTTCCTGCAACATATGCAGTTTTACTGTCAGTCTGAGTAACATCTACCGTTACAGTCGCTTTCTTAATCAAGTCAGAACGAACATAACCCGTTACACCGGATTCCGTAGTGATTTTGTACCACTTCATATTATCGGTGCCCGTAGTTTCTGCAATCACATCTACCAAGTCATCTGTTGTTAATGTTGCCACTGCGGTAGCTGATGTACTTGCCGTTTCACGCACATTGACATTGGAGCCGGTAATGGTTCCTTTTACAGTGTCTGCATGGCTGACAAAAGATACACCGAATAAAACTGCCGCCACACAGAACACGGTTAACAGTCCTCTCAATGCCCATATTTTTTCAGCCACAAAAATCATGTGTTTTTTCATTTCTTTCTCCTGTTCATATCCGTAACCGATGCTCACGATTTTTTACGTATCCCATCCGTTCCGGAATTCTCTTGTTAGGTTTACATAATTTTATGTTTCATCAATTGCTTTGCCAATATCATGTCTCATATACTTGTTATCGAAATCAATCCACTCCGTAGCATCGTATGCTTTCTGTCTTGCTTCTTTTAAGGTAGCCCCTTTGGCAGTTACACCAAGCACACGACCTCCGTTGGTTACTACCTTACCGTCTGCAAATTTGCTTCCGGCATGGAAACAATAATAATCATCTTTGCCGTCAAACTTCTCAAGCCCCTTAATTTCAAAACCTTTTTCGTAACTTAAAGGATATCCGTCCGATGCCAAAATGACACAAACCGCTGCGTTATCTTCAAATTCCAGTTCGATCTGATCTAAAGTCTGATCCACACAGGCTTCCATCACATCAATAATGTCATTCTTCATTCTGGACAATACAACCTGAGCCTCAGGATCTCCGAAACGCGCATTGTATTCCAATACTCTGGGACCGTCAGGAGTTAACATAAGTCCAAAGAAGATAACACCCTTAAATTCTCTTCCCTCTGCACGCATAGCATCCACAGTCGCCTGATAAATGTACTTACGACAGTACTCATCCACTTCTTCGGTATAAAAAGGACTGGGAGAGAAGGTTCCCATTCCACCGGTATTTAAGCCCTGATCTCCGTCTTTGGCTCTCTTATGATCCTGTGCGGAAGTCATTACACGGATTGTCTTACCGTCTACAAAAGTCAATACGGAAACTTCACGTCCGGTCATAAATTCTTCGATTACCATGCAATTTCCTGCGGTACCGAATTTTTTATCCAGCATAATTTCTTTCACACCGTCTACTGCTTCCTCATAGGAATTGCAAATTAATACACCTTTACCAAGCGCCAGACCATCTGCTTTTAATACAATGGGGAATTTGGAATTCTTTAAATATTCGATTGCTGCATCCGCATCCGTAAAATTCTCATATTTTGCGGTAGGAATGTTATATTTTTTCATCAAATCTTTGGAAAATGCCTTGCTTCCTTCCAAAATTGCAGCTGCCTTATTGGGTCCGAATGCCTTCAGACCTGCTGCTTCCAAAGCATCCACAAGTCCTGCCACCAAAGGATCATCCGGTGCAACAATGGTAAGATCAATTTCTTTTTCTTTGGCAAACGCCACGATTTTATCAAAATCCATTACACCGATGGGTTCACATTCTGCCAACGCAGCAATACCTGCATTTCCCGGTGTACAATAGATTTTGCTCACTCTTTTACTCTTCGCCACACAGGTTGCAATTGCATGTTCTCTACCGCCACTGCCTACAATCAATACTTTCATGATTATCCTCCGATTGCCGCTTCTTGCGACACTTTTTCAATTATTTGATACTTTTTACAACAGAAAAGTTGCTAATATATTAACGTTTTTTATCCTAATTTTATTTCACCGTCTGCAATCATACGGATTGCTTTCGGTAAAATCTCCCATTCTGCTTCTTCCATAACACGAAGTTGCAAATCTTTGGGTGTATCGCCGGGCTTTACATATACTGCCTTTTGCAAAATAATCGGACCGGTATCGGTTCCTTCATCCACAAAATGTACGGTCGCTCCGGTCACCTTAACTCCACGTTCCAATGCAGCCTCGTGTACTTTCAAACCGTAATATCCCGTTCCGCAGAAAGAAGGAATCAAAGAGGGATGAATATTAATGATACGGTTACGATATTTTGTAATTACTTCTTCCGGAATCACCACAAGGAACCCTGCCAGAACAATCAAATCAGGACCCACTTCATCAATTGCCTGCAAAAATGCTTTATGAAACTCTGCCCTTGTCTCATAATCCTTCGGGGATACACAGACTCCTGAAACACCGGCTTCTTCTGCTCTTGTCAACGCGTAGGCATTAGCATTGTTACTGATCACGCGGACAATTTCCACATCACCGAGTTTCTGTTCTTTCGCCTGGTCTAAAATTGCCTGTAAGTTCGTTCCGCCACCGGACACACATACCAATACTTTTAGCATAATGTTACTCCCTTTTCGCCGGCTTCTGTTTTACCTACCACATAAGCAGTATCACCTGCTGTAGCAATCGCTGCCATAGCCTTGTCCACATCTGCATGGTCTACCGCAACAACCATACCAAGACCCATGTTATAGGTATTGTACATCATATCTTCGGCAACATTGCCTTTCTTCTGCATTAATTTGAAAATTGCGGGAACTTCATAACTGTTCTTATCCACAACAGCACGGATTCCTTCGGGAAGCATTCTGGGAATGTTTTCCTGGAAACCACCACCTGTAATATGGGAACATCCATGGATTCTGATACCTGCTTCTTTCACAGCCTTCAAAGCCTTTACATAGATTCTTGTAGGAGCAAGCAATGCCTCACCCAATGTAGTTCCGAGTTCATCATAATATGTGCTAAGACCTTCTTTGGTCAGTTCTTTTTCAAAAATCTTTCTTACCAGGGAGAAGCCGTTGCTATGTACACCGGTAGATGCAATACCGATTAAAACATCGCCTGCCTTAATTTCTTCACCGGTAATGATTTCCTTTTTATCAGCAACACCTACCGCAAAACCTGCCAAGTCGTAATCTTCCTCAGGCATCATTCCGGGATGTTCTGCTGTTTCACCACCGATTAATGCACAGCCTGACTGCTTACAACCTTCTGCCACGCCGCTTACGATGGTTGCGATTTTCTCGGGAATGTTCTTTCCGCATGCAATATAATCCAAGAAGAACAAGGGCTCACCGCCTGCACATGCCACGTCATTTACGCACATTGCTACCGCATCAATACCGATGGAATCATGCTTGTCCATAATGATTGCTAATTTTACCTTTGTTCCGCATCCGTCCGTACCGGATAAAAGAACAGGTTCTTCCATATCCTTAATGCTTGAAAGAGAGAATGCTCCGGAGAATCCGCCAAGACCACCCAACACTTCCGGTCTCATGGTTTCCTTTACGTGCTTTTTCATTAATTCCACTGATTTGTATCCGGCTTCAATATCCACGCCCGCTGTCTTATAATCCATTTTATCTGCCTCCGTTTATGTGTAAGTTTAATTTTGTTTAGTTTCCCACATTTTTTAAACCGGTCAGACCGGCACTTTTATTTTAATTCGTTTTACTTGCTGTAATTACGGAATCCGACTTCCTGTAACTTTGCATCTTTCTTCTGTACGCCTTCTTTTAAAGACTGCGCATACGCTTTTACTTTATCCAATAATTCGGGGTTTGAAGTTGCAAGAATCTTTGCTGCAAGAATACCTGCATTTGCACCGCCGTTAATTGCAACGGTTGCCACGGGAATTCCGGAAGGCATCTGTACGATGGAGTACAATGAGTCTCTTCCGCCCAAAGATGTTGTATGCATGGGGATACCGATTACCGGCATAGGAAAAATTGCCGCGCACATACCGGGTAAGTGTGCTGCCATACCTGCTCCTGCGATAATTACCTTAAAACCTTTTTCTTCTGCGGTCTTTGCATATTCAAAAAATACGTCCGGTTCTCTGTGTGCCGAAATAATGGTCATTTCATAAGAAATACCAAACTCCTCCAACATTTCTGCGGCTTTCGCCATTACGGGCATATCTGAATCGCTACCCATTACAATACCAACCTGTGCCACTGTCCTAACCTCCGTTTGTGTCATTTGTTTATCTGCATATCTGCATCTGCACATACGCATACAAGTTTATTCTACTAAAAAGATGCTGTTCGTGCAAGCATTTTACTACTGAAATATTACGAAAATAGACAAAGAACATACTATCCCTTTATATAAAATAAACAATCCTTTTTTATTTTCGAAACAAAAAGGACAGAATGCAGAAATCATCTGCACGCTGCCCATAAAATTATATTTAACCCGCATACCAAAGCATCACAAAACTGTCTTGTGCATCCAGCCCGTTTACGGTAGGCGGCCACTCATATGTCGTATACAATCTGCACATGGGTCCCTCACTGGTCTTCATGTCCACATAGGTCTCTCCGTCCGTGCTGATAAACTTAAATTCAGTTCCTGCCGGGAAGGTATTACTTTCTCCTGTCAAAAGTCCTTCTTCATCTACCAAATCCGCCGTAATGTCTACGGTAGATGTGATAAGCATTTCATTTTCCACCATATATGCGCCGCTTTTTTCCACCGGCATACCGTCAGTACCTACATAACATCTTGCCACCGCACTGTATGTACTTAACAAATCCACACGTTTTACAATACCAAAATCAAGAGAATTGGTAAAAGAAGTAAAACCGCCGTCACATTCTCCCATATATTCTACGGAATTTCCCGTAATTTTGAATACACAGAAACTTTCATAATCATTTTCCACTCTGCGTTTCACATAAAGATAGTAATCACTGTCTGATTTTACGAGATACGTTTCCAAATCATAACAATAAAATTCATGTGTATATGTATTACCGTTTACGCTTACATCAAAAGATTCACTGTAATCCACGCCATACTCCGTGCTGTAATTTCTGCTTACCTGAATGTAATCGTTAACGCCGTCACCGTCCAAATCAATATCCGCATTGGTACCTGCCCAGTCTCTCATCAACTGCACTGCATAATAATCATCCACCTGATTAAAGTAAGATGCATTGAACAATTGCGGATATTGATCGTAACTTACAGTTACCACCTGAACGCCATCCGCATAAGCAGCAATTTCATAACAGCTAAAATAAAAAGTAACACCCTCATATCCAAGACTCCAGGTAAACTGCGGTGCAAAATCCGGATTACTCGGCGTAACATACTCCGTCAAATATGACAGAATCATTTCCTTGCCGTAATTTTCTTCCATATGAGGATACTTTGCACATAATTCATCTGTGATTATTTCAGGCAATTTGCCGAAATCCGTTATGACATCTTCTAAAAATATGTCTTCTCCGGTTTGTGTATCAAAATTCTCCGCACCGTAATATGTCATTCCGTGGGCACCGCCGGCATAATCCTGACAAGACATTGCAATAGAAAGCACCTGCGAATCCGCTCTTGTAATATACATATCTTCTTCGTATGAATAGGCACCTATAAACATTTCTTCGCCATACTCGGCATAATCCTGTATCGCCCAATTTTCCAAATCATCCAGATACTGCTGCGCACTTTCCGAATGATAAGCATTATAGGCATCAACCGCTTCCGTCAATGCCGGATATTCCGTGGAATTCAATTGAAGCACACCATAATGACCAGACATCAGTGAAACCTGATCATAGTAGCCGTCATACTCCGTATAAGTGGTTACATCCAAATACTGAAGCGAACTTTCAGGAACTTCAGGTTCCGACACACTGTCTTCCGGCTGCGAGTCCGTTTCCGCATCGGTAGTGTCATTCACTGACATTTCTTCCGAATCATTTTCCTCTACTACAACCTGCTGTCCGTTACCGTTTTCCGAACCGAGCAATTCCCGTATTCCCTGCAAATTACATCCGCTTAATAAAAGCACGACAACCAACGCAACACTGAAAAGCATTCTCCTTTTCATAAAATTTCCTCCTTTTACACTGCATATCTAATGCAATTTTATCACACAGGTATATCTGTTTAAATAATAAATTATCTTAAAAACGGAGTGTTCAAATCTTCACATCCTGCTAACACAAACCGACCGTCCTTAATGATTTCCACGCCTGTTCCATCCGGAAGTACTGCCTCAAGAAGACCGATTTCATCATAAGGTATCGTAATATCCGTATGACAATTAAAATATGCCTTTTTCGGGTCTGATTTACGAAGTACGGAGTAATCATTTTCTTTTGCAATGATTTCCTTACCGTCCGGATTATATACCCGCACCTCTTCTTCGTGGGAATAACAGGTATCGCCCACCGCAAAATGAGGTCCCATTTTCTCTGCAATGAGAATCGGAAGTTTATCGGCTATATCATACTTTTGCGCCATAACATAAGCTGTAGTGTTGGTACCGATGGCAAATTCACCAATGGGTAGTGTAGGATGATGGAATAAAAGATTCTCTTCAATAAATTTTTTATTCTTCTCTTCCGTATCGAAATTATCGCAAATATAATCTGCAATAACACCGTTTTCAAATTTCAATTCCAGGTTGCGATATTCGTAATCATTCAAAAACACTCGGGATACGTGAAGTACACCGGTTGTGCCTTTTAACACAGGGGAAGTGAACACTTCTCCCACAGGGATATTTACATCCGCCACGCAATTTTCAAACTTGGTCTGCGTTCCGGCATCTTCCAATTTGACCAGTTGCACATTCAGATTGGTCCGGTTATCACCGCAACCTTTAATGTGCACATATTCTGCTCTGTCCAAAGCATCAATCAGTGTTTGCTGGATATTCTGATACAAGGTGTAATCCAACGTGTTTAAGGCAATTACTTCTTCAAAGATCTCGGGGAATTTCTCACCGATTTGTGCTACCGGAAATGCTATGATTGTAAAACTTCGTTCTTCTCTTTTGATATACGTATTGGTAATCATACCGGCTCTTGAAGTATATTCCACTACCAGTTTCTGCTGTTCTTCGCTGTAATGCGGATTCTCAGGCTTCGGTACGGGTTCAAAAATTTCTTCACCGAACACTTCCATACAGGCCGGTCCTGCATGCTTAGCGGCCTTTTCTTTGTAAATTTCATATGCCGTCGTCAGACATTCCAAACGTCTTGTTACCATATGACCGTCGAAGAAAAACGCCATATCTTCCCTGTGGTCGTAATCATACTGCGGATTAGCCACCGCTCCGTAATAACCGATTTTTCCCGCTGCTTTTCTTGTAAAAATATCCGCACCTGTACGGTAAATCACAGGCTTTAGCCCCATTCCCGTAAAATATTCAATGGCCTTTTTGATGACACGCTCAAAACCCAATCTATATCTTATGTTGACCGTATCTTTCTTGGATAAATCCTTCCCTGCAGCCTCAAAGCCTTTCCGATATCCTTCCGCAAACGTAAAAGCCATTTTATCAATGGTTTCTTCCGGCAGGGAATGAATAAACTCTGCGGTTTTGATTTCATTCTCTGTCACGCGCTCGCCATAGGCATAGAGATACTTTACATCGCTGTAATCGTTCTGCATTATAATGTCCGTAGCAAACGTAAGACTACTGTCCAACTGCTCGCGCACTCTTCTCTCGGTCTCAGTATCGGAATAGTCGCTTACGTACCAGTATAAAAGTTCCTTTAATTCTTCTGCGGCAGGAACTGTATTGTCCTCGTTGATTTTACAATCAAAAAGATTATACACTTCAAGAAACAGTTCAAGGCGAATGGTAATCTCTTCTAAATTCCTCTCGTAAACAAAAGGAATGAGACTGCGCACCTCGGTATATAAAACGCTGCAAAGAACGCCCAAATCCTCTCCCAACACTTGAACTGCGTAAGAAGGGTTGGCATAACTTGTTTCGTAATTTTCTTTTAAAATATCACTGTACAAAACTTCATTCTTTGCCTTAAGTTCTTCCAAATCCGCTTTTGCAAAGCCACCCGATTCCAACCACTGCAATTGCTCTGCACATTCGCAAACAAAGCCGGCAACACTGCTAAAAAACGGCTGATATTCTTTTACCGCATTTTCTTCTTTCATTTGTGCAATTCTTGATAACGCCAGTTCAAAACGTTCCTGCATAATAATCCGGTCTCCTTATATTGATAAAAGCAACCCGCCAAACGCAAGTCTGTCCGGGTTACTTTTATACAGTTTATTATCTTTTATGTCATTCCGAGCACTAAAATATAAATCATAAAACCAAGCATCAGTACATTTAAGATAATGCCTATATTTGCAAAAATGTAATACATATCCTTTTCCAACCTGGTCTTAATGCCAAGCCCCAGACCGGTTCCCGAGAAAAGCAGGGCAAGTATGGATGTAAGGCCGTATCCAACCTTGGCTTCTCCCTGATTGCGGAATGTAAATATAATTGCAAGCACCATGGAGAATAAGGTTATAACACCTAATATGGTTGACATAACGCTCCATGGCGAAATCTTTTTTATTGTAAATTTATATGGTTGTCTTCTTTTCATTTTGCTCCGTACTGCTCATAATATGCATCAATTGCTGCTTTTAAAGTATCATCAATATATACTTCTCCCTTATAGGGTTTGTTATATAAATGTTCCACAACATCGCTCATATCAACAATGGCTGCAGTGGGGAATCCGTATGTTTCCTTCACTTCATCCAACGCACACTTATCGGAATTCAAACCTTTTTCCATACGGTTTAAAGAAACCATCAAACCTACGATTTCTACGTTGGCTGCACCTTTTACCTTGGGAACGGTTTCTTCAATAGACTTACCGGATGTGGTAACGTCTTCAATCATAATAACTCTGTCGCCATCCTGCAACTTGCTGCCAAGAAAACTTCCCTTATCTGCACCGTGATCTTTTTCTTCCTTACGGTCTGAACAGTAACGAACCTCTTTGCCGTACAACTTGCTGTATGCAATTGCAGTAACAACGCTGATGGGAATACCCTTATATGCAGGTCCGAACAACACGTCGAAATCATCGCCGTATGTATCGTGAATTGCCTTTGCATAATATTCTCCAAGACCCATTAACTGGCTGCCGGTCACATATCCGCCTGCATTCATAAAGAAAGGGGACTTACGACCGCTCTTTAATGTAAAATCGCCGAATTTCAAAACCTTGCAATCTACCATAAATTCTATGAACTCTTTTTTGTACTGTTCCATATAAAAACCTCCGGGATATTCATTCATATTGGATATTCAATTTCTTTTAAATCCTTCGTCATTTTATCATAATTCTTTCACTTTATCAATTGCGGAATCAGAAAATACACTCTTATATGCCACCGGGAACAGGCGGACTTATTGTTTCGTATATTTCCACCGCCTTGCCGTTTTCATCAAACTCAATGCAATAATATTCTGCATCCAAGAAATCATGTCCGTTCCAGTAACCAATCCATCCACCATGTTCCGATGCATAATCAAATCTGGGTTCTCCATATACACTTTGAATTTCTTCACTTGTTTTTCCAAGAATCCACGAATCCACATACGGAAAATCCTGTGAAAAAATCACATAGACACTGATATTCAATAGAATTCCAACAACAAGAAATATGCCTGCTATTTTTGCCTCCTTTTTATTTTTGTGCTTAATACACATAACCATTATTGTGGCTATGATTATCATTATAAAAACAGCAAGCAACTGCGCCCACCAATAATCCAAAATATAAAACATATATAAAATAAAGATTAAAACAAAATCAAACACGATTATACCCTTCTTCTAAAACACAAAACAGAGCCGGGACACGATTTAAGCCCCCGCTCTGTTCTACATCTTACTTTCCTAATGCACCCGCAATATCTTCTCTCATGTCAATTACTGCCTGACGTGCAGCGTCTGCGTAACTTGCCTCACCAAAAGAAGCATACTTCTCATTCTGGTAAGCCGCAATAATACCTCTTGAAGAGTTAACGATTGCACCAAGACCGTCCTTATTGAAAAAGTGTACTAAATCAGCACCCTTACCGCCCTGCGCACCGTAACCGGGCACTAAAATATAAGACTTCGGCATAATGTCTCTTAAGATTTTACCCATTTCAGGATAAGTCGCACCAACAACGGCACCTACGTAGCTGTAGCCATTAGAACCCATACAATCAGCGCCCCATTCGTCTACCTTCCGGCCAACCCATTCATATAAAGGCTTGCCATCAATCAAGCGATCCTGGAACTCACCGCTACTGGGGTTCGATGTTTTCACAAGGATAAAAATACCCTTCTTCTCTTCCTTACACACATCGATAAAAGGCTTCACGCCATCGGAACCAAGATAAGGATTTACGGTTGCAAAATCTTCATCAAAAGGTGCATAGGTATTACCGCCAATGGTGATTTTACCCAAGTGACCGGTTGCATATGCACTTGATGTAGAACCGATATCACCTCTCTTAATATCACCAATAATCACAAGGTCTTTTTCCTTGCAATAATCCAAAGTCTTTTTATACGCAATCAAACCTTCCACGCCAAACTGCTCATACATTGCAATCTGAGGCTTCACGGCAGGAATCAAATCATAAATGGCATCAATCAGGCCCTTGTTGTACTGCCAGATTGCTTCTGCTGCACCTGCCAAAGTCTCTCCGTATTCTGCAAAAGCATTTTTCTTAATACTCTCAGGAATAAACTTCATCATAGGGTCAAGTCCCACTACGATAGGTGCGTTGGTTTTCTGAATTTTGTCGGTTAATTTCTGAATCATAATGGATTTCCTTTCTTATCCTTACAAAAAGCGTCCAACCATATAGTCAGACGCTTTTTCGTATATTTTCCTATAAAGCGAACTCTAATCGTTTGCCTTTTATCCTATCACGTTTTGATAATGCTTTCAAGCAGTTTAAACGGAAACTGCCGCTTTCTCATCCACGTATTTCTTAATATTAGAGGCATTCACATACTTCTTCACTTCTGTTCCTCTTACCACAACCAGTGTAGGTGCAGTCATAATACCATACTTCTGTACCAATTCCGGATTCTCTGCAGCATCCAATACTACATATGCTTCATTCTGAAGATATTCTTTGGCAATCTTACAGTTCGGACATGTCTTGGTTGTAAAAAGATACTTCACCTCGCTGACAGGTTCCAATGTAATATCATTGTCCTTTTCATAATTGGTCAGATTCACTGCCTGCTGAACAGGTACCTTCATCTTGGAATTCTCAATATCGTATTCGGTACGATTCTTGTATTCCTGCAGTTTACCGTCATTCCAGTTTTGAACCGGTCTGTAGTAACCTGTGATACGGCTGTAGATTTCAGTCTTGGCACCACACTCGGGACAACTTGTCTGCTCACCTGCTAAATATCCGTGATTCTTACAGATTGAGTAAGTAGGTGACATTGTGTAATAAGGCAACTTGTAGTTCTCTGCAATGGTTCTTACCAGTTTTGCAGCAGCCTTCCAATCAGGAAGTTTCTCACCTAAGAATGCATGGAATACAGTACCTGATGTATACAAAGTCTGCAATTCATCCTGAATATCCAAAGCATCAAAAATGTCTGTTGTATAATCTACAGGCAAGTGTGAAGAGTTGGTGTAATAAGGTACATCTCCCTGTTTACCTGCTGTCTTGATATCCGGCCATCTCTTGCGGTCATGCTTTGCAAGACGATAGGTTGTACTTTCTGCAGGAGTTGCTTCCAAGTTGTATAAATCACCGTATTCTTCCTGGTAATCAGAAAGACGGTTTCTCATATGATTCAATACTTCCTTAGTGAATTCCTGGGTTTCTTTTGCAGTCATATCTGCTCTTAACCAGTTTGCATTCAAACCTACTTCATTCATACCAATCAAACCGATGGTTGAGAAGTGATTGTTAAAATGTCCCAAATAACGCTTGGTATACGGATATAAACCTTCATCCAATAATTTGGAAATAACGCCACGCTTAATCTTTAAACTTCTTGCGGAAATATCCATTAATCTGTTCAATCTCTTAAAGAAGTCATCTTTGTTTGCTGAAAGATAAGCAATTCGGGGCATATTAATGGTAACAACACCTACGCTACCTGTACTTTCGCCGGAACCGAAGAAACCACCGCTCTTTTTACGGAGTTCTCTTAAGTCAAGACGAAGACGACAGCACATGGAACGAACATCACTGGGTTCCATATCGGAATTAATGTAGTTTGAGAAGTAAGGTGTACCGTACTTCGCTGTCATATCAAACAACAACTGATTATTCAAATTATCAGACCAGTCGAAATCACTTGTAATGGAGTATGTAGGAATGGGATACTGGAATCCGCGGCCGTTGGCATCACCTTCAATCATGGTTTCAAGGAATGCACGATTAACCATATCCATTTCTTTTTTACAATCTTTGTAGCAGAAGTCCATTTCCTTACCGCCAACCAATGCGGGAAGTTCTGCCAAGTCATTGGGTACGGTCCAGTCCAACGTAATATTGGTAAAAGGAGCCTGAGTTCCCCAACGGCTGGGTGTGTTTACACCATATACGAATGCTTCGATACATTTCTTAACTTCGCCGTATGAAAGGTTATCCACCTTAACAAAAGGTGCCAAATAGGTATCAAAGGAAGAAAATGCCTGTGCGCCGGCCCATTCATTCTGCATAATACCGAGGAAGTTAACCATCTGGTTACACAATACGGACAAATGTGCCGCAGGTGCGGAAGTAATCTTACCGGTAATACCGCCTAAACCTTCCTGAATCAACTGCTTTAAGGACCATCCCGCACAATATCCTGTCAACATAGACAAATCATGGATATGAATATCTGCATTTCTGTGTGCCTCGGCGATTTCCTGATCGTAAATTTCAGATAACCAGTAATTTGCGGTTACGGCACCGGAGTTACTTAAAATCAAACCGCCAACAGAGTAAGTTACGGTTGAGTTCTCTTTTACTCGCCAGTCTTCTACTTTCACATAACTGTTAACAACGTCCTTGTAGTCCAAAATAGTAGACTTCATATTACGCATTTTTTCACGCTGTTTACGATATAAAATAAACGCCTTAGCGGTTTCCACATAACCGGACTGCTCTAAAATCTTTTCCACGCTGTCCTGGATATCTTCCACATGTACATAACCGTCTTTTACCTTGCTCTGGAAATCTGCGGTCACACGCAAAGAAAGCAAATCCACAATATCTTTATTATACTGAACCTCTGTAGCATTGAATGCCTTCATTATGGCGTCACTGATTTTTACCAAATTAAAATCTGACTTTTCTCCGTCTCGTTTGATAACCCCAAACATCTCTGTACTCCCTTCATACACTATGTAATACTCATTTTGTTACACATCACCGGGCGTTCCGCCGATAAACGGCGATGTATAACCATTGTAGCACTACACATAGGAAAAGTCAACGCGCAAAACACAATATATTCTGTCTATTTTTTAACAAAATACTATATATTGTGGTTTTACTTTGAATATAAAAGTTTACATAACTATTATTGAAAAGTACGTGTTTTCGACAAAAATCGCTATAAATGCATTTTATGTAAAACAAAAAGCCGGAACAACATATCGTCATTCCGGCTCTTTTTACCAATACAAGACACATCATCTGGTCTGTAAAAAATCATTTTCTCTTTGTGCCCTTTCATCATCGGGATATACTTTCAAATATTCCTTCATATACTTCTTGGCACTTTCAAAATCCCCAAGATTCTCATACGTAACAATACGATTATAACTTAACTCCTGTCTGTATGCATTCCCTTCCACATTTAATCCTTTTTCAAACGCAAGGCGGGCATTCTCATAATCCTCCATTGCCGCATAACACAATCCCATCTGATTATAAATTGCTGCACTGGGATTCTCTGCCACATATTCACTGTACAAGGTCAACGCATATGCCCTGTCATTTAAAGCCTCATAAGACTGTCCCAGAAGCAATAAAACTTCTTCGGTTTTGTTTCCGTCGCTGCGGGCCTGTTCCAGATAATTTCTCGCGTACGTATAATTTTCCTGATAAAATAGATACGGCCCTTGTCATAACTGCTCATCTTTTTATCGCCTTCCTCCATAGCGATATTCAGATACTCTGCCGCTTCCGCCTCATATCCGTTCTCTTTCAGTGCCGAAAAAATATCTATATAGAGGCTGTAATCATCCTTATCCAAAGCAATTGCCTTGTTAAAATCAGCCAAGGCGTCATCATGCTTATTCAACTTCAGCAGGACAATACCGCGCTGCACATAGGCATCCACTTCCTTATCCCGGAGGGCAATAATCGCATCATATCGTTCTAATGCTTCCTCATAACGTTCCAACTTATAGTAACACACCGCCATATAATAATTTATATCATAGTCGATATCCGCCGGCTTTGTGCCACCATTCTCCAGAGCCGCCTGAAAACATACCAATGCGGTTTCATAATCCGTCTGTCCCATATAAGTAAGACCCATTCCTCGCTGCACGTATACCGGATTTTCCTCCGCCTCAGCCGCTGCCGTAAAATGTGTTAATGCTTCATCATACTTTAATTGTTCAACAGCAGTCATTCCGAGTTGGGTATTTTCACCGGGCTTATTGCTTCCGCATGCCTGCAAAACTAATACCATAAAACCTAAAAGAATCAAACTGCCTGCTTTTCTGATTGTACTTTTCACGCAATCCCCTCACAATTCACACGCCTACTGTGCTTCCGTTACTGTAGTATTATTGTAAATCAAATCATATACTTCCACACCGTACATATATTCTCTGTAATATGCTCTGTCAGTTCCCATCATTTCAAGAATCTGATCTGTAGTTACACCATAGTCGTTGGCCATATATTCCAGCTCACCATCCAGTTCTTCGTCCGTAATCTCAATACCTTCCGCATTGGCAATTGCCTGGATGACAAGTCTTTCTTTTACATTGCTTTCTGCAATTTCTTCCAAAGAACTGCCGTAGAACATAGACAAATATGTTTCAACATCAATATTGGTTCCCTGTAAACTGTACGCCACCTGCTCTTCCACAATAGCCTTCTGCTGTTCCAAAAGGAAGTCCGGAACCTCTTTAAATGTTGTATTCAACATAACCTTCTGCATTGCCACTCTTACAATGGTATCATAGTTATTACCGTCCACTTCTTCCTGCACAATTTCTCTGGCAAATGCTTCCAATTCAGCAACATTTGAATAATTTTCATTCCCCAACGCTTTCACGGTTTCATCCGAAATCTCGGGAACAATATAATTAACCGTCACCTTAAAAATAACCTCTTTTCCGGCCAAATCCGCGCTGTGGTAATCTGCGGGAAATGTAAGCGGAAGATCCGTCTCGACTCCCGGCATTACACCAACCAGTCCTTCTTCAAAACCGGGAATAAAAGTGCCGGAACCGATTTCCAAATCCGTTGTACCCGTTCCGCCTTCAAAGGCAACACCGTCTAAATATCCAACAAAATCAATATTTGCCACATCACCGTTTTCTACCGCACGGTCTGTTACACCTGCATTACCTGCCTGTACACTAAACAAATATTCCATCTGTGCTTCTACATTTGCGTCGGTTACTTCTTCCAATACCGGAGAAATCTCAATATTGGAATAATCTCCCAATTCCAGATATTTACTCAAGTTCATATCCTGCAATTCTTTTCCTTCATTGCTGCCACAGGCTGTCAATGCAAAGCAGGATACCACAGCCAATGCCAAAACTAACAATTTTTTCTTCATTCCTTCGCTTCGGACGTTTCGTCCACTCCTTTTCTTTTTAGATACCATTAAATTTTAATACCAGTAAAATAGCCAACAATAGTATACCCACAATCAGCATTACCACATTTCCCGCCATACCGAATTTTTTCATTCTGAAATTCGTGATAAAGCAAAATGCCGTTAACACAAGAATGCCTGCATATACAAAGGAGAAATATGCTCCCAACAGACCTTTAAAACAGAACAAAAAAGGGAAAATCAATGCGGCACTGGTTACAGGCAATCCCTGATAAAACTTTCTCTTACCATCAGTACTTTTCTGTCGTTCCTCTTCCGTTACATTGAAGTATGCCAGACGAATGATTGCACAAAGTACATATAATGCTCCTGTTATGCAAAACAAAATATTATACTTATATTCCATTCCCAGACAATATCCCAATACTGCCGGAAAAGCGCCGAAGCAAACCACATCAGCCAAAGAATCCAACTGAATTCCGTTTTTCTTCTCCATCTCGGTACGGTTCTTTTTGGTCCTTGCCACCATGCCGTCAAACATATCGCAAAAACCGGAAATCAACAAACATATAATTGCGTATAAATAGTCCTGACTGACCGCCATACACATACCAATTACGGATGATACGACACTTAAATACGTCAATATCACCGTATAATCATAAAATCCTAACATACTTCCTCCTGACGTTTTACAGAACGTCCTACGGATATCATAAAATCTCAATCTAATCTTAACATACTTTTTGTCGCGAGCATAGTTTTTTCTTTTATGTTCACAATTTTTTTAAAATACATACTGCAATAACAGTTCCATAACCAGCACCGCAGCGCAGGCCCAAATCGCAACTTGCAGTAATCCTTTTTCAAAATACGCCACTATGACAGCCACAATAAAACCGATTCCGGCCGTAATCGGACTGGATGTCGCATCCAAAATCACCGGAAACGTCATGGAGGCCAATACCGTATAAGGAATGTATCCCAAAAAAGACTTAAAAAACTTATTTTTTACTTGCTTACGCATACAGACATAAGGAATGACACGAATGGCATACGTCACGCCTGCCATTACAAGAAGGTAAATCAAAAATGTCTTCACTTCCATTTATGCCACCTCCTGTTCCGGTTCATCCGTCAGCGGATACACTGCCGCACCGATTAAAGATGCTGCCACGGCACAGATAATTACCGCAAATCCGTCAGATATATGTTCTTTCAAGAACGGAATCCAATAAAATGCACAGCGAATCATAACTGCCAAACCGACTATCATAAACATAGACTTTGCCTTCTTCATTTCAGGTACAACAATGGCAATAAACATGGCATAAAGTGCTACACCAAGGGCATTGCAAACGATTTCCGGTAATACATTACCAAGCACCGCACCTGCCAGCGTACCCAACGTCCAGCCAAAATAAGGAGCGATAATCAAACCGGTAAAATATTTTGCACCGATTTTTCCTTTTTGTCCGATGGCTACCGCATAAATCTCATCGGTGTGAAACATACCGAAGAAAAGTCTGCGCCCCGTATTCATTTTATCATCTACTTTTTGTGACAACGACAACGACATCAGAGAATAGCGCAAATTAATTACAAACTGTGTCAACGCCATCTCCACAAGACTTCCTGCCTGGGCCATTACGGTCAATCCCGCAAACTGACCGGCAGAAGTAAGGTTCGTCATGGAAATCAACACTGCTTCCCAAATCGGAAACCCGTTTGCCACTGCTAAAATTCCAAAAGTAAAGGATACTGAAAAGTATCCTAAACCAATGGGAACGCCGTCCAAAAAACCTTTTTTAAAGTTATTCATAGTTACGTTCTCTTTTTTAATTAAAATAATATTTTTAATCGATCCGTATCTTAGTGATGGAACAAACGAATTTCAGTAAATGCCATTGCCATACCATATTTATCCGCACACTCGATAACCAAATCATCACGAACGGATCCGCCGGGCTGAGCAATGTATTTTACACCGCTCTTCTTTGCACGTTCAATGTTATCGCTGAAGGGGAAGAATGCATCAGAGCCAAGGGCTACATCTTCCATCTTGTCAAGCCATGCTCTCTTTTCTTCTCTGGTGAATACTTCCGGTTTTACCTTGAAGATTCTCTGCCATGCGCCTTCTGCAAGCACATCCATATAATCCTCACCAATATAATTATCGATAGCATTGTCTCTGTCTGCACGACCGATACCGTCTACAAACTGAAGACCGAGTACCTGAGGCGACTGGCGAAGCATCCAGTTATCTGCCTTGGTTCCCGCAAGTCTTGTACAGTGGATACGTGACTGCTGTCCCGCACCAATACCGATTGCCTGTCCGCCCTTTGCGTAGCATACGGAGTTAGACTGGGTATATTTCAATGTAATCAATGCAATAATTAAGTCAATTGCTGCAAGTTCGGGAATTTCCTTATTTGCGGTTACGATATTCTTCAATAAATCCTTGTTCATGGGGAGATTATTTCTTCCCTGCTCAAAAGTAATGCCAAATACATCTTTATGTTCGATTTCCTGAGGCACATACTCGGGTTCGATTTCAATCACATTGTATTTTCCGCCCTTCTTTGCAGAAAGGATTTCCAATGCTTCGGGCTCATATCCGGGAGCGATAACACCATCAGATACTTCTCTCTTGATAATCTTTGCGGTTGCCACGTCGCACACATCGGAAAGCGCAATAAAATCACCGAAAGAAGACATTCTGTCAGCGCCTCTTGCTCTTGCATATGCGCAAGCCAAAGGTGAAAGCTCGCCCAAATCATCTACCCAATAGATTTTAGCCAAGGTATCATCCAAGGGAAGACCTACCGCAGCGCCTGCAGGTGATACATGCTTAAAAGAAGTTGCCGCAGGAAGACCTGTTGCCTGCTTTAATTCTTTTACCAACTGCCAGCCGTTAAAAGCATCCATAAAATTAATATAGCCGGGCTTGCCGCAAAGTACCTTAATGGGAAGTTCTCTTCCGTCATTTACAAAAATACTTGCAGGTTTCTGATTGGGGTTACATCCGTATTTTAATTCTAAAGTTTTCATTTTTCTTCTCCATTTTGTTTTTTATTTTAAACATCTGAAAGGACAAGCAGCGAATATTCGCGCTCATCCTTTATCGATTGCTTTATTTACTGATTTTTATTTACGATTCTTGTTTCGTACTTGCCGGTTGCAATATCAATGAAACGAACAAATAAGGAAACTTTATTTTCTTCATTTAAGTTAGTCCATACATCATTGGTAAATGCATCGATATCGTTACCGATTCCAACCCACTTAGGTTCACCTTCAAAACTGGGAAGGGGATTTCCGTCATTCTTATATGTATGAATAAAATGTCCTTCACCAGCCACAGGATTCTCATAAGCAAAAGTATAACGGTTGCAACCTTCGGGGCGTCCGTTATTGCTCTTTAAAATAGATAATGCGTAATTGTAAGTACCGCCTTCCACATGCATTACACCGGAAATTCTCGGTGTATAGTTAGGTGCATCCGGCTCAAACTCACGGCTTCTTAAAGACTGTTCAAATGTGAGTTGCTTATCCATACCTTCATAAATAGTATCGGTCTGGTCACCGTTGGTTACAATGGTTTTATTTCCAAGTACACGTACGGGTGCATAGATAATCAGACTGGGATCTGTTAACTTGGAAGGATCAAAGGCCTGCGTACGGATTCCTTCTCCTTCTTCCACAAACACACGGTTTCTGCTGTTTACGCTTCTGCCCATAATAAAATATGCGCAAACTGCCTTGGTTCCGTCTTCCGACTTGCCAATCACGATACCTCTTCCGGGGTACGCATTCTGTGCCAATTCCTGCATTAAACATTTCTTTTCCATAAAAATGGCTCCTCCTTCGGTGAATTTATCACTTTTATATTTGTTTTATATTATACAATAACAAGCAAACGCAATCTCAAATAGAATGTAACGTCTTATGCTTTATATGATGAATATACTCCGATTCCCATTGTGCCCGGTCCCACGTGAGTACTGATACTCATAGGAAGTGCATAGATATCTATAGCAAACTCCGGGAAGGCTTCTTTTAATACTCTTTCCAATTCTGCACCTACCGACTCATCACCGGAATAGGCTCCGTTAATGATACATTCCTTGCCTTTTAAGCGATTCTCTTTGTCATTTTCCAGTGCTTTCAGCATAGTTTTCAATGCCTGCTTCGCACCACGAACCTTGGCAAATGCATCCAACTTTCCGCCATCAATTTTCAAAACAGGTTTAATATTTAAAACTTCACCAATGGCTGCAGCCGCCGGTGTAACACGACCACCTTTTTTAAGATACTTTAATGTATCTACCATAAGATAAATCGGCGCATTTAATGCATCCGTCTCCAAATATTCCTTAATTTCGGCTCCGTTTTTCCCTTCTTCTGCCATTGCGATTGCATCCAGTACGGACTGACGCATGGTAATGGAAATTCTCTGATTATCCACCACATGTACTTTACCGTCATAGTCTGCTGCCAGCATGGTCGCAGTCTGACAGGTGCCGGATAAACCGCTGGACATGGGAATATATACCACTTCCTCATAATCCTTTAATAAAGTATCGAACATATCCAAAATATCACCGGGGGAAGGTTGTGATGTGGTAACATCTGCTCCCGCATTCAACTTCTCATAAAAGAATTCCTTGGTAATATCCTTCTCTTCCAAATATACCTTGCCATCAATCAAAATCGGCATCAGAATCAGATAAACACCCAACTCTTTTGCTGCCTGAATTGTAATTCCACTATTGGTATCTGTTAAAATTGCCACATTGGATTTCATACATTCACTCCTTCTCGGATGGTTTCTTTGACAGACTACCTACCTATACTAATCAAATATGGTGCGTTTGTCAAATAGGTGTTTCTATTTTTTATTACTTTGCAATGCGAGTTTAGGTAAGAAACTCTTCCGTATTTTCTCCCATCTTTCCAATCAACTTAAACTTCATAGATAACATTTGTAAACCATTCTGCGGGAAATACAGACGATATACCGCATAACGGTGTCTAAACTGCATTTTACGTTTTACACTTGTGGGCTTACCTCCACTTCCCTGGAATGCAAATGTCTGAATCGGAAATCCCTGATAAAAAAGAGTTACGGGAAGTTGGGCAAGTTCGCCCAAATCAGACTTGGCACAATATTCTACTTCATATTCCGTACCGGCTTCCACATCTACCGCAAATACAAAATTCTGTCCCTTGGAAGAATCAATACCGGACAAATCCACCTCATATTCTTCTCCAAGCGCATAGTATTCCACGGAATCAAAATCTTCAATTTCCTGTTTCGGTCCGCCGATTACTTCAACAGTATCCAAAGTTCCGCGCAGTCTTGCAAAAGCCGCAGTCTTCATTGAGAATTTCAATACATTTACGGCACATCTTTGCAGTTCACCCAACGTAAGTTCTCCGGTTTTCAGTTCTGCCATCAGATTATCTCCGGAAGAATTCACGGATGCATCCGGGCATACCATATATACGTCATTTTGTGCACGTACCATAGATGCAAAATCATTCAAATCAGGCAGTTTACCCTCTTCATTAATCATAGTCCACCAGTCCGTCATAACAAAACCTTCAAAGCCCCATTCATCACGTAACAGTGCGGTTACCAAATCATAATGTCCCGCAGTCCATACTCCGTTTAACGCCCCGTAAGTGGTCATAATAGTATCTGCCCCACCTTCGTCTATGGCAATTTTGAATGCTTTTAAATATATTTCTCGCAAGGCTCTTGCCGAAACTACGGAATCCATTTCACGACGAAGATATTCTCTGTTATTTGCACAGAAATGCTTGATTGCCCCTGTAACACCGCTTGCATGAAGTCCTCTTAACTGCGCTGCCGCCATTTTACCCGTTACCAACGGGTCTTCACTGAAATATTCGAAATTTCTTCCGTTCAACGGATGTCTGTGAATATTCATACCGGGGCCAAGAAGCACATCCACTTCATTGGAAATCATTTCCCGGCCTAAAAGTGCAAACAATTCCTCATTTAATTCCTCATTAAACGTACAAGCTAATAAAGTTCCGTTGGGCAGGCTGAAAGCCTTGCGGCCGCAATCCAAACGCATGCCGGAAGGTCCGTCGGAACAACATACGGAAGGTACTTTATAATCACAAAGTTTATCGGAAATTCCTGCAAAGGCTGCCGCTGTGCCGGGCGTTACCCTGGGACTTCCCATACCTTCACCGCGACATAAGCAAGCTAATGTTTCGGCATCTAATTGTGCCGTAAATTCTTCTATGGTTATTTTACCGTCCGCCACATCTTCCAAAGAATATCCTTTATCGCCGATTATTTCCAATGCTTTCGGGAGATGAGCAAGACGACGCTCTTTCATAGTTTTGGTCGCCAAAGGTACTGCTTCTTTTTCTGCACTTACCACATTTCCGTTTACGACAGGTCGTATTCTGTCAAAAGCCTGTACCGGCAATAAAATATCCTCGCACTGCTTTACAACCTCTGTTTCTTCCACTTCCAACACACCGGCCTTTACACAGTCTCTTACATTTTGGCCAAGATAAAAAACATACTCTCCTGCTTCCAGTACCTCACAGAACGGATAACCGGTTACACCGCTGTCATCAAAAGTAGCGAGACTATGATACGGCACCATAATTTCTACCTGTTCAGAGGCACCCGGTTCCAATACGCCGGTCTTTGCAAAGCCAACCAATTCCCTCATAGGTCTTCCAAGTTTTCCCTGAACCGGAGATACGTAGAGTTGAACCACTTCTTTGCCGGCCGCTTTGCCCGTATTGGTTACGGTCGCAGATACATAGACTTCTTCCGTTGTATAATCTGTTGTAATATCCGTTAATTCAAATTCCGTATATGACAAACCAAAACCAAAAGGATATTTTACCTGTTCTTGGGCAAAGGTCTCAAAATAACGATATCCCACATAAATATCCTCACAATACACATCCTGAAGACCAACACCAAAGTTATCATGTGAGGGATAATCTTCGATTCGTTCTGCCACCGTATCGCTTAAACGCCCGGAGGGAGATACCTTACCCGTCAGTACGTCTGCAATACCATGGCCACCCATAATACCACCTTGCCAAGCCAATAATACCGCATCCGGATTGGCAACTTCCACAAAGGAAAAATCCATAATATTACCCACGTTTAAAATCACTACAACCTGCTCAAACGCATTGCGTACTTTGGTAAGCAAATCGATTTCAATATCTGTCAGACAATACGCACCCTGCATATTCTGATTGTCACGGTCCTCTCCTGCGGTTCTTGCAATTACTACAACGGCAACATCAGACTCTGTTGCAATTTCTTTCACAAAGTCATCCGAGACTTCTGCCTCCTCCTGAGACCACAAATCCTGTCCCCATCCTACACTTTCCACGATGGGATGGGACTTTTCCCATTCTTCATAAAAAGCACGCAATTTAGCATTCAGGCTCACCTTGCCGCTTAACTCCAGCCCCTCAGGAATGTCTACTACATGGTCTACATTTACAAGACCTCCGGAACCGGTGCCGCTTTTATAATAATTGTTCTGCATACGTCCCCAAAGCGCAACTTTACAATCCTGTTTTAAAGGCAATACATTATTTTCATTGCGCAACAAAACCGCACCTTCCGCTACGGCCTGACGCGCCTTATTTTCATATTGTTTCCAATCTAAAATTCTGCTCATACTTAACCTCTCCAATATAAATTCAGGACCCCATATTTCCCTAGTATAATTATACTGTTACGCTATGTCATTTGGCAAGAAAAATACCTTCATTTTTCAATATTTATGCAAAAATAAAAGCAGACCATCCATTGTCACAATTGTCTGCTTTCCGTTTCCCTATTTTTATCTCTATTTTACTGCAAATCACAGTCATCTTTTCTTTCGATAATCCCCGGCACATCCTCACGAATCACAAGACAATCCGGCTCTACCCTGCACTCCAGATACAATACTCCCACTCCGGCATTTCTTGCTTCCTGCAAGGCCACGCCAAATTCCGGATGTGTCACGGTATACGGAAGTACTTCTTTGATCCCCTCCATTTGAATGACAAATGCCACATAGCACCGATATCCTTTTCCTGCCGCCTCCGCAAGTTCGCGTAAATGCTTCACGCCCCGCTCCGTGGGGGCATCCGGAAAATATCCCACTCCGTCAATTTCCAAAGTACAGCCTTTTACTTCCAGCAAAAACTTCTCATCATCTTTTTCCATATAAAAGTCAAAGCGTGACTTTCCGTAGGTATATTCCGGCTTCACATAATCAAATCCCTGTTTCAAAATCCACTCTGCCACTACTTTATTCGGCGCCTGACTATCCATATTCACAAGACCGATTTTTTCTTTGTATACTGCAATTAAATCATAGGCCGTTTTACGGTTCGGATTATCGGAAACTTCCAGAATCACATCCGCATCCGGCAACAGCAATTCCCGGCACCGGCCCGTATTTTTCACATGGACGGTTTCAACCTTACCGTCTATTTCTATATTTGCAATAAAACGATTGGGACGGTTCTTAAATTTCCCTTTTAATATTTTTTTATATTTCATTTTTTCTTCCTTTAAACAAAGATTGCGTGGATGTTTTAATAATCCACGCAATTTACCTTCACAAAAACCAATTCAGCGAATGGGACATTTTTTATTTTAATAGTTTACCAAACCAAACTGTGCCAAGGTATAGAATACAAGAATCATAATCAGGAATACCGGCGCAATATAGCGAACCATCACACGGAAAATTCCCTTTCTTGCAAACTTTTCGCCGTTCTTGGTAATTTCATCTTCAATAGTCTTTGTCTTAACTACCCAACCCACTAAGATACAGGTTGCAAGGGCTACAATCGGCATCAAAACGCTATTTGCCAAGAAATCAAAGAATGTCAGGAAATCCATACCAAGAATCTTTACATCGCCCCACAAGCCAAATCCCCATGCAGAAGGAATTCCTAAAAGGATTGAAAATACAGTAACACCAACTACCGCAATCCATCTCTTCAATTTAAATTTATCCATTACCATTGATACAATTGCTTCCATAATGGAAATGGAACTTGTTAACGCTGCCAACAATACCAAAACAAAGAATACTGCACCAATCACCTGTCCGAAAGGCATTTGCTTAAATACCATCGGCAGAGTCTCAAACATAAGTCCGGGACCACCGGTATTTAATTTATCCGGTGCAAACACGAAGACCGCCGGTACAATCATAAATCCGGATAACAAAGCCACTGAAGTATCGAAAATTTCAATATGATTTACGCAACCGCTCAAATCAATGTCATCTTTTACATAAGAACCGTAGGATACCATAATACCCATCGCAATACTCAATGAAAAGAATAACTGTCCCATTGCTGCACATACGGTTGACATAGAGAAGTTAGATAAATCAGGTAATACGTAATACTTAATTCCGTCCCATGCTCCGTCAATGGTTGCGACATAAATGGAAATACCGATGGATAATAAAAGCAATACCGGCATCAAAACCTTACTGACTCTCTCAACACCGTTCTGCACGCCGCCAAGGACAATTACCATAGTTGCAAGAAGGTAAATCACAAAGAAAATCAGAGGTTCACCCGCTTGTGAAACAAAGCCGCCAAAATATGCACTGTCTGCCGCTTCCAAACCGCCGCCGGTTAAAAACTCCATCATATACTTGATTACCCAGCCACCGATTACACAATAATAAGGCAATATAATAATCGGAACAATTGCCGCAAGATAACCTAAAAATCCAAATTTCTTATGTAATTTCGTATATGCGGTAATGGAACTCTGCTTGGTTTTACGACCAATGGCAAGTTCCAGAATTAACATGGAAAAACCAAATGTTACAACCAAAATTAAATATACTAAAATAAAAATACCGCCGCCATGCTGTGCTGCCAAATAAGGAAATCTCCAAAGATTACCCAAACCTACCGCACTGCCGGCCGCTGCAAGGATGAATCCCAGTTTTCCCGAAAAACTGCTTCTTTCTTCTTTCATAATAATCTCCAATCAATTTCTTTTCGTGCTTTTGACACATCTTTCCATAACGAGTGTCATTTTATCATAAATGCCATATGAATGCATACGACATTTTACAATAACATACGTTTTCTCATGTCTGCAAGTCTTACTTCGAATTCCTCATAAAAGTCATTCTCTGAAGTATAAGCCATCACAAAAAACATCTGCAGATGGAGCATATTCCACTCTTTTGCATCCTCTCTACCGGATAGAAATACCTGCATCTCTTTCACATAATTATGCCATTTCAGAATTAAAGCCTCGTATTCTTTCAAACGAGGTGTATTAATCCAATTTTTTACTTTTTCTTTGGTTCGGTTCTCCCTGGTACACTCATTTACCTGCAAAAAATAAGAGAACCCTTCATCCTCATAAATACGTCCCAACGGAAACAATCGGCAAATCCCGGGTCTGTGTGCATGAACACTGCAACGCCCCTCTTCGTTTAAAAAAGAACACGCACCGGTTGTTTCAGACATTGCCAAATGCGGAAGAATCAGTCCTTCTTCCACATGAAGTGCAATCCTTCCCTGCATCAGTTCCGGAAATGTAACACCCAAACAAGTGGTCAATCTGCAAATATCATAAGGATCCAATACTATGGTATCCTCCATTCCTTCACAACAGGAATGACAGCCTTTGCAATCATTGCATCCCACTTTCACCATATCATTCGCCTGATAACGCTTTCCGTCGGATATTTCATTGATATCACATTCTCTAAGCATTTCTCTCTCCGTCAACTACGCTTTTATGCTTCGTCCTCGTCCTCTTTCGGAAGAGCGCCCGGAACTGAAACAACCGTAGCAATCGCTGCTATGATTGCCGCAATAATTGCAATACTAAAAATACCACCCACCACAATCAATACTTCCATTTTTACGTCCTTTCCGCAGCATCATACTGCTTATGACATTATTGTTTGATTCATATCAAATTATTACAGTTATACCACCTTAGAATTCTTCCTCTTCAGAATCATTCAACTCCTGCACGATTCTCTTCATTATACCATTTACTTCAATATCGGAATTCATAGGAATTACAAGACATTTACGCCCGTCAATCACTCGGATTTCCACAATGTCTGCCGCCTCCGATTTGACCTTAATTTGCATTTCGTCGGTTTTGACCTCGAAATTCTTCTTTTCACGGACATTATCAAGATGTAATTTGACATCTTCGCCGATTGCCTTCTCAAACTTTTCTTCCACGATAGGAATGTGTTCTTCTTTCAATCCGCTCTTAACCATTAAGTCAACCATATCGTCTTTTTGAATGGTTTTCGGTTCTCCAAAGACCATATTCTCTGCCATATCATTTAATTGCGTGTTAATGGAGCGAACCACTTCAAAAGTATCATACCCCGGCGCATCATTGATAACTTCTTCCACAATCTGATGAAAAATTTCCTTTTCCACGGTAGAAGGCACCGTTTCAATACATCCTAACACATTATCAATAAACTCGCTATGCATTTCTTCGATATTTTTTACATAATATAAAACTTCATTCACATCCGTGCTCCGTTCACAAAAAGCAGGATATAAAAAGGCCGCATCCGGCATATCAACCACCCAGTCACGATTACGGTTTGCAATTACATTTTCTTCCTCGTGATAACTAAGACCGGGCTTTGACAAATTAACCGGACAGATACAACACAACACATAACTGTACACTTCTTCCGATTCATCCAAAGCCATTTTATCCTCGGTCTTTGTCATGACATCATAGGTATCATGAATCATAAGAATCAAATAGTTCCCTACATAGTAGTATGTATCAATAATCTGCTGATAAAACGCTTCCAGCATTTCTTTGTTCTTCAGTTCGGAATTTCTTAATGCAAGAAGGGACTGTTGTGCTCCTCCTGCTTCCAATGCCTCATCTTTAAATTTTAAACTTAAAAGATTTTTATTTAAAACACCGGAAAGACCTTTTTTCAGAATTTCAATATATTTGAACTGTTCTGCTTCTTCCAAATCCACAAAATCCGTATCAATATAAGTCTTAATCTGCTTGTCCGCACCGGTCACATAACAACCCGTAATACGACCGATTGTAGTTTTCTCTTTCTTAAAACGTTTTCTGATTTCCAATACATCTGAATTGTACATTTCTCTTACTCCTTCTCACGGGGCCTAAGCCCCGATGGTTATTTTACCACATTTTTTGAAAATAGAGAAGCAAGAATCCGAATAATTTGTATTATCACCGTGGGGATGGCCGCAAGTCCCGCAATAATACCGGCCTGTGACAATGTAATTTCCTCCACTTCAAAAATACCGTGCATAAAAGGTACAAACAATATAAGCGCCAGCAACACTGTTCCTGCCAGAAATGCTCCCAAACTATACCAATTCTTTTGGAAACCGATCGCAAAAATACTCTTTTTACTGCGGCAGTTAAAACCATGGAATAATCTTGCCAGCGTCAGGGTAGCAAAAGCCATTGTAGATGCCATACTTACAGACTGTTGCAATCCGATATAATATGCGCTCATCGTTACAACGGCAATCATTCCTCCCTGTAGCAATAAGGTTAACATAAAGTCTTTTGTCAATATGCCCTGCTTCGGATCACGAGGCTTATCCTTGAGATTATCTCTTTCAGGCGGTTCCATTCCGATTGCCAAAGCCGGCAGGGAATCCGTTACCAAATTGATAAACAACAAATGCACTGCCGTAAAAGGTGCCGCAAGCCCCATCAGGGAAGTATACAAAACCGAAAGAATGGCTGCCGTATTACCGGACAATAGGAATAACACTGCATTTTTAATATTCCGGTATACATTACGCCCGTTAGATACCGCCTTAATAATGGTTGCAAAGTTATCATCCGCCAGAATCATGGATGCGGCATCTTTGGAAACTTCCGTACCGGTAATACCCATTGCAACACCAATATCTGCTTTTTTCAAAGCGGGAGCATCATTCACACCGTCTCCGGTCATTGCAACAATCCTGCCCTTTTTTTGCCACGCATCCACAATACGGATTTTATTCTCCGGTGATACACGTCCGTAAACGGATATCTTTTCAATTTTAGAATCCAGTTCTTCGTCGCTCATTGCATCCAATTCCATTCCTGTAACCGCAATATCGCCCGCTTCAAAAATGCCGATTTGCTTTGCAATGGCTGTGGCGGTAATTTTATGGTCACCGGTAATCATGACAGGCCGGATGCCTGCACTTTTGGCATCCGCTACGGCCTGCATACTTTCCGGTCTGGGCGGATCCATCATGGAAATCAAACCGATAAAAATCAAATCATTTTCGGCTTCAAGGCACATGGCATCCTCCGTCTCTTTATAAGCAAATGCCAGCACTCGCAGACCGTTTTCCGAAAAATATCTGTTTTGTTCCTGAATACGTTCCCGATCCGCATCATCAATGGGACGGATGCCTGTATTGTCACGAATTCCGGTACAACGTCCCAGCAACACATCTACCGCACCCTTAGTAAACATCGTAGGAATTCCACGCATTTTATAATGGGTACTCATCAGTTTACGGTCAGAATCAAAAGGAACTTCTCCCAAACGCTGCATTCCGGAACGGATATCTGCCTCTGTAATCCCCTGCTCTTTTCCGATTTTGCGGAACATTTCAAGCAAAGCATATTCCGTAGGATCCCCCACACCTATGTCATCCACAATGGTAGAATCGTTGGATAAAATCGCATTATACATCAAATAACGGTGCAACTGTTCATGCAAATCCAACTCTTCAAAAGGCATTCTTTTACCGTCAATGTACACTTCTCCTACAGTCATTTTATTTTGGGTCAACGTACCTGTTTTATCCGAACAGATGACAGAAACACACCCCAAACTCTCTACAGTCTTTAAATCTTTGATAATGGCGTTTTCTTTCGCCATCTTCTGCGTTCCCATTGCCTGCACAATGGTAACAATAGAACTTAAAGCCTCCGGAATTGCTGCAACAGCCAGCGCAACCGCAAACATTAAAGCATCGATTACCGGCATTTGACGATACAGGCTTAATGCAAATACCAAAACCGAAATTCCGATAATCAGAATCGCAAGACGTGCCGAAAATTTATCCAAACTCACCTGCAACGGCGTTTTCTTTTTTTTGGCAGCATTCAGAAGTCCTGCGATTTTACCGATTTCCGTATTCATCCCGGTATCCGTCACCAACACTTCTGCACGTCCGTAAGTAACCAAACTGCCGGAATACACCATATTGGTACGATCTGCCAAAGCAACTTCACCGCTCAACACAACATTCTTTTTATCCACTGCCGTAGACTCTCCGGTCAGTGAACTCTCATTCACCTGTAACGAAAAACTGTTTAAAATTCTTCCGTCTGCCACTACCAAATCTCCGGCTTCCAGAATCACCAAATCTCCCGGCACTACCTTAGAGGAAGGAATCTCTATTTTCTCTCCGTTCCTCACCACCTTGGCACTGGGTGATGAAAGGGATTTCAAACTTGCCAAAGATTTTTCTGCTTTCACATATTGGACAGTACCCAGAATCGCATTTAAAATCAACACTGCTAAAATTACAAATGTGCTTTCCATATTACCGGAAAACATGGAAATCACAGCCGCTACAATCAAAATAAGTACTAATAAATCCTTAAATTGCTCCAAAAAGATACAAAAAATACTCTTCTTTTCTTCCTCCCGAAGCACATTTTCACCCACACGCTCCAGCAGTTCTTCCGCATCCTTCTTCGTCAGGCCTTCCAAATTTCCGCCGAATTCGGCAAGCAGTTCCTCTTCTGTCATCGAATACCAACTTTTCATAAAAATTCCTCCATTATTTTTATAAAAATTTTTACGAACACATCACCTGTAAGATGTCTCGTCTCTTTCAGATGCTACCGGAAAACAAAAAAAGAGACTCCTGCTGCATCTGAGATACAACAAAAGTCTCGTTACTTACCTGCTCGAACCGGGTGAATACCGTGGTGACGACCCGAGCACCATTCGAAAATGGCAACTACTCCCTTTTATTTACGCCATTATATGAAGTCATGCCGGAAAAAGTCAATCCATTTTACATTTTTTTCACAGTCTTAACCAAATCTAAACCTATGCCATGCCATTAGCGGTTTTGTATTTGTAAAGCATTTCCGCATGATTCTGTTCTTCAATCTGGATATCGGCAAGTAATTTACGAATTGCTGCATCCGCGAATACAAATACATTGGTATTATATTCGGAAGATACTAATTTTTCGGTACCGATTAAATCAGTCACAAGGAAATTGTCTGCCTTCTTATCCTCTGTTTCGGTCATCGGATTATAAGTTGCTGTAGGCTGATACTGTGCCCCGCTGCAATCGTTACAATCACACTGGGGTACATTCCCCTGTAAAACCTGCTTTAAAGACTGTAAATGTTCTCTTTCCTTGCTTGCAATCTGTTTGCAAAGGTCCTGTAACACAGGATCTTTGGCTTCGTTGCTGTACTTTGTGTACTTATCGATACAGCACTGCTCCTGTGTACATAAGTCTTCAATTGCCTGAATTTCTTTTTCTTTTAATGCCATACAAATTACCTCACTTTTTCTTGATGGTATTAGTATGGGATGGAATTTCCAAATCTATACATTTCTTTTCCTTTTTTCTCTGCCTGCATTTTATTTATATGTATAAAAACCCCTCTCCGGGTTACGCTTTAAACGTAAATATTTATACGTTCTTTATTTCTTCTGCGAAATTGGGAAACCAATCATAATAAAGATAGTTTTAAACTGTATTTTTATTTACGTTTTAAGCAGAGGTGGTTATTATGAAATTACAATATAACAGAATCGAAACCGGCGAACGCATCCGTAAAAAACGCCAACTTTTAAATATGACTTTGGATGCAGCCTCGGATAAAATTGACATTTCTTCCAAATACTTTGCGGATATTGAGCGCGGAAGTTGCGGAATGAGCATAGAAACCATGATTTCCATCGCATCTTTACTGGATATGTCCCTGGACTACATTATCTATGGAAAAACCTATGGCGATAATGAAACCTTGAAGCATTCCGATGAATATACAGCCATTCTTTCCCTACTGGAAAATGTACCGGAAAACAAACGAAAATATGCATTACGCATACTGCAATTGCAAATGGAATCCTGGGATTTGGAATCTACGATTTAAAAGACAAAAAAGGAAGTGCTTTATTTGGGCACTTCCTTTTCATTATTTTTACATATATGATTGTAGACCAGTAAGCCAATACCGCTGATGCCCATTGCTACAGCAAAAACCACAATGGCAAACACATAATTCTGTAATCCCAACGCATCACCGCCCACCGTAGAAGTAATCATGGCAGGAATACGTCCCAGAGATGCAATCAGAAGAAAGGTTCTCCACTTCATATCCGTTAATCCCGCATAATAACACAACAAATCTTTTGGTGTCCCCGGTATCATAAAAATAATCAAAAACAAAAAGATTCTTTTGGGCGATTTCCGAAGAAAGTGTAGGGCTTTTAATTTCTCTAACGAAAAAAACACCTCTACAAGACGTACACCGTAACGTCTTACCAGCGCAAAGACTGCAATACTTCCCAGCGTTGAACCCAATAAACAAAGCATTGTGCCCATCCAAGTTCCGAAGGCATATCCTCCCACAATTTCAAAGACCTCACCGGGTATTAAGGCAACCACAACCTGAAGAAAAACAAAGGCTACATACACAACAGGTCCCCAAATACCGTGACTGTCCACCCAGAGGCGAAACTGCTCCGGTTCAGATACAAAACGTACAATGGGCACGCCAATCAGAACACCTACTGCTATCATCACGAGAATGTATACAACAATGGCGGTCGCTGCCAGTATCTTCTGTTGTTTTTGGGTTAAATCTAATTTTTTCATTATTATTCTTCTTGGCTTTTGTATTATCTTTTACTTTTTGTCTTTTGCATATCAGTTTACATAACATTATGTTTTTTCATCTAAAATACAATTGTTTATAATCCGAATATATATCCGACCGCAATTCCTGCCGCCGCCGAAATCAGAATAATCACAATCGGGTGCACTTTCTTTAATGCCATAATAAGACTTCCGCCAAAAATTGCAAGTGCTCCAAGGAAACTTACCGTAGTAAAAGTTGCAAGCGCAAATCCTGCCGGGAAGAATACCGTCATCCCCGTAGAAAGCACCGCAGTCCCAATCATACCGATTACTGCCGGCTTCAAACCGGACATACAGCCTTTTACAACGAAATTCTCCTTAAATTTTGCAAAGAACTTCGCTACAATCAGAATAATGATAAAAGAAGGCAATACCACGCCCGTGGTTGCAATCATTGCCCCGGGCAATCCGCCCACTTCCATACCCACATACGTGGACATATTGATGGCAAAAGGTCCCGGCGTGCTTTCACTGACCGCCATGAAATTCACCAGTTCTTCTTCCGTAAGCCATCCCCTGGCTGCCACCGCATCCTGAATAAGCGGAAGCATCGCATAGCCACCGCCGAAGGTAAAGGCTCCAATCCCCAGAAAGATTAGAAACAATTCCAAATAAATCATTTCTTCGCCTCCCTTCTCTTTACAACAAAGGAAGCTGCCAGACCAATCAGCGCACAGGCAATCAGCACATAAATTACCTTCATATTAAGCAACGCCACCATAACAAAAGAAAAGGCAAAGATAAAATATGCCACCGGACTTTTCGGGCATTTCCGATACATATTAATCATCGCTTTCACAATCAGTGCAAGCACACCTGCCCTGATACCGTAAAAGGCATACTGTACGACTTTATAATCCTGAAAATGACTGATAACGGAAGACAATAATGCAATCACCATAAAAGAAGGCATCACAACGCCCAAGGTGGCACAAAATGCGCCCCAAAATCCGCCGAACTTATACCCTACAAAGGTTGCCGCATTCACGGCAATCGGCCCCGGCGTACTCTCCGCAATGGCAATGACTTCCAGGATATCATCCGCCGTTACCCACTTATGATTGTCCACCACTTCTTTCTGGATCAGCGGAATCATAGCGTAACCGCCGCCGAAGGTAAAAGCACCTATCTTAAAAAACGTCAGAAACAACGTAACATATTCTTTTGGCGTTCGTTTTACTTTCGACTGTGTGTTACTCATTTGAATCCTTCCCGTAGTAAATCAAATTACTTTTACAACTAATATTCGTACTGTTCTATTATAATCATTTTGCTACGGGTTGTCACTTTTTATTAGAATTCTTATGTTTCAATTATTTTTCACATTTTATTGGACACCTTACCGCATTTGTCCATTGAGACAACTTAAATATCTACAGTACAATAATTTCATAGAGGTGAACACATATGAAGGAATTTCTGTATTGTATAATATACTTTATGGCAACCGGTATCTTAGGCTTTATCCTTGGACGCCTCCTTCCTAAATCTTGGTTTCTCTACGATGGATTTCCTTATCGTTGTGCTAAATTTGAGCGTGGCGGAGCACTTTACGATAAGATGAATATTCATAAATGGCAAACGAAACTTCCTGATATGAGCAGGCTTGTCCCTTGGGCAATGCCCGCCAAAAATCTCAAAACCTGTAATTCATCAAAACTCCTCACAATGATTCAGGAAACATGTATTGCCGAATTTATTCATTGGATGCTTTGCATCACTGGTCTCGGAAGTTTTTTTATTTGGCAAAACCCATTTTGCGTATTACTCTATCTCATTTATGTGTTGGTATTTAATATCCCATTCATTATAATCCAACGCTATAACCGTCCGAGACTATTACACTTACGTTATATTTTATTGCAGAGGGAAAAAAAGAAAAACACAAAGGAGACACAAGATGCAACTTCTTATTCTTAGTTGTAATACAGGCGAAGGACATAATTCCTGCGCCAAAGCAATTGCAGAATATTTCATATTCAACGATGCATCATGCCAAATTGTTGATTCTTTTGGTTTTATCTCTCATAAGGCTTCCCAATTCATTTCTGATTGGCATAGCAAAATATACCGCCACGCTCCCTCTGCTTTTTCTCACGGATATAAATTCGCAGAAGAACATTCTGAATTCTTTGACGAAGATTCTACGATATATCATTTTCTCACTTCCGGTACTACCAAATTATACAACTATTTAAATACCGGAAACTTTGACGCAATTCTTTGTACACATGTACTGACTGCACTTCAACTATCGGATGTAATAAAAAAGTATCCCCTGACTCTTAAAACATATTTTGTAGCAACCGATTATACCTGCAGTCCCACATGCAATTTAAGTAATCTGGACTATTATTTTATTCCGCACAAATCCTTGTTAAATGATTTTATTGACCTTGGAATACCGAAAGATAAAATCATCTGCACCGGAATTCCTGTGCGCCGGATTTTTTATACCACATTAGAAAAATCAGTAGCTAAACAATTATGCGGCATCTCTCCGAATCACAATCACCTTCTTGTAATGTGCGGAAGTATGGGGTGTGGTCCCATAGAAAAAACAACAGAAAAATTATCCGCCTCTATTCCAACAAACTGCGCCGTTTCCGTTGTCTGCGGAAATAATCAAAAACTATATAAAAAATTATCACAACTATATGAAAAAAATACACAGATACATATTTTAGGTTATGTGAACGATATGTCATTATTAATGGACAGCGCAGACCTATACCTTACAAAGCCCGGTGGCTTAAGTATTTCTGAAGCTGCCGCAAAAAAACTTCCCATGGTGTTTCTAAACGCTGTGGCCGGTTGCGAATCATATAATTTACGTTTTTTTATTGAAAAAGGTGTTGCACAAACTGCTGATACGCCAAAAGAAGTATCTGAATTATGTCTTCATCTTCTCAACGACAAAAAAAGGCTCCAAAATATGTCAGATGCATTTTATGAAACATTTGAGCAGCATGCATCCAAAAACATTTACGAAATAATTAATTCAAACATCAACCGAACTCAGGAAAATATGCGTAAATAGTATAAAATAATTTTTGTTCACATTATAAACAAAAGTATTTTTTACTATAGTATTATATAATACATTTTTTATTATTTTAGATACTGTGAGGAAACTGATTATTTGACTGATTCAAACGCAACCAAACAAGCAATGGCAGATGCTCTAAAAGAACTTATGCACACTTTACCTTTTGAAAAAATAAGTGTGTCTCATATCTGCGAGAAATGTAATATGAACAGAAAAAGTTTCTACTACCATTTCAAAGATAAATACGATTTGGTAAATTGGATCTTTGATATTGAATGTATTTCTGTTCTAACAGAAAAAGATGCGACAGACCGATGGACATTATTTGAAATTCTCATTCATTATTTTTATGAAAACAGAAAATTTTATCAAAAAATAATTAAAGTCAAAGGTCAAAACTCTTTTTCAGAACATTTCCGAGAGTTTCTTTATCCTATTATGCGAAAAAGATTGGATGATATTGTCGAACCATCTGTTAAGCATGATTTTATGATAAGTTTTTTGTCAGATGCCTGCATATGTGCCATAGAACGCTGGCTGTCTGATAAAGAATGTATGTCACCTGACCGGTTTATGCACATCATCAAATCGCTTACTGAATCCATTGCATTATCCCTTTGTTCAGAAATAAACTAAAGAGGCTTATGAATCATTTTATTCATAAGCCTACTTTTTATTTTGGATATACTCTCATTAATATGTTCTGTAGCGGATTATGATATAAGTTGTTTTCTTCCTGTTTCTTTTCACCTACCGGTCCGCATAATTTACCGTTTTTATCAAAATAAACAAAACACGCATCATCAGAAATCACTTCATCAATAAAACAATTATCATGATACAATTCCCACTCAATTGTCTGATATTTCTGCAAAAATCTCTCCCTTGTTATATGCTCGCTGACAATATCAAATGTTTCCTTGGAACATTTTTTATCTGCAATCAGAACTGTTGCCACTGCATTCATCTCTTCTGCCTTCATCCAATACAAACCACTCTCAATATCTTTTAAATCATTATCAGTATATGTATAATATATTCCGTATAACAATTCTCTTTCTCGAAGCATCCAACATCTGTCTTGACAAGTTGCATCACATTTTATAAGAAACATAATATTTGTGTAGGAAGCAAGTTCTGTTACAAACTTATCCGTAATGTACTTCCCTTCACAAAAAAGAAAAAACACACTATCCGGATACTCTGCAATCATTGGTAACAAATCAGAAGGCGGACCGTCTTCAACTTTAATCATATACGTAAAGATTCCCAGATTTTCACCTTCATTAATTAATTTATAATATCGGTTTCTATAACTGCAAAACTGCTCCCGCTCATATTCAAAGAAAATATTCCAAGGAATATTATACCCTTTTTCTTCTTCATATCGACGAATGGTAGCTGCACCTAATGTACAACTGTTATAGCCCAAATTCATACAAAAATTCAGAAGTCTCTCTTCCTCCACATTTCTTACGATATTCTTTATCAATCCGTAATATGCACTGCTTTCATTCATTAACATAGTCTGTACCGTTTGCAAAAGATGCTTTTGAAAGCGACCTTCCGAAAACAGCAATCCCATATCAATCAGATTTCTTATACTTCTTTCCGGTGATTCTTTCATATCTCTGATTGTTTTTCTGGTAACCGTTTCAATCAGAATTTTTGACATACTGCTTTTCATTTATATTCGCCTCACTATCTACAATTGGCTTTTAAAACTTAATAATAACAATTGTTGTATCTTAATATAAAATGGCCGCTTCATCCACTCTTCCAAAGTAATCTCCCTGCATTCTTCCAAGGTCTCATAAAAATCATTTCTGATTTGTTTACCTCAAGCAGATATAAACCATGTATATCAAATAGCAGAGCACCATAAAAATACCCGCTCCGCGTTTTATACTCTTTTTGCGCATAGCAATGACCCATACAATAAAACTGAAAACAATCAAAATAATAATATCTATAATGTTTTCTGTGATTACCTCAATCGGACTGATTGTTCCTGCAATACCCAAAATCATTAAAATATTAAAGATATTGGAACCTATGGCATTTCCAAGCGCCAGCCCCACTTCCTTTTTCTTCGCCGCAACGATGGATGTGACAAGTTCCGGCAATGATGTCCCTACCGCTACAATTGTTAATCCTATTAAATTTTCACTGATACCGATTCCCGTTGCAATAACCGTTGCCGATTGTACAACCAAATCACCGCCTAAAACAATACCGACAATACCAATTAAAATATACAAAATGCTTCTTCCGACAGGTAATATCTTTATTTCTTCTGTTTCATTCAAAGACGCCGGAAGAACGTCATCTTCGTTTTGTTTTCGTATATCTATCACTGCACGAATCGTAAGAAAAATATATAAAATAAAAAGTATTAGAAGCACAATACCGTCTATTCTTCCAAGTACCATACTCATAGTACCCATAATCAATAAAACAATCGCACTGACAATGGAAATCGGAAAATCCCTTTTATTGGTACTTCTGTCAACCGGAATTCCCGTCATTATCGCACATACACCAATAACAACCATTAAATTAAAAATATTGGAACCCACCACATTGCTGACCGCAAGTGCATTGTTCCCTTGCAGGGATGCACTGACACTTACCGCAGTTTCCGGTAACGATGTCCCCATTGCTACTATCGTAAGTCCGATAATAATGGCAGGAATTTTTAGTTTTCGCGCAACACTTGAACTTCCCTCCACAAATAGGTCCGCTCCTTTAATCAGAAAAACAAAACCTATGACCAAAATAATAATTGCTACCGGAATACTTTGCATAATTTGAACCATATATTTTTTCCTTCCTTAACACTATGTTATATATATTTTAGAAAAAGGATATAACACTGTCATTGGACAATCGCTTTCTTTTGTCCAAAATACCCGTATATGGACAAAAAAAGAGTGGCTCACCCATAAAGCAATGAATGAAACACTCTTAATATGTTTTCCAGCCGGTTCATAATACAATTATTGGTACTCTCCTAAGATTAAATAACCAGGTAAACGGCAATACCAAGATCAGACTATCGCAACGATCCAGCACACCTCCGTGCCCCGGCAAAAGATTACTGTAATCTTTTACTCCTGCAATTCTTTTTACAGCCGAAAAAGCCAAATCGCCAAACTGCCCCACAACAGAAGCAAGAATCAAATAACCAAACAAAACACCATAATGTACTTCTATCAAACCGTTTCTCTGTAATATGTACGCAATTATCATACAAATAACTACCGCAAGCAAAGCACCTCCCACACTGCCTTCTATGGTTTTCTTCGGGCTGATATTTAGTGCAAGCCTATGCTTTCCAATGCATTTCCCCACACAGAATGCCATCACATCCGTAAGCATACTGATTGCAATCGCAAATAGCAAATAATACAAACCTCCATCCATCCCACGGATCATGTGCATCGTTTTATAAAAACTTACAATGGCTACCGCAATCACTATTGTCATCCACGGCTTTAGAGTCATATTCCTCTTTACCTGTTTCATAAGAAACATAAATAACACGCTCACTCCTGTAAATAGTATGATGGTAAAATATTCATAATCCGGAACGGTAATATAAGAAAACAACACTGCCCCCAAACAGGTTATTATGTAGGTTATATTTTTCCCTTTCGTTTTCATTCCGGTCGCTTTATACAATTCCGTTATGGACATTACGCTCAATATAGCAATAACACCACACAGAAACCATTCCACATGAGAAAATAAAATAACACCAATGGTAATGAATAAAATAAATAATCCCGTTATAATTCTTTGTTTTAACATATCTTTTCACTCACCCTATTGTTTTGATAACCAAAATATTCCATACTTTATTTTGCCGGTAATTCTTCAAATAAAATTGAATAAACAGTGAAAATAATATGTCCTTTATAAAACCGTTATACAAAAAGCAGTATGTTCTATCACTTTGAATAAAACATACTGCTATCATTCTCGCTATTTCATTTTAAGATTTCTTTTAAAAATCCGTTTTCCCCGTTAACGGATACTTTACGCTGCCTGCACTTCTTCACTTACCTTAACAGCCTTCTCTTGTCTTTCTAACTTAATCAGCCAGATGTAAGCAATGATACCAAACACCAGCGACGGTCCCAACATAATTACAAACTGCACCGTACTTTCTGCCCAGAAGCCGGTCAGATTCTCTCCATTCATTAACATTCGGGAAAATGTCCCCGCACCATTATTCACCGCATGCATAAAAGCAGCCGACCACACGGAATTTGTCTTTTTCACCGCCAAAGTAAGCAAGGCATTCATGGAAATCGTAAATATGGTAAAAAGAAGGAATCCAAGCCAGGGTTCGCCCCAGTATCCGGTACCGAAATTATGTCCGTAATAATTAATGGGATAATGCCATACGCCCCAGATAATACCACCTACGAGAATGGCAGGACCGATACCCATCTTCTTCTCCAAACGGGGCATCATAAAACCACGCCAACCGATTTCTTCACCAAGACCGCCAATAGAAAACATCATTGCGTTCACAACGGAATACAAAGGCATTACCGCAATCATCGCGGGATCCATTCCCATATCTTCCGTAAAAACAGTCGCATCAAAACATTCCGGTTTCAATGCAATAAATAACCATCCACCAAGTTCCGTATAAATAATGGGTAGAAAGATTGCCACCAGCATCCAGATCCATTTTTTATCTTTGAAATAAATCCCCAATTTCAGGGAATTCTCTCCGGTAAAATCAATCTTTTCTTTACAAATTGCTCCGGTAATGAACACGGAAACTGTAGGACAAAGCATTGCCGCAGAACAAAGCAACTGCGTGCTCGCATCCCCATATTCATGACCACTTCCATAATAAGCAAAGGCCGCAATCCAAAGGGGCGCAAATGCAAAAAATAAAAACACAAGCATTACCGTCAAATCTTTCTTTTTATTCATCGATGTCACGCTCCTTTCTTACAAAAATGCCCGCAGTGATTCTGTATGACAGATAATAAATAACACCGGTCACAATGGGAAATATGGTAGTTAAAAGAATAATCAGACTCGTATGTTCTTCCACCCATTTCATATTGCCTTCAAAATCCATATTTGTCAGGCCGGATACATCACCGAATAATAGCCAGATAAAAAGCAGAATCGTAAGCGTAACGGAAAATCCGCTAAAAATCATATCTCCCTTTTTCTTGCCATACAGTATGTACAAGGGAAAAGTTATGGCAGCCATAATCAACATGACCGGAATCACAATAGGACCCATTAACTGAACCGTAGATACCATCATCATCATACCCTCTGTTTTTACTGCTGTTGCTGCAATCATACTCAAGAAAATGCCCCATGATAAAACCAGATAGTTTGCCACCAGATAATAGATATATTTAGACAGCAGATACTCTTTTTTATCCACAGGCATGGTAAGCAGGTAATCACGGCAGTTTTTACCGGAATCTGCTTGGAACAACTGAGACATCAGTACCAGTAAATATACACATCCGCCCATAAACACCATGGGAGTCCACAAGCCTAACAACACTTCTATATCACTGTCTACGGTACTCAACACCGTAAATACACAAATAAAAACTGTAAGCAGTCCAAATCCGCCTATCACAATAGGGCCGTTTGTCGCCACATAATCTTTATATAATAATGATTTCATCGCACACCTCGCCCCTTTCTTTTTACAATCAACACAGATACGAAGAAACATACCACAGTCATAAGTAAAGCCACCGGAACCAACCAAGTAAGGCAATTTTCAAAAAGAATTTTTACTTTATCCATAAATGTGTTCATAATAGCATCCAGTTGGTCTCCGTAACGCTTGTCAAGTGCTATAATCCCAATTGCAAATACTGCATATATTCCTAAAATAATACCGATGAAAATCCTCTCACAAGTCTTCTTATTCCACATAAAAAGTGCACAGCATGTCACACCCAGACCGGCAGCCAGTGCACAGGTCATTACAGTCCCCGCATGAATCATTTCACCCAATGTAAACACTTCAACCACCGGTGAAATCAGTAAAGCAATTAAGATAGATGATACATAACCTGTCAAAAGGAAGCCGTAAGCAGTACTAAATCTTGCCAACACAATTTCCACAGGTTTTACCGGCATGGTACGAAGCACATCATTAAAATTTGCCTTCTCATCCATATGGAAGGTCATGATACCGTCAAAGCCCACTCCCAAAGGAAGTAAAATAGCCAAAAAAGTAGCGCCTCCGAGCATTATTTTATATGCTGAGAGATCATCTTCCGATACCGTGATATCATCGCCCACAAATACATCCAACCTCATATTTCCATATTCACTGCTAAGGGAAATCAAAATTCCGATTGCCAAGGCAGCTACCAAAGTCAATACATAGGTCATAATGCGCGTACGCAGGCAGTAGATATCTTTTAAAATCAATCCTTTCATAAGATACCTCCTTCTACGCTTCTTTGCTTTCGTTGTTTGCGCGGTTTACATAATGTATCATAATTTCTTCCAAGGTACACTGCTCCATAGTAAGTTTCTCGTATTTTCTTGCGCAGGCCTTTTTATCATGTACCAAAACATCCACACCGAAAGCAGACTGTCTTACGGATACTATGTCTTCTTTCGCGATTGATTCCGCATCTTTTTTACTGCATTTAATCATTGCGTGATTTTCAAGGATTACATCCTTTTCACCGCTTAATACAATACGGCCCTTGTCGATAAATACAACCATATCCGCGATACGCTCAATATCACCGGTGATATGTGAAGATAAAAGAATCGTATGGTCCTCTTCCATAACAAACTCCTGGAAAATTTCCAGAATTTCATTACGGACGATAGGATCCAAACCGCTGGTCGGTTCATCCATAATCAGTAATTTCGCTCCGTGGCTCATTGCTACTGCAATCTGAAGTTTCATACGCATACCACGAGAGAACTTACCGCACTTTTTCTTCATGGGAAGACCGAATTTCTTCATATATCCGGTAAATACTTCTTCGCTCCAGTTGGTGTACATTTTGCTCATGATTTTATTAATCTGTACGCCGGTTAAGAAGTCGTGGAAGCCCATTTCGTCAAACACCACGCCGATATCATCTTTTAAGGTTTTACCTTCTGTATGCATATCCTTGCCAAACACCTTCATCTGGCCGGAATTTGCAGCAATAATATCCATAATCAAACGGATTGTGGTAGTTTTACCGGCACCGTTCTGACCTACGAAACCGCAAATACAGCCTCTGGGAATATTAAAACTCACCTTATTTAAAACGAAGTCGCCGTAATCCTTGGTGACATCTTTTAACTCAATCACATAGTCATTCTCTGTATGTACCGCAGTATCTGCTACCGCTTCCATTCTCTCTTCCTTATTCATCGCTCTGACTCTCCTTCTCTTCGTATAAAAGCTTCATTCGCTCCACAAGTTCATCAAAAGGCACCTTGGCAAGCGCTGCCTTCTCAAGAACTTCTTCCATCAGGTTCTCGATTTCAAACATAACGCTTTCCTTCACCATTTCGTGATTTACGCCTTTTACGAAACTCCCCTTGCCCGTGTAGGATTCGATGTAGCCTTCACGCTCTAATTCCTCGTAGGCTCTTTTGGTTGTAATAATACTGATTCTCAGTTCTTTGGCCAGAAGTCGCATTGACGGAAGGGCGTCCCCTTCTTTCAACTCGCCGTTCATAATCTGAGCCTTAATCTGGTCCATAATCTGCTCATAAATCGGTCTGTCCGACTGGTTTGTGATAATAATGTCCATTTGTTACCTCGCGCGTTGTTTTAAATGTAATTATTTTATGCATGCTTACAATCGTTACATTTTGCATCGTAACATTGTATATATATAATATACACAATATACACATCATGTCAATATGATATTTTAAATTTATTTTGCGAATGGTGTTCTGAATCGTTACATTTTTATAAAAAATAAAAAAGTCACCCATTCATCCTAAAATGAACGGGTGGCTCCCTTCTAAACATCATTCATTTTTTTCTTCGGAAATGATACGCTCCGCTTCTTTCAACCGGTGCTCTATCGCACTCTTTTCACGAATACAACCAAGACGCTCCACTTCTAATTTACGGATTCGCAACACATCCGCGCAACCGGCCCAAAAAGAACTTACCGACATGGCGCTGAAAAAGAATACAGACCCAATCACCGCAACCAAGATACCAATCATAATTCCGCCGTTTACGATATACCCCAATAAACCGTCAATCGGCTCGCGATGATAAAACAGTCGTACTCCCCCCAGAAAAAGTACTATCGCAATCAAAACCACCGCCACAATAATGCATACCGAAAAAATACGGCGGCATCTTCCCTGACGGTATTTGATATCATCCAACTGCACATCCAAATCCCGCAGTTCCATATACATTTTGGCGCATTCTCCGCGCATTTTATCTTTCTCACCGGGTGCGATATAATCATCATCCCATACGTTACTCGCTTTGATTTTTTCCATACTTTCATCCTTTTATAACGACTATGATAGTTTCATTGTAGTATTTCCCTGCTGATATTACAATACCTGTCATACGGTTTTACATACAAATATTTATATTATGAAAACGCAAATAGGAATGTTCACCCCGGTATGCTGTTTTTTAAGCACAAGGTTCCCCAACCTGCCCGATCATTTGGCAGATTTTCCGCCCCGGGTATCGGCCGTGCACCTTTTATCAGATATGCTTTTATTTTTTCACCATATAAATAGGGATCATTTCCTCTTACAATGCCCCACTCCATTAATAGGGCTGCCGCACCGGCAACCATGGGCGTGGCATAAGAGGTTCCGCTGACCTCGGTATAACCGCCGCGGACCGATACTGTCTCAAGACCGACCCCCGGCGCCACCAGGTCCGGTTTGACGGTATGGATAAAACTGTCCCCTTCATTGCCCATCATCTGGCGGAACACATATCCTCTGCCACTGAAATCCGCTACACTTCCTGTATACACGTCATACGCTCCTACCGTAATCACTCCGGAAGCAGTGGATGGCACCGTCAGTGTTACTCTTGGACTTTCGCGAAAGAATCGTGTTCCCCGGTTTCTGACCGAACTGCTCGGTAAAAAGAACTGATATCCCCCATAAACAATATTACGTGGGGTAAGTTCAAAAATCCAGACGCCCTGCCGTACATTTAAAAAATCAATATAAAGTTCCTGAAATACCATATACGGAAGCGGTTGCCCCACATAAATTAAAAGTGTTGTTTCACCTGCCTGATAACGATAGGCGCCCGCCATATCCATGGGAATTATAATCCGCTCTCCATCCGGTGCAATCAACGTTACATCAAATACATCCTGATAATACTTCCACAATTGTACATTTAATGCGTTTTCATACTCTGCCACAGCCAATTCCACGCGCTCCGTGAGCCCCTTTTGTACAATACCTTCCGCATGGCCGCCGGCGGCTCCTTCATTACCGCTTCCCACCACAATGGAAGTCCGGCCCATCTCTGCCGCATTGTCAAGAAACCGTTCCAGCAGGGAATTGCCGCGATGATCCCCGTAGGTATTCCCGAAACTCAGATTAATCACCAGCGGCATACGTAATTCCAGTGCCTTTCGAATTGCATAGGTAACCCCCCTCATAATCTCCGTGGTCTTCGGAAATGCATTCTCCCTCTGCGCGCCTAATTTTACAATTAAAAGAGAACTCTCCGGTGCCACGCCTTTCCGGAACGGTTCCGTGGTCGTTCCGCCCGCAGCCAGAATGCCTGCCACCGCCGTCCCGTGACCGGTAACATCAATGGTGGGAATCCGACGCCTTGCTTCCTCCTCGCTCCCTGTTAAAAGCGCCGCATCAATCTGTTCTTTCGTAAATTCCACGCCGATTCCAAACCCTTGGGGCGGTAACAATCCTGCATCTTCCGAAGGCTCTAGGGACTGGTCCCAAAGGGATACAATCCTGGTACTTCCGTCCCCGTTCCTGAAATTTTCATTATAAAAATCAATGGAACTGTCCAGGATTGCCACTAATACTCCCCTGCCTGTCAAAAATGGTTCCGCATTGGTAACGGCACTGATACAACTTTCTCTTTGCGCTGTCATATCCTGAAAATAAAACGGCTTCGGTTTTTCCACATATTCAATTTCCGGCAGCGCAACAAAATCATCCAGCAAAGCATCCGGCAATGTTACAATGGCATAACCGGCAATTAAGGGTTCGATTTGTATCAAATCCGTTTCATAGCGTTCGATATTTCCCTGGTATTTTATGATGATTTCCCATGTATTGTTAAACAAATCAAATCCCTCCCGTAAAAGGGCAGACTGCTCGCGTTCTGCCACATCCACAGAGAGGGATAAATTAAAAAGATTTTCAATTTTCTGGCTGTCCATATCGTTTCCCGAACGTTCTTTTTATAATATATGCAAATAAAAAAGCGGTCAGCACACGCCAACCGCAATCTGTTGAATTATTGTCCGGGATGATATTCCCTGAAGAACTTAATCAGGCCCTGTAACACATTGGTCAGGGTAGGAATGTCTTCTTTCTCAATGGAGGCAATAACCGCTTCCGTCATCTCATCATGAAATTTCTTATGCGCGGAATATGCACGCTCACCTTTTTCGCTCAAACGAATCATTACCACACGTCTGTCTTCTTCGCTACGTTCACGAATCACATATTCTTTTTTCACAAGACCGTTCATTGACGTAGTAAGTGAACCCACTGTAATGCCCAGAGACTTTGCAATTGCAGACATATTACGTCCGTCCAATCCTACCGCTTCGATAATATGCATATCATTTACGGTAATGTTCTTAAACTCACCTGTAATAATAGCATTTTCTTCCACTACAAGGATTTCGCGAAACAAATTGACTAATATGTCATTGACTGTATCATGTATATTCAACTTTATGACTCCTTATCTTTCACAGTCGCAAAATGTCGTAATACAAACATTTGCTTTATCTATAGTATCGTACATGGACATATTTTTTATAATTGTCCTATACGAATTATTTTATCATAAAAATAATTGATTATAAAGTTAAAATTTTCTAAATCTTTCGTAGCGCGCTTCCAACAATTCCTCTTTGCTCTTTTTACCCTGTCGGTATAAAAATCCCTCAATGGCAATTTTAACCTGAGTCGCAACCTTATAAAAACTGTCATCGTTAAACTTCTCAGGTTCTTTGATGATACCGTCAACGACCTTCATTTCATACAAATCTTTGGCTGTCATCTTCATCACGCGGGCAGCATCCTTAGCTAACGAACTGTCCTTCCAAAGAATCGAAGCATACCCTTCCGGTGATAAAATCGAATATACTGAATTCTCTAACATCCAAACTTCATCGGACACTGCCATTGCCAAGGCACCGCCGCTGCCGCCTTCTCCGATAATCAATGAAAATACGGGAACTTTTAAGCCGGACATTTCGTACAGGTTTCGCGCAATGGCCTCACCCTGTCCGCGTTCCTCAGCCTCCAAACCGCAGAATGCTCCCGGTGTATCCACAAAACAAATCACAGGTCTGTTAAACTTCTCTGCCTGCTTCATCAAACGCAATGCCTTACGATAACCGTCCGGCGAAGGCATTCCGAAGTTACGGAATACATTTTCTTTGGTCGTCTTACCCTTACACTGGGCAATCACCGTTACGGGCATTCCTTTAAAATAGGCAATGCCGCCTACAATACAATGATCATCACTAAAATATCTGTCACCATGAAATTCGATAAAATCAGTAAAGCAGTTATCAATATAATCCATTCCCACGGGGCGGTCTTTCTTTCTTGAAATTAGAACCTTATCCCATGCACTCATACCGGTATCTTTTACTTCACAGCGAACCGTCTGTTCTTCCAAATCAATGGCATCTACTCTGTGCATATCTAAAATGCTTTTCAAAGTATCGTGCATTTCTTCTCTTTTTACAATGGCATCCACAAAACCGTGGTCTAATAAAAACTCCGCTCTTTGGAATCCCTTGGGCAATTTCTGACCAATGGTCTGTTCAATGACACGGGGACCCGCAAAACCGATTAACGCATTGGGTTCTGCAAGAATAATGTCACCCAGCATAGCAAAACTTGCAGTTACACCGCCTGTTGTGGGGTCTGTCAGCACGGAAATATAAAGATTTCCCGCATCACTGTGACGTTTCAGTGCTGCTGATGTTTTTGCCATCTGCATCAACGAAACGATACCTTCCTGCATTCTCGCTCCGCCGGAGCAGGCAAAAATAATGACCGGCAGTTTTTCTTCCGTGGCACGCTCTACGGCACGGGTAATCTTTTCACCTACCACGTGACCCATACTTGCCATCATAAAACGACCGTCGCATACCGCAAGCACAACCTTATTCGCTCCGATTAAACCGGTACCGGTAACAACCGCTTCATCAAGACCTGTCTTTTCCTGCAGTGCGGTAATTTTATCTTCATATCCTTTGTAATTCAAAGGATTGCTTGTTTTTAAACCTTCATCCCAACGCTCAAACGTGCCGGGCTCTACCACAGAAGCAATTCTTTTGTAAGCACTCATACGGAAGTATCCGTGACACTTCGGGCAAATGTAAAGATTTTCTTTTACCTCTTCTACATACACCGGCGCCTTACACATATTACATTTCTTAAAAAGGCCCTCAGGAACTTCCGCAGACTGCGTTTCTCTTGCTGCCTTCTCTAATCTTCCGTCTTCTTTTTTAAATCTCGCACCAAGCTTCATGATTCGCCTCCAAGGATTTCCTGCTCTGCCATATCACTGATCATTTCATACAAATAGTCCACATTTGTGTCGATTCCTTCGATGATGACTTCACCTAAGGCACTGCGCATTTTACGCAAAGCCTCTTCCCTGGTGGTTCCGTGCACGATTAATTTCGCAATCATGGAATCATAGTAGGGCGGAATCTCGTATCCGCTGTAAATGGCCGTATCCATACGAATTCCCTTACCGCCGGGCAGATAAAGATTCTCAATCTTTCCGGGGGAAGGACGGAAGTTTTTCTCCGGGTTCTCCGCATTGATTCTGCACTCAATGGAATGACCTTCCAATTTCACTTCTTCCTGTGTAAAATCCAATTTCTCACCGGAAGCAATTTTAATCTGTTCTTTAATCAAATCCACGCCGGTAATCCACTCCGTTACTGGATGCTCCACCTGAATACGCGTATTCATTTCCATAAAATAAAAGTCTTTTTCATTTTCCAGAAGAAACTCAATGGTGCCGGCATTTTCATAACCAACCGCTTTAGCCGCCTTCACAGCCTCTTCACCCATACGCTTACGCAGTTCTTCCGAAATCGCTTTACAAGGTGCTTCTTCAATGAATTTCTGATGGTTACGCTGAATGGAACAATCACGTTCTCCCAGGTGTACCACATTACCGTAGGAATCCGCAAGAATCTGCACTTCCACGTGTCTGGGATGCTCAATAAAATGCTCCATATACACCGAATCGTCGCCAAACGCCGCCCCGGCCTCTTTTCTGGCGGTTAAATAGGCATTCTCGAATTCTTCTTCGTTCATTGCAACACGCATACCCTTACCGCCGCCGCCAAGAGCCGCTTTGACAATCACGGGATATCCTAATTTTGCTGCAATTTCCTTGCCTTCTTCCACGCTCTCCACATCTTGGTTCCAACCGGGAATTACCGTAACGCCCGCTTCAATCATGGTATTGCGCGCCTCCGTTTTATTACCCATTTTACGGATGATTTCAGAAGAAGGACCGATAAAAGTAATGTTACATTCTTCACATAATTTCGCAAACTTCTGGTTCTCGGATAAAAATCCGAATCCCGGATGAATTGCTTCCGCACCGGTATTGATGGTTGCACTAATAATATTTTCCATATTCAGATAACTGTCTTTGGATGCAGCAGGTCCGATACAAACCGCTTCGTCCGCCAGTTGTGCATGTAATGCATCTTTATCCGCCTCAGAATATACCGCTACAGACTGTATTCCAAGTTCTCGGCAGGCGCGAATAATACGCACTGCGATTTCTCCTCTGTTTGCAATCAAAATTTTATGAATCATTGATGAATCCGCCTTTTATTATCCAATCATAAAAGAAAGTTCGGCAGTTACCACTACCTTACCATCTACACTGGCAATCGCTTCGCCCACACCCAAAGGTCCTTTGCTGCGGACAATACGTGTTTCCAGTTTCAATTTATCTCCGGGAACCACTTTGCCTTTAAACTTGCATTTGTTGATTCCCGCAAAATATGCAATCTTTCCTTTGTTTTCTTCCAGAGAAAGTGCCGCAACCGCACCGGTCTGTGCCAGGGCCTCAATAATGAGAACGCCCGGCATTACAGGCTCCTGCGGAAAATGTCCCTTGAAGAAATCTTCACGAAATGTCACACACTTATAACCAATCGCATACTCTCCCGGCACCATATCTTCAATGTAATCCACAAGAAGAAACGGATGTCTGTGGGGAATAATCTGTTCAATTTCTTTGATACCTAATTTCATGCTAATCCTCTTTTCTTATTCAACAACAAACAATGCTTCACCGTATTCCACACCGGTTGCATTGTCAACCAAAACCTCTGTAATGACACCGTCATACTCGGATTCGATTTCGTTCATCAGTTTCATTGCTTCCACGATAGCGATAATCTGACCCTTCTTCACTCTGTCGCCTACTTTTACGAAAGGTTCGGCATCTTCAGAAGGTGCCGCATAAAAAGTACCCACCAAAGGAGAGTTAATGGTCTTGCCATTTGCCACAGCACTCTTTTTATCAACTGCAGAAACCTCTGCTTCTGTTGCCGAAACAGACTGTACAACTGCTTCTGCTGCCGCACTCTGCGCAACCGGAGCAACTGCCTCCGCATTCACAACTGCGGTTGTTGCCGTCGTTGTAAAACCGGGATCCATCATAACCACATCGCCGGAAGACATATGTATTTTAACATTTCCTTCTTCATAATGAAAGTTGGTAAGATTGGATTCTGAAACTGTTTTAATAAGTTCTAAAATATGATTATATTCCATGTTATTCCTTTCCGGTTATGCCTCATATTTTGCCAAAAGCAAAGATGCATTGTGTCCGCCAAATCCAAGAGAGTTGCTGATCGCATACTTGAAATCTTTCTGTACGGCGGAACCGAATACATAATTTAAATCGCACTCTTCGTCTGCTTCCTTGGAATTCACAGTGGGATGGATGTATCCTTCCTGTAAAGACTTCACGCATACAATCGCTTCTACACCGCCTGCGGCACCTAAAAGGTGACCAATCATAGACTTGGTAGAATTGATGTATAAGTTCTTTGCATGCTCACCAAACGCCATCTTAATTGCTCTTGTTTCAAACAAGTCATTGTGATGTGTACTGGTTCCGTGGGCATTGATATACGTTATCTCTGTAGGCTCAATACCTGCATCCTGCATGGCAAATTTCATTGCCGTACCGGCACCGCTTCCGTCTTCCGCCGGGGAAGTAATATGGAACGCATCACACGTTGCACCGTAACCAACCACTTCCGCAAGAATTTCTGCTCCTCTGGCCTTTGCATGCTCTAATTCTTCCAAAACAAGCACACCCGCGCCTTCCCCCATAACAAAACCGTTACGGTCCTTATCAAAAGGAATGGATGCCTTATTTACGTCTTCTGTCTCATTCAATGCTGTTAAAGTGGTAAAACCGGCTACGCCCAAAGGACAAATAGCACCTTCTGTACCGCCTGCCAGCATAACTTCCGCATCACCGCACTGAATGGCACGGAATGCATCACCGATACAATGAGAGCCAGTAGCACATGCAGTTACCACATTGGTACATTTTCCTTTTAAACCAAGGGCAATTGCTACATTACCTGCTGCCATATTGGAAATCATCATGGGAATAAACATGGGACTTACTCTGGTAGGTCCTTTTTCCATTAACTTGGCATGTTCATTTTCAAAACTGGTCATACCGCCGATACCGGAACCGATAATCACACCTACGCGGAACGGATCTTCCTTCTCCATATCAAGACCGGACTGTGCAAACGCTTCTTTTGCTGCAACCACAGCGTACTGGGAGAATGTATCCATTCTCTTGGCTGCTTTAAAATCCATTCTTTCCTTTGCAACGAAATCTTTGACTTCAGCCGCAATTTTTACCTTATAATCGGTTGTATCAAACTTGGTAATGGGACCGATTCCCACCTTCTCTTCTTTGATGGAATTCCAAAATTCCTCTACTGTATTTCCGATAGGAGTAATGGCACCCATACCGGTAACAACTACACGTCTCTTCATTCTGATCACCTTTCTACATTGCCATGCCGCCGTCTACGCAAATCACCTGACCGGTTACATACGCAGCCTCGTCTGAAGCAAGGTATTTTACCATATTTGCAATATCTTCAGGCTGTCCGAAGCGTCCTACGGGAATCTGTTTTACAGCCGCTTCTTTTACAGCATCCGATAAAACTGCTGTCATCTCTGTTTCAATAAAACCGGGGGCTACCGCATTTACCGTAATGTTTCTGGAAGCAAGTTCTCTTGCTATGGACTTGGTAAGACCAATCATACCCGCCTTAGAGGCTGAATAATTTGCCTGACCTGCATTTCCCATAACACCGGAAACGGAAGTAATATTGATGATTCTTCCGCTGCGTTGTTTTACCATTGCACGGGTAGATGCCTTAATGGTGTTAAAAGCACCTTTTAAGTTAATGTTAATTACCGCATCAAACTGTTCTTCGGTCATCATCATCATCAAACCGTCTTTGGTAATGCCTGCGTTATTAACCAGAATATCCAGTCTGCCTTTTGCAGCAAGAATATCTGCAATCGCTTTATTGGTTTCTTCAAAATCACCTACGTTAAACTTGCAGAGTTCGGCCTGACCGCCTTTTTCTTCAATGATACGAAGGGTTTCTTCGGCCTTACCCTGTGAACCGTTATAATTGACATATACATAAGCACCTGCATCTGCCAAAGCAACCGCAATGGCTCTTCCGATGCCGCCTGACGCTCCTGTTACAAGCGCAATTTTTTCTGACATAATTACACTCTCTTTCTTAAGATGTTTTACTCATCCCAAATCATAATCTATAAAGCAAGTTCTTTTATATTTTCCAAATCTTCCACACAACTTACGTTGATTACTTTTACCTCGCGGTCAATCTTCTTGATAAAACCTGCCAGTGTCTTGCCGGGACCGATTTCAACAAAGGTATCTACACCGTCGGAAATCATCGTCTCAACACTCTGCTGCCATCTTACGGAAGAGCAAACCTGCTTTTCCAAAAGTTCAGCAATGGCATCCGTATCACTGACATAAGTTGCCGTTACATTCGTGATATAGGGAATTTTTAACTCGTTAAAAGTAATATCTGCCATATATTCACGTAACTTCGCACCTGCTTCTTTTAAGTAAATTGAATGGAAGGGTCCGCTTACCACCAAAGGAATGCAACGTTTTGCACCGGCTTCCGTAAGTTTCACACTTGCCGCTTCCACGCCTTCCTTCATACCTGTGATTACAATCTGACCGGGGCAGTTATAATTGGCAATGTAAACATCTTCAAACTCTGCCAATACCTTCTCAATGGCATCTGCTTCCATACCAAGCACTGCTGTCATGGCACCTTTGCCCGCAGGCACCGCTTCCTCCATAAAAACGCCGCGCTGTCTTACCAGACGAATCGCGTCAATGGGGTCCATTCCGCCTGCTGCCGCAATCGCAGCATATTCACCAAGGCTTAATCCTGCGGTTACGTCAGGGTAAATGCCCATGTCATTCAAAACCGCCGTAATACCAAGACAGGTGGTTACCATTGCCGGCTGTGTGTACTGCGTCTGATCCAACAGGGGATTTTCGCGGAACACCAAATCTTTTACGCTGACATCCAGTACTTCTTCCGCTTTGTCAAAGACGGCGGCACAAGCAGGATACATATTATAAAAGTCCTGACCCATGAAACTCTTCTGGGCTCCCTGACCGGGATAAATAAAAGCAATTTTACCCATTAGTCAACCTTCTTTCCCATGAGAGCCACAGCCTCTGCCGTAATTCTTTCCACAAATTCTTTACAGGTACATTCTTCTTTTACAAGGCCTGCACTCTGGCCTGCCATAAGGCTGCCGGTTCTGGTATCACCGTCTACCACTGCCTTACGAAGGCCGCCTGCTGCCAACATTTCAAGTTCTTCCGCAGAAGCACCTTCTGCTTCTTTCTTTAAATATTCCATAGTAAGATTGTTTCTTAACGCTCTTACGGGATGACCGGTACTGCGACCTGTTACTCTGGTATCGATATCTTTGGCTTTGATAATGCAATCCTTATAGTTCTGATGTACAATACATTCCTTGGTAACAACAAAGTGTGTACCAATCTGTACGCCTTGGGCACCCAACATAAATGCTGCCGCCATTCCGCGACCGTCAGCCACACCGCCTGCCGCAATAACAGGAATGCTTACCGCATCCACTACCTGAGGAACCAAAACCATAGTAGTCAACTCACCGATATGACCGCCCGCTTCGGTACCTTCTGCCACAACCGCATCCGCACCGCATTTTTCCATTCTCTTCGCAAGAGCCACGGAAGCCACTACGGGAATTACCTTAATGCCGGCTTCTTTCCAGTCCTTCATATACTTTTCGGGATTTCCGGCACCTGTGGTCACTACCTTAACGCCTTCTTCCACGACTACCTTGGCAATGTCATCTGCCGAAGGGTTCATAAGCATGATATTTACACCAAAAGGCTTATCTGTAAGTTTCTTCGCTTCGCGTATCTGCTCGCGTACCCATTCTGCGGGTGCAGCACCTGCTGCAATAATACCAAGACCGCCGGCATTTGATACGGCTGCCGCAAGATGATATTCGGCAACCCATGCCATGCCACCCTGAATGATGGGATATTCAATACCTAAAAGTTTGGTTATTTCTGTCTTCACGTCATCCACTTCCTATTCTTTGAAACTGTAATTGTTTGCGTTTCTTTTGTAAAAATACTCTTACTGGTTCTTTTCGATATAAGTCATAACATCCTGAACAGTTACCATTTTTTCAAGTTCTTCTGAAGGAATCGAAACACCGAATTCATCTTCAAAACTCATAACAAGTTCGAATAAGTCAAGGGAATCTGCACCTAAATCATCCTTAAAAGATGCTTCGGGAACAACCTTTTCTGCGTCTACTCCTAAACCGTCTGCTACTAAACTCTGAATCTTTTCTAACATTTTAAAATCCTCCGTTTTTTATTAATTGTGTTATTTTCGGATGATACTCGTATCAACTCGTACTTCACAGATATTTATAACTCGTAACAGACACGCTTCCGCTCGCTTCTGCCACGTAACGGTTGCTAAATTCGAAGTCTTATAAATAAGCCTTCTCATTAAGCACCGACGGGCAAAAAACGGTCTTTATACGAGTCATAAAAATCTGTTTCGTATTATCTTTTATTCAGCCGAAAATAACATTTCGTTTTAATATGTAATCCGGTCTCACCGGTAATTACCAAAAGTAAATCATAAAATGATGCTGTTTCTACACCGTTACATAGGATGCGCCCCAGGAAAGGCCTGCGCCGAATCCCGCCATAATCAAACGGCTTCCTTGGGGAAGTTTTCCGCTTCGGTACAACTCATCCACAAGAAGAGGAATGCTTGCCGAAGAAGTGTTACCGTATTCATCTATGTTCATAGGAAACTTCTCCATGGGTTCACCCAACCGTTTGGCTACGGATTCTACAATTCTTTTGTTTGCCTGATGGAGAATGTAGTAATCTACATCTTCTTTTGCAAGCATTTTTTGAGACATCACTTCCAAAATGGCCTCCGGCACGCTGCGCACCGCAAATTTGAACACTTCCTGACCATTCATAATTAAAGTACTTCCTGCGGGACAGGTAAGCACTTCCCCGCGACTGCCTTCGCAACGCATCATCATGGCGCCTTCTTCCTCGCATGCGGTAATCACTGCCGCACCTGCACCGTCACCGAACAAAATACAACTGCTTCGGTCAGTCCAATCGGTAATGGAAGAAAGTTTTTCCACACCCACGATTAATGCATTTTTGATAAGTCCCATATTCATATAAGCAATACAGGTGTTGTAGGCAAATACAAAGCCGGAGCAGGCCGCTTTTAAATCGAAGCAAAATGCGTTGGTGGCTCCGATTGCGGCCTGAACCTGACAGGAGACGGAAGGGAGTACTTCCTCCTGCGCTATGGAGCACACAATAATCGCTCCCAAATCTTCAGCCTTAATTTCCTTGCAACTTTCCATTGCCTTCTTTGCTGCCTCCACTGCCATTTCAGAAGCAGACTTCTCTTTTTCAATATGACGTCTGGCAATACCGGTTCTTTCCCGAATCCATTCGTCACTGGTTTCTACCATTTCTGCCAACTTGTTGTTATCCCACACCAGTTCCGGGCTGTAAGAACCCGTTCCAATTATTCTTCCTGTCATGTTTTTTCCCTTTATCTTGTTTTATCAAATTTTATTTCTAAAACAATCTAACATAGAAATGTTAACTTTATGTAAATTATTTTTATTTTGAAATAATTTTATTTTAAAACCTTTTGCAATTCAAAGTATATCATCAACATATGAAATGTCAATACGAATTTTATAAAAATTTTATATTTTTCATTTTTTGGTTATTTTTTAAGAAGATTCTTTTTTATAAAAGTTGCGTGAATCCCTTCTGTTTCAGCAGAGCATGCTCTTACTTGCACAAAAAAAGCAGGCAGTCGAAACTGCCCGCTCTGTTACTCATTATCTTCCGTCACATCTACATCATAAACGGTTGCTTTTACTTTTAACTTGCTTACGCGTGAAAGTTGAATCCAGGTAAATAACGCCGGCATAAACTCCATACCGATGTAGATCAACTCAATCAGCCCCATGATAACGAAGATCCATGCCCACCAGCCACGGTCCGAAACAATCATAACAATACCGAACACCAGGAATAAAATACCTGCAAGCATGGGTAACGCATTTTCCATAACCGTTTTCTTGGCGGTATACAATTCCTTCTGCATATTGGTGGCTTTTTTATCAGGAGGTATCAACTTGAATGCATCCATCTGAATGATTCCCATATAATATAAGCCGACCAAAAGAACCGGAATGCCCAGCAGCAATACAAGCAACGGCTCCCAGTACCAACCGCTATCGAATACCATAGTAGGTTGCTTCACATCATAATATATCTCCAAGGTAGTAACATCATCACTTATCACGCCGGGATATTCATAGGTGGCATATACCATCTCGCTTCCCACACGATACGATAATTCCAGCATAGAATGCTTTTCGCCTTCTGTCGTCTCTATATTATACATTCCGATAATCGTTGCTTCCGCTTTCTTCATCTGGAAATTCATATAATTGGACATAAAAAAGATGACAATGCCCGCAATTATAAAAACTGCACCTATTACTGCGCTTATTGTACCTAGTAATTTCAGTTTCTTTTCTTCCGTCATAATGTACCCTTTCATTCTATCGGTTCTCTTACACACTGCTCTAAATTAATATTATAAATGATTTATGTAATAATTTCCACGATAAAATGAAATTGCTTCTATATTTTTATAAAAATATGTTTTATTTCATCCATTACTTTTCTTCCATACACTTGCAAGTCACTTTCCGCGGTGCTATACTGTTTAAGTTTTGAGCGCACTTTATCAGAGTGCAAAATCATTCCATTGTTATTTTTTATATGTAAGTCCCAATTCGCTGTTTGTGTTTGGAAGTAAACAAAGGTTGTATGGATTATTTTATATTCCAACAGAACACGCTCTCGCTCGTGCGAAAACGTAGCGGATACTAGACTCACAAAACGAATGCAATTCGTTTGTTCGTCAAGTACCGACGCTTTCACAGGGTTCTTTATGGAATAAAAATATCCATACAACATTCAGTACAGTAAAAAACAAACAACGAATTGGGACATAAATAAAAATGCGCAAGTAAACGCATTAGGAGGCAAATTATGAAACAAAGCAGAAACGATATCAGAAACGTAGCAATCATTGCCCACGTAGACCATGGTAAAACCACTCTGGTGGACAGCCTTTTAAAACAAAGCGGCGTCTTCCGCGAGAATCAGGAAGTGGCGGAACGCGTTATGGACTCCAACGACATCGAGCGCGAGCGCGGCATCACCATTTTATCCAAAAATACCGCTGTCATGTATAATAATGTCAAAATCAACATCATCGATACACCGGGCCACGCGGACTTCGGCGGCGAAGTAGAACGTGTGTTAAAAATGGTAAACGGCGTCATCCTTGTGGTGGATGCCTTTGAAGGTGCCATGCCCCAGACCAAGTTTGTGCTGCGCAAGGCACTGGAATTAAAATTGCCGGTTATCGTATGTGTGAATAAAATCGATCGTCCGGAGGCAAGACCGGACGAAGTGATTGATGAAGTACTGGAACTTTTCTTGGAACTGGAAGCAGACAATGCACAGTTGGATTGCCCTTTTCTCTTTGCTTCTGCCAAGGCAGGCACCGCGGTAAAAGATTTGGGAGACGAAGCGGTAAATATGGCACCTCTGTTTGAAACCATTATCGACTATATTCCGGCACCGGAAGGCGACCCGGAAGCGGGCACCCAGGTGTTAATCAGTACCATTGACTATAACGAATATGTTGGCCGTATCGGCGTAGGTAAGGTAGATAACGGTACCATCGCCGTCAATCAGGAAGTGGTAATTGTAAATGCCCACGAGCCCGAGAAACAGAAGAAAGTAAAAGTAAGTAAACTCTATGAATTCGACGGGCTTGCCAAAACCGAAGTAAAAGAGGCCGGTATCGGCTCCATCGTAGCCATCTCCGGTATTGCAGACATCCATATCGGTGATACCTTATGTGCTCCTGACGCTATCGAACCAATTCCTTTCCAGAAGATTTCGGAGCCTACCATCGCTATGCATTTTATGGTAAATGATTCTCCTCTGGCGGGCAAGGAAGGGAAATATGTAACCAGCCGTCACTTACGTGACAGACTCTTCCGCGAATTGAACACCGACGTGTCTTTGCGCGTGGAAGAAACAGACACCACAGAGGCCTTCAAGGTGTCCGGACGAGGCGAGTTGCATTTATCGGTATTGATTGAAAATATGCGCCGCGAGGGCTATGAATTCGCAGTCAGCAAAGCGGAAGTATTGTATAAGGAAGATGAAAACGGCAAGCAGTTGGAGCCTATGGAATTGACATACATTGACGTGCCCGAAGAATTCAGCGGCACGGTCATCGAGAAGTTAAGCCAGCGTAAGGGCGAACTCCTTAATATGGGCGCAGGCACCGGCGGCTATACCCGTCTTGAGTTCTCCATCCCCTCAAGAGGCTTAATCGGTTACCGAGGCGATTTTATGACCGATACCAAGGGAAACGGTATCATCAACAGTATTTTCAACGGATACGGCCCTTACAAGGGGGATATCCAGTATCGTAAGCAGGGCTCGCTTATCGCTTTTGAAAGCGGCGAATCCGTAACCTACGGTTTATTCAACGCCCAGGAGCGCGGCACCCTCTTCATCGGTCCCGGAGAACAGGTTTACTCCGGTATGGTGGTGGGCCAGAATCCCAAGGCAGAAGATATCGAATTAAACGTATGTAAAAAGAAACAGTTGACCAATACCCGTTCTTCCAGTGCGGACGAAGCATTGCGTTTGACACCGCCCCGTATTTTAAGTCTGGAACAGGCGTTGGATTTCATTGATACGGATGAGTTGTTGGAAGTAACCCCGACGAGTTTGAGAATTCGTAAAAAAATTCTGGATCCGACATTAAGAAAGCGCGCGGCATTTGCAAAGAAAGCATAAATGCATCCGGCGTTTTATTGAAAGCAGTACCAAAGATAAAACAAGAAAACACCCTGCATCATAAAATGCAGGGTGTTATATATTTCGTGCATATCGAGCGTGCAACCGCCCATAGAAATTCACAATTTACTCATCGTCCGAGCAACGTGAACTCTTACCGAGTAAATAAAAGATTAATGCAAAAATACCAAGGAACGCCGCAACGCCGCCTGCGATGATCGCATACTTCTTTACCTGTTTCTTCACTTCATTCTCAACAACACGGTGGTAAGAAGTTACCACTCTGTCGCAATCTTCCTTCTCTACAAAAGCGGTATCTGACACTGCCTGTATCATTTCGTCTCTGGTCATAGTTAGGCCTCCTTCGCTTGCTACTGCTTATATCGTTCATAATCCGAATATTCTTTCCAATATATCTATTTTACCACGAATTGCTCCGTTTGGGTAGGGGTACATCGGTGAATTTTCGTTTTTCTTACTATGCGACTTTTATTTAAGAATTATGCATTGAACCGGTTCTGTAAAATACGGTCCCTGCATTATATTACCCCCTGTTCTTCCAAATAATCTAAAAGTCCTTCACAACCGTCCATCACATCGCGATAGGTCACCTCAAAGTTACGGGTATACCAAGGATCCGCCACTTCTCCCGGTCTATCCGTAAAATCCATCAAAAGATGGAGTTTCCCCTCCGGGTCACCGCCTGCAATGCGACTCATATTGCGCATATTCCAGTCGTCCATACCAATAAGCATATCATACTCCTGATAGTCCTTGCAAGTCATCTGACGTGCACGCTTCTCGGAATAATCAATGCCAAGACGGTCCAGAATCGCCGCCGTGCCGTGATGGACGCGACTGCCGATTTCTTCCGTGCTGGTGGCTGCGGATGCAATGTAAAATTCGGATGAGAGGCCACGCTCCTCGACTAAGTATTTTAGAATGAATTCTGCCATAGGGGAACGACAGATGTTGCCGTGGCAGATAAAAAGTATTTTAATCATATTACATATCTCCTTTTATGCATTTGTCTTAACCCTATACTTCACCCTCAAGGGTTGCAAAGTCCTATCATCAAAACGAACAAGTTTATCATTCTGCAATCTTCCCAAAACAATTCCCGGTGCACGGTCAATCTGTTTCGCAAATCTACAAATTGACTGCACATCAAATTTATTCCGGCTTATAAAATCCTCATACAGTACCGGTGGAATTAACATATCTTCAGCATACTTATCCGCGTTATCTTCCTTTTCCCCATCTTCCGTTTCAAAAGAAATACCATAATCACCATTTATAATGTGACCAATCTCATGATATAAAGTAAACCAAAATGAATCCGCATTTAATCTTCTGTCATTTACCATTAGCATAATATTGCTATTTCCAAGTTTTTTGGTCGCACCGTTAATCTTGGAACCCGGAAGATTCGGCAAAATAACCAGCACTACACCGGCATCCAAAAACGCTTTTTGAATAAGCGGATAAAACTCAGCGTGATTCCGGGTCAATGTTAATGCATAACGAATTGCTTCTTCAAATTTAGACTTATTAAACTTGGGGGCCACGACTTTTAATGCTTTATTAATTGCAATTTGCACCATAACATTCGCCTTAACGATATTTGCATCAGTCATTTCTTCCGATGCACTTCTAAAACTTACTGCCATATCTCTTTTTGCAAAAACCGTAAGACTCGCGACCCCCAGAAACTCTCTCATCCGCTTAATCTGCTCATCTTTCTTTCGCGGCAAATCAGGCAGTTCAAAATTATCTCTAAAGTATTTATAATCCAAACATTCAAAAACCGTCCGTTCTTCAACAAGTTCTTCCTCCGACTTAAATTCTGCAATTAATGAATCATATGCATTCTGCAAATTTAACCAATAGGCTATACTTGTTCCTACCATTCTTGACAATTTCATAGCAATGTCAATTGACAAACTCTGCTCGCCTCTGATAAGCAGACTAAAATTCTTAGGTGTCGTTCCAAGTCTCTTCGCAAAATCCTCCTGCGTCAACCCACTATCATCTAAAATCTCTTTAATGTAATATCCCGGGTGAAATGCAATTTTATCATTATACTCAATATAATTATTCATAATGTTTGCTCACTTCCTCAATCTCTACAATTCTCACAACTTCAGCAATTTCATCTATATTACAGGGCTCATATGGGCGCTTATTTGCATCCAGTGGTTGCATAATGATACGCCAAGGCTCCTTTCTTGATCTCACATCAATAGCAAAATAACCGTCTAAATTATTTCCCTTCTTATTCACCAACTTATGAAAATGAAAAGTTGGCTGAACAATAATATCCTTAATAGTATCCGCACTTTCCAGTGCATATACTCGCGCTAAAAGGCTTGTGGTCAATGCTGCATCTCCGCCAAATAACTTTTTAGCTGCCTTAACACTTGTACATTGTTGCCTTACTTTGTCTGATGCATATTCTACTTCCAAATCCCTCCTTGCCTGTCTAAATTACCCGTTGGGTAATTTTATTATAGCAATTGTATGGAAGAGAGTCAATATGATTTGACGAGGTTTATATAAAAAAGACCAACTACCATTATTGGTAATTGGTCTATGTGTATTCCTACTTCCCCGGTACAATCTCCAACCAGTACCCATCCGGATCCGTGATAAAATAAATTCCCATCGCCGGATTTTCAAAACAGATGCAGCCCATCTCTTCGTGGAGTTTATGCGCCGCTTCGAAATCATCCGCCTCGAAAGCCAGATGGAATTCACATTCGCCCAAATTATAGGGCTGCGGATGCGCCTCCAACCAGGTAAGTTCCAATTCGAAGGTACTCTCCTCATTTCCCATAAAAACAATGATAAAACCATCGCCGTTTGTACGTCTTACTTCATGAAGCCCCAGCGCTTTCTCGTAGAATGCTATAGACTTATCCAAATCGGCAACATTGTAATTTTCATGAACCATTTTAAAATTCATAACGAACCTCTTTCCCGCGCCTCGCGCTGTATGTTTTATTCGGTCTTTTGGATTTGCTCCTTATATTCCGGATGCGTATTTATAAAAGTATCGATGACCTCAGGCTTCTCCCAATAATGCATGGGATATACTTTGGCGGCAGATACATGCTCTAAGAAGTAACACAAGCCTCTGTCATAATGCTTCTCCTGCCTGGGGTCCAAAACCACAAATGCGGCATCTATGGTGCGCCCATTCAAGTGCTTCGAAAGCAAGTTGATTTGTTCGCGATAATCTCTAGTCATCTGCTCATTATAGGCATCGCTTTCGCCTTCCCACACCCAGTCATTTAAGTCACCGGCGTGATAAAAAATCTCGCCCTTATCTTCTATCAAAAAAGCGACACCCACATCCGTGGAGCGAAGCGTCGTAAGCCTTTGCCCCAAACAAAGACAATATTCCTTGCCCGGAGATACCTGCATGACATCTACCTCGGCAGGCACTACGATGTCGCTTGATAGAATCGCATAAATCGCTTGCATCCCTTGCTCACACAACATCGTAAAAATATCCGGATTGTAATGGTCGTGATGGGCGTGACTGGACAGAACAAAGATTGGTTTTGTTACATCCATTGCAGGCAAACGGCCTTTTTCATAATCAAATAAGTAATAACAAGTGGTTGTTTCAATGAGGAAACAACTGTGGCGAATGTAGGTGGTGGTCATAGGGGCTCCTTGGGTTGGGGATATAAAAATTTGAGTAGGTTAAAAGTTCTAAAGTATCATTTCAAAGTGTCAAATTGACACTTTGAAATGATACTTTACACTTAGATATATATTATTACACTTTATAACGATAACATCTTTATATCCTTTTTATGTTTTTTCTAGTTAAAATATATGAAATAGCTTATATAAAGTTAAGTAATCTAATACTATTATTTTTTACATATTAGATAACATAATTATCTTATAAGTTACATTACTACTTTATTAAATACATATCGCTATAATCTTTTATTTTACAGAATACTTCTTTAGTTAACACTCTCCACCTCAGAAAATACCCCTGTAATATTGTTAGGTGCAACCAATTTTATAGTGTGCGGATTACTCAATGCTCCCTTTACAATAATAATCTCTAACTTCTCTTTATCTTCTTCATATGTATCATAGTTACTGCACTTGTACAATAAATGTACAATATCAAACAATCTGTAATAACCTTCTACTGGAAAATCTTCAACCATAGGATGTCGATCTATTCTTTCAGGGATTTTAAGATTACATACTACAAATACTACAACTGAATGCTTTGCCGCAGTATTTCTCAATTGATACAAAAATTTTTCAATCGTAGTATTATTATCAAATGATACACCATTAATATCATCAATTACGATAATTTCTGCACCACTATTTTCAACAATTTGTAATATTCTATCCCCCTCTGCAACTTGATCATAAGGAAACAATGCCAAATTTCTATTATTTAATATATTCTGACTAATTTCTATTCTATTTCTAACATCATCTGTAATAACTCCTCGTTTAATATGTTCAACATTAACCTGTGCATCTTCTGCTATAATTTCAAGCCCCACATCAAATGGCTTATCTTTTACACAACAATATGCAACTCTATAACCGGCTTTTAAATTCGTATTTATAACATGATGAATATATGTACTCTTTTTCGCCCCTGTACAACCCGCTATCATGACTAACTCTCCATCTATTAGCGGACAAATCTGATCTTGCTCCGGATAACCCCAACGAAGTAATTCTTTACTTTCTTTTTCTGGGAATATTCTCTTCTCACAAATTGCTGAACTATTAGAATCATAACTATCCGATTGAACAGATGAATATCTTCTATAGCATTTATCCCTATGCCCTTTTAATTCTTTTTCTGTAAAAAGTCTTCCCTTAGGATGATGAGGATTATATGACTTAACTTCTGCATGGCAATCAAAACATAAGGGAATACAGTTATCAATGCTATCATCACCACCATCGGATACTTGTTTAATATGATGTAATTCCATTTTCATTCCTGCATACTTCCCACACAAACAACAATGTCGACCACATCGAACTAACACTTCGTTAGCTACACTTGTTGAAAATGCCATAAAAACACACCCTCTCTCAACTTGTATCATTTCATAATTAGGTTTCTTATCTTCTCAATCAACTCCACATCCGCCGGCAACCACTCCACGGAATCCAACTCATCCTTAGTAAGCCATTTCGCCGCCTTATGCTCTTTTAAAACCAAATCCCCGGATACAATCTCGCACAAAAAACAATCCATAGAAAGATGGAAGTTGGGATAATCATATTCAATTGTATCAATCAAATCGCTAACCTTAATTTCCGTATCAAGTTCCTCTTTGATTTCACGCACCAAAGTTTCCTGCGGTGTTTCACCTTCTTCGATTTTACCACCGGGGAATTCCCAACCGCCTGCAAAATCGCCGTAACCACGTTGGGTGGCGAAGATTATAGATTCCCTATTTTCATTTGTTGCTTTAATAATTGCTGCTACTACACGTATTGTTTTCATACATACCTAAGTGTCGTTTAAATACCTTGTTCTTCTAATGCATACTGTACGGCAACACCAATTGCTCTACCAAGAAGAGGCGGTACTGCATTACCAATTTGAACAAGTTGCCATTTCTTTGTTCCTTTAAAAATAAAATCATCCGGAAACGATTGTAATGCCGCAAGTTCACGCGGTGTTAAAACGCGCGGTAACTTCGGATGCAAATTAACACCACCATGATTTTCTTTTACAGTGCATGACGGCTTATCCCAAGGCGATTTTTTCCAGGCATCTGAATAATTTCCATACAGGCTCATACCCTCGGGTACCGCACTAATTCGTTTCTTCATCTCCTCAGTATGAGTGCTAAAAATATGATTAATACTCTTATCCTCATCCATATTCATAAAACGCTCAATCTCTTCACCCAGCGTTTTATATTTCATCATAAACGGTTTTGGGTGATAATTTGTTCCACCTATTCTATTTCCTACAAAAATAACTCTTCTTCTGGTTTGTGCAACACCATAATCTGCACTATTAAGCACAGTAACATTAATGTTGTATCCAATCTTCTTATAATCCGAAATAATCTTTTCTTCTATCTTCCCATTTAGCATAGAACGAAGACCTTCTACATTTTCCATAACTATGTATTCCGGCTTGAGATGATCAACGATTTTTAGCATTTCAATATACAAACTGTTTCTCTCATCTGTTACAACTCTATTACCAGCCAAACTGAATCCTTGGCAGGGAAAGCCACCTACTAGTAAATGAATATGTCTATCACCAATACTCTCATATAAAGCCTGCTTTGCTTCATCTGTTGTAATATCTCTTGTTTCTACGTCTTCTTTATATTTCTTTCTCTGTACGAAGTTATACTTATATGTCTCTACTGCTTCTGGCATAATCTCCACAGACGCAACTGGTGTAAATCCTGCCATTGTGAGCCCACAACTGAGCCCACCCGCTCCGGAAAATAAATCCACAAAATTATATCCGTTTCGTGCTTTGGAATGTTTCCAGCCATTGTACTTATCTTTTGTACACCTTTCTTTCACATCCAACCAATTTACATCATCATTATACTCCAAAGATGTTTTGCTTCCCATAATGGCAAAGGTCTCTCTATCATTATCTTCTTCACAATCGCCAGACTCTACCCATCTGTCAAAATCTTCGGGTAAAATTCGCCATTTATTCTGTATTCTAGACGCATTGAGTTTCTTTGCTGCAATATGCCTTCTAATTGTCTTTTGGCTCTTTCCTGTCTTTTCTGCTACTTCCTGTATTGTATAATATACTGACATATTAACCTCCTGCGAAACATTCGTTTGTCCACTTTCCATGTTTCTATGTCCAGTTTACATGTTTTGTCACCAAAAGTCAATTAGTACTTATAAATATATTTAAGCAAATTATTTATTATAAATCTAAATTTGAATGTTCTGCTTTTACGAGTTTGAATTTCCGCAATTGTTATGTTCTTATATTTTAATGATGTGCTTTCACTCCAATCTTCCATATTTCTTGTAAATGTAAAATCTGCTTTTTCAAATATTGGAAGCTCTATATTGTCCTTATTTACTATCAAACAATTTTTTTCATTTTCCCTTTGAATAAACAATGTATAATCCGAATCAAACATCTTTTCAATAAATATCGGCAAAATATCATCTATTTTACTTATGAATAATCTCTTTATATCATCTTGCGTTTCAATTTTCTTTCCATAAAGAGTTTCAAAATATTTATTTAATACATTATAACCAGCTTGCCCAACCACTCTAGGTGCCGCTTTATAATATTCACCATTTGATATACTAGTTTTTATAGATAGTGTTTTTCCATTATCAAGTAAAAAATCATGCGGTGATGTCACTAATTCGCCTTTTGAACCTGTCTTTTTCGAATACGCAAGTAACTTAACTGGATAAGCGTTAATTTCCCCAAAAATCTTTAAAATCACTTCCATTATAATTCTCTTATATTCATTATCACCCAAATAAGCCATCTCTGCGCTCAGATATTTCGGTATAGCCAATTTATATTTTTCGCAAATCGCATATACAATCAGAAAACTATAATCTATATTACTA
>JAFUNC010000014.1 GCA_017473115.1 Lachnospiraceae bacterium
ATTTCGTTGATTAACCAAACGAAGAAAGCGTTCCTTCATTTCCGTTGCTGCTGATTTTGTAAAAGTTATAACCAGGATTTCTTTAGGCGATACGCCCTGATGATCAATTAAATGTTTGATATGATGTGTGATGACTGTTGTTTTGCCGGAGCCCGGGCCCGCCGTAATCAGTAACGGGCCCTCTCCGTGGGTTACAGCACTCTGCTGCGTTTCATCAAGCCTCTGCTTCAAGTTTGGCAATCGCCGCCGTAATACGTTTCAGCGATTCTTCCTTTCCAAGAATCTCAAGGATTTCGGTAGCGCCTGCCGGTGTCATCTGTTTACCGGACAAGGCAGTACGTACAGGCCATAAAACATAACCGTTTTTGTAGCCTTTTTCCTGTGAAAAATCAACCAAAGTCTGGTACAGATTATCATTTGAATAGTCATCCACACCTTCCAGAACAGGAAGAATTTCTTTTAAAACAGTCAATGAAGAGGCCGCATCGGTCTTCATTTTCTTATGTGTATACATTTCAATGTCATATTCCAATACATTTTCAAAGAAGTCTACAAGACCCGGAATATCAGGAAATACTTCAATTCTTGTCTTTACCATGGCGGCAATCTTCTTCAAATCAACATCTCTTGTCAGCGCTTCTTTTAAGAACGGCTCTGCCTTCTCATAAAAGGCATCAAAATCCATAGCCTTGATATATTCGCTGTTCATCCATTTTAACTTGGTATAATCAAATACTGCAGGTGATTTGGACATATGCGTATAATCGAATGCCTCAACAAGTTCTTCCAATGTAAAAATTTCCTTATTCTCGGAAGGTGACCATCCAAGCAATGCCACAAAGTTCACAACCGCCTCTGTCAAAAAGCCCTGTTCAATCAAATCTTCATAAGAACTGTGACCGCATCTCTTGGATAACTTGTTATGATCTTCATCCGTAATCAACGGACAATGAATATACACGGGAACTTCCCAACCAAATGCTTCATACAAACGATTGTACTTCGGAGAAGAAGAAAGATATTCATTCCCTCTTACCACGTGTGTAATACCCATCAAATGATCATCTACTACGTTTGCAAAGTTATAAGTCGGGAATCCATCAGACTTAATAAGAATCATATCATCCAACTCATCATTATTTACGGTAATATCACCATAAATATCATCATGGAAGGTTGTGGTACCTTCGGTAGGATTATTCTGGCGGATTACATAGGGAACACCTGCCGCCAATTTTGCTTCCACCTCTTCTTTTGACAAATGAAGACAATGCTTATCATATACATTAATGGTCTTACCGCCTTCTTCACGCTCTAATGTAGCCAAACGTTCCTTGTCACAGAAGCAATAATATGCTTCGCCCTTTTCGATTAACTGTTTTGCATACTCAAGATAAATACCGCTTGCCTGACGCTCACTCTGTACATAAGGACCTACGCCGCCGTCCTTGTCGGGACCTTCATCATGATGAAGCCCTGTTTTATCCAAAGTACGATAAATAATATCTACTGCGCCTTCCACATATCTTTCCTGATCGGTATCTTCGATACGAAGAATAAAATCTCCCTTCTCATGCTTTGATACCAAATATGCATATAATGCAGTACGTAAATTTCCTACGTGCATTCTTCCGGTCGGGGAAGGTGCAAATCGTGTTCTGATTTTAGCCATTTTAACGCCTCACTTTAATCTATTCATTGGTTGAAACCTTTTCCTATTTTGACATAAAAGAAAAACAAAATCAACCTTGTCTGCGGTATAATTTATTTTTTTCGTCGCGTAACTACAATTACGATACCCGTAACCGTCATCAAAATCGGCAAAAACAATACAATGATTCCGGTATATAAAAGTATCAATCCGGTACTTACCATCACATATTCGGGTTCAACGCTTTTGGCGGGAATTGTAGTACTTACTTCCACATCCGAACCATAATGGATTGCACCAAAGAATACATCCGAATTAGCATTTGCCACGATTGTATCAATGTCTTCATAGAGGAACGCAGGCGTACCAATCATGGTAACCGTTGCAACCTCTCCGTTGTCCGCGTACAATTCCGTACATACGCCCAACATAAAAGGCCCCACTTCATTCCCTTCTTCGAATTCCATGGTAGCATCCGTATTCAATACCTTGGCATAGGAATTATCCTGGGAAGTAAACAACGGATAGACTTCCATTCCGCTCACATCTTCTTTTACCGTAAAACCTCTGGACTGAATCATCAAAGTATATTTGCTGTTATATACAGAAGCCGTAATATCATGATATTCATTATCCGGTAAAATCGCAAAAGGAATCTGATCATATACATAATATAAATCACTCTCTAAAACAGAACCTTCCGTAATTGTAACCCCATATGATTCCATCAGACCGTCATAATTCGGAGTATCCATAATGTCCAGAGAAGCCATCATAATCACGTTACCGCCACGATTTACATATTCTTTCACGGCAGTCACTTCTGCAGCGGACAAGTCATTTTCGGGACCATTGATTACCAATGCTACCGCATCCGCCGGCACCTCTTTTTCTTTTAACAGGGAAAGATTTGCCGTAGTATAACCGCCTTTTCGGAATCTGGCAAGCATACTTTCATTGATGGCCACTTCATTATGTCCTTCCAGGAAATATACCGTATAGGTTTCATCGGATATTAATGAGCCGATAGCCGCCGTTACCTGACCTTCAATATCAATGCCGGATACGTAATTTGTCATACCGTAAGCATCATATCCATACTCCACCACATAACAATCACCGTAGGCAATGGTTCTGTACTCATTCCCTTTTTCTACAATCATGCCGGATTCATCCATATCGGTTCCTGTTTTATTCAAAGCAAAGGTCGGATAAAGATCCAACGGTTTATACTCCACTTTAATTTTGTCACTGTATCTTTTATAAGCGTCCAGATATAATCTGACACCGTCATCCACGGTTTCTTCACTGCCGATGACATAAATAATAATATCCTCGTCCAAACTGTCCAACACGGTCTTCGTGTCTTCCGTGATGGAATACCACTTGTCTTTGGTCATATCAAACTGTGCATATTCCGAAGGAAGTTGTCTGACACCAATGTTAAGACCGACTACAATTGCCACTACAATCACGGCGCCAATCGCAGTTTTAAACAAATTCTTTTTTCCGTTGTTGGTTAACTGGAAACTGTTTTTACCAACCATAAACCAGGTCAAAAACAACAGAATAAAAATGGCAGATACAATGTATGCCACATCCGTAAGCACAATAATCCCTGAGAACATCATATTAAAAGGAGTGGTCACATCCAAAATGCTGACAACTTTCGTAACCCAATTGTCCAAACCAAATAAAATCTCACAGAAGGAAGGGACCAAAATCATAAAAATATAAAATCCGTATGTTAAAATTGCCGCAATAAACTGATGCTCGGTTACAGAAGATAAAAACATACCGATTGCAATACAGATACATCCGTAAAGGAAAAATGCAATCAATGCCATAATCGTCTCAGCCACGGGCACGCTTCCGTAAATGGCAAGTAAAATAATGCCAAAGGAAAATACAACAGTAGCCACAGCCATCATGGTAATCATCGCTAAAAACTTTGCCAGAACAATGGAGGACACCCGCACCGGCGCAGTTAAAAGCAACTGGTCTGTCTTAAATTTTTTCTCTTCCGAAAATGAACGCATGGTAAGAATCGGAATTAAAAACAAAAGTACAATTAACATATTTGCCAAGGTATCCGAAATGTACGGACTTCCGTAAAGCAAATTATTTAATGAAAAATATAACCCTGCAAAAAAAGTCAATGCCGCCAGAAACAGCCAGCCGGATAAGGATTTGATGTAACTTTTTAATTCTTTTTGATAAATTGCTATCATGATTCCTCTCCTCCTTCTGTTCCGGTTTCTTTGGCATCGGCAATTGAATTTTCATCATCAACATCTGATTCCGCTTCCGTTAAGACATTCTCTTCCTCTTCTGTCATTTCTGCTTCTTCTGCCTCACGACACTCCTGCAGAATATCCAAATAAACATCCTCCAGAGATGCTTTGGACATATTCATCTCAATAATAAGAATTCTTGCATCAGAAAGCGCAAAAGAAACCTCTTCACGGACATCTTTTTTGGTTTCTTTTACTTCAAGTTCAAAACTCGCCTGTCCCTTATCTTTCGCAATCAGTTTGTAACTTTCCAGACACTTTAATTTCTTTAATACTTCTTCTGCTCTGGATGCTTCGCCTTTTACGGTAATGGTAATTCTCTGACCGCTCTTATTCTTCTTAAGAATATTTTCGGTAGTATCCATTGCCACCACTTTACCCTTGGCAATCATTAATACATCATCACAAACCGCACTGATTTCCGATAAAATATGCGAACTTAAAATCACGGTATGATTCTTTTTCAGACTCTTAATCAAGGTTCTGATTTCAATAATCTGTTCAGGATCCAGTCCGACCGTAGGTTCATCCAAAATTACAATTTCCGGATTGCCCAAAAGTGCCTGCGCAATACCCACACGCTGTTTATAGCCTTTGGACAGATTCTTAATCAGTCTGCCGGACACATCATTCAAGCCGGTTTTCTTCATAATTTCTTCAATTTCCGCACTGCGTTTTGTTTTATCCGTCTTTTTTAACTTTGCAACAAATTCAAGATATTCTTTTACATACATATCCTGATACAAAGGCGGATTCTCCGGCAAATATCCGATGCATTTTTTTGCTTCCAAAGTTTCTTTCCCAAGGTCATGTCCGTTAATGGTAATTGTACCTATTGTAGGTGCTATGTAACCGGTAATCATATTCATGGTAGTACTCTTTCCGGCTCCGTTCGGTCCTAAAAAACCATAAATATGACCTTTTTTCACTTTAAAAGAAATATCATCCACGGCCAAATGTGTGCCGTAAAGTTTCGTCAGATTTTGAACCTGAATCATCTTATTTCCTCCTTATACTTCCTATCCGTATACTTTATATCTTTGTATGTAAAAATTACGCCTTATAAAACATCCTTGAAACATATAAAAATAATACAGAGAAAAACACTGTACTTTACACAAATACAGTGTTTTATCTTATGTAAAATTATTCTGTTTTACTTTCATCTGCTACTTTCGTTGTCTTTTTGCTGGTGCTTCTTGTTGTTTTCTTTACTGTCTTTTTTTCAACGGTGTCATCCTGCACGGAAGTTGTTTCTTCCTCTGCAAAATGTTTCTTAACAAGTTTGGAAACAACAGGCAACTTAATTTCCTTGTTTTTAAGGCTCATAATCACCAAAACAAACATTACAATAAACTCAATGAAACGTACAAAGTTGGCAATTCCATCCATAAAATCCACACGTAGAATCCATTCACGTACGGCATTGAAATCCCACCAGGTTGATAAAATACCGAACGTTTCATTTACCAAGCCAACATAGGTCTGGGATAACCAGTTACAAACCGTGGTAATAAGCGTAAAAAATACCGATAATACAACAGCCTGTGCAGCGTTAATCTTCGCTGAATTTGACTCTGACCAAACCATTACGGCCACAAATAAAATAATACATGCCGTGAAATTCATAAATCCCGTAAAATAACACAGCATACTGACAAGAGCCGCGGAAATGCCCCATTTTGTTTTTTCCATTCTAAAATCCACCTTTCACAAAATGTAATAAATTTACATTTTTGATTATATCATTTGTATTTGTTTTCAGCAACGAAAATTACCCTGTAACAAACTTACCCCAAATAAGGAATCTATAATCACTTATTTTGTTCCGGTACTTCCGTGTCCGCCGCGATCCTTACCTTCCAATACCGCAACTTCCGTAAACTGAATTTTCGGCTGATTTTCCAAAATTCTGAACTGACAGATACGGTCATTTTTATGAATTTCCGTATCACGCACTGCCAATACCGGCATAAACCACTGGTCATTGTCTCCGCAATAAGAGCAATCAATAACGCCCTGGTGATTGGTCTGAATAATACCGAAATTCTTAAAAGTAGAACTTCTTGGCACTACGTGAGCCTCATACCCTTCCGGCAACTGCATTGCAACACCCAAAGGAATCAGTGCAAACTCACCTTTTTTTAAAACCACGTCTTTGGCCGCTCTCAAATCAATCCAATCAGATTTTCCGTCAATATAGCAAAGTTTCTCAATGGTCTCATCAAAATACTTGATTTTAATTTCTTTTATCATATTGTTCATTTTCGTTTCCTTTTCACCGGTTAATATTGTATTCACAAATTCTACGCTTCACACATTCTTGTATTGGAACCGAATGCATCCTTGGAATAATTCTCACAATGAAGCACGGGAACATACGGTGCTTCTTTCTCCAATGTAGCTTTTACATCGATAACGCGCTGGTTGGAACTTCCTTTCCACATCAGTTTGTTGTCTTTTTTATCGATACGGAATTCACCGTCCACGCACACATCCACATACTGCATAAAATCTTCCATGTAGATTTCGTCCCACAAAGAACCGGTATAAAGCCAAATGGTTTTGTGAGGATATTTTTCTTTTATTTCTTTCATGAAATCAGCCACATCCAAACGATTGGCAAAATGCAAAGGATCTCCGCCGGAAAAAGTAATTCCGGAAATATAATCTTTATCCAGTTGCTCAAAAATCTCCTGTTTCGCAGCATCATCAAAAGGCAGACCGGAATTGGGATCCCAGGTAATCGGATTATGACACTCTTTACAGCAATGACTGCATCCTGACACCCAGAGAACCACACGCAGGCCATCGCCGTTCAGCATGTCATCCTTGGTAATATTATGATATCTCATCTTATATATTCCTTTATTCTCAAATTAAGTTAAAATGTTTGTATTCCGCATATACGCAAAAACAATTCTTATAGGTTACCGATACAATCAATATAATAATTACATTGATTTACGTTCCCTGATTTCGGCCATCTTTGCTTCATTCAAACGGGAATCCCCATGAACGCGGGAATAAGCCAAATAGCCATTCATACGGTCAATCTTCGTCAAATTACTGCTTCCGCACTTAGGGCAAACATCCATTTCCAATTCCTGATGTCCGCAGTCGTCACAGTATGCCAAAGACATATTCAAGCCTTCATAAAAGCCCATGTCCATAGCACGACGGATTAAGGTTTTTATTGCCTCTAAATTATAATCAATCGGGTATCTTACGTACTGGATTTTACCGCCATTACACAAATCCCAGAAACGTGCTTCCAAATCCTGCTTCTGAATCGGCGTAATATCTTCCGCTACATGACAGTGGAAACTGTTAGATACATATTCACGATCGGAAACACCTTCAATAATACCGTATTTCTTACGGAACTGTTTAATCTGTAAACCGCAAAGGTTTTCTGCCGGCGTACCGTAAATCGCATAAAGATTTCCATCCGCTTCCTTAAATTCCGTAACTTTTTTATTGATATATTCCATAACTTCAACAGCAAATTTGCCGTCTTCTACCAATGATTTACCGTTATGAATCTGCTGCAATTCATTCAATGCAGTAATACCGAAGGAAGCAGTTGCTGCCTTAAGCAAAGGCTTAATTTTATCCGTAAGTTGTAAATGTCCGCCAAGGAAACCGCCCTCGCAATATGCCAATGGATTGGTGGATGCACGCATTTCGCCCAAATAAGCGTAGGTACGGATATGAAGTTGACGGATTAACTCAAGATAATAATCCAATACTTCATAGAAGTCCCTGCTCTCATGCTTTGCCTTTGCATAAATCATAGGCAAATGAAGAGATACGGCACCAATGTTAAAACGACCAACAAAAATAGGCTGATCATTTTCATCTGCCGGATTCATACCGCCTCTTTCGTACCAGGGAGATAAAAAGGCGCGGCATCCCATAGGGGAAATAACCTTTTTATACTGCTTATAGATACTTGCCACATATCCCTTACCTGTCATACTCAACCAATCGGGATACATTGTCTTTGCGGAACATTCCACGCCGGCATTGAACACATCTTCCATTTCCTTGCCGGGTCCGTGCAAATCTTCGTCATATAAGAATACAATTTTAGGGAATAAAACAGGTTTACGGCATTCCGGTCTGCCCTGTCCTCTCTTACGGACGTTGAGCATGGATATACAAGCCTGACGGGCAAATTTACCGGTACCAAGACCTGCGGTCACCGTGATAAAAGGATAATCGCCACGACTGCTGGCTACCGTATTGAACTTATATTCCCAACCCTGATATCCCTGTTCAAAATCACGGATAATATCCTCATCCGCTTCTTTTCTTGCCACTTCTTCCGATACACCCATGGCAAGATATTTCTTTACATATTTCTCGTAAGATTTCTCCGCATAGGGTTCCAAAATCTTATCTACTTCCGGCACGGTAAAACCGCCGTACTGCTGGCTTGCGGCGCTTAAAACAATGTCACCGATGACGTCAAACGCAGTATCCAGGGACTTAGGTTCATTATAAAAAATGTTACCCATCTCAAAACCGCCTTTTAACACGTTTGCAACGTCAAAAAGACAACAATTCATCGTATCACGACGGGCAGACATATCATGTACGTAAATATACCCGTCACGGCACGCCTGAATCTCTTCCGTAGTCATAAAAAACTTCTGATATAACTCTTTATTTAACTGATTAAATACCAAACTTCTCTTGGTAGAAACCAGCGCAGAGTCCGTATTGGCGTTTTCTTTGTCACCGATGTACATAATGGACTGGCTCTTTTTATAAACATCATCCAACATACGGACAAATTCCTGCTTGTAGTTACGATAATCGCGGTAACTCTTTGCAACGATAGGTTTTACTCCCTCCAATGCACGTTCCACAATATTATGCATCTTGGCAATGGGAATCAAATCTTCTCCCATTTCATCAATGCTTTCTACCACACTTTTACAAATCTGCGCTTCATCTTCCGGCGTAAACTTCGTCAATGCACGATATGCCGACTTATTTACCGCATCAATTACTTTCTGGACATTAAATTCTTCTTTGCTTCCGTCCTTCTTAACTACTTTTACCGGTTTTTTCGGCACATAAATTTTACCGTAATCTGTTTTGCTTTCCATAAAATCCCCTCCGAAGTGATTTACATAAAATCCTATATATAGTGTCTAAAAATTGTAATATTAAAAAAGTCGATACAAGATATAGTATAGATGTTGTATCTATAGATGTCAATAAGAGATATGTTCATTTTGTTAAAATCTTTGGTTAAAAATAACAAAACCTCTCGATACAGAAATAAGATATATTTTTAATAAAATACATTTATATATTCTGCACGAGAGGTTTCTTTTTCTATACGCTTAAATAATTTTAATTTATTTCTCCGGTAATACCATTCCTTCGGGATAAATCTGATCAATCACATTCTCACCATACATATAATCGCCTGCCAATACAAAGTCCCAGCCTTCACGTGTAAAATATGTGTGATAGGTAGCACCATTTACATACGGGTATATTTCACCGGTATCTTTTTTAGTCGACGAATCATAAATAGTAAGTGAAATTACATATTCATCAAATTCCCATGCTAAAGTTAACACTTCATATTTTGCAGGCTCATATACCGCTGCTGATTCTAAATATTGCGCTACATCTGCACCAATATAAATGTTTGTGTTTCCGTTTACTACATTTTCATATGCATTATTTAACCCTTCTGTTACACTATCTGAAGTCATAAATATGTCTACATATGAAGGAGAACCATATGTTTCAACCATCATATCCAAATATGCATTTGTATCACTTAATTCCTCGGAATAACCAAACATTTCCGCAAAATATTCATCTCCGGAAGGATGTCCGTATCCGTCTGCAGTAATACTTGCCCATCCATTTGCAAGACAATCGTCTACTGTCATCTCAACCTCAGACATATTTCGTACATTCAAAAGAAAATGCTCATATTCCTCCACGTTTACATTCATAGATTTTCCGGGTTCAAGGATTGTACCGCTCTTCTCTGCCGGAATACTAAAACTGTCAAAAGAAACCGGAAGCGTTAAAGGTTTCACGCTATTCGGGAATAAAACCACTCCTTCCGGTGCGTTTTCCAACTGACCGGCAGAAAAATTGTGACTTGTCATCCAACGAATCTGTTCATCAAAAGCCTGATGTAATACCATTTCCTCCTGCACATCCAATTCATCGCCATTATTCTCATTTTGAATATTTTCTCCGGAACCGCCATTTGTATCATTGGATTGATTATCTTCTGCGATAACTGTGCCGTTACCGGGAGTTTCAATACCTTCATTTCCTTTGCTTACACCTACTGCAATTCCGATACCTGTACCGATTAACACTACTGCTGCAATGGCTCCGATTATAATCTTGCCTTTAGCAGCACCTGTCCCTGTCTTTATTTTATTACTCATTTTACTGTCTCCTTTTACCTTGGAAGAAGAATCCTGTATTGCAGAACCCTGTTCTGTATCAACAGTTTGTGATTCCCCCTTCTTTCTGTCAAAACTGTTTTTACGTTCCAAATCAATATTTTCTTTCTTTAATTGCTCTAAGGATATTAGCAATCCGCCCCATATATCCGGCACTTCCATACCGCTTGCCTCTGCCGCAAGAAGGCTTGTAAGGAAGGGGATACCGACAAAAGAATACAATTTATCCTTGCTTTCCTTCTCATATTCCAAAACACCCTCTTTGATTTTATTACGGGCAACACTAAGCCTTGATTTCACGGTTCCCGGCGGGCATTCCATCAAATCAGCAATTTCCTCGACTTCCAAACCGTTAAAATAGAATAAAATAACGGTTTGATACTGGATATCGGACAATTTTTTACGCATGATATCCATTACAATTTTACGTTTTGCCTTATTCGTAATATATTCTTCCGGCAAAAAGTTTTCATTTTCTTCCTTCTTTAAGTTTTCCAAATCTTCCGTTTCCAAAAGTTCGGGACTTGTGTGTTCCAGCAATCTTTTACAACGATTTACGGCAATCTGCTTTAACCATGCCTGGAACTTCTCTTCCTTATTTAACTGCTCCAGTTTGGAAAAAGCAGTCATATAAGTATCCTGCATGGCATCCTTGGCATTTTCTTCATTTTTCATAAAACCAAGACAGATAAAATATACCGAACGATACGTCTCGCGGTATACTTCCTCATAAGCGGCCTGTTCGCCCTGCTTCATACGATGCACCAGTTCTTTTATTCTTTGTTCTTCCATTTTCACATCCTCCTTTATTATGTGCTGACATAATATAGATACGTCTTTTATACATCAGGTTCATTTTTATTAATTTTTTTATTTTTTATAAACCAACGAAAAAGATGAACGGTTCACAAGACCGTTCATCCGCTAATATACAAAGCATTTTCGTATAAAAATTAAACATTATACTGTTTCATAATGTCTCTTATATAGTCTACGTATTCCGTTACCACATGCTTCGGGCTCACAATCTGAACCTCCGGTCCCAAACCGGTTAACCACCCGAACAACTGCGGACTGACAGATACATTCAATCTTGCCGTAAAATAATTCTCATCCACCGTATGCGTGGAAATCTCTTTTCCAAAGCGGTCAATTACAACACCAATCAGACCATTCGGAAAACGTACCGTCAACGTCTCGTCTTCTCCGGAATACATACCAAAGGCACGATTGCAATAATCCGCCACATCAAACTTTTTACTTTTTTCATTGATAATGCGGGCATCCGGCAAAACAACTACATCTTTGATTTTATCTACACGATAATTCTTAATCAAATCCGCTTCCGCATCATAAGCAATCAGATAATACTTCTCCTCATTCCACGCCAGTGCCAAAGGGCTTACTTTATATAATTTGCCGTTTCTGCGCGGAACAGCCTCTTTGTTGATGGAGTATTCCAAATATTTATACGTAATCTGCTTATTATGCTCAATTGCCTCAAAGATTTCATCCACATTATAATAGATAGCTTCATTCTCTGATTTGACACGATTCATAACAAACACTTCACGTTTCAGATTCTTTGCCTCATGCTCTCCGGCAAGCGTTGTAATCTTTCCTATCAGTTCCTTGGATTTTTTGGTTGTAATAAAACGGGAAGCCTGAACTGCATCCACCAAAACCTTCAGTTCCGCCACATCAAAATCCCTGTAAGCCAGAAAGTAGCCACCATTCTTTCCCTTGGTCAACACAATGTCATATCCGAAATCACGCAATGTGTCCATATCATTGTAAATGCTTTTGCGCTCCGCATGAATCCCTTCACGGTCAAGCATTTCAACAATTGCTTCCGTCTTAATGGGATGATTCTCGTCACTCTTTTCCTGAAGCATTTTAAGAATGTATAATAATTTTTGCTTTTGTTTTTCAGATTTAGGCATAGATTGCCTCCTCATCCGGCATTATTCTGCCTGCTGTATCATAAAACTAGTTGCTCCCCTCTGCTGTTTCAGCCAAAACATCAGGTTCTTCCTGCAATTGGTTCTTATGTGTCAGTTTGTAAAAACCGATACCAATAAATACTGCAATCACAATTGCAACAACAAAAACAAAAAATACCAATAAATAACTTGCGAATGATGATAAAAAAGCCATAACACTCATGTTTTTTCTCCTTTTATATTGTTAATCATCCTATGATAATATGCACATTTCAACTATGCACTATTGTAGCATTGCACCGACGGAATCGTCAAGAAGGTTGTCCCCGTCCGCCGCTTGGGTAGCAAGTTCGTCACAACGCTCATTTTCCGGATGACCGGCATGTCCTTTTACCCAGATGAACTCCGCCTTGTGAGGTTTCATTGCTTCCAACAGGCGTTGCCATAAGTCAATATTCTTCACATCTTTTTTACCTGCGGTACGCCAATTGTTTCTCACCCAGGATTCAATCCAATTCTGATTAAATGCATCTGTTACATATTTGGAATCCGAAACCACGGTTACCTCACATGGTTTCGTCAAGGCTTCAAATCCCGTTATAACGCCCATTAATTCCATGCGGTTATTCGTAGTCTGTTTATAACCTGCGCTGTATTCCCTGACATGTAACTCTCCCTTAGAATCCGTATAATGCAAAATACAACCATAACCGCCCGGTCCGTTTGGATTTCCTCTAGCAGAACCGTCGCTGTAAAGTGTTACTTTCATTTTTGTTTACTCTCCTTGTTTCTCCATTCACCTTCCTGCAGAAAGCATCCGGCCATCCATTCCGCATTCGCAATCAGGTCATCCGGATATCCCATCAGACTTAAAAGTTTAATGGCATTTCTGGTATTTGCAGGCCCTTTTAACAGTTTATAAGGGAATAAAATATCATTGTTTTCAATCTGTTCCTCAAAATGATAATTATCATATACATCCGCTAACAATTGTGTCAGTTCAATATCATGGGTCGCCGCAAAACATAACATATTTTCACCGGAAAACGACCGCATAATTTCGGACGCTGCCGCAATACGTTCCACGGTATTGGTTCCCCTTAATACTTCATCCACAAAGCATAAAACCTTCGCTCCCGATTCGCTTACTGCTTCAAGGATACGCTTAATGGAACGGATTTCCGCCATATAATAACTTTCTTTTGCTTCCAGATCATCTCTTAAAGACATGGAGGAAAAAATACGATAGCACTCTGCCGCATATTTTTTGGCCGGAACTGTTTGAATGGTCTGGGCAAGCAATGCACAAATTGCAACGGTTTTCAGGAACGTTGATTTACCGGATGCATTAGAGCCGGTCAAAAGCATACCTTTTTCAAGAGAAAAAGAATTCGAAACCGGTTCTTTGATCAACGGATGAACCGCTTCCTGTATATCCATTCCCTTGCCATCAAATTCCGGAACTGCATAAACGGGTAATGCATTGCGGAAAGCACTGACTGTAATATCAGTCTCCATTTTACCCAAAATCGTATTGATTCTGTCTATTTCGGCAGTATGGTTCGAAACGGTTCCCAACATGCGATAAAAAATAAACAAATCCACATGCGTCAGCATTTTTACTAGCATTAAAAGACTTGAAACAATATCTGTTGCCGCATTGGAAGAATAATCACTGCCAACAAACCACTGATTCAATCCGGAAATATCCCTAAGGGTTTTACGTAATTCCTTAAGTTCCATTCCTTCTTCTTTCCAGACCTCCGGCACGCTTTTGGCAACCTTTTCCGCCGTAATCAGCATTCTTAAAATATACTCAAAACTCACAAGATACGGCTCAATATCCTTCTTTTTTTTCATATAACTGAGAATCATATAAGAAAGGATACATACCAGAATCCCAAGTCCGATATAGGTATTTACAAACAATAAAACAATGCCCAGTACTAAAATAATCCAGGGAATCACAAAAACAATGGCTTTCTTTCCCGGCAATTCGCACAGATATTGCAAGTAACGGTACAAAGAAAATTTACCGGTTCTTCCCATCTTGGCAAATAAAAGTTGAAACGCAATTCTCTCCTCTTCATGTTCCCGCATATAAGCATAAACGGCTTCATTTTTTTGGAATTCGTCTTTGTTTTCCGAAAGGATCGGCGTACGCATTCTGTAATAAAGGTACTCATCCCCTGCCGAAGAGTAACAATGATTGATGCTTCGGTACAGGCGGTCACCATCAATATCATTCCATGTAATATCATCAATGGTAAACTGCTCTCCCTGATGCCATTCATACATTCCCGAAATGGATTGCATACGCTCATTACTGAATTCCGCATTGTTTAATTTATTATATTCTTTTTTTAATCGGGCAATAAAGTGCTTACGGATTTTACGTTCGTTTAACGTTCCCTGAATAACAACAAATACGTAAAATATCAGCAATGCGCCGAACAAAATAACATATTCCATAAAACCGAAAAAATCCTTTCACCAAAAGAAACTAAATTAATCAAATATACGCTTCAAAATCTTTTCCGCTTCTGCATATATCTCTTCCTTTGTGACGCCAATGGAAAATTCCCCTTTATCATATAAAATCCGACCGTTTATCATAGTAAAAATAACGTTGTTTTTACTTCCGGAATACACAATATTTTTACCGATATTATGCATCGGCTGCATATTGGGCTGGGACAAGTCCAAAAGAATCAAATCCGCATTTTTTCCGGCATCAATACTGTCACTTTCCGGTATGCACATTGCATGTGCTCCGGTATGACAAGCCATTTTCAATACTTCCATTGCAGGAAGAGCCGCAGCATCTTCATCACGGATTTTCGCCAGTACGGAAGTCAAATACATTTCACGGAAAAAATCCAGTGCATTGTTGCTGGCCGGTCCGTCCGTACCGATTGCCACAGGAATTCCCTCTGCCAAAAGTTTTGTCACCGGTGCGATTCCGCTGGCAAGTTTGCAGTTGGAACCGGGATTGGTTATGGCATAGAGGTCTCTCTGACGAATGATTTCGTAATCATCTTCTTCCAAATGAACCATATGATAACCGCCACCACCGTTTGCAAACATACCAATACTGTCTAAAAAAGCCACCGGCGTCATACCGTAACGCTCTTTGCACTCTTTTACTTCTTTGGCAGTCTCTGAAATATGGGCGTAAACCGGCATTTTATATTGATTTGCCAATGCCGAAATTTCCTCCAGCAATCCCTTTGAACAGGTATATTCCGCATGAAAGCCGGGTACAAATTTTACCAAATCTCCGGGTGCGTTAAACTCTTTTATCCATTGCTCCAATTGCTTTACCGACTGGGAAAAATTATTTACCCCTCCGGTCATGGTAATACGCATTCCGGTCTCCCGACAGGCTTTGGCAATGCTTTCAGGCGTCAGGTACATTTCAAAAATACCTGTTATTCCGCTCTGCAGATACTCCAAAATTGCAAGTTTGGTAAACGTATGGATATCTTTCGCCGTAAGTTTGGCTTCCGCAGGAAAAACCGTATCATTTAACCATTCGTGTAATGGTAAATCATCCGCTTTTGAACGTAAAAATGTCATAGCCGAATGTGTATGACAGTTCTTAAATCCCGGTAAAATAAGATTCCCTTCACAATCACGCTCCACATCCCAGGCATATGCATCGCTTTTCTTCTCTTCGTCCCCGCAGACAAACAGAATTTTCCCGTCTTCTATACCAATCTGCATATTTTCTTTTAGTTCAGTATTACCATCCGCAAAACTGATTAATCTTGCATGAAACAAACGAATTCTCATAGTGTCTCCAAATTCAATCTCTTAACAGGTCATTATTCCCTACATAAAAACAATTTTATAAAAGGGTAAAACTCTCCGGCAATAAATCCTGCAACAAATATTCTTTATAATCGGTCACACTCTTGGCAACCAAAATGCGAAACTCCTTAGGATTTCCGAATTCCGCCATTACCTGACGGCATACGCCGCAAGGATACGTATAATCCACAGGCGGAGTACCTTTTTTACCGCCCACAACGGCAATTGCAACAAATTCTTTCTCTCCTTCACTGACTGCCTTAAAAATTGCAGTTCGCTCCGCGCAGTTTGCCACGGAATAAGAAGCATTCTCAATATTACAACCATGATATATTTTACCGCTTCCTGTTAAAAGAGCTGCTCCCACGGCAAACTCGGAATAGGGACAATAAGACTGTTCCCTTGCCAAAAGTGCTTCCTGAATTAATAATGCATCTTCCATTTTATCTTCCTTTCGAAAAGAGCAGTCATAAACTGCTCTTTTCCGTTATTTCATCATACTAAAATTATAAGTTTCCAAACTTCTTAACAGACTCTGTTACCAATTTCTTAAACAAAGGTGCTGCCGTATTGGCTGCCTCCTGCACCTCATCATGGGTCAAGGGCTTCTCCGTCATACCGGCTGCAAGGTTGCACACGCAGGAAATACCGCAAATTTTCATACCCATATGATTTGCCGCAATGGCCTCCACTACGGTACTCATACCAACCGCATCTCCGCCCAAAGTACGAAGCATCTTAATTTCAGTAGGCGATTCAAAAGAAGGTCCTGTTAACTGAATATAAATACCCTTCTGTAACTTAATCTGATTCTCTTCCGCTGCCTCACGAATCAAAACTTTTAACTCTTCATCATATACGTGAGACATATCCGGGAAACGAACCCCTAATTCATCAATATTGGGTCCAATCAAAGGATTGGGCGCAAAGCAGGAAATATGATCCTCAATCAACATAAAATCTCCTGCTGAGAAACCGGGATTAATACCGCCTGATGCATTGGTTAAAAACAGAACCTCTGCGCCAAGTAATTTCATCAAACGAACCGGTAATACCACATCCGAAATCGGGTATCCTTCATAATAATGAACACGACCCTTCATGCATACCACAGGTACACTTCCCACATAACCGAAAATAAATTTACCCGCATGTCCGGGTACGGTAGATACCGGGAACCCTTCAATATCGGAATAATCAATTTCCGTTACCACTTCAATATCCTTAGCATAATCGCCAAGGCCCGAACCAAGTACAATTGCCACCTTCGGCACAAAATCGGTCTTTGTTCTGACACAAGCCAGACAGGACTGTAATTTTTCATAAATCGGATTCATAACAATACCCCCATATTTTAAATTGATAACGCGATTACGTATACCGAATACCCCTTGATTTTCATCCGCATACGTAAAAAGGAGCGGAACTAAATTTCCACTCCTTTATTGTACCATAATTTGGTCTGTTTAAAAAGCATATCTTCGTATTTTTACTAAATTATAATGCATACCATACCACCGTTGGATTCGTTCACGATTTTCTGCATGGTATCCTGTAATTTCACCTGACTTTCTTCACCGATAGACATTACTTTCTGGTTAATTCCGTCCTGTACCAGTTGTTCCACAGTTTTACCGAAAATATTGGTTTCCCAGATTCCTTCTGATTTTTCCCCTTCGGCATTGATAAAATTGATTAAATCATTTGCCTGCTCCTGTGTACCCACAATCGGCGAAATTTCACTTTCAATATCTGCTTTAATCATGTGAATGCTGGGACTGTGCGCAATGATTTTAACACCATATTTATTGCCGTGCTTAATAATTTCGGGTTTTTCCAATCGAATATCGGATTTTTCCGGTGTCACAACGCCATAGCCTTTGATCCGCACCGAATCCACGGCATTCTCCACCTTGGAATATTCCTGCATCTTGGCACCAACCTGCTTTAACGTTTCAATCAACTGCCATTCATTGGTAATTTCTTTACCAAGAATATCACTTAACATTTCATAATAAAATCCGTCATCCACGGAAAGACTTAAGGATACTTTTCCGGTCGCCATATCAATGGAATCCATTTTACAATGATTTATGTATTCACTACCTAAATGCCAATCACTGTTTGCCACATCCCGCATGGTATTTAAATTTGCGGCATATTCTGCAATTCTTGCACACATATCAGCCTTTACTTTATGGTCACTTTCCAACAATTCCACCCATTTAGGCATATAAAATTCAAGTCTTGCAATCGGGAACTCATACATTACTTCCGTAAGAAGACGATGAATATCTTCTTTTTTCAACTGTGCACAATTCACGGGAATCGCTTTCACACCATACTTTACGGTAATTTCTTCCGCAACAGCAATTGCTTCTTCACTATATGGCTTTGAAGAATTTACAATTACGAGAAACGGCTTATTTAGAGTTTTTAATTCCGTGACGGTACGCTCTTCCGCCGCAAGATAACTTTCTCTCGGCAAATCAGAAAACGAACCGTCACAAGTCACCACAAGACCGATGGTAGAATGGTCGTTAATTACTTTCTGTGTTCCGATTTCCGCAGCCTTCGTAAAGGGGACCGACTGTTCAAACCAAGGGGTTTTTACCATACGTTCCGCTTCATTTTCCATATGACCGGTGGCTCCCTCTACCATAAAACCAACACAATCAATCAAGCGCACCTTAATTTGAACATCATCGGTCAACTGAACTTCGGCAGCCTCTTTGGGAATGAACTTCGGCTCCGTGGTGGTAATGGTTTTACCGCCGCTGCTCTGGGGCAGTTCATCCTGAGCGCGCATACGCTCATTGGCATCCGTCATATTGGGCAGAACCAGCAAATCCATAAAACGCTTGATAAAGGTCGACTTCCCTGTTCTGACCGGTCCTACAACACCAAGATAAATCTCTCCGTTGCAACGTTCCTGTATATCATGATAAAGATCGAATGTATCCGTGTAATTTCTGTCCATAACAAACCTCCTGACTTATCTGTTACAATATATGTCAGGCTTTGGATCAGTATGACTTAATCATTTTTATTTTTATTCTATATGTACCCTTTTACTTTTAATTATGATACCTTCATCTCACCGCAATCACATTTTTTGACAGACCCGTGATGAATCTTTTTACACTTGGGACATTCCCATGCATCCTCAGCAAGCATACTCTTTCTATCCTTAAAATCCGAATTATAAAAAATATTCTTGGTTTCGTAACGGATAGCTTGTATTTCTTCCAAAATCTTTGCCATTGCAAAAAAAGGAACAACAAAAATAAAGGTACAAACAAGACCAAAGAATAATGCTATATACCATGGCCAGAAATCAGCCCCTTGGCATGAAGAAATACTTACACCGGCACCTATGAATGCAGTCACCCAGCCACATGTCTTACAAATTGTTTTCATAATTTTTCCTCCTTATAAAGGCAATTTTATACTACTTCCATCTTGCATCTCTCAAATTTGCACTATATTGGGCAAAAAATAGTATCGCTTTATTAAGTATTAGTATATTACTAATACTATATTATTAAATATAATTTGTCACTACATTATTTTGTATTTAGAAAATAAAAAAGCGATGCAAATTATCTTAGCATCGCCTCATTTATATTATTAAATTATTATTTACACAGTTCTGCTCTACATCGGCTTTTCATACAACACATCATACAATTCTTTTAACGTATGAATGGTATAAGTCGGTACAATCTCCCCATACTCCGGTGTCTCCGGCACAATATGGCAGGTATCAATACCGAAATCATATCCTCCCTTAATATCAGAGGTCATAGAATCCCCCACAATAATCATACTGCTTTTATCCGGACATCCCAATTGTTCATACACATACTGAAAAAACTCATAATGCGGCTTATTATACCCAATCTCCTCCGAAACAAATACATTCTGAAAGAAAGGCAACAAGGTACAATCTTTCAATCGCTGATGCTGTACTGCCGCTGTTCCGTTGGTCACAAGACTTAAACGAAAATGTCTGCCCAGTCTTGCACACACCTCATAGGCATCCGGCATCAGATCATGACCTTTGGCTAACTCACTCTGGTAAAACATCTCCAGAGAATCATCTCCGGGATGTTCCACATCGAAATGCTCACACATGATTTTAAAACGACAATCAATCAGTTCCGGTTTGGTAATCTCCTTACGCTCCAGTTTTTTCCATAGGCTGTCATTTAACCGGTCATAAAATGCAATACTCTCTTCACTAACCGGAAATCCGTACTTCTCATATGTTGCAATCAACGCATTTCGCTGCGCCGCTTTAAAATCAATCAAAGTCATATCCGCATCCATCAAAATATGTAAATATTTCATTCGTTTAACCTCTCTTTTTCGGTTTCCAACATTATAGAAATAATTATAAACTATTTTATCATAAAAATATAGTGCAATCCCAAGACTGCACTATATCATTTCTTTGATTATCTTTTTTCAGGTTCTTCTTCATCAAATTCAATCTGAAGAAAATATCCTCGGGGTGTATCCAAAATATCCCTTACAATACCTTCACGGCTTTTTAAACGCTCATAATAAGCATAGTTCCCTGACATAGCAATGGCAGGCTCGGCCGTATAATAATAACTGGACGGCAAAACACCTTCCGTCACTTTTACGGTATCACCGATAGACACCAAATTCTCACGTTCCATTTTAAATTCCATTAAACGCATACGTTTCCCCCTATTTACTCTTTAATAATATACCTGTCAAAAACGGTACCGTAAACACAATCGGGAACCCGTATCTTGGATGTAACAGGCACGCCGGTGATGCAATACAAACCAATAAACTCATAAATAACGGTAACATAAAAATCAAAACTTTATTTATTTTCTTGGTCTTCAGCAAGCGAATCGTAAGAATTACCATCCACCAGACATAAATTGCCACATTTTCGAGCCATCCAACCAAAGGACAGGCACTTAAAAACGCAAACCACTCTTCTACGGTTTCCGTATTATCTCCCCATCTGGGCGGATAAAAAATATTCAAATAACATTCATATCGGATGGAATTATTCAATCCGATATCAAACCATCCGTAAGCATGATTTAATGCCGCCTCAATATATACTCCCGGATGTTTAAAGAACATTGTAAACCATACACCCAGATAGCACATAATATCCGCAGTCGTGCAATCTTCAATATATGCTCTCTTCATCGGATCAGAAAGATTCGGTTCGTATATTGCGCCTAAATCCTGGGAAATGTCCAATACTTTACCAATCTCTTCCCATTCCGCTTCCGTAATATCATAACCGTAATCTCTGATATAACGGGCGGTCTGTTGAAAAGGAATGGATAATGCTTCCTTTCCGTTAATCGTATGTGCATCCAATATGTTGGTGAGACTTGTGCTGATAATATAAAACAAAACAAAGGGCAATACACAATACATTGCCAGAATTGTCAGTTTCTTTTTTATTTTAATATTTTTATTGGTAATATAAAAAACAACCAAACCAATCACTGTACTTCCTACGACAATCGGTCCGTTATTTCGAAACAACATAACCAAAAGTCCGGATAACACAACCTGAATACTGTTTTTTACCGTTAATTTCTCCGGAGAATCCAAAAGCATCTCTATTAAAAATACAAAATAAAGTAGAATCCAGGTGTTAAATAAACTGTCTTTTACCGTCATGGATGCAAAATTGGAATATAACGGTGCAAAGCAATAAATACCTAAAAGAATCAGTGCATACATTTTGTGCACGCCTCTTTTGTACAATACCTTCACACTGTATCCCATGACCAAAGCCATAATGCTGCTCTGAACCAAAATTTGTAGAAACAGACCTCTGTTGTAAGAACCCAGTACATTGTCTCCCAAATTCAGAAACAGCCCCAAAAACAACGTATGTGTAAGCGGATGGATATTATCATATTCATATCTTCCGATTACCTGTTGCATCTGGTAAGAAGAATCACCTGTATATCCGCCGGGATATGAAAGAATGATAATCGGCAACCATGTTAATAAGATAATGCCTGCCAATTTCAGTAAACTGTATTTTCCGAAGAAAAATTTCTCTGCTTTTTCCGGAATGCTTCCCGTGCTCTCCAATCGGATAAAAGCCTTATATACCAGTAAATAGATATGAAAGAACAGATAACTCAATCCAATCATACATAATACAAAATACACGATTCTTCGTCCGGAACCGAACACCATCATAGACGAATCGTAATAATAATAACTTTTACCCACCAGCATAAAAAATGCAGTTCCCAAGGAAGGAATCCACAACCAATGATTTACCTCTAACTCTTTCGACTCAAGAAACAGATAAAAAATAATAAACACAACCGTTTCAATCACCGGAAGAATACTATACTGTCCGGGAATATTATCAAAATTAACGGTCAGTGCTATCGCCGCAAGCAAGGCAGCGAAAAATATTCTTAAATATCTGAGTATAGGATATTTTTTTTCAATTGTAATTTTCACAGTACGCTCTCCTTGCATATTATCTTACGTTTCTCAAGACATCAGACTTAAACTACCTAATTCCATGCTCCGTCAATGATTTCTATCTTTTTATCTCGAAGCATCAATTCTTTTACTGCCTGATCTGCAGGCTGACCATCAAAAAGAATTGCATTCACCTGCTCCACAATTGGCATATCTACTTCATATTTTTTAGCCAGAGCAATGGCAGCTTTGGCAGAATGTACACCTTCTACTACCATTTTTACTTCCTTCATGGCTTCATCCATGGAATATCCCTGACCGATTAACATACCTGCCTTACGATTTCTGGAATGCTGACTTGCACAGGTTACAATCAAATCACCTACACCGGACAATCCATAAAAGGTCTCAAACTTTCCCCCCATAGTCATACCCAAACGTGCAATTTCATTAATACCTCGGGTAATCAATGCTGCCTTGGTATTGTCACCATAGCCCAATCCGTCCGCAATGCCGGCTGCAAGCGCAACAACATTCTTCAATGCTGCACCGATTTCAATACCAAGTACATCCGGACTTGTATAAACACGAAATACTTCACTCATAAAAAGATTCTGTATATATTCCGCAGTCTCTTTACTTCTTGCACCAACAACAATCGTGGTGGGAATCTGACGTCCTACTTCTTCCGCATGTGAAGGTCCCGATAATACAGCCACATCTGCATCGGGAAGTTCATCTTCAATAACACCTGACAAGGTGGTAAGTGTCTTTTCTTCAATTCCTTTAGCAACATTTACAATAATCTGACCTTTACGTAAAAATTCCTTCATCCTTGCTGCCGTACTTCTTACAAAAGGCGAAGGAACCGCCAGAACCAAAATATCCTTATTCTTCATAGTTGCTTCCAAGTCTGTTGTAAAAATCATTTCCTCAGGCAATGCTACACCGGGCAATTTATCCTTATGTTCTCTTTCGGTCTGAAGCATTCTAATTTCATCTTCCAACGCTGACCATACCGTAATATCGTTTCCATTATTGTATAACAATTTTGCCAATGCAATACCCCAACTGCCGGCACCAATCATACCAACTTTTGCCATATTAATTATCCTCTTTCTGTTTTGAAGTATTTACTTCTTCCATTTTTTCTTTTACTTCTTCCGTTTTTCCCGAATGTCTTCTTTTACTTCTTCGACCTTCTCTTTGATTTCCTCAATCTCTTCTTTGATTTCCTCAATAACTTCTTCTTTTTTATTTGCAAGAGTTTCGGATTTATCTTTGACTACCTCGCCGAGTTCACCGTCTTTTTTTGTCTTCTTTAAGATGGTTTTCCGCTCTTCACCTTTTATCAGACGCTTAATATTCTCTCTGTGCTGGAACAATGCAAGGGCTGTTAAAAGAGCCGCAACAATATACATTTCAATCAGCATAGGCTGGCTCATACCAAGCAGTCCGCTTTGTCCAAAAATTACCAACTGCGCCATAAAGCCCAAATACAGAAAAATCGACGCCAATGATACATAATGTGTCAAGAAAAAGATTCCGAAGAAAATAACCACAGACGCCGGAATAATTCCCCAATAGAAAGATAAAATCATCGCACCCGAACATGCAATTCCCTTACCTCCCTTAAATTTCATATAAAAAGGATAATCGTGTCCGAGAATAACTCCCGCTCCGGTATAAATTCTTAAAAGATAGTCCATATCAGGGAAAAACCAGTGAAAAATCAACCATGTTAAAAGGATTGCAAAAAATGTTTTTAACATATCACCTGCTAAAACAATGGCTCCTGCTTTTCTTCCCATTACTCTTAAAGTATTTGTAGTTCCCGCGTTACCGCTTCCGTGTTCTCTTACATCAATGCCTCTCGCTTTACCGTAAAGATAGGAGGTTGATATGGAACCCAGACCATAACCAATCAGCAAACATAAAACTCTTGCAAGAATTGTCATTATGAATCTTCCTTCCTTTCCCTAATAATGAAATGCAACGGTGTCCCCCTAAAACCAAATGCATCTCTGATTCTGTTTTCAATATATCTGGTATATGAAAAATGCATTAATTCTTTGTCATTTACAAAAATAACAAAGGTGGGCGGCTTTACCGCAACCTGGGTAATATAAAACAGTTTTAATCGTTTACCCTTATCGGTAGGCGGCTGTTGCATTGCTACCGCTTCCGTCATAATTTCATTTAACACACCGGTTGCCACGCGTAAAGCATGATTTTCCATAACCATATCAATGGTTTCATACAATTTAGGCAAACGCTGTCCTGTTTTTGCCGAAATAAACATAATCTCTGCATATGGCATAAATGCCAACATATCACGAATTTCTGCCGTAAATTTATTGGTGGTTTTATCATCTTTTTCAATAGCATCCCACTTATTCACTGCAATGATAATACCTTTACCGCGTTCATGGGCAATGCCTGCAATCTTGGTATCCTGATCTGTCACACCTTCCGTGGCATCAATAACAAGCACCACCACATCCGCACGTTCCACCGCGCTGACGGTTCGCACAATCATAAAATGCTCCAGTTCTTCTTTGATTTTATTCTTACGACGTACACCGGCAGTATCAATCAAAACATATTCCTTGCCGTTATATGTCACTTCGGTATCCACCGCATCACGTGTCGTTCCCGCAATATCGGATACGATTACACGATTCTCGCCAACCAACTTATTGATAATGGACGACTTACCCACATTCGGTTTACCGACAATGGCAATTTTGGGTCTTTCATCCTCTTCTTCCGTAAATGCATCCTCCGGGATATATTCCAAAACCTTGTCCAGCATATCCCCGATGCCTAATCTATTCGCAGCAGAAATAGGAATCGGATCCCCAATTCCCAAATTATAAAATTCATATACATCCGCCATATACTTTTCAAAACTGTCAACCTTATTCACGATTAGAAGTACAGGCTTTTTACTGCGGCGAAGCATATCCGCCACTTTGGCATCCGCGTCCACAAGTCCCTGTTTTACATCCACAAGGAACAAAATAACATCCGCTGTCATAATGGCAATTTCAGCCTGTTCACGCATTTGGGATAAAATAATATCCTTGCTGTCAGGCTCAATACCGCCGGTATCAATCAATGTTAAACTTTTATCCAACCAGGTAATATCTGCATAAATTCGGTCACGTGTAATACCGGGAGTATCTTTCACAATGGAAATTCTCTCTCCGGCAAGTACGTTAAACAATGTAGACTTACCAACGTTCGGGCGTCCGACTACCGCCACAATCGGTTTCTTTTTCTTTTTAGCCATATAAAACCTTCCTATTTTTACCAATCGGTAACTATAATCTTACCTTTATTAAAACGAAATATAAACGTTATATCCGTTATTTACGCATCAAAATCAAGCACTTTAAATAAAAATGCCTGACCGCTTGATTTTACAATATCTGTTTTTACTTGTAAAGCATTTTCAACCGAAGATACTGTAATATCATCCAGAAAAACATCTTCATTACACTTCAGCATATTCTCCGGCAACAAAAGCACATCCCCCAGGTCCTTCCCCTGAAGTTGGGCAATCAAATCCTGACCGGTTATGAGACCGGAAACCGTAATCTGCTCTCCGAAAAAATCGTTTCGAATTGCACAACAATGTATTTCTATCTGCGGAAATTCTGCCATAATCTGTTGCGAAATCCGCCAAAGCATATCATATGCGGATTTGCCTGTAGCGACGGTAACCTTTCGTTTCACGGGATTCCGTTTCACTTCATTCTTAATATAGGAAAACGCCTCCTCAAACTCGTTCTCAAACAGACGCAACATTCCCACGCCGTTCTCCAACTGAAGATAACCGTCATAATTTTCTTCCGAGGGAATCTCTTCTTCAGCCAACAAATACCACTCATCGGAAGCATGAATAAAATGAGTCCCGTATGCCGCCATACAGTGTGCCTGCCAGCCGTGTATCTGCGCAAGTACCTGCTTGGCATCTTCCTTTGTAAAAGGTTCTAAGGGATAAAGCCCCTCCCTATATTTTGATAAACCTACGGGAACTACCGAAACGCTTTCCAACAAAGGAATATACTTTGTCAATTGTTCAATGGAGAAATCCAGTTCTTTTTTATCATTTACATTTTTACAAAGTACAATCTGACCGTTCATGGCAATTCCGGCTTCAAATAATCGGTCTGCTTTCTTTAAGGCTTCTCCCGCAAAACGGTTATTCAGCATTTTACAACGAAGTTCCGGATTCATGGTTTGAAAGGATATATTAATGGGTTCCAAATGATAGCGAATGATGCGGTCAATATCCTTATCCGACATATTGGTCAGCGTAACATAATTCCCCTGCAAAAATGACAATCTGGCATCATCATCCTTAAAATACAAAGTTTCACGCATCCCCGGCGGCATCTGATCAATAAAACAAAAAATACATTTATTATGGCAGGAGCGATACTCATCCATAAAAGCATTCTCGAATTCAATGCCTAAATCCTCGTCAAAATCCTTCTCAATCTCCACTTCAACTTCTTCTCCCTGCTTTGAAAGCACGGTAATCAGAAGTTCTTCCTCCTGTACCATATAGCGGTAATCAAGAATATCCTGTATCTCTTCTCCGTTTATTTTCAAAATAGCGTCACCGGGTTCCATACCGCATTCTTCCGCAATACTTCCGGGCAATACATCTTTTATTATATGAATATGTTTCTTCATTATATAAACTATCCTTTATAATCCTTGAAAAATCCATTTCCGGCTAAATCCGTTTTATCTCAATATTATCCAATATAAAATTATATTTTAACCATGGAAAAGTGTCAACCTTGAACACTGAAAATTACAGTTCATTCAACATATATTTCACCCCCAAAAGTGATTACTTTTTGTTTTCCACTGAACCGACTCTTGACGCAAATTACCAACAATGATATAAAAGAAGTAACGCTTTTTCGAAGATTGCAAAAGACAATCCCCCGCTTTCTTCGGATGAAAATGAAATTATCATGATGAAATACAGAAGAAAGGAATTCTAATTCCATGCCGAATTTACACGAACTCGAAAACGCCATGCCGGTGGCTCCGTTAAAAATCATTGCTCTTCCCGGTGCCAAACAACTTGGCGAACGAATTAATGAATATCTTGTTGCTTTTCGTAGAGAAATCAATAACGTACATAAAAATGACCCTGCTTTTCAAGGGTATATTGAAGACAATTATCTTGTAAAATACCAAACCCCCCGTTTCGGAAGCGGCGAAGGCAAGGGTGAACTTTTAGAATCCATCCGCGGTAAAGACTTATATCTTCTTGTAGATGTATGCAATCATAGTCTTACCTACAGAATGCACGGTTATGTAAATCATATGTCTCCGGACGATCATTATCAGGATTTGAAGCGTATTATCGCTGCTGCAACCGGTAAGGCACACAGAATCAATGTTATTATGCCTTTTATGTATGAAGGAAGACAGCATAAAAGAAGCGGCCGTGAGTCTTTGGACTGTGCTTATGCATTGGAAGAATTAAGTCAGATGGGTGTAAGTAATTTTATTACCTTTGATGCTCACGACCCCAGAGTACAGAATTCTACTCCCCTCTGCGGCTTTGATAATTTTACTCCGAATTATCAATTTGCAAGAACCTTGTTAAGCAATGAAGACGATTTGATTATTGATAAAGATCACACCATTGTAATCAGTCCCGATGAAGGTGCTTTGGACAGAGCTATCTATTTTGCCACTGTTCTCGGTGTAGATACCGGTATGTTTTATAAACGTCGTGATTACACCCGTATCGTAAACGGTAAAAATCCCATTGTGGCTCATGAATTCCTGGGTGACAATATTGACGGTAAAGATGTAATCATCATTGATGACATGATTTCTTCCGGTGACAGTATGATTGATACGTCCCGCCAGTTAAAAGAAATGAATGCAAGACGCGTATTTATCTGTTGTACATTCGGTTTGTTTACAAACGGTTTGGAAGCATTTGATAAGGCTTATGAAAAAGGATATTTTGACAAAGTAATTACTACAAACCTTACCTATACTCTTCCCGAACTTTTACAACGGCCGTATTACTTACAGGCTGATATGAGTAAGTTTACCGCTTCCATCATTGATTTTATGAATCACGACACTTCACTGACACACACCTTAACTCCTACGGATAAGATTCATGAAATCGTGAAGTTGTACAATGCAAGAAAAGATAATATTGAATTTTAAATTTTAATAAAAAATAAATCCCCTGATTCCAGACAGAATCGGGGGATTTCTATTATATGTAAAAAAATATTGCTGTATTATCTTATCATTTCAGTTCGTTCACTTCAAATTCTACTTATGAAATTTTACTTCCGCAAGTATTAGAGCCAAGTTTCATGGATGTCACACCGTACGTGATATTATTTACCAACGCAACCACAGTAATCACAACAATAGGTAAAATACCGATTTCAAAGAACATCGCACCCAATACAAATATAACCATAAGTGCAATCAAAGTATTATTTACAGCCTGAAACGCTTTATACGAAGCAAGACCAATCTGCATACGCTCTGCCTCATCACAACTTTGATACCAGACTTTATCAAATTTCATATCATAGACACTGCCCTTTTTCTCAGGATTCATAAGTTTCGTAAGGTTAACACAGGCTCTTTGAATTGCAAGATTGATAAATAATGTTGCCATAAATACTACAAGGTCAATCATTCTCATATAAATTTGCAGCCAACTTTCCGATACTCCCTCTACAAAGGACAAGCCTGTATAAAAGGCGAAACCAAAAAATGCAAAATTCACAAAATAAGAAACATTCGATATCACAACACTTAAGGACAGTTTTTTATCCACCACCTCATATTTTTCATCTTCGTCCATATCGCTCTTCCAAAGTTTCTTTGCCTTAAAAAGATATGAACTTGATATTATGATAAAAATAATATCCAAAATAATCAAAAGAAACGAAGCCGGAACCGCAAAATCTCTCTGTAACTGATTCCAAAATTCTACGAATGTCATTCCGGATTCTTCCATGGAAATCACTAATCTTATACCAATTGCTCCGAGAATACCTCCCATAAAGCCGGAAATCACCAATATTACGGCAAACAAACCTATCTTTTTATTATCTTCCTTACGAATCTCCTCTTTACGCTCAGCAATTTCGTCTTTGATGCTTTCTTCTGACTTGCTGTTATCCTCCGTAAGCATTTCTTCATTTACTGTTTCAAGGTTACTTTTTTCGTTATCCATTTTTATAAACAATCCTTTCAAAAGATATTTTCTTATATCTCTTTGATACTTTTTATATTCCTTTTACACTTTAATCATTTCAGTCTTCCTCGTACTGAAATGCTTCTTCCACCGTCACATCAAAGACTTTGGCTATTTTAATTGCCAGCGTGACCGAAGGGGAATAATCCCCTCGCTCAATCAGGCTTATGGTTTGACGGCTGGCCCCGACTAACTTCCCCAACTCCTGCTGGTTTATGTTTTTACGGGCCCGCAGTTCTTTTAATCTGTTATACAATGGCATATGTGCCACCCCCTATTTTTACATTATTGCAGGTAAAATCATATTTAAATAGTAGTTTACGAACAGGAACAAACTCATTAATACAAATAAAATCATTCCCCAGTTCAAGAAACTTTTACTAAAAACAGTTCCATTCTTAACTTCCATCGGTGTTTCTTTTAACTTAAACTTCTTGAGAAATACGAAAAATAATATTACGCCGGTCAAAGCGCAGACACCAAGAAACATCATCCAGCAGGCATAAATCATCATAATGCCGTAAACTTGCATCACTTCCGGATTCTCTAAATATGCCATTAATTCATTGGGTCTTGTGGAAAGTTCGGAAATTTTATTAATAATTTCCATATGTTCCAAAACCTTCATAGCCAGAGGCGTTGTAACCACGGAAGTGGTCATATTCACTGCCATATGAAGTAAAATGGTGTACCATATCTTACCGGTTCTTGCATACACAAAGGCAAATAACATACCAAGACCTGTTGCAAAGAAGAACTGCGCAAAATTACCGTGGAACAAACCGAACATCAGACCAGACATCATAACAGCAGCGAATTCGCCATATTTAATCACACGGTCAATTAAAAACTTTCTAAAAATCAATTCTTCAAAAATGGGAGCACAAATACCAACGGTAAAAATTCTCCAGAATGCACCGGACTGAAGCATCATATTACTTAAAGCATTATTGTCTGAAGCACTAACTCCAAAAGGCCTTGTAATCAATTCACTGACTATCGTACCGACTACCATACCGACACCGCAGATACCGCTGCCAATGATAATCGTTAAAACGATTTTCCAAAAGCCCATCTTCTTTTTCTCAATCTGCACTTTGGGCATTTTATGCACTAATAAATATAAGCACGGAAAAGCAATACAATAAGTAGGAATGATAATCATTAAAAAGTTTGCCCATGATTCGGTATAATATTTCTCAGGTAATAACAACGCGTATACATTCTGTGCTATGATTACAATCAAACCGAATACAAAGTATTTCCAGCCGATTTTCGTTGCTGCTTTCTTCAGTTCTTTGAGCCACCCTGCTTTATCAGGTTCTCCATTCTGCGGATTATCGGTTATCACTTCATTCACAACCATATTTTCTTCCATTATAATGTCTCCTCTCACACTAGTTAAACAGTTCAATTTGCAATTTGTATTGTGCAGCAATCCTTTTCTGCCACATATATATTCATAAAATACGCTTGACAGTTATTTTTTGCACTTTGACACCTTTTTTTTGCAACTTGACAACTTTTCTTGTCAAACACAATATATCATTGACAAAGAAAGTTGTCAATATCTTTTTGTAAAAAATGACAAAAAAAGTTGTCATAATAATTTAGTATGTCAAATGAAATCTTTTATTATGATTTTCATACAAATATAAAAAGCAGAAGTTTTTACACTTCTGCTTTTTTCACATTTCGTATTATTGTTGTTATATGATACCTCAAACAAAGTTACTATACCAAAATCTTACAGAAATTCTTCTTACCGCGTCTTACAATAAACTCGCCTGCACCGATTTCTTCCTTGGTATAAACCTTCTTGATATCGGTAATCTTCTCATCATTTACTGCTACACCGCCCTGTTCAATGGCACGACGTCCTTCGCTTCTGGTAGGAACCAATTTCGCAGCGGCAAGGATACCGATTAAGTCGATGCTACCGTCTCTGTAATCTTCATCCTGTAAGGTATAGGTAGGCATATTAGCATTGTTACCGCCACCGCCGAATAACGCTTTGGACGCTTCCTGTGCCTTCTGCGCTTCTTCTTCGCCGTGAATCATCTTGGTTAATTCAAAAGCAAGGATTTCCTTCGCAGTGTTCAACTGGCTGCCTTCCCAATCACTCATTTTATCGATTTCTTCCAAAGAAAGGAAGGTAAGCATACGGATACATTTTAAAACATCCGCATCACCGATATTTCTCCAGTACTGATAGAATTCGAAAGGTGAAGTCTTGTTTGCATCCAACCACACAGCACCTTTCTCTGTTTTACCCATCTTCTTACCTTCTGAATTAAGGAGTAAGGTAATGGTCATGGCATATGCATCCTTGCCTAACTTACGACGAATCAATTCAGTACCGCCAAGCATATTACTCCACTGGTCATCACCGCCGAACTGCATGTTACAGCCGTACTTCTCATACAACATAAGGAAGTCGTAACTCTGCATGATCATATAGTTAAACTCTAAGAAACTTAAACCTTTTTCCATTCTCTGCTTGTAACATTCTGCAGTAAGCATTCTGTTTACGGAGAAATGAGGACCTACTTCTCTTAAAAATTCCACATAATTTAAATCAAGCAACCAATCCGCATTGTTTACCATCATGGCCTTGCCATCGCTAAAATCGATAAACTTGCTCATCTGCTCCTTGAAGCAGTCGCAGTTATGCTGAATGGTTTCCTTGGTCATCATTTTACGCATATCAGACTTTCCGGAAGGGTCACCAATCATACCGGTACCGCCACCGATTAATGCGATAGGCTTGTTGCCTGCCATCTGAAGACGCTTCATTAAACAAAGTGCCATAAAATGACCTACATGTAAACTATCTGCCGTAGGATCAAAACCAATATAAAAAGTTGCTTTTCCGTTATTGATTAATTCTTTGATTTCTTCTTCATCCGTTAACTGGGCAAGTAATCCTCTTGCCTGCAACTCGTCATAAATTGTCATTTTTAAATTCTCCGTTTCTTTTTGTATATTTTATATGCGGACAATGTACCGCATATCAACGTTCCTATTCTCTCAATACTTCATAAAATATGGAAACACTGCCACTTATTATAAAATTCATTACACTATTTGTCAATTATCCTGTTAGTATATCCGGCAGTCCATTCCGAAGTTATTCCGGCAAAACTGTCTCCACAGTATTTTCCGTGCTCTCAATCTGCTCTTCCGGAAGTAATGCATCTTTGGTATATCGGTTGGATGCATTCCAAAGAATCCATTCCGAATAGCCCGAATCGTATACCGCCTGAATCTGTGCCCTTACTTCCTCTGCTCCGTAAGACTGATACGGTTTTATCCAACTTGCCGTAAAATCCTGAAGCCAAGGTCTGACAATCGGTCTTTCTTCTTCCGTCAGGCCCGACAATGCTGTATCAGAAGCCTGCATTGCCCCCATAATCATCTCATAAGGCGCACTGTTTGGGTATTTCTGGTTATAAACGCCTGATGCATAATGCGAGGGATAAATCATAGGGCAAATCACATCCAAATTACTGCTGATTGCAGCATAATCCTGTCCTACAATACTACTGTCATATGAATTATCAATAATGGTTCCGAACACATCCGCCGACACATATACTCCCATAGGAGATAACTTATCATGTGCATACTGTGTAAATTGGGTGATAATTTCCGTTTTGGAAACGGATGCCGAATCTTCACCATAATTTACCTCTCCGGACTTAATTTCCGTAGAAAAACGCACATAATCAAACTGAATCTCATCAAAACCGTCTTCTGCCGCACATTGTGCCACTTCCACAAGATAATCCCAAACTTCTCTTTTATAAGGGTTTACCCAAGCCAAGCCGCTGCTGTCATAATAAATGGTGCCGTTTGTACGATGTACACTCCATTCCGGCTTCGCTTCCGCAAGATAGGGATCACGAAAAGCAACAACGCGGGCAATGACATAAATCCCCTTATCATGAAGTTCCTGTACCAATCCGGGCATATCTTTGACATATTTTACTCTGGCGCCCAATGCTTCCACTGTCTCGCTGCTCATTTCATATGTGACATACCCTTCATCATTCTTAACGTCAATCACTACGGTATTTAATTCTGTTTCTTCTACCAACTGAATAATCTCTTCCATCCTGGTATGTCCGGCAACGGGACCTGTAACATAAATGCCTTTTACTGCCGGCGGTGCGTCTTTCGCCACTGCCAGTACACGTCCTTCTTCCGTAGTTTGGGCCATTAAATATTCTTTTAATGCTTCCGGGTCTTCCGGAAGCGCCGGTATCGTCTGCCCCGCAGTCAAGTCTTCTGCATCGTTTATCCCCGGCTCGTTGCTTTGCGCTTCAATGTCTTTTATACTACCATTCTCAATATTCACATCTGCTATGGTTTCTTCAGATTCTTCTATCCGAAAAAGCGATTTCATATCTGCTATAAAATCCGCATCTTTATTTCTTCCGTAATATCCAAGGAAAAAACATCCCACAAACAGTATTACTACTATCAAAAGCAAAGGAATGACTCTTCCTGCTTTCATTTTTCTTTTCTTTTTCTTCCCCTTAGTCAATTCCAGTCATCTCTTTTCACGTATACTTTTACAATTATCAAAGAACTTAACAATATGCAAATGCATTCCGGAACCATTCCGCTTCTTCACCGCAGATTGCAATGATATCAAAGCGCATAGGTGCATAATCGCCAATGCCGTTTTTCATCCTGTAAAAATCCGCCACCCGGCAAATGGTATGACACTTCTTTGGTGAAACAGCCTCTATGGGACTGCCTTTTCTTAAATCTCTGCGGTATTTTACTTCAAAGAAAACCAAATATTCTCCATCATATCCGATGATATCAATTTCGCCGAAACGATTTCGGAAATTACGCTCCAAAATTCTTACGCCCCGTTCTTCAAGATACTTTACCGCAAAATTCTCATACTCCGTTCCGGTCTGCCTCTTGTTAATATTACTTCCTCCTCTGATCCAATTCTTTCTGGCGTATCTTATCCATTGCATCCACAAAAACAAGAATTTCCGCCACCACCTCGTACAGTTCCGGTGGGATCATTTCACCGATTTCCAATCGCGACAAAGTGTCTGCCAGTTTATCATCTCGATGAAGCGGCACATTAGACTCCTTTGCCTTCTCTATAATTCGTTCTGCCAAAGCACCCTGACCGGAGGCTATGACCTTCGGTGCATCTTCACTGGGATTATACTCCAGCGCAATGGCCTGCTTTCTTTTTGTCTTTTTATCCTGCATACTTATTCCTCATATAAGAACTGTCTGCAATAAAATCTATCTGCAAACTGAAATAAAAACCTTTAAGCCCTCACATCAAATCGGTAAATCGCAGTTTTCCCTTCTCCCGCCGAAGTTCCCACGGATAAATTTCCGCCGTTGCTTTGCGGTAATATATCTTCTTTTAACGACATCTGCGTATCTTTTACCTTGGTATTGGCAGTCAAATTGTAGCCTCTACGTTCCAGTCTTTCGCTTAACATATCCAAATGTTCTTCAATAAAATCCAGGGTTTCTTCATTTTCCAAACAAAAATCCGTGGTTACATTTGTATCCTGCATTTTCACAAAAACATCTACCATACCCAAATGCTGCATATCCAAATGTAAGGCAGCACTGACGCTTTCCTTGCCTGCCGCCAGACTCTTCTTGTCTGCATACACATACAAATCACCCGTTGCAGAATGTCCGTTCATTTTTAGCGGCAATTGCACATAGGGCATAAACTGATTTAATTGATTCAGAAAATCCACATTTTCACGAAATTGCTGTAAATTCTGAGACAAAACAGAACTTTCAGACAACGACTGAGACATCGAATGGATCACGGAATTTACCTGCTGATTCAGCCGATTATAAAATTCCGATACATTCTTTCCGTTTTCCACCTCTACCGGGTCAAGAAGCCATGCGGATTGTAACTGTTTACTCATTAACTTGTCAAAAGCCGGATTCTCCCATAGTTTCCCTGCAACAGCCGCATCTTTCACTGCCAATTCACTTTTTAACATGGTAAAAAGTTCCTGCATATTCAGGTTTCCGCCCTGTACATTGGCAACGATTTCTTTCGAAAAACCATTTTGCTCCAATAGTTTTGCAAGGTCCGTATATTCTGCCTTGGTCAATACACCGGATACTATTTTTTCATTAGCATTTACCTGTTCTGCGGACTGTGAAGCACCCTGAATCACACCTTCTCCATCCACCAGCGTATGCACCTGATTCTGAGGATTCATTGCTTCTTCCAAAGCCGCCATAGCCTTATCTATGGCTGATTGCGGGGCACTTTCAGTAACTGCTTCAGTATTTGGCTGTATGCCTGCCTGCGCGGTAATCTCTGTCTCCGGAGCATTTTTCAAGGAATACGCCAGCATTTCGCCGTCTTTTACGATACCTTCCGGCGGTAATTGACCGTTTAAATTGCTTTGTTCCAAGCCGTCCGCCAATATCTGTTCTCCGCTTAAAAGGCCGGACTGCGGATTGTTTGCAACCAACTGTGCTTCATGATCCGCAATCAATGAAACCAATTCCCGCGTTACATTCATTACCTGAGAAGTTTCACCATTGGCTACCATATTCTTCAATTCTGCCGGTAATTCATGAATCATTTCCTGAATGGTATTTGACACGCGTTCTTCATAATTCATCAATGCCTGAAACTGTTCTACGTTCTGCGGCGTGGTTTCCATGCCGATTTTATGCATATGTATCAATAATGACTGGTCTGCTTCCGGAAATTTTAAAATATCATGATAAACATTCTGCAATGTCTGCATATCAATAGGCATTCCTTCGTTCATCAGACCGGAAATCATTTGCGCAGTTTGTCCGTTTGCCTCAATACCGGCCATTTGCAATGCATTCTGCGCTAACTGTTCCTGGGCTAGATTGGTAAACAATGCCCGTAGTGCCACCTGTCCGTTCTGATTATTGCTGATTTCAAACATCATCTTCTGGCCTACGGATACATTCATACTTTGTTCTAATTTGGCTGTAATGACTGCATTGTCAGCAATTTTTAATTCCACTTCATTGCCGTTCACCGCCACTACTTCTCCCTGCAGGGTTTCCCCCGGCGTCATATTTTTTAATGCCGCCATGCCTTTATCCAATGCAATCTGTTGGGCAGTACTGGAAACGCCGGATGTATCATTCACCGACGGAGTGCCTGTTCCATATGAAATTAGGTTAGATAAATGAAAACCCATTCTATACCTCTTTCATCCTTATAGCCTATTACATCTACATAAAACACTTACAACAGACTCTGAACTTTATGAATCTATATAAAATTCCCGATAAAACTTCTTCTGTGTATGGGGGTAGGTCCTTGTTCCTTCAACGCATCAATATGTTTCTGGGTTCCGTATCCTTTATTAGATGCAAAATCAAAGCCGGGATACTCTTTTTCATATTCCACCATCATCCGGTCTCTGGTCACCTTGGCAACAATACTGGCCGCTGCAATGGATACACTTTTCGCATCTCCTTTGATAATGGGAACCTGTCTGATTTCTACACCGGGAATGGTTACCGCATCATTTAAAAGTACATCCGGTTTTACATTCAGATTTCCGATGGCATCTCTCATGGCTTCATACGTCGCCTGTAAAATATTGATTTCATCAATTCGTCCGGCATCTCTCATACCGATACCGACAGCCACGGCTTCCTTCATAATCACATCATAAAGTTCCTCTCTCTTTTTTTCGGAGAGTTTCTTGGAATCATTTAGATACAAAATTTGGGAATTTGCAGGTAAAATAACCGCACAAGCCACCACCGGACCTGCAAAAGGTCCTCTTCCCACTTCATCAATACCGCAAACATAGCCGTACTGCTCATATTCGTATTCATATTTTTTCATTTCTTCCGTGCGGGCAATTTCCCGTTCAATGGCTCCGATTGCCTTCTTTGCGCGTTCAATCAATGCAACAACACTGTTTCGTCCGTCTTGTTCATATGTATGGATAAAAGACTGTAATTCTTCCTTTGTTTGAGATTTCCCAAACTGCTCTTTTATTTCAGCAATTTTTATTTCCATGTTTTTCCCTCTTATTCATGCTCAATCACACAGATACTGTCGAAAGGATAGATTCTGACCCATGCTCTTCCGATAATATCTTCTTTTAACACATTACCAACCATATAATCTCTGCTGTCCAACGAATTGTTACGGTTATCCCCCATCACAAAGTACTCGCCATCGCCTAATGTCAAGGGTTCTTTGGCCGTTCCGGCACTTAAAATCACTTCCTTACCAAAATCTTCTTCCAACAACTCATCATTAATATAAATATCGCCTTTATCATCGATGTATACGGTTTCACCGGGTAACGCAATAATTCTTTTTACCAGATACGTATGCTGGTCGTAATGTGCCGGAAAAACAATCACTTCAAAACGCTCCGGTTCACGGAAACGATAGGTAATTTTGTCTACAATCAGATTATCGCCGTGATATAGGGTAGCCTCCATACTTTCACCGTCCACAACGGTTCTCTGCCCTACAAACGTTACGATTAAAAGGGATATAATCAATGCAATCAGCAGAATCAAACTTGTTTGTACTGCCTCTTTTAAAAACTTTTTCATTTTATGGTCTCTCCAAAGTAATTTTACCTAATCTTCCGGCACGAAAATCATCCATCAAAAGGTTGGCCGCCTTACGGATATCCAATTCCTCGCCTTTTAAAAAGCACTTACGTGCCTTTGCTATTTCATGCAAATCTTTTACGTTATCTTCCGTTTCAGCAACGCCGTAACGGTTGGCAATCAACCCGGGATAATGTTTTTTAACCAACTCCAACAATGAAACCGCAAGTTCGTCCATCTGTAACACTTCATCATTGATGGAGCCGATTAATGCCAAATACAAGCCAATCTGTTGGTCTTCAAACTTCGGCCAGAGAATTCCCGGAGTATCCAGTAATTCCAAGGTTTTATTCATACGAATCCACTGTTTTCCCTTGGTGACGCCGGGCTTATTACCGGTTTTGGTACATGCTTTTCCGGCAAAAGAATTGATAAAAGTAGATTTTCCCACGTTGGGAATTCCTACTACCATAGCACGAACAGGACGGTTTAAAATACCTCTTTTACGGTCACGTTCAATCTTTTCCTTACAAACCTCCTGTACCGTCTTTTCAATCTGTTTAATACCGCTTCCACGCTGTGAATTCACTTCTACCACAAAGAAGCCTTTTTCTTGGAAATATTCCATCCACTGTGCATTGCACTTCGGATCTGCCAAGTCTGATTTATTTAAAAGAATCAAACGAAACTTATTTTTACCTAATTCATCAATATCGGGATTACGGCTCGCCAAGGGCGTTCTTGCATCCACCAATTCAATGATCAAATCAATCAACTTAATATTTTCCTGCATCATACGCTTTGCTTTTGTCATATGACCGGGATACCATTGTACTACCATTTTATTTCCTCTTTCTATTTAATAAAGCCCATTCCGACATTTTCTTCGGCAAGGCAAAACCATGCCCGTCCCACAATATGGTCGCGGTGCACGGCACCGATATTTCCGGAACGACTGTCCTCACTGTTGTTACGGTTATCACCAAGCACAAAATATTCGTCGTCTCCAAGTAAATAGGGCGTTTCAGCCAAACCTGCCGTTTCAATTTTATCAAATGTATACTCTTCCAGTTTCTCTCCGTCGATATAAACCTGACCGGCACGAATCTGCACGGTTTCTCCCGGCAATCCGATGACTCTTTTGACATAATAATGGGCATTTTCATTGCCGTTTGGCTGAAAAACAATGACATCACCTCTGCCCGGTCCCAAAATCAGATAAGAAATTTTATTGATAAAAACTTCCTGACTGTTACAAAGCGTAGGTTCCATGGAAACACCGATTACACTGGTGCGGATGCCAAAAGCCAAAACCAAGACAAACGCAAGAAACGACACAACAAATAGTAAGAAAATATAACTGAATATTTCCTTCCAGGTGCCGGGTTTCATCTTCTCTTTTCGTTCATAAAAGGACAAGCCTCTTCTCCTGCGTTTTGCTGCCATTCTATTACTCCATCTTTTAAACATAATAATACTTGTATAGTATAACTCAAAAACGGTGAATTCACAAGATAAGAGAAAGAAAAGGCAAATACATTTTCGTTGAAATTTTTAAGTAATTTCATGTCAGAATTTCAACGAAAAAAGAGCAGTCCCTAAAGGAACTGCTCCAAAAAGTCATATTATCTGATTTTTTCTTTAACTTTAGCCTTCTTACCAACGCGGTCTCTTAAGTAGTTAAGTTTTGCTCTTCTTACTTTACCTTCACGAACAACTTCTACCTTTTCTACGTTAGGTGAGTGCATAGGCCATGTCTTTTCTACACCAACACCGTTAGAGAACTTTCTAACTGTGAAAGTCTGACGGTTGCTACCGCCCTGAATCTTTAATACGGTACCTTCGAAAACCTGAATTCTTTCGCGGTTACCTTCCTTGATTTTACCGTGTACTCTTACGGTATCACCAACGTTGAATGCAGGAACTTCAGCCTTTAACTGTGCCTGCTCGATCTCTTTAATAATTTCGCTCATTGTATAAGCCTCCTTCTTTTCATCGGACGTTCTTGATACCGAAATTGGTAGCAGCGGACCATCTCTTTACTTCGCAACAGATATAATCTAACATAAAACTATGGGAAATGCAAGTACTTTTTGTATCACAATCCCTATATTCTCACTTTGCTTATATTTTATCAATTACCACAGACAATTAAATGTTCCATCATCCGCCATCATATAACCGAAATATGCCAATGGCTCTTCAATCGTATTTAAACGGCTGTCCAACTGCTCTTTTACGTCATTGACCGTGGTATCCATTCGTATATAAATATTTTCCTTCACAGTACCATCTGAATAGGTTCTGTCACCAACACAATATGATACTTGTGTACCGCCTGCATCTTTTAAATCATTGTAAACCAAATGCCCCATAGAATATGTAATCGTACAACTATAATCAGCATTATTTTCAGTTAATATTCCATCTAACATTCCGTTTACCGCTGTTCCTGTAAACTCCTTCGAATACTCGCCCATTTGATTGCTGTAATTTGCGTGACAAAAGAACTCGCCATTAAAATACCCTTCCGAACAATCTCCATACAAGTAAGAATCCTGCACACCACCTCCGCGTTGAAGAGCATATCCTAATCCGGCTTGCAACGGACAGATAATCATTGTAATTGCGTCTTCTCTTACTTTTAAGAAGATTTTATAATTTGAATAGACAAAATTAATCATCTGAATGCTGTTATTGGATGAAGCCTTATTGGAATGGCTTGTAATTGCTAATGACTCTTCATAATCTAAAGCTGCCACTGCCTGTCCGTACTCAGAAGCAGTGAGCAAACGAATAATATTATCCAAGTATGATTTGTCTTCGTCCGTTAATTCATACTCATAGTATGCAGGATGTTTCACGTTGTCAATCATAGTGCTTGTAACAATTGCATCTTCTTCTGTTATAATATCAATTCCTTTTTCATTTAATCTGTCTGTATACTTTTCAATTGCCTTTTTAATCGCATTTGCATCGGTTTTCTCATATGCTCCGGCTAAAATATCATATGCCTTTTGATATTCTTCCATAGCCTCATAAACAGTTGCTAATCCAATATATGCATCTTCACTTTTCGGATCAATTTCTATCGCCATCTCATAAGATGCAATTGCCTGCTCATAGTCAAGTTCATTTAAATATTTCTCACCTAAATCCAACTGTTCCTTTAATTCCCGACTACCACCTTTGCCTAAAACAAACACAACAACGGTTGCAAGAACCGCAAGGAATACGACCGCTCCTACACCTACCATAATTGGCCATATTTTTTTCTTTTTTACTACTTTATCTTCTGTTTTTTTCATGTCATTTACCTCGCATAGTTTTAATATTATTAATCGAATTTTATCGATAAATAATATGACTAAATTTTAATAGCATACATGTTCTCCGAATATTCCATAGTCTGAGCCTATCACAAAAACTTTTGCCTCTATTTGTATTGCCGCATTTTTTCTTCATCACAAATATAACTATGGCATATGCGCCGGATCACGCCATGGTAAATATGGGTCCTTTAAAAAAGTAAACCATGGTAAAATGTTTACAACTATATATAAATTTAATAGTATAACGAATAAAAATATTAAAATTAAAAGCACATACCAAAGGTTTTTATTTGTTGTTTTCGGAGCGCATTCCGCACTGTTCTCCATATTATCATCTTCTTCAAAATGATTCTCCATGAAAATCCTCCATCTGTATATCATTCACTCATTTTCCTTTGAAAATAAAAATTATGTATGATTATCAGTAAACAATTAGACTTTCTATCCATATACTCAAATAATGCCAAACTACATATAATATTCCAAAAACAAGCACAGAAAATAATATATACTTAAAAATCTTTCTCTTCGTATCATAGCTGATTTTATTTTTCTTCTCAGTACTTATCTCATCATCAGATTCGTTAATCTTATTTTCAATTTCTTCAAAATCCATACTATCCGCCTCTCTTCATCCTTTCATGCACTATTAGAAATAAAAATACCGCCAGCCTAATTAACAAAGAAATTCAAATCAGATACAACTTTGAAGTCTAAACTCCCTAGTATTCTTCATAATATTCGTCTTCGTAGTATTCCTCTTCATAGTATTCTTCCTCATAATATGTTGAATTATCGAAGCCGTCATTATAATAATCCTCTTCATAATAGGGCTCGTTATATCCTTCATCATATCCCGCAGAATCATAATAAAAATCAACACGGTTTATCGGCGTAAGAGTTTGTGACGTACTGTCATAACTAAATACTTCCCAATAATATCCTGACTCTGCAGGCACATTAAATACGTAAGCGGGTGCCGCACTATTTTCTAAATATACCGAAACCGTTGCGCCTGAATTCATCAAACCTTCCTCATAATCACCGGAAAAGTTATGTACACCAAATGTATAAATTCCGGCATCCGGCGTATATATGGTAGTTGTCTCCGGACCATACGAATCCGTATCATCAAGATCAAGGTCTGCAATTCTCATTTCATCGATATAAAAATATGAATTCGAATAATACACATGTCCCATATCACCGCTGTCCAAAGAACACCATAAATGAGAATCCAAATCCTGCGGGTTTTCACCCCAGTTTAAAACAATTCGAACCTGTCCGGACAACATAGTTGTACTAACCACACCGTCCTGATTGGGAATGTCCATATTTCCCAATACTTTTATATTTATAACATTACTCAGATACTTTTCTGCGGCATACTCACGCTCATCCAGAATTTCAATCGTATAATTTCCGCTTTGTAACTCCGGTGTCACATAAGTTCCATCAAAATTCGTCGTAACAGAATTCACGATTTCTCCGTCAAGTTGGTTAATCCCGGATCTGATATTCAATGTCAATCCTTCAACACCATAACCGGTAACCGCATCATAAACAATACCCGAAGCAGTTCCCTGGCCTTCCCATCCCACCGGGAAAATTTCCAGCATTGTGTTATAACAAATTTCCTGACCTGCATATACTGCAACATTCTGTCTGGTTGTCTGGTATCCTTCTTTTTCAACGGTTAATTCATACATTCCCACCATAAGGTTTTCAAATACATATTCTCCGTTTGCATCCGTCGTCGTTGAACCTTCATAGGGACTTGTCCCTGTTAATTTTTTCAAATGAATTTGTGCGCCGGAGAGCGGAACATTATTTCCGTAATTCGTATCTTCATCCGCAATTGTAATACTTCCCTGCATCGTGGAATATGTATCCGGTTCAAGCACGGCATCGATATTGCATCGTTCATCTCCCAATGTAATTTCTGTCATATAACTGATATATCCGTCAGCCGTAAATGTAAGTGTATATGTCCCTGTCGTCAGATGATCAATGACATATTCTCCATTCAAATCCGTATATACCGCTTTATTATCCGTGCCCGTAATTACAACCTGTACACCCTCAATCGGCCTATTGTTTCCATCATCAAAATCTGCATCGGATGAATATACTACTCCGACAAAACCACGCAATTCATCCATAAGTTCCGCATAATAATTTTCCAATCTGGATGAATGAGTCTCTTTGATACCTTCTTGTAAAACTCTGATAGCCTCGTCATATTCACCCATCTCAATATACACTTCCGCCAAAGCGATATAGGGTTCCGGTTTTCTCGGTGCAATACTAATTGCTTCTTCATATGCCATAATTGCCTGTTCATAATCAAGTTCTTCCAAGAATCGGTCACCATGCAAAAGATGACGGTACATCTCTACTCTATTGGCCCCCTCACTGGAAATAAATAATGTTCCCAATGCCAATATTACGACTATCACAATTACTCCAACCACCCAAAACCATCCGCTTATTTGCTTTTTTTCCACAACCACATCTTTTTTAGCCTTGGAATTTGCCTTCGGAGATTCTTTGCTCTTGGATTCCGATGAAGACTTCGATTCTTCCTTCACAGCGGTTTCAGGTTTCGTCTCTGATTCTTCTTTTACAGCAGTTTCCGGTTTACTCTCCGATTCCGTTGTAGGCTGCTCATCCGCACTGTTTTGAAGTTCACTGCCACACTTACTGCAGAATTTTACTTCGTCATTATGATTGGTGCCGCATTTTTCACATTTCATACTCTTTTTCCCTTTCAATTACTATAAAACATCAACTTACCAACTTATGTGATATTGTCCATCATTGGATAATACATATATATTTCTGCTTAATTCATGTTCGAATGTATGTAATGACTCCTCCAGCCATTTCGCTGTTTCTTCTATCGTTTCATTATGTGAAACGCATGTAACTTCCGATACATATCCGTTATCATAAACTATGTTTGTATCGCTGTATGAAGGTTCTCCGTTTTCAGTCTCTTTTAGATTCCAATAATTCACATGTCCTGCCGAAAAGGTAGTTAACTCCGTATAATTACTGAATTTTCTGGAAAGTTCACCATCTAATAAACCATTCACCAAGGTTCCTTTTATTTCGCAAGTTTCATAGTATTCTCCACGATTAATATCTGCAACACAAGTAAACTCTCCGTTAAATAATCCATTTGTACAACTTCCGTACATATATGACATCCCTATATAATCACCACTCTGCACTCCATATCCAACACCATCCGCAATCGGCATAACCAACATCATATTTCCATACGGAGATGTTCGCATATATACTTTCATATTGTTATAAATAAAATTAATCGATTTCTGTTCCGCAACCGCAAAATATAACGGATTTCCTTCGACTGCACATATACTTTCAATTTGTTCACTATTCAGCAACTGAACAGCCTCTACATAACCTTCCGTCATCAAACATCCGATGATATGATCCAAATATTCTTTCTGCTCGTCCGAAAACTCAAATTCGTAATATGCAGGATGATATACATTGTCAATGACACATGACGGAACCACCGGCACAAGTTCTACAACCTCGTTTTCTTCAATCACTTCCTCCTGTGCCTGTCTTTGCAACTCCAATAATTCTTCCACACGGGCAATCTCTTGTGTAAAAATTTCAGCACCTGTCATTTCCAATCCTTCATGCAAAACATCCAGCACTGTTTCATAATCTTCCAACCCTTCATATACAGATGCCAAACCAAGATATGCATCCGTTCCTTTAGGATTAATTAAAATCGCCGCTTCATAGGATGCAATGGCCTGCTCATAGTCTAATTCACTCAGATACTTGTTTCCCAAATCCAACTGTTCATGGTATTTTTTCTCTGTATTGCTTTTCGCAATTACAGGCATTAAGATACCAATCATAATAGCCAAGATAATAATACTTCCTAAGATAATTGGCAAAAGCATATTTTTCTTCTTTTTCACTTTAGGAACATTTTCATTTTTAATTAATTCAGTATTTTTATCTTCCATATACTCACTCCGTACGATGTAATGTATTATTCTGTAATGTTACCAATATAAATATTTTATTTCAGCGTTTTGTTCTATAACATGTACCATCCCTGTAAGAGGATAAATAATTGAATGCATACTACTATTTAATTGGTATTCGATCTGTTCAACATCATCTGCCATAAATGAATCAACAAAATTAACTTCCCGTCCATCATCATGAATTATTTTTCCTTTAACATAAGTTATGTAAGAACCTTCACTTACATTAAAATCTGAATATACCAAATATCCATTGTTATAATTAAATACATGCGCAAAACCACCCGTTTCGTAATCATAATGAATCTTCGATTCACCATTTAACAAGCCATTTGATACAAGCCCTTGCGTTTGTCTGATAGTCTCATTACCTGCAGAGATTGATTTTTCATAACACGTATAAGTACCATTAAATTGTCCGTTTGAACAATATCCATATAAATATGTATCTATATTCTGATATTCATTAGTTCGTCTTCTTAACCCATATCCCATTCCACTATCTATTGGAACAATTAGCATATATGCTTCGTCCACACCCGCATCTATATATATTTTTTTATTGTCATATACTATACGTACAGTTACTTCATAACCATCTCCTATTGATTGAACTACTTTATTAACCGACTCGACAGTAAACACTTCAACAGCTTCCTCATAAGCACTTTCTTCAAATAAATCAATTAATGTATCAAAAAACACTTTGCTTTGATCTGTCAAATCATACTCATAATATGGTAAATGAATCACACCATCAATTTCGGTCTCCGGCACTTTAGGTAAATTGCTTTCAACGTTCACATCTCCTGATACCATACCATCTGCTTGTCCATCCGCTCCGCCCGAAAATGCCATAGCCTCTTCAAAAACCTGCAGTTGGGTAAGCAGTACCTCATTTTCGGTCTTTTCATAGCCTAAATTCAGTATCTCCATTGCCTTCTCATAATTACCGGCACTCATATATGCTGCAGCCAATCCAAGGTAAGCATCTGCGCTCATGGGGTCGATTTCAATTGCTGCTTCATAGGATGCGATGGCCTGCTCGTAATCTAAATCATCCAAAAAGTGCTGCGCCGACTCCAGTTGTTCATTTATCTTACGCTCCTTATTGGCAGAAATAATGTGCGGTGTAATTACCACTCCCAGTATAACCAAAAGCAATACTCCTAAAATACCTGCAAACAAAACTATTTTATTCTTCTTTTTTACAACGACCTGTTCCTGCATTCCGTCTTTACTCATACACTTTGCTCCCAACCTTTTATCTCATATGCGAATCAAACATATCCATAAAATCAATCAAAGATTCGTCAAAAATATCGAAACACTGCAATACCACCAAAATAATCAACACAAAAAATACTGTCCCCAACACAAAATGAAAAATTCTGCTTTTTTTACCGCTCCCATTTCCTTTCATTCTTTTACCCCCAAGATTTATCCTTTGTACATATCAACAATCATTCGTAACAAAAACAAAAAAGCAATCATGCCAAACAATACTACGTTATTACCCACAGACCGGAACAGATTTCTTCTAAAGTCCTCTTCCCTACAACCTTTTTTTAGTAAAAGCGTTATCTTTGTGCCCTCATATAAAAGCAAATTGATTAGATAGGCAAGCCATCCGAATTGAAAAAGCAAACAAATCACCGTCGACCCTCCAAACAAAAAACTTTCCAGAAAAATCTCTGAAACAGGGATGTAACTTTTACAATAGGGGCAGGCTTTTTTATTAAAAAAATATGCAACAATGGGCACCTGATGAATCAATGCGATTTTATGTCCGCATATCGGACAATAACAATCCGGTGCATTGACAGACAAGGTGCTCCCTTTTAGCAGTCGCAATATATCCGTGGTGGCATAGGCGCCCATAATGTAATAGGCAAGCAAAATCACCAAACGGGTAATCAGTTTAAGCATAAGAATTTTTGAATCATCCACGTTTTGTTGTCCTTTTATGTGTCTTAATCTTCCTGATATTCACTGTAAATTTTATTCTTTAGTTTCTTTCTTCCGGTTCGGAATACAATGGTCAGAATCAATAACAAAAGCAGCGAAACCGCAACCATTCCAATGCCGGCATAAATCATTATCTGTCCTGTAAACATAGTTTTCCCCTTTATTTAATCCAGTTTCCGTCTATAAGTTGCTGATAAGCATTGTCTAACAACTGCATTTCCGCATCCGTTTTGTTTTCAACAGCCTGTTCTTCGTACAAAGTTTTGGCCTGTTCATAATATGAAAGAAAAGTACTGTAATCCCGGTCAGTTTCTTCCTTTTCACCCTGAATTTCAATTTCAAGAAAAGCGAAACGTTTGGCCACATTATAATTATCCGGATAATCCGCACTCATCTTTTGAAGACAAGACAATGCATTTTCCAAATCGCCCTTCTTCTGATAAAGAATCACCAGATTATTATAGGTTGTAAAAGTACCCCACCCCATATTTACAACTTTATTCAATACTTCTATGGCTTTGTCTTCGTATTTGACATCCTCATAGGCAGCAGAGGCTGCTATACAAATTTTTACCTGTTCTTCCAAAAGTAAAAGGTGATAATCCATCGGCAATTCCTGCAACGCAGTATCTAAAAAGGCCAGATTTTCATCCACATTTGTCTGAGTAGATTCCCCTTTCTGATACGCATTGCTTAACATAATATAAGAACGAAGTTTTACATAATCATCATCCGTTGCCGCAATGCATGCTTTGAAATTGGTAATGGCATTTTCTTTATGATCAAGAGCCAAATCAATCTCGCCTTGCACAAGATACAACATATCATCTTCAATTCCCAATGCTTCTGCGCTTTGCAAGGATGCATCTGCTTCTGATGTTTTACCGAGACGTGCAAGAGAAATGGCTCTGTCCACGTAAAATGCCGCATTCTCACCATTGTACTTAATCGCAGTAGCCAAAGCATTTTCGGCCTCTGTATAATATCCCAGTTCAAAATAAGAATTCCCGAGAATATAATATACATCCGCAATTTCTTTGGTTTCATATGCACCTGCTACGCTGAGCACATCGTTTTCAATGTATGTAATGGCTTCTTCATACTTTTTCTGTTCGTACAAATACAAAGTTTTCTGGTAATAAGCGTCCAATCGTTCCGGAAACAATGCCAACGCCTCTTCATACTGTGTCTGAAATGCGTCCGCATTATTTTCCACGCGTGCTGCATCCATATCCGTTATATATGCCGCATAACAACTTTCCCGTTCTTCCTCCAGCACCATACGTCCGATATTGATCATAAAAACACCGCCGATTGCCAAAAGTACCAACAATATCCTTACCATATTCTGTACTGCAATCATACGACGATAACGTTTATCCTGCTTATGAATGGACTGAAGTGCCTGCAACATCTCGCCTGCACTTTTATATCGTTTGGACGGTTCATTTTGCAATGCCCGATTTAAAATGTATACAAGACCTTCGCTGGTTCCTGCTTTTAAAACTGCCTTGTCGCATTTATCAATACGGGCACCGCAACACAAATGAAACATGGTTGCACCGATACTGTATACATCCGAACGTTTATCGATGGTTATCTCCAATTTAGGCTTCGCAGCATTCGTATTTGCGCCGGAAGGAACCGAACTTTCTGTTTGTAAAACCTCGGTTTTATCATCATCTGTGTATGCTTCCAAAACTTCCGTCTTATCATCGTCTGCGTATGCTTCTAATACCTCCGTCTTATCATCGTCTGCGTATGCATCCAATACTTCCGTTTTATCGTCATCTTCGTATGCATCCAATACTTCCGTTTTATCATCATCTGTATATTTTATGGGAACATTCTTTTTACCATCGTGCGCAGCGCCTGCCTGTCCGCCACGAACCAGTGTCAACCAACGCTGATATTCCTCATATTGTTCCGGTGCACTGTATCCCTTGGAAAAACCGTTGGTCACTGCTTTTCCGTCTTTAAAAACACCGGAAATATTAAAATCAATCAAACAAATATTATCTTCCGGCGTAATCATAATGTTATCCGGCTTAATATCACCATGAATAATAGGCACAGCCTGAGAATGAAGATAATCCACGGCCTCACAAAGTTGCCTGCTGTATTTAAGAATCCTTGCTTCTTTGAAACGCATACCCTGCTTCAGTTTTTGACCCAAAGATTCTCCCTGTATAAAATCCATTACGGTATATCCGACACCATCCACCACAAAATAGTCAAATACCTGCGGAAGATACGGATGATGCAGGTTTTTGAGAATATCTACTTCTGTACGCTGATCAACCTTGTCCGAAATTTGTTCATGTATTTTTTTTATGACTACTTGCTTCTGCAAACGCTTATGGAACGCAAGAAATATGGTTCCTCCGCCGCCGGCACCGATGCTGTCATAGATTTGATAAGCATCCAATTCTAATAGATTTTGAGGAATGTTTGTATTGGTTTTCATTTTTTTAACTCCTTTAGAGTTGTCTCTCCCTAATCAAAAGCCGTATATATCCCTGTATGATATATACGGCTTTTGCACTTCAATCATTAAAGACTCATTTTATGTTATTCCGGAATACGAATAACCTGTCCGACATAAATCTTTTCCGGTGAAGAAATGATATCTTTGTTTAATTCATAAATATCATTCCATCTTCTTCCGTTGCCATATACTTTATTTGCGATTTTCCATAAAGAGTCACCGCTTACGACTGTATATGTTGTACCATCATAATTTAAGTTTGATGCAGTATTACTTGCATTGTTATCTGCTCCGTTACCATAAATCAAAATAACCTGACCTACATAAATCTTATTCGGATCAGAAATAACACCTGCATTGTCTGCAAAAACCTTAGTCCACAAATCTCCGGAACCATAGAATTTCTGTGCTATTTTCCATAAGGTATCACCGGACTGGATCGTGTACTGAGTAGGTGTAACAACAGTTTTGCTTACATCTGCCAAACTTCCTGCACCATTGCTTGCTGAACTGGAAGATGATGAAGATGATGATGAATCATCTTGTTCGCCGGAATCTTCGGATGTATCTCCGCCTTCCTCAACTGCTCCGCCTTCTGATGCATCTTCTTCAGTCTCTGTTATTGTAAAGTTCTGAGCCGCACACTTTAATGTATTGGTATCTTCTGTACGGAACTCAATACCCAAAGTATGTGTACCTACAGAATCTGCACCGCCTTCAATTAAAGTCTGTGTCATAATGGTAATAATCGTACTACCTGATTCTGTTGTATAATCAGTTCCTTTTTCAAGTTTTACACCATCCAAATAAATATCCACAAACTGAGCATGTTCACCCTGGGATACAAGGCGCTGGGAACCGCTTGCGTCTGCAGTAATACTAACGTAAGTAATACGTTCTGTTAAGTCGTATCCTTCGTCTGTTTCTGCATCAACGTTGGCATCCGTGTTATCTTTTACAACCATTGTGTAGTACACATAATCATTAGAAAAATATGAAGAACTATTGGTCATACGAACCCAAAACTTAAATTCTCCGGTTTCCAAAGGAACGCCGTAGATTTCGCCGTTAGGTTTTACTTCCATACCAAGCGGTAATGTACCCCCATCCAATTCGTAACTCACCTTATTCCAACTATACTTATTACTGTTCTGAATCATGGTTCCGTAAGGAACATACAATACAGACTCCGGAATTTCTGTTGTTACAATACTGGGGTCACCTACAGTACCGGTTAATGTAACTACCATAAGGGTCTTATCTCCGGACTTAAATGTCAGTGTACCGGATACATCGGTTCCGTCCGCAGCATCTTCCTTTGCAAGAAGTCGAACCTTTGCAAGATTCGGAAGTTCTCCATAATTTGTAGTTTCTTCCAAAGTACTGAATCCTGCCAAATTATAATTACCGGTTAATGTCCAATACGGATCCAATTCTACAACATCGGATTCCAAAGTAACGGAAAGAGATGAAATATCTTCGGTTCCCATATTTGCAAGGAAGATATCATGAATATAATTATGATATCCATCCAACATAACCTGGCGTGTTGTATAAATCACACCATCTTGTACTGTGGTTTCTGATTCTGCATCTGCAAGACTGTTCATATACAGAGAACCTGTGCCTTCTTTTGCCTCAACAATCTGAACCCAATAATTCATAGAGTTTTCGCCATCTTCTGCCGCTGCAGTATACTGCAACATACCACCGGAGAAATCATGATAAGATTCTCCACTCTTTTCAGGTGCACTGCTTCCTGCGGTGTAAAGATTCACACCTTCTGATGTTGTAAATACAAGTGCAAGATTCGTTAAATCAGTACCGGGAGCCACCATAATGGTATAGAAATTACGTTCACCATAAGAATCATCTGCATAAGACACAACATAACTGTCGACAGAAGCACCATTTGCATCTTTAAGACCTGTGATAGTAACTGCAGTACCACTATTTAACCCAGAACCATAAGGCATCTCTTCAGTCTCTTCCACCTTACATCCTATGTGATAAACTTCCTGATTTGCGCTACCGTCTGCACCTACAAAAACAGTAAAATAAACATACTCTTTATATACCGTCTCATAACCGCTACCAAGCAAACTCTCCTTGATATCCGTTGCACCGGCTGCATTTGCTGCCGCAATGGAATCATAGGTTCCTACATATGCCGCAGTAACCATATCATTATTATATGTATTTGTTTCATCATAATAGGTACAATCCAATGCATAGGTATCATCTGCTTTCAAACCTGAATACAGTGAATATGTATAAAGATGAATATCATTTTCATAGTGGCTACTACAATTGCCGGAAACATAATCATGATTTCCGTCATCATCTAATTTATATATCCAAGAACTTAATTCACTTCCGCTCAACTCCAAATCAATATAGAACGTCATACTTCCGGTTACATTATTGTTTGCATCATATAAAACCATTGTTAAATAATCTACATAATATAATCTTGCTTCATATCCAGCATCTTTTTGGCTCATATCCGTTGCAAAAAACTGTGCAGTAACATCCTTTCCGGTAGCATCTTTACCTTCAAATACTTTAATATTTGCACCTTCTAAACTGGGGAACAACTCCGTATTCACTTTAAACCCAACGAAAGCCTCATATAACCCTCCCATTTCGGTCTCAGAAACATCAATATTGAAACGGTTGTAGTTTGAAGAAGCATAATAATAGTAATCCAAAATCGAAATATTAGTACGATTTCCGTCAACATCCTGTGTATATACAGTAGGAATCAACCATTCATCATCTCCGGTTTTGGAAACAGATACATTGTAACGAATATTATCCGCTGCAAGCTGGTCAGGATCTCCCACAATCATCTCATAGGAACTATATTGACTTAAATCAATACTACCGTTTGCAGAACAAATAGCATAATTTCCATCATCATATTTATACTGCCAAATCACACTGTCTGTATCAGAAAGTGCATTTTCGCCGGTAAAAACAGAATCGATGGATACCTGAGACAATTCGAGCGGTGAATATCCTGTCAAATCAACATACAGATACTTCTCTTCCAAAGGTAAAAGGGAAAATGTTGAAATACCGCCATCGTTTGTAAATTCCTTTGCTTCGGGATAAACAACCACTTTATCGCCTGCAACATCCAACGTCATAGAGGTTACTACCGTATTATCAAATTCAGCAAAAATATAAAATGTATGTCCGCCTATCACAACACTGTCATCCGGAGTCATAAACCATTCGGTTGTAACTTCTCCGTTGTATTCAAACTGTACTTCATAGGGGAAGAACGGATTTGCTTCTGTTAAAAAAATAGTATAACTACCATCTTCTTCAAAATAAATATCACCAAATCCATTCTCAAAAGAAGTCATATCCACAACCGAAATCTCAAAATCACCGGTATTATATGTAACTTGTTCCAATGGAGCAGTTAACGCAACCGGTTCTTCCGCTTCTTCGGATACTTCTTCATTTACATCTTCCGATGTTTCTTCACTTACATCTTCTGATGTCTCTTCACTTACATCTTCTGATGTCTCTTCGCTTACATCTTCTGATGTTTCTTCGCTTACATCTTCTGATGTTTCTTCACTTACATCTTCTGATGTTTCTTCACTTACATCTTCTGATGTCTCTTCACTTACATCTTCTGATGTTTCTTCGCTTACATCTTCTGATGTTTCTTCGCTTACATCTTCTGATGTCTCTTCACTTACATCTTCTGATGTCTCTTCACTTACATCTTCTGATGTTTCTTCGCTTACATCTTCTGATGTTTCTTCGCTTACATCTTCTGATGTCTCTTCGCTTACGTCTTCTGATGTCACTTCACTTACATCTTCTGATACTACCTCACTGGTAATCTCAACATCATCAGACACGATATCGCCTGTACTTTGTGCAGACACTGGCATAGCGGGCATTAACAATAAAACTGCCAATAATATTGCAAACCCTCTTTTGATGACTCTCATCACCATTCTCCTTTCGTAAATTAATACTATAAAAAATTTATTTAATTTAAAGCCTGATTTCCAAGCTCAATTAACTCATCCAACGCATATATCTTACTCTCTCTCAAATCTCCGGAACTGTAATCAAAAATCAATGAATCCTTGGTTACATCACACAAACCGGGAAGATATGCCAACGTTTCTAAATCATTGTTTAACAAAAGACCATACCGTTCTCCTGCCGTATTGATATATTCCGTCACAATATATCCATCCATTTGCGTTACATAAGTCAGATATGCGTCTTCTTCCAATGTTGCAATTTCTTCTCCGCTGCTTCTGTCATAAACAACCGGTGCCGAATGAAGTGTCGAAACAATGCGATATGCATCGGTTTCAAATTCCTCGGTCAGTTCTTTTGACGGTGCTTCTTTTTGCTCTTCCGATAAAAGAGACCCATCCGCGGCATCGTAACAACGCACAGTTCCGTCATACCAAATCACTTCCAGCCAGGAAGCATCATCGCTCTTTCGGTATTGCTGGTCATAAATATTTGCCGCATCCGGAATTTCCATCTCTGTAATCAATGAACCATCTTCCGTTTTATACAAATAAAATTTCTCATAATCAAACAACATAACCGTTTTTTCATCATGACTGATTCTGGCCTCTTCATGAGGAATGCGAGCGTCATAAGCAAAACGTTGCGTATCGCTGTGATTTTGCAAAGCAAGCACACGTATTGCTGTTTCATTGCGGTTTGCTACCACGGCATATTGTTGCGAAAGAACAACAAAATCACAGTTTTGTGTTGCTTCTTCCTTCGACATTAAGTTTGCTCCGCTGTCATAAAATGCAAAACCACTGTCATCTGTAGCAACCAAAACGTGTTTCCCATTCGTTGCAAATCCCTTAATTGCAACACTATCTGTATATGCCAACTCTTTTTCTTCCAATGTATCCGTATCTACACATACAAGAAGATTTCCGTTGGATACATAAATCCCTTTGGTATCCGCAGAAACCAAAATAGAATCGTTGGATGTATATCCGCCAATGTAAGTAACTGTTTCAGAATCCACAAGACCAAATAAAGATTCTCCGCTTTTTTCTGCCGAAAAAGCAAAATACTGATTATGAAAACCTCCCCTAAAACGGGTATATTCAGATTCTTCATAAACAATCAAATCATTATTTGCATCCTTTGTATCCAACAAATACAACCCGCCATTTGAAAAACTCATGGCAAGCATACTTCCGTCATTGTTTAATGCAAATACATCCTTTTGCGGATCTGCAAAAATATCATTAGCGGCAACACTCATATGCATACCGTTTAAATCTCTCTGCGATACAACACTTCCGTCAGAAACATTGTAAAAGAACACTTCGTCTGCATCCCTATTAACCGCTGCAAGGATTTTTTCATCTGCTGATAGTGATAAAGTAGTTGCCACGTCCTTGGTCCATACCGCCTGTCCGGTTCCCAAATCATACAAAGCAACGCCATCCTTACCGGCATATACCATCTTGTCTTCTCCGACAAATATCACATCTGACAAAGCGGACTGCTGAATCGGAAGTGTTACGATTTGTTCACAATCAGGCAATGTAAAAACTGCAACTTCATAAGCATATACCGCAGCAATATATTTTTCAGTAGGCGATATTACCACATCAAATGGTGCGGAAGGCAATTCCATTTTATTCATTGCCTGAAAACTATCTGATAACCGATACACACCCAAAGCATCTGTCAAAGCCTTTTGTGCCTGTGCAGTCACAGGGGCATCTAAAATACTCTTTCCCCCGGGGATAGCCTCCATCGCCTGTTCAATTGCCAGTGCAACATCTCCTTCGCTTAGTGCGTTTGCGGAATACTCTGCCAAAGCAAGGGCACTCTGTTTTTGCTCCAGTTGCTTTAATCCTATAAAAGTAAGCGCACCGCCTGCAAGAAACAGCGCAGACAGCAGAACACCGGCAACAACCATTCGTCTTTTATGTCTTATAATTCGTTTATCATTTTTATGTAATTGAAGAAATGCATTCAGCATATCTTCCGCAGACTGATAGCGATCCTTAGTCTCTACCGCCATTGCTTTCCGTATAATATCCGAAACCGCAGGGCTGCACACTTCTTTTCCGAGTTTTACTACTTCTTTGGCATCCTGCGCAGGTCTTTTTCCGGAAATCAAATGATACAATGTTGCACCCAGACTATAAATATCGGAACGTGAATCCAACAAAATACCCGGACGACTTCTTGTGATACTACCCACGGTAGAAGGCGTTACCACCGAGTTGAACGGCTTTGACTCAACCACTGTTTTATCATCATCCACTACCGTCTTATCTTCATCATCCACCATTGTGCGGTCGTCATCGGCCACAGCATTTGACGACGATGTATTTGCCACACCAACGGCCGCTGATTTATTGTCATAGAGATAATCTGCACTGTAATGTTCCGGAGAAGCATATCCTCGACTGAATCCTACTTTAACGGCTCCATCCTCTCCTAAAGAAAGGGCAATGTTAAAGTCAATCAGACAAATATCTCCGTTCGGACGAATCATAATATTCGCCGGCTTGATATCACCATGTAATATACCGTAAGGCGGTCTGCTGTGCAAATAAGCCAATGCTTCCAACAACTGACAAGACCACTTGATTAATTCCGGCTGCGTGGGAATTTCATTCCTTGCAAGCCTTTTATCAAGACTTTCACCCTCAATGTAATCCATTACGGTATATACAACACCGTCTTCCTGTACAAAGTCGTACACCTGCGGAATATATCGATGGCTCAAATCTTTTAACATATCCACTTCGCGACGAAGTTTTTCCGTCCCGACGGATAATGTACGTTTATCTGCTTTTAAAACAACCTGTTTATTTAGTCGCAAATGACGTCCGATGTAAACAACTCCGCCACCACCGGCACCAATCTGCTCCTGAATTTCATAAATTCCTGCAATAATATGGGGCATCTTTTATTCCCCCTTACTTTTCTTGACTTTGAGTCGGTTCTCTCCATACTCAGCCATTAATTTCTTACGGATTTTTTTCCCGGTTAGCGAAAACAAAACCGCACAAAAAATTGCCAGGATGATAGCGCACACCATCAAAGCAATTCCGCTGTATAATATCATTTCACTACTGATTAAAAGTAACATTTCAGTTCCTCTTACATTACCTGTACTATGGCACAGGATACGTTATCTCTTTCGCCCATTGCCAAAACCATATTAATCAGATTCCGACATAAAACTTCCACTTCTTCATCACTGCTTACAAAGGATAAAACGCCGGTAACATTTTCGTAATTCAAATTACTGCATACACCATCCGTTCCAAGTAAAAACATATCCGCACGGTTTACGTGCCCGCATTGATGACTTACATGCATCTGTCGATTTTTTCCGATATAGTTGGCAAGTAATTTCTTTTCTTTGCCGTTGATTTGTTTTAAAATCACTTCATCCTGCGTCAACTGGAACAAAGTATCCCGAAGACAATAGATACGGCTGTCTCCCACGTGAAAAATATGGTATTCCCAGTCGATGATTAAAATCAAAGACAAGGTACATCCGATTTCCAGATTTCTTTCGGTACGGCCTTCATAAATCAATTCATTTAATTCCTGTAATGTGGCTTCCAAATCGTCTACAACTTCTTTTGCTCCCATAACCGCAGGAAAATACTTCAGAATACTGTCAAACCAGGACGCCACACCACTTACCATCATGGCAGAAGCAATCTCGCTTTGACTAAAACTTCCAATTCCGTCACTGACACAGGCTAATGCCAGAAGGTGTTCCCCTACCTGGCATCGTCTGCAAATAATTCCATCCTGATTCTTTTCTCTGTAATTTCCTTTGTCTGTTACACATCCTATTGTCAGATTCATGTAAAAATTAATCCTCTCTTTTTAACACACTCTGTATGTAACTTTATGATTCTTAGAAATCGTAATTCTGTCACCACGTTTCATAGGATAAGGCATATTCGGTACAAGCACCTGACTGTTTAACATTGTGCCGTTTCCTGAGCCCAAATCAACAATCTTATATGCATCGCCTGCTTTTTCAATTCTAAAATGTCTTCTGCTGACAAAAGAAAGAGATGCTTCAAAGTTAAAATCTGCCTGAGGATTTCCTGCTTTGTCAAAACGTCCAACGGTTGCATATCCTTTGGATAAATCAATTTCCACATACTTCGGGAACTGATATCCTCTGTCTTCTTCCAACTGCATGGAAATCAAGTTTCCGTCCTGAACCGGTTCTTCCATTCCACCGATACAAGTAACATCTTCTGTTTCAAAGAAGGGTGCAGGCATATTCTGAACCTGCATCATTCCGGGATTTTGTACTGCCGGCATAGGAGGAACCTGTGCCATTCCGGGATTCTGCATGGGAACCTGCTGTACGGGTTGCTGCTGAGGTGCATTTGCTTTACCGCTTCCGAACAAACCACCAAACAATCCGCCTTTATTACTTTTCTCCTTCGGAGCCGGTGCCGCTTTAGGCTGTGCCTGCTTTTTCACAGGAGCGTCATCTGCTTCGCCGAATAAATTGCTAATCAAAGCACCCTGCATATCCGATTTGCCAAATTCCGCCCCTTGAGAAACCTGTGGCATTGCAGGAGCCGGTGCGGGCGCAGGAGCCTGCGCAGCCTTCGGGGGTGCACTTTTTGCAGCCTGTTTTCCAAATGTTTTCGGCACAGGTGCCGGTGTAGGAGCCTGCTGTTTTACAGGCGGGGGCGCCTGCATAGGTGCGGGTGCCGGTGTAGGTGCCATATTGCGTTGTTGCATAACCGGAGCAACATTCTGATTCATGCCAGCCGCCGCAATATTACTGTCTACCGTATCATGAACCAAGTAATCCAACACGTTAAGCAAAGATGCATTCTTCTCTCTTAACAATCGATAAAGATTCATAATATAAACCTGATCATCTGTTAAATTAATGCTTAACAGAAAATCTCTGAAAAATTCCAAAACTTCTTCTTCCGAATTGGCATGCTCATCATCCGGAATGTAAATATATCTGACACCGGAGTTATTTCTTCCCACAATAATGTAATTTTTATCAAGATAAAACTTGTGATAATCTAAAAACCAATCGTTACAGGTCTTAAAAGGACGAAGCATATTTTCCATCAAAATCATAAAATCCTTTTTGGACATTACTTCCGGCAAATAAGTCAATCTGGTTCCGTCCCCCAGTTCGTATCTGATTTCCGTTTCGCCATCAATATTAATCATCTTCATGGGAAGAATAAAGTCAGGAATATCCTGTCTGATTACATTGATTGCAATATTATCCAATTGTGCATTTGCCGAAATATTCATTTTGGCATAAGTTTTATTCGCAATTACTACATCATTCAGCATCTTCTATACCTCTCATTTGTTTATAAATAATCATAAAATCTTAATGTCAGAATCTGATAAATTCCCATCTCATTTTTTACCAATGCAGATTTTCCTACAAAAGGATATGCTTCTTGATAATTTGCCTCAATTACAATCTTATTAAACTGGTTCACATATCCCCATTCACCAGCGTCATTTATTGCTCCCAGACCACTTGAAAATGAATAGGCATCCGTATACTGATACTCAATTACCGTATTACCGTCAATATCTGCAAATCCCCATTTTCCTCCGGAATCTGCAACTGCAATCAAGCCGCCTTCATAGCCTTTTGCCTCTGCAAATCTAACATCCGTTACCGCGTTACCGTTTGATTTAATAAAGTAATATCCGCTCTCATCTTTTACTACAGCATATTTTCCGGTAAACACCTGTCCGCGGCTGTTTAATACCACATCCGTAAACTCATACTCTGTAATCTGTTCTAAATCTTCATCCAACAATGCCCATTTACCGCCTTTTTGAACACAATAAACACCATTATCGTTCAGATAGACGCAATCATAGGATTCCTCCGTTAATAATTCAAAATCCAATGAATATAAATAATACTGATTACCTTTTACACCAACAATTGCCTGTGTTGAGATATCCGTTACATCATCTAAATTTGCTTTATCTACTGCACACCAGTATCCGTTTTCATCAATTCTTGTATAGACTCCGTCCAGTTTTACTACTGCATATCCTTCACAGAAACGAGTTGCATCATCGTAGATATTTGCAAGCATCAAATTACCGTCACTGAAAACATAGCCCCACTTATTACCATCAAAGGTAGGAATCAACCAATCCGATGCCGGTTGTATCATTTCTGTCAAATTCACATCCCTGTCTCTGTATTCATAACAGATTTCTTCTTTCAGTCTTTGTAACTCTTTACTCTCAATATATACCAGGCTATTGTTAATCACTTTAATAGCATTATGATAATTGCCACTCTCAACGTGCATATTGTAAAGTACAACTACCTCTTCTTCCGAAGCGACTTTATCATCGATTCTGTCTTCAATCATAGAGTAATAATCGCCCATCATACCGGCTTCCTTGTAGATTGCAAGAAGTTCTGTCTCAAGTTCCGGATTCCTTTTGGTATCATAATCATCCAATGCAACAAGATAATTTTCCACTGCACGGATATATAACTTCTCTTCCAAAAACTCCTGCGCCTCTTCTATCAATGCATTCTGTTCTTTCTCTGCATCGTTGGATGTCAGAATCATAAGCGCACACAACACACAAATAATCAGCAAAAGAATGAGTAATAGATTAAGATTCCCTTTTGCTTTTTTTACAATATTTGTTTTCTTCGCCATAGTTTACATTACCCCACTAAATAAATAATAATCAGTCCCATATACAAAAAAGGAACGAACGGTATTTCATCTTTGCGATTTAACTTTTTCCTTAACATCTGAACAATGGAAAATCCGGCACTCAACAAACTTCCGTAAAAAACAGTTCCTACCACATATTCACCTGTCAAAAAAATTCCAAGTAATATGGCAAGTTTTACATCTCCGGCGCCTAAACTTCCTTTGCTGACAATGTATGCAATGCCAAACGTAATGGCACAAAACAAAAAACCAAGAATAACAGCAGGAATAATACTAAGCAAACCCTGTAAGTTCCGGATTCCCTGTACTGCAAATTCAATCAAACCAACCAAAATCAATAACAATAAAATTTTATTCGGAACAATACACTCCCAATAATCCGCCATACATAAAATGGTCATGATTACAAGAACCGTATACAAAAGTGCAAACATTAAGGCACTTTCTTTGCCATGGATATAATCAAACCATGTCTTTACCAATGCACCTTCCGCAAGAAGCATTACCACAATTTCCTGCCAACTGCGAAGTAATTTTCTTGTTTTATTTTTTTCCTGATCAAAATCTTCCTTATACCACTGCAGAATTAAAAAATACAAAAGCGGAATTCCAAGAATCATTGCAATCAAAATAACAATATCTGTCATATCTTCCCCTTAATTATCTTTCATATAATATTCCCGGTCTCCGTCCAACCACGCCGGTACCGCACATCGCTGTACCACAGTAATCGTCGGATCTTCCAAAAAAAGTTTGAACCAGAAAATTTCCAGTTTGTATTCCACAACAATGTCAATCATACTGCAGTTTTCATCCGAAAAAATCTGACTCCGACTAAAATCAAGACCGTCTACACCACCGACAACTCCCATATGTTCCAGATATTCATCTGCTGTTTGCGGATTGGTGGGAGAAAACGTTGATTCCAAATAATTGGGAATCATCTGAGACGCCGCCTGACTTATCAATAAACTTTTTAACCCATCCTTTGCTTGTCCGAATCCGAAAAAAATAAGGTTACGCATCAAATCCTGAGGATCGCTCACTAATACTGCACCGGAATTAATTGCTTGCTTTGCCGCAGTTAAGGTGTCACCGCCCTGTTGCATAATGTTTTCCAATTCAGCATCAATTTCTCCCAAGCCTCCGGAACCAAAAGAACTCACGCTGCCTTCCAACGAATCAAATTTTTCCAAAAACACAGCGGTATCATCAATTGTCTGTCGTAACTCCGTCGTCTCATTTTGAATATCCTGCTGCGATTCCAAGTCTGCGTCTCTTACACCAAACGCATGATACAAATATGTATACGCTGCAAGTTCACTCCCGGTCTGAAACATGGCATATTGTATTTTATTGTGAACCATAAAAATATTAATAAAAGAAATAAGCCCCAATATCAAAAGCATAAACGGAAAAAGACTCAGCACCGTTTCCACGGTAATCATACCGCATTCTTTTTTTTCTCTTTTTTTATTCATGCCTGTTCCTTCCTAATAACCTCGTATTACAGAATAACCATATGTACTGTCTTCCACCTGTTGACGCATATCACTTGCCTCAGAACTATCCAGGAATTTATTCACCAAGCCTTCCGGAAGAACCATAAAGCCCATCTCCACTTCACAGGTACAATTCACTGCCGTTCTCGTATCCTGCATCTGGAAATCCAATGTTGTCAAATCTTTGGATGGATCATAATCATCACCATTTACATAATTATACTGATTTACATTTAATGTAACTAAATTAGCAGTACGATCCAGCAAGGTGTTTTGACTCATAAAGACCATAATGATAAACATATAATCCTCATAACTTAGTTTAAATTCCGTTTTATTGCCGGAAGAACCGGAAGAATTATTAATTTCCACCTCATCCGCACTACTGCTTCCCATAGAACTGTTACACTGATTCAACACGCTTCCCAATAGGGCATCATCCATAGACAAGTCCTGTATATCTGTCTTGAAAAAGATAACCGCTTCCCTCTGTTTCAAAAGTTCCCAGTCCGCGTAGGATTCCAATGTTGCAACCAAAAGACGCAATGCCCCACTAACTGCAACATAAGCAAGCGGTCCCAAAATCACACCAACATAGGGCACCGCACTTGCCGCCGCTTTCGCAGCCTCAGCAATGGCCTTAATCGGATCATTTATTTCTTTGATCGTATAAGTCGATATAAAATTCATTGAGGTACGAATGCCCAGAATAATATTTCTGGTATGATTTAAATTTTCCTTCGATGAATTATGTCCGCCAATAAGATATTCCAGTTCTGCGCCATAGAGATAGTTATTCTCTTTGCACAGTTCATATCCGGTCAGACTTTCTTCCACATAATCGTCATTTTCTTCCGAATCTCCTTCCCCGGAAGCAGAACCTGCAGAAGGGTCCACTGTGGAAGGATCTACGGTAGGAACAGACGACGTTACAGAGGAATCTCCTGCATTCACATCCGTATCTCCACCCGTAGCCGAAGTACTGTCATCCGGCGGCTCGATTCCCGTAACACGACTGGAAAACATACCGAAATCATAAGAGGTTAACATAAATTTGGATACAAGGCTTTTTCCAAGACTTGCCAAGGCATTTCCTCCGGTCAGACACTCCAAAAGATCCGGCACATCACCGCCATCAGAAGAAATCTCTAATTGCGACGCTAACCCTGACGTAATATCTCTCGGTCTATCAGAATCCGGAATTTTATCATAGTCTTTATCTTCATCTTCTGTTATATCATGTTTACCCATAAGTTCATCTACCTTATCGGTGACCTTATCGGCAATATCTTCGCCGCCTTCCTGGTCTGCAGAACCGGCAGAATTTTCCACATAATCATGAAATTCCTTATATTCCTGACTTTCTGTGGAGTAATCATACCATTCAAATGATATGCTATCGCTTACTGCCGAAAGTTCACATCCCGGATCATCACCGTCGATGATATTGTCTTTGGCTGTATTGAGTGTTTTCAGCGTGTCCTCCCACTCTGTTTTATTATTTGCATCCTTTGTTCCGTTCTGATTCTCCTTTAACAAATTCAACACACCGCGGAAAAGGTCTTTTTTTTCAAGAACATCTTCCAGATCACTGATTTCATCCAGCATTTCCTGCTTTAAACTCTCAACATTACAATTTTCAGCCTCACGGTGTACCGCTTCAACTTCTTTCTCGATTTCGTCAAACAAACCATCCAACTCGTTGCAAATCCTACTCAAATCATCCAATTTAGCGGATACTTCGCCGAACTTAATGGCGTAACGGCTGTCTTCCATAGATTTATCAAGTGCATCCAATTCGGTTTTAATTTCTTCCTTGTATCCGTCCACATCAAAATATTTATCTGCTAATGCAGACACCTCCGGTTCTACGGTTTCTCCGTTTGCTTCCGCTTCGACTTTGGCATCATGTGCATCTTCAATCTGATTTCTTTCCGCATCGCTCAAAGCAAGGTATGCAAGGTAATCTGCGTAATCATCTGAATCAATGAGCATATTCATCTGAAGCGCATAAGTCTGAAGCGCCGCCTCTCTTCCATCTTTGTAGTCCGGATAATCATTGATGGTAGCAAGCACCTCAAAATACTCGCCTACTTTTTCCATTGTATTGGAACTGGTTTCTGATACCTTGGAACGTTCGCTAACTGCATTCATATCTGCCGCATACGAATCCATCTGGGTCAATACGTCCAGAAAATCCAATTCCCCTATTACCATTTCCACCACACGGAATTTCATAAAATCATTTATCTGGGTAGAAAGTACATTATTATTTGCCAAAGAAGAACCTTCAATTGCTAAATACGTCATAGTAACGTTAGCATCTTTATACGGCATCCATCCGCCTATTTCTTCTCCTTCTCCATTAGGATTAAAAGAGTACTTCGCATATTGCTCTGCAATCTCTACAATCGCAGTTTTTGCATCTTCATTCTGCGTCAGGGCAAACAATCCGTACAATTCTTTTAAGGTATGGTCATATTCACTTAAAAGAGTCTCCCCGTATATGTCTGCTGTCATGGCAGCCTGTGAACTATATAGTCTCATACGTGCAAAGTCCACCATTGTACCGGTACAAACAATAACCGGTACCAGTATCAATGTTACGAACACGGTAATAAGGCCTCTGTCTTTTCTTCTAAATATCATCATACAACCCCTCTGCTCTACGAATTGTCAGTTAACGCTTATTCAGCGCCTAAAAAATCTTTTACTTTCTGATATCCTGCTGCGATTTCACCCGCAAAATCTGCTGCAATCTTTCCGAGTTGCGTATCCTCCACAAGATCAATTGCATAATCCACATTGCGAATCATTGCATCGTGATTCACTACATTTACTTTGGCAGACGCCGTAATTTCGTAACCATCTTCATCCAATCCAATAAGGGTCAGACTCAGCGGAATATCTACCCTCTGTGTTGCAGTTACAAGCAACTGTTGTGTAATCAGACCAGGATTATGTGTAATGGTTAACTCAATGTCATCATTAAAAAACATAGTTCCTGCTATGGAATCAAAATAATCATCAAAATGTGCCTCAAAATTATAACCGCCGCCAAACGTTCCTCGGTAGGGATTTAACGGTTCTGTTGCACTGTAAGAATTACCAGCTGCAATCGTAGAAGTATCTGCACTCGTAAAATCCAATTCATTGTTTGGAACCACATAAGTATCTGTCAAGGTACTTTTATAATAAACCAGGGCAGTCTCTAAACTGGCCTGTAAATTTGCTTTTTGGAACATCAGAAGGGACAGATACAACAGAAAAACCACGCATAAAATTGCCAATGGAAATAACAGCGTAGCTTCCACTTCTACAGAACCTTTTTGATTTTTCATTTTAGTCTTTTTCATGTACTGTCCCTTCTTTTGTAAATTCTCTTTCCTATTGAACCAAATTTAATAAATCTTCAAACACTCAAATAAGTGTCTTTTTTAGCAAAACTGCCTCTCTACGCGGGTCCAAAATCAAGAAGTTCTGGCCATACAACCTCTACAATCCAATCTTCAAGCAAACCCCAAAGCAATGCTACTAACGCAATCGCAACGATAATAATAAGAACGGTTGCAACGATGTTGGAAACACCTTTCTCCTCTGTCATCACGTTCTTCAACGCTTCCTTTGCCTTCAGCATTCTTACCTTTGCTCCGAGAACCATAGAATTAATAAAATTCATATTCTTTCCTCCTTTCGTATTTTTATATGAACCGGCGGTTACATGTTAAAACTTGAAATCGCAGGTACTATAACAACAACTAAAATACCTCCAAACATAAGCATGGTAGGTACAAACAATTTATTCTGTATAGTCTCACCCATACGTCTTGCAGAATGTTTCTTCTCCAGCCAAGATTCCGCATTGATGGTTCGTAAGTTATCTGCCAAATTTGCGTTACCGGCTGAAAAACTCTTACTAACAACCGAAACCATTTTATCCAAGAACTTATTACTGCATCTCTGCTGCAAATGAGAAAGGGCTGCTTCCACTGATACCGACTGGTTAATTTCTTTCATGGTTTTTTGTAATTCCAGATAAATAACTGAATCATCACCGTATGCAGTTTGTTCCATTGCTTTGACAATGTTCATACCTGCCATTACCAGCAATGCAATCTGCGAAATAACATTAGGGAAGTCGCGGTCAATGCTCTCCTGGCGCTTCTTAGCGCGATTCTGCAAACCATCAAAAGGAAGGTATCCAATCAGGAACATTCCGATAAAAGTTCCAACCCCCAATATCATAACGACTGACATTTCAGCCCCCGCACAAATCATAACCATGGACATAATAATTCCAAGCAATACGCCTACAAAAGTATAAGAAACCATAGATGCAATCAGATAATAGGCATAAATAAAGGAATTTTTCTTTCCGCCGGTTTCCTGCCCTCTTTCCAATTCCAAATATCCCGCATGTTCACAACAACTGACAAGATTACGAAACATTTCACTGTCCGCATTTACCTTGAAGTCAACCAGAAGTTGGTATCCAAACAGTGAAATTACATCTTCAATGGAAAAACTACGACCGGAAAGATATTCACTTTCTTTTTTCTGATAACCTGCAATCTGTTTGTCCCATTCTTTTACTTTCTTGAGAACTTTCTTTTCGCTGTCCTCATGATATTTTTCATTTTTTCTTAAATAAATTTCTTTTTGAGTTTCAACGTCCTGTCGTAAAAAACGATTGTTCCATGCTTTGGCAATAACCACCTCTGCCGCACCTGCACGATTGTCTTTGCCGACTTCAATCACAAAAAATATAATCAGAACCGCTACAAAGAGTACCAATAATAACACCATGTTCTCTTCCTCCTAGATATCAATCTCTGTTGCCTTCGTGGAAATAATGTATGAAGCAAATGTACACACAACGCCCACGGTAGCTGCAAGGCGACCTAAAGCCGTAGTATATAATGATCCCATCAGATCACCACCCATACTGGTCATAGCCAATACAATAATCAACGGTAACACTAACATAACGTAGGCTTCTGATTTTGCACCGGAAATAGTGGTTTCAATTTCCATGGTGATTTCTGCTTTATCTTTGATGATTTCATGGGTCTGGCTAATGATATAACCAAAGTCACTGGTTTTACCTTCAATCGTGCCGTAAATAATGGCAAAATTCATAATATCATCAATTTCACTTCTTCTTCCCAATTCTGCGAATCCGTCCTTCATAGGAATTCCGGCACGTTCATAATCCGAAACAATCAATTCAACTTCACGGACAATATCCGCTCTCTCATTAAACATCATTTTCAATTCGCGCAAAGAATCATGTACTGCATTCTCCATGGATCGACCGCTACCACCGCTTACGGAAATGGATATGATTTCCAGGAACTGATTAAACTGCATTCTTAACTTGTTCTGTCTCTTCTTCGTTGCGGATTTTGCATATATTTTTTCCTGCGGAATTGCAATGATAATTCCTCCAATCAATGCCACAATAATGGATTTATAATACACGTATAAAATCACCGCAATGGCAATCACAAACACCAAATACGCCAACATATGCTCGCCTTTGGTCATATTACATTCATAATAATTAATCCTGACTTTGTCTCTATTTTCCGGCATTTTCGTCCTCCATAAACTCGTAGATACCTGCTAAAATAAACTTCTCCTGATTCTTAATCGGATTTCCCGTTCTAAGCAGTTTTCCGGACACTTTTTTTAAGGAAGTGTGCTCGTCTTCTTCAAACTTATAAATAGGATTTAATATGATTTTTCCGTCTTCATATCCGACTACTTCCGTGATTTCCATACATTTTCTGGAGAAGTCACGCAAACGGGACAAATGAATGATGTAATCAACCGCAGACGCAATCTGCATTCGAATTGCTTCCAACGGCAAATCGGCACTTCCGGTCAAAACCATGGTTTCCAAACGGCTAAGCATTGCTTCTGCAGAGTTTGCATGACCGGTGGACAAACTGCCGTCATGTCCGGTATTCATAGCCTGAAGCATATCCAATGCCTCTTCACCACGAACCTCACCGACAACAATACGGTCAGGTCTCATACGCAAAGATGACTTAATCAAATCACGAATGGTGATTTCCGTTGCCTCTTTGGAATTAGCCTTCTTTGTTTCCATTCGAACAAGGTTCGGTACATTTTTAATCTGGAGTTCAGCAGAGTCCTCAATGGTAATAACACGTTCCCAAGGCTGAATAAAATTAGATAACGCATTCAGGAAAGTCGTTTTACCACTACCGGTACCGCCGGCAACAAACACATTATGTCTGGAGGAAACAACTTTTTGCAAAAAGTCAGCCACCTCAGGCGTAATGGATTTGTACTCCAGCAACTTTTCAATTGTCATTGGATTTTTGGGGAATCTTCGAATTGTTACGGTAGCTCCGTTCAAGGCTACCGGCGGAAATACAACATTCACACGGGAACCGTCTTCCAATCGCGCATCCACGATAGGGTTACTCGCATCAATGCTTCTGTCCATTTTATTAACAAACTTTTGAACGATACGGATCAATTCCTCATCATCCTGGAAATGTTCTTCAAGGCGCATAAGTTTACCTGCTTTTTCCACGAAAATGGTATCATATCCGTTAATCATAACTTCGGTAATGTCCGGGTCAGTAATGATTTTACCAAGAATACCAAGACCTTCTACCGTTTCTGTAATTGTAAATTTCAGTGTATTTTTGTCTTTAAAAGACATTCCCAGATAGTACTGGTATAAATCACTGTCATTTTCTCTTGCCCAGTTAATTCTTTCTTTGATTTTCTGAGCAATCAATTCATCCAGTTCTTCACTGGTATAATCTCTTAATCTGCTGGCATTCTGAATAACGTCCTTCAAAACACCGACTTCACTCATGAAATAATTATTGTTATTATTCATTTTTTCGTCCCCGTACTTTTTCCCTTTTATCCCTACGTAAACATTACTTCAAAATAGTGTTTACATTCATTACATCTTTGTTTGTAATCATTTGTATTACATTCTTAAAAGTCTGTGTTCCGAAGTTCGGAATATTACCTATATTCGGCACATCCAAACGATTGCTTAAAATCGCATTGTTCTCCATAAAATTGCAAACCTTAAACATCTTGCCCATCCACTCTCTTACAAACACCTGAGTAGCAAACATCTCTATCTTCTTTGCCGCAATTTCACCTGCCTTTTCCACCAATACCAAACTATCAGAAATCTCAAGGCATACTTCACACAATGAATCCAATGCACTTCCCATATCAAGAATAATAATGTCAAAACTTCCGCTCTTCTTAATTCGTTCGATAACTTCTTTCATCTCATCCGAGGTAATGGTATTGTAGTCGATAATACGCTCAAAACCTTCTACGTAATAAATATCATTAAACCCTTTTTTCGTAATGCCTTTTAACTTCAATTCAAAATTAATATTTTCACCAATCGCCTCAAACAACTGTGTAATACCATCTTCCTCTTCCGTACGGGGATTCAAAAGTCCGGATGCATCCAACTGCTCCAAACTCAAATACAAAACCTTCTTTCCAAAAGAAGAAAACTTGCTGGCAAGCGAAAAAGCAACGGTTGTTTTACCACTGCCGCCGATAGGTGAATACACACCGATAATCTTTGTATTCTGCGAACGGTCAAAATCAACCCAACTTCCGACTTTATCAGCATATGCTTTAATAACTTCCTTATAAATTTTACTGATTCTCTGGTACTTAATTACCTTTTCACAGTCTGTATAATAAGAAGTATTTCTTGCTTCGTCACTATAGAGACAAATCCACATTTTTGCATTCAAAAGCGAAATCTTCGAATCGCTGACATCCGGATCAAACAATACAACATCAATCTTCTTTGTTAACAATGTTTCTTCCAACAAATCAACGTTTGTAAATACAGAAACGTTCAAATCTTCGTATTCCTGTAATACTTCTACTAATCTGGCAACATAATCTTTGTCTTTGTCTACGATTGCGATTGAAATATTCATAAATAAACCCCATCTGTTTCCCTTTATTTTCGGTGAAAACACACACTTTTCACATATAATAGATTTTAGACCAATTTGGTCTATCTGTCAATAGACCGTTTTGGTCTAAACGCTCATAGTCCGTTGTGGTCTATAGTATAATTAATATATAGTTGTTAGTAGGTATTTTGAGGTATTTTCATGATATATCATCGGATACGTGACTTACGTGAAGATAAAGACATAAGACAACAGGATATGGCGGATTATTTAGGAGTAACACAACGCTCCTACAGTCGTTATGAATGTGGAGAAAGAACCCTTACGCCAGAAGTGTTGTGTAAAATTGCGGACTTTCATCAGGTTTCGGTAGACTATCTTTTGAACCGAACAGATCAAAAAAAAATTAATTATTAATATATTTTTATATATAAAAAAAGAGATTCATTACGAATCTCTTTTCTTCGACTTTACTTTTATTTTCATTATCATCAGTCCGATTATTATAAAAATAGTTCCCGCAACTGCAAGTAAAATCATATCCGCAGTTTCCAAACTCTCTTTCCCAAGAATCGGAATCCTTTGCAAAATATTCGGATAGTATTGGAATATCACGGACAATCCGTTATTAATAAAATGCATCATACATCCCACCCAGATACTACCGGAACGGAATACTACATATGCAATACCAATTCCCATCATAAAACCGCCTATAAACTGAAGCATATTCATATGATACGCACCAAACAAAACGGCTGATATCACAATGGCAATCCATGGATTCCGTTTCTCTTTCAAGGTTCCGAACAAAAATCCCCGGAAAGCAAACTCTTCTGCTATCGCAGGACTAATTCCTACCACCAGAAAGGCTGATACAAATCCGCAATCCATTATGGCAAGATTTAAACTTTCTGAAGTTTCTAAAAGAGAAGGAAACCATTCTGCCAAAAGCAACAAAACAACCTGTTCCACCAACCAGATTCCAATCCACATACATATTCCGGCCGGAATGTATTTTATCCCCGGAACACGAAGAGAAAATAACTTCTTAAAATCCGCTTTCATATACCAGGCATAAATGACCGGAACCGCCAAAATTAAAAGTTGCACAACTCCGGTTCCCCATATTCCCAGACGAAAAACCAATGCCGAACTCAAATAAATCATTAAAAGCAGCATAAACCCAAACATTAAAATCACATCTCCGATGCCCGGCATCTGCTTTTCTTTCATATTAGAGCGTTTTTCCAATAATTTGACGCCCCGAAATCCTTCTCCGAATAATACATCTTCACTGGAAAACAATTTCGACATTACAATCACTGCCAAAAACGTATACAAAATCGTGGATATAAATACCAGAAAAATGCTTTGCCAGTCAAAGTGTAACTCGAATATGGATTTTATAAACAGGGTTACATTTATGATTGGAAGCAACGCCGTTTTAGGAGTAAGTGTTACATTCGGCAGCATCCCCGTCATAGAAGCAAACATAAATACCAAAAGCACCGGTGTACTGTAGTTATTTGCTTCTTTGAAACTTTTAGCAAAAATACATACACACAAACACACCGCCGATAAAAACATGGCAAAAATCGGAATACAAACCAACAACACCAGTACCGAAGGCAAAAACTGCAACAAATTCATCTGCCCGTACGCATCTTCTACCATCTGCACGGAATCATACATATACATTCCCACACAAAATATGGACAAAAGATTTAACAATGCTGTAAAAACTGCAACGGTGGAAACTGCCATAAATTTTGAGAACATCATTTCAGAATTTTTTACCGGTAATATCATCAATGTTTCCAGTGTGCCGCGTTCTCTCTCGCCTGCCGTCACGTCAATAGCCGGGTAAATTGCCCCCATAAAAATACTCGTGATCAACATAAACGGAATAATAAAACCGATGGCTGAACCTGCCGATTCTTCTGCCGTTGCCACGTCTATATTACTGACAACTATAGGATTTAAAACTGAATCATAATCTCCAAATTCTTCCGCTAAAATTTCATTACGCATCAAGTCTCTGTAATCATCTAATATTTCATCCACATAATCTGCAGCATTTACGGAATCCGTGGAAGCCGAAAAATATCCGATTTCATAACATACCCTTCCGTCATCCGTTATTTTTGTATCAACAAAAGCATCTGCTTCTTTGGCAGACAATGCATCCTGCGCACCTTGCCGTGTCTCATATCCCTTGATATCAAAAGAATATTCGTGCTCATCTTCTTCGTTTAATAATAATTGCGATATCCCTTCACTCTCACTGCTTTCCACGATGGCAACCGTATAGGTTTTATCCATACTATCCTGTGTAATACCATTCATAACAAGCATCGTAGCAAGCATCATTCCCGGATAAAGAAACAATGGCACAAGTATCATAATCAACACCGTCTTCTTATCCCGAAAGATATCCAACATTTCTTTTTTATAAAGAGAAAAAATCGTCTTCTTGCTCATCTTACGCTTCCTCCTCTTTGATAATACTGCGGAACGTATCACGCAAATTGTCTGTGTTGGTTGCTTCCATCAGTTCCTGGGGCGTACCCATAGCAATGACCTTACCTTGATACATCATCACAATACGATCGCACAGATACTGTGCTTCTTCCATATAATGGGTGGAATACAATACGGTTTTCCCCTTCTCTTTTTCTTTTTTCATAAAAGAAACGATGGCTTCAATGCTGATGATATCCAGTCCCAACGTAGGCTCATCAAAAATATATACTTCCGGATTATGAATCAGACATCTGGCAATATTGGCACGCTGCGTCTGCCCCGTAGACAACTTCTCAATACGGTTATCGCCGAAACTTTCCATGTCCAACACCTGAAAAATTTCATTGATACGGGTTTCACAAGTCTCTTTGTCGATGCCATAAATATCTCCAAACACCCGCAACAGTTCCCTGGTGCTTAATCGCTGGTATAACTTGGTATTACCGGACAAATAACCGATTTTCTGTTTTTTCTCAATGACAGAGGTCACTTCATCTCCTGCCAAATCTACCAGTTTCACTTCACCTTCCGTAGGTGTCATAAGATTACCAAGCATACGAAGAACAGTAGTCTTTCCGGCACCGTTCGGTCCCAAAAGTCCGAGTATTTCCCCCGGTTTTGCCTCAAAACTCACATGGTCCACCGCATAAAACTCTTCTTTGGTAGCACTGTTTCTTTTCATTCCCTTTTTCTTTGCGATATTTCTCACAAAAACTTTACACAAACCATCTGCAGCAATCATTTTTTGCTCCTTGATTGAAACTCTATTCCTCTGCGGTATTGTTACCGTTTGATAAATTTTCCGTCACTGTTTTCTTTTTCCTGCGTTTCTTTTTGGGCGGATGTTCTCTTAAATAAGCCTCTAACTCCTCCATATATTTCTCATACAAGTCAAGTCTTTTCACCCTTGTCCGCTCCACGGACTGCTCCAAACGCCATTTGGCAATATTGGCATGATGTCCGCTTAACAAAATTTCCGGCACCGACTTCTCGTGCCAGACTTCCGGTCTGGTATACTGCGGGTATTCTAAAAGATTTCCGGCAAACGATTCATCGTTGGCAGATTCGCCATTATTCAGAACTCCGGGAATCAGCCTTGCCACAGTATCAATCACCACCATGGCCGGCAACTCTCCTCCGGTTAAAACATAATCACCGATGGATATTTCATCTGTTACAATCTCTTCCAGTACACGTTCGTCGATTCCCTCATAATGGCCGCAAAGAAAAATCAATTCTTCTTCTTTCGCCAATTCCTGGGCAATCTCCTGCCGAAACGTCTTCCCCTGCGGCGTCATAAAAACAACTCGCGGCGTGGCTTTTCCTGCCTCTTCATGCTCTTTTACCAAGGCCTTATATGCATCATAGACCGGTTGTGCCTGCATCAGCATACCGGCTCCGCCTCCATAAGGATAATCATCCACCTTATTGTGCTTATCCAAAGTATAATCACGTATATTCACTGCGTGGATGGATAAGTGACCTGCCTCAGCAGCCCTTTTTATGATACTGTTATTTAATCCCTGCTCTATCATTTCCGGAAATATGGTCAGTATGTGAAATTTCATAATCTGTTCCTCAAATATTATTTACATTCGTTATTTATATTTGATAATATAATATCCTAATTTAAGGATTACTTTTACCAAAACATATGTTAATCCAGCAATCCCGGCATAATGTGAACCAGAATTTCGCCGCCTTCAATGTCCACGTTCAAAACACACTCTTTGATTGCCGGTAAAAGTACTTCCTTACCCTCTTCCGTTTCCACAATGTAAACATCATTAGCCCCGGTCTGCAAAACATCTTTGAGAATCCCTAACTGCTTCTCTTCATCCGTCATCACTTTCAAACCGATTAAATCCGCAATAAAATACTCATTTTTACGCAATTCCACTGCATTTTCACGGTCCACCAACAGGCTCTTATTCCGGAACTGTTCAATTTCATTAATATTGCTATATTCCTTAAATTTTATAATCACAAACTGTTTAAAAAATTTAACGGATTCCGGATGCAGGATTAAATGTTCCTTTCCGGTATACAAATACACTTCTTTTAACTTTTTAAAACGGTTCACATCATCCGTGGTAGGATACACTTTTACCTCACCCTTAATACCATGAGTAGATGAAATGACACCTATCTGTAAAAATTCTTCCATCTGACAATCCTTTCTCTCACAGGCAATCCAGCGATTGCCCTGCATCTGTTTGTCCTTTATCGTAAACACTTTTTAGAAAATCAATCCGAATACTAATGCAAAAGCAACTGTTATCACCGCAAATACCGCGGTTGTCCAATACAGTACTTTCGAACGTTTGGAAACCATTTCCTTGCGACCGGAAGTCCAGAAAAACAACATATAAATCAACGACATTACGCTTCCGAGCCAATACATCATGGCCGTCGATTTAATGGATGCCAATGGTGCTCCCGACATAAGCATTAATACCATAAAAGCAAAAACCAAACTGAAAATAGTAACATTTAAGCACTGAATATAGTGATATTTTCGGAATTTACTCTCTTCTGACTTCGTTTTGTTGATTTTACGAAGAATAAAACCAAATATCGCAATTAAGACCACCAGCGACGAATAAAAATATCCGCACAACATTGCAATCAAAATAATAACCTGAAGCCAATACGTAAAAGCAGAATATGACACATAATCCGTTGTCGGCATCATAATCACAGTCGTTCCGTCCGGATATGCATAGATATTACCCAAACTGCCGTCCGTAAGCATTACATGACTTTCATCCACAATATCAAACATCGGTAATTTGCCTAACATCGGCATAACCAACTGCTTATTATCATTCAATGTCAGAAACAGCGCAGACATAAAACCGTTAAAAGTCGCCTTTCCGTCCATTACGGAATTCCCTGCCACATACACACCTTCATATACCCTGAGTCCGGATACATTCTCATCTTTCGTTATTTCCGGAGCACCAAAAACTGCTTCACTAATGGTTTTGCTCAAATTGGTCTCATTGTATTCATTGCACATATAAGTAAGACAGGTTTGACTCTCAGGATCCATATACACCAATGCAGTCTGCGTAGGTGACACACCGTTTATTCCGTAAACCGGTACTCCTAAACGATAAACAAACATACCGTTTGCAATACGCGCTTCTTCCGTTCCGGCATAAAAGCAGGTTGTCTCAAACAAAGACTCTGCAGTCTCTTTTTTCTCAAAAAGTTCGGAAGATTCATCCTGAACCAATAAGGCATTGGCAAAGGTATGCAAATCATCCGCCGTTCCGGTTACCATTCCTGCCGGATACAACGGAATATGATAAAAGTTATTTACAAGAGCCACATTATTCTGATAAGAACATACCTCTTTACGCGCTTCCTTTACCGCTTCGTTATCCGACAAATCCGGCAATAACGCAGTATGCTCCATTCCCAAAGGAATAAATATATTCTGTTTTACGTAATCCGCATAACTCATTCCGGACACATATTCCACAATATATGCAGCAAGAGCGGTTGACCAATCTGATGCGGCAACCACATTGCCCGGCGCATAATTCTGTTCCGGCAAATTGGTAGTCAATGTCTCCTCCAAATTTGTATATGCACTTCCTTCCGGCACGATTTTTTCCGAAAAACTGTCATGATATCCTGTGGAATAATTCATTAAATGCGACATGGTAATACCGGTTTCGGAACTTAATTCTTCTTTTAATTTTCCTTCCGGTAAATATTCGGTAACATCCGCATTCAAATCAATCAATCCCTGCTCCGTTAACTGCAATACACTGACCCACACAAGAAGGTATGATACTTTTCCCCATTCAAATACGGTATTTTCATCTGTTTTAATCCCGTCAGCCAAATTGGCATGTCCGAAATCCTCTGCATAGACGCATTCTTCTCCTGTTGAAATACGAACAGAACCGCCTGTCACAGTGATGGTATTCTCATGCAATTCACTGTAAAGCAGTTGTTCTAAAACCTTTTCTGTTTCTGCCACGGTAAGTCCCGAAGGAAAGACATCGGTTCCTTGAGCTTTTACTGCAACGGACCCCGATAACACAAGTATGGATAAAGCCATACACAATCCGATTTTGCATATATTTTTGACTTTGGTTAAATTCATGAAGTTCCTCTTTCTGTTAAATAATATACCCGTACATTTTATCATAAACTGAAGTTGTGGTAAATATATGAAAGTACTAAAAATCGTTTTACAATTGTCTTTGGCATTTTATACAAATAAGCGATAATAAAAAAGCGGTACCCTTACGGATACCGCCATTTTTTATTAAATAATATCTACGTCAACTCTCAAATCATCCTTGGTAGATGCTGCTTTTACAACGCAACGGATTGCTTTTGCAATACGTCCCTGCTTACCGATTACCTTACCCATATCGGAAGGTGCAACGTGAAGTTCCAGTTTTACATTCTTTCCCTCCACTTTCTCTTCAACGGTTACTTCATCGGGATTATCAACGAGAGCTTTTGCAATTACCTCTACTAATTCCTTCATAATCCACCTCCAAAAGTGTTATGAGAAGTCTTATTTCTCAATACCTGCAAGTTTGAAAATCTTAGCAACAACTTCTGTAGGCTGAGCACCGTTAGCAAGCCACTTCTTTGCAAGTTCTTCATTTACCTTGAATTCACTGGGATCTGTGTTAGGGTTGTATGTTCCGATTTCCTCGATGCACTTACCATCTCTGGGTGATCTTGAATCTGCTACAACGATTCTGTAAATAGGGTTTCTCTTGTATCCCATTCTTCTTAATCTGATTTTTACTGCCATTTTTCTTTACCTCCAAATGTGTAACTATAAAATTATTTGTTTATTGGGTTCTTTGAACCCTTTAAATGCATACTGTGCAAATTTTACACAATCTGCAATTTATGTTAAAAAGGAAAACGCATTCTTCCTCTTTTACCATGTCCACCCATCATACCGGGAAGTTGTTTCATCACTTTCTGTGACTGTTCAAACTGCTTGATAAAACGGTTTACTACCGCAATATCCACACCTGCGCCCTTCGCAATACGATGTTTTCTCTTAGGATTTAAAATCTTCGGATTCGCTCTCTCCTGCGGTGTCATTGATAAAACAATGGCTTCCATCCTTGCCATCTGCTTCTCATCAATCTGACCTTCTAAATCCGCTGCTGATACTCCCATGCCGGGCATCATTCCTAAAATAGCGGAAAGACCACCCATCTTTCGCATCTGCTTCATTGACTCCAGATAATCGTTGAAATCAAACTTGCCCTTTTTCATACGGGACATCATTTCTTTCTCTTTATCTTCGTCAATGTCGATGTTTTCCTGTGCCTTCTCAATTAAGGTAAGCACATCACCCATTCCGAGAATTCTGTTCGCCATTCGGTCCGGATAAAACTGTTCCAAATCGGAAAGTTTCTCGCCCATACCGACATATAAAATCGGCTTACCGGTTACGGCTCTGACTGACAATGCCGCACCACCTCGTGCGTCACCGTCCATCTTGGAAAGAATGACTCCGTCTACACCAATCTGTTCATTAAACTCAGTTGCTACATTTACGGCATCCTGACCGGTCATGGCATCCACAACCAAAATCGTTTGATGAACCTCTACATTGGCTTTGATAGCCTTCAATTCTTCCATCATATCGCTGTCTACATGCAGACGACCCGCAGTATCCAGGATTACAATGTTATGACCATTCTTATTGGCATGTTCAATCGCCGCTTTGGCTATATTTACAGGACTGTGGCCGTCTCCCATAGAGAAGAAATCAACACCCTGATTCTCGGCATTTAACTGCAACTGCTTGATAGCAGCAGGACGATATACGTCACAAGCTACCAACAACGACTTCTTACCTTTTAGTTTCATCTTTCCGGCAATTTTTGCAGTAGTTGTTGTTTTACCGGCACCCTGCAGACCACACATCATAATAACGGTTACTGCTTTACCGGGTTGTAAGGCAATCTCTGTGGTTTCGCTTCCCATTAAGGCAATCATTTCTTCGTTTACAATCTTGATTACCATCTGACCGGGATTCAAACCGTTTAAAACTTCTTCACCAACCGCACGCTCTTCCACAGCCTTCATAAACTGTTTAACGACACGAAACGATACATCGGCTTCCAGAAGTGCCATTTTTACTTCTTTTAAGGCTTTCTTTACGTCCTCTTCCGTAAGACGACCTTTTTTACGTAAGCCTTTGAATACATTTTGAAGTTTATCGGTTAAACTTTCAAAAGCCATCTTCTATAACTCCTCTAAAATCTCATTGGAGCGACCGCGGATTTCATCGCATTTGCATTTTATCTGCTCCAAATCTTCCAAATTATCCATTTCATCCAGTACCTTATGAATCTCAGCGGCACTGCCCTTTATTTTCATAAACTTCTCTATCAAATGAAGTTTATTCTCATAATCACTTAAAATCTTATCGCAGCGTTTCAACAAATCATGTACACCCTGCCGGCTGATTTCATACTGCTCTGCAATCTCACTCAAAGACATATCATTCAAAACCGCTTCTTCATACACAGCCTTCTGGTGTTCTGTTAAAAGTTCACCATAAAAGTCGTATAACATACCTCTTTCCACGATTTTTTCCATGAGCATTCTCCCTGTTGCGGTTGATATATACCTAAGTAATATATAATCATTTCTAAAATGCCTTGATTTTCAAGACTTTTTGGGCACAATTATCCCACAACCTTGCTAATCATACACCAAAGCAAAAACTCTGTCAAGTATTTTTTCTTGACAGAATGTATTTTTTATATAGGACACAAGGGGAGGGGATTTCTGTGCCATGAAAAAATTATAAATTAGAGTTTATGTAATATGTATAAGGACTTTCCAGATAATCGGTGTATATTAAAGAATGTGCATATATTCCGCAGGAATAACTATACATTGTTCTCTCAGCATAAGACATTTCATTACTACAATTTTGTATTCGTTCTACAAACTCTTCACATTGTTGATTATTACTCTTCGCTTGTGACAGTCCATACAACAATGAATCATACCATTGAGCCAAATTCGCATCTTCAGAATTTAACATAATCTTATTTATGCTTATTCTATTTTCATAATCTTTATCTTCCGGAAGTGATTCAATATTACCTTGATAATAATCAAAAGAGGTTATGTTAGCGTTTCCATTATCCAGTATACACTCATCATACAAAACACCCAATTCTTCCATTGTATATCCATAAGTTGTCAATATTGTATTCAGATCCTCTTCTGTTATATAATCCAAATTAGCCGCAATCACCAAGGCTTTGATGTGCTCCGGATTATTATATGTATATTCCTCAATCAAAGCATCAGTATGTTCCATAACTTCTTCTGCCGAATGCATAACGGTTTCTTCTACCGGTTCAGACTCTTCTTCTGAAGCAACAGAGTTTTCACCATCTAACGTAGCCGCTTCAGTAGCCATAGATGTATCTTCCGCAATACTTCCTGTATTTTCTTCCACACTATCTGAACTACCGTTGTCATTGATATTTCCTGAATTATTGCCACATCCGGTCAACAAGACTATACTCAAGACTGCAACAATCATCATCACCAATATTTTCTTCATTTGTATTCCTCGCTTTCACAAATAAAATTTTAGTGAAAAACATTATATATATATATATTGCGGATGTCAATACAAATGAACAATTATTAGTTAGAAATCTACCATTATCAAACTTATTTACATATTTTATCTTACACAAGTGCATCAAGTCGGGCTTTTAACTGTTCAATTTCCAACATACTTTTTGCCTTCTGTTTCTTATGCTCTTCCAATTCTTTTTGTAATGCGGCTATAATAATCTCGTATTCTTCACTTAATTCCTTCGCTCTGTCTTCAATTAAATCGTCTATTGCCTTACACATGCTATTATCCTCCTTCTGATTCTCCTTTAATAACTCCTTTGCCAAACGCTTCTTTCCAAGTAAGGTTGCAAGAAAAAATTTACTCTCTTCATCCAAGGCCTCTACTTCATCCCGATGCATATCTATGTAATTCCGAAACAAATTCTTGTTTTTTCCTGAAGAATAAAATTCAAACACTGTTTTAAGCGTTCTCCCGAATGCCGTAAAATCCGTCTCTTTATTCAAGTCAAATACCTTAATCTTATAGTCCGGTACCAACTCAAGCATTTCTTTTCGAACTTCTTCGTCCTCCATAGGAATGTCTATCATCTCGCGTAATGATTTTGCTCCATCCCATTCTCTATCTCCCCAATAAACCACGATGGTATATACCGGTGTTAATCGGTCTGTTTTAAGAAAACCACACAAATATTCATCCCCTGTCGTATATTCAGACGTTTTCAAATTACTTGTTGTAATTCGTTTTATCTGAGCATCATAGTTTAACCCTTCCTCCAACATCACGCGAATCGGCATGCGATAATCAACTTTATCCTGATTCTCCATAACGTAAATGGCATATATGGAACCATCTTTCGTCTGCTTCTTTACCACATCACATGTGCGTTCCAGAATTGCTGATTTATCCGTCTTTCGCACAATTTCCGGCACACTAATAAGTTCCTCAGGTTTTATAATCTTTTGTCCATGAAAGCATACTGCATTGACAAACTCTGCAAAGCGATTATCATTTGTAAAATAATTCTTTTGAGTAATATCTTTGATTCCCATATTCTCCTTTCCGGGGCATTCCCGGCAGGAGACTATTCCTGTTACATCTTTGAATTCTCCTGCCTAAATTTTCGAAATAAGCAAGAATTCATAACAGAAACATTATCGCAAGTAGAAATAAGACAAAAAATGATTTGAATTTAGATTTCCAAGAATTGCATTGCTTGTATTTATGCCTATCATAACAAAGAAAAATCTTCCTTGTCAATCAAAAAAAGGGACGAATTACATTCGTCCCGCTAAAATTTCTGCTATAGTATCCCAGTCCGCCGTTCTTGGAATTTCGTGTACACCGGTTTGAAGAATTTTATCATAACCGTTGGCACAAAGAAAGTCATCATACATCTGGGCATCTTCTACCATTCCGGCCGCCTCCAACTTTCTGCTGACCGTATCAGAACCGTCTCCGCCACCTACTTCTATGATTACAAATTCATCAATCACCTCACCGGAAGGAGACTGTGATATTTCTTCTGATGCAACTTCAGAATCGGTTTCGGAATCATCTTCAGAATTATTTTCCGATATAGGTTCAGAAACAATCTCTTCCGTACCGCCTTCCGTTGTTTCTTCATCGGTTATCACTTCCGATGCATTCTCTTCACTGCTTATGCCTTCCGAAGGTTCTTCTGCTTCGAAACTGTTTTCTTCCGATACCGTTTCAGATACCTCTTCATCAACCACTTCTGAAGTATTTTCGCTTGTTAATTGAGAAAGCGTCACACTTTCTACCATACCAAGTTCTTTGGCTCTCGCTTTGATCTCTTCATCCGTAAGACTTTCCTTTCCTCCACCGGCAAGCGTAAGAACGAGAGCAGTTACTGCAATACCGATTCCAAGTCCTCTCAGATAATATTTTAATTTCATAAGAAATGACTCCTGTTTCCTCTAACTTTGCTGATACAAATCAATGACAAGTTTTACCTCGCCCACGCCCAAGCCCAATTCTTTTGCAATTGCGACGTTGGACTTTCCGCTGTTATGTAACGCAAGAATTTTTTCATTATGGTTTCCCTGTCCCGTGCCCGCAAAAGTAGGCATAGCCACGTTCTCTTTTTTTACGGATACCTTAGTTGTTGCTTTCTTTTTGGATACTGTCTTCTTTTCTTTTGCTTCGTCCTTCGACTTTTGTTCCGCTTCCGCTACATCTTTATTGGCGATTTCCGCAATAATTTCGCCTTCACTTTTTCCTTTTTTCTTCGGAAAAAGTTCTGCATAGATTTCATCCACACTGGTTTCTTTACCATCCAGAATCACCGTTCCGTCGGCTGTCATTTCATAAACCGGTTCCTCTTCCATCATTCCTTCTGTTTCAGAGCGTTCTACTGCATTGATCGCTTCTTTTACACTCATAACTGCCTCTTTGGCCTGATTTACTTCATGAACCGCTTTTTTTGCTTCCTTGGTAGACTGCTCCACAGATGCTACAGTGTGTTTAATGTTATCATGTTTATCATTCAACATGGAATATAAAAATACCGCTTCTTCATGATTTTTATTGATATCCTGCAAAACAGTATCCGAATATTCATTCACAGCCATAATTTTTTCATTAGACACACGTTCCAGGCTTCTTTCCGCTTTTTCTACCGCATCTGACACGGTTTCATTCACACTGTCCGCCAACTGCTCTTTTGCATTTTTTAATTGCTCATCTACCATTTTTTGAATCTGTTCACGCTGTTTCTTTTCGTCCAGTCCGTTTTCCTTTTTTTCAGGTAAAATAAAACTCACGATAAAAACAATAATACCGCCCAACAGAAATACAATCTGCAACCAGTTCATTTGTTAAAACTCCTTAAATTCGAATATCAAAACCGGCGGTTTTCTTTTCCGTAACCGTTCCGTCCGACTTCTTTTTATCTTTTTTATTTCGACCCTTATTCTCCTGATAGGAGCCGTTTCCTTTTTCTTTGGCATCATACCGATATTGATGATATTCTGCATTGTCCGCCTGATTCACCTGCTGATTCTGATCCTGCACCTTTTTCTGTATATTCACCTGAATATTACTTTGGTCAATCATAGGCTTATTGTCTTCATTTTGTTTAAAAAGGGAAATATCCTGGGAACGGGTCACCATACCGGTCATTTCAATAGGTCCGATTGCCATAATGTTCTCCTTTCCAAACTATAACGCTGCCATCCGCACATCTCCGCCGGATTTCACAAACTTACAATACTGATAATCCTGCTTCACCGTCATCGATACATCATTAAATGCAATTTTTGTTCCGGCATAAACAGTATCCCTCACTACAACCTTCGCTGAGGTTTCATTACAGAGTAATTCATCAATTTCTTCATACTCTTGCATATCTGCATTGATTTTTTGCTTTAACTGTTTATATGCAATTGCCATATCCTGAATGTACTTCAACTGCTCTTTCGACATTTTGATGCCGGAAACTAACTTTTGATTCGATGCCAGCAAAACGGGTTCCAACTGCTTCATACTCTTTTGATTATTGGAAATCTGTTCCTGCAGTTCCTGGTATCGTACTTTTACTGCCGGATTCACTCCCAATTCCAAAACCGTATCCGCACCCATTTGGGACCCCAAGGTTTTAGCACTGATTAAATTGGTTGCACAAACAGTAGCACCGGAAATCAAACCTTTTTTACCGCCTACATTTACTTCCGTACCGGCCATAACCGTAGCATGTAAAATAACTTCCGTTTCCACAAAACCCTTCGCCGTAACCTGTGCATTCTCAATATACTTGGATATAATATTGCCACCGGACTTAAGTACCGCTTTTCCTTTGCCGTTTACCCCTCTTGCAATGGTAATATCTCCGCCGGCCTCAAGAGTTGCGCCTTCCACAACACCCATAATTTCAATATTTCCTTTTGCACGAACCGTAAAATTCGAACAAACATTACCGGAAATCTTAACGGTACCCTCGTAATTAATATCTCCGGTGGAATTATCAATATTTTCCGCATTATATACATCAGAGACAAAAATCTTATCATCTACAAGAGTAACGTGTCCGTTCACCTCACAATATGCCTCTGTACGCTCTTCATTCACATAAACATTTCGACCGTAACGTAATGTTAAGCGTTTGACATCACGAGGTTTTACCGGTTCACCGCATACGTTTACACCATATTCGCCCGGGTCTTCCCTCGTCAATCTCGCCAACAGGTCATCTTTTTTAACATGATTCATCGTATTCAAATTAAAAAAGTCAACACTGCCGTCTTCATTCAACGTCGGTCTTGCTTTTAAATCCGTCTGAAAAAAATATTCAATGGACGCATCGGTACCATGTCGCACCGGTTTGCCCACTGCCATAATCATATCCGTACAATATATTCTGTTCTGAAAAAAGGCATCAATAACCGCATCATCAATACCAAACTGCACACCTGCAGTGTGCAGATCTGCATAGATATCATCTTTTTCTAACTTAAATCCTTGAACGGAAGGAGGATAAAAACGCACGCTTGCTTCCATTTTGTTAGGCGCAATCGTAACAACCATCATTTCACGTTCCTGATAACGTTTGACAGCATCCAACTGAAACACGCCTTTGTCCGCAATCGACTGTACTTTACGGTTAAGGTCTGTGATTTCATATCCAATTCCTTTTTTTTGCAGATACTCCGCCAATTCATTAATATTAACGGGTTGTCCGCCATCCTTGGCTGCATATATCCGAAGAAAAGTTCCCTCCGGACGCAAATCCAACTGAAAATAACCGTTCATTTATTTTCCTCCGTTAGAATTCCTCCAACACACCTATATATTTCCCCATTTTCCCTTTCATCTTCTGAAGTCCTTTGGTATGTAACTGCGATACTCTGGATTCAGATACTTCCAAAACATTACTGATTTCCTTTAAAGTCAGTTCTTCATAATAATATAAAAGAATTACCTTGCGTTCCTTTTCGGTAAGCAGTTCAATGGCCTCCATAAGCATTTCTTTCAATTCAGCCTGCTCCATTACTTTTTCCGGTGCATCAAAATGCCTTGAAACATTTGCCTTCTCATTGGAGATATCGGTTCCCATTTCCAAATATTCATTCAATGAAACAACATTCGTAACTTTCATTTGAGACTGCCATTCACAATACTCATCATCACTGATGCCCAGTGCGGTCGCAATTTCACTGTCTGTTGCGGGTCTTCCCATCTCGCTCTCAATTTCTTTCATCGCCGCATCAATCTGTCGCTGACGCTGACGTACTGTTCTGGGAATCCAATCCATTTTACGAATTTGATCTAAAATAGAACCTCGAATACGAAGACTGGCATAGGTTTCAAACTTCACCTCTTTGCGTGAATCATACTTATCAATAGCGTCAATCAAACCAAAAATGCCGTAACTGACAAGATCTTCATACTCGACATTATAGCCTAAATACATACTCAAACGACCGGCTACCACTTTAACAAGAGGCGCATATTCCAATATTATTTTTTCTCTGACATCGGATGATCTCGTACGTTGATAATCATCCCAAAGTCTTTTTCTTCCTAACTCATCCATGTAACGTCCTCCGGAAAGTTTTTTGCCTTATTTTCCCCATTCACTACTTCTTTTGACCGGATTTTTCCTCTTCCTTGTCAGGATTCTCTTCTTGCGACTCCTCTTCCTCCTCTACAGATTCCTCCTCCGGTTTCGGCGGACAATCCATAATAATCTTCATGGCTATCACACCCAAAACGTAAAAGACGATTAAAACCGCAAGTAAAATCAGTAACGTAAAAAGCGTATCCACGTTTAAAAAATACAAAGTGATACTGGTAATTGCACCTGCAAGAAGCGTCACAAAAGCAGGCAATAATCTGATTTTTTTCATACAAGTCACCTTCTTTTAAATAATCACTTCTTCTTTACCAACGCTACGAATGACAAGGTCTCCGTTCTCCGGACTGAAAATCACGGTACGTCCGTAATTTTTACCGGTATCTTCGGCAAGAATCGGTATATTTAACTCTTTCAGTTTTGCCTTACTTGCTTCTACATTTTGCTCGCCCACACGCACCATATCAGATTTATTCTGAAATGCAAACATCTGGGCTCCACCGGCAATTTTAGCCACCATACGGCTTCGGGATGCTCCTTGCAAAACCATAAGACGCACCAATTCTTCAATTCCGGTATCAGCAAATTTGTAAATATTCGTATTATTTTTTATTGTTTTACTGTTGGGCAGCATGACATGGGCCAATCCCCCGATTTGTGTAATGGGATCCCGTATTGCAACACCTACGCAGGAACCAAGTCCTAATGTAGTCAATTTATCCGGGCTCTTACATACATTCAAATCCGCCATGCCGACTTTAATTGTCTGACTCATAAACAACCTTTCAGCAAAGCTACATGCCAAGCGCACCTAAAATTTTATCATAAGAATCTAAATCGGGTACCAGAATAAAATATCCGTCCAGCCCCTCAAAAAACTGTGTTTGAATTAATAAAAGTTTATCTCCCATTGTACCGAATTCAATCGCCGGAACACTTAAAATCGCTCCTGCCATATCAATGCTCAATGCCGGCACTGACGGATAAATTACCAATTGCGTTAACATAGACAATGAATTTAAATAAGATGCTGTAATAATATTACCAATCTCTTTTAATGCGGACTGTTCCATTTCACTTAAATCTTCGCCAACGGATTCCATGCCCATCAGTTTTGCAATCAATTTTCTTGCAGATTCTTTATTTAACAGAAACAGAATGCTTCCGGTAATATCACCTTCCACCATAAGATAGATTCCTGCCATAATCTGCTCTTCGCCGCCCATAATGGTGCCCACTTCGGAAAATTCCAAGAGGCGTACCTGCGGAACAGCCATATCCACCTTACAGCCAAGCATCTGTGCCAGAGCCGTTGTGGCATTTCCGGCACCGATATTGCCTATTTCTCTTAACACATCATAAAATTCCTGATTCAAATTATCCAAATCAATTCGGGACATCTTTTACGCCTCCATTAATTCTTTTCAGCCACTACTTCATTCAAATCCAAAAGGGAAATCAAGTTATCCCCGTCTTTTCCAACGCCTAAAAGGAAATTCTGAGTAGGCTCGTTGGGATCACGGTATACCTTTTCCACCAAATCGTTCTGAAGCGTAATTACTTCTCTAACCTCATCTACGATTAAACCAACATAATTTCCATCCATTTTAATAATAATAATACGGAACTTCTTGGTTTCTTCCACTTCCTGCATACCCATTTTCAGGCGCAAATTAAATACGGGGATTACTTCACCACGAAGATTGATTACGCCCTTAATATATGTAGGTACTTTGGGCACTCTGGTAATGTGCTGCATCCTTACGATATTATCAATATACTTAATATCAATGCCGAACATTTCCTCACCCATTTTAATTTTGATATATTGAGTTGTCTCTTTTACCAAAGCGATTTCATCCATATTCTACCTCTTTCTACTGTTTCACAGTTTAAAACCTACAGTCTGTCAAATTAAATCAATGCGTTTGCATCCAGAATCAATGCCACTTCACCATCACCTAAAATAGTAGCACCGCTGATTAATTTACATTTACCGATAAATTTACCCATAGACTTAATAACGATTTCCATCTGGCCAAGTAAATCATCAATCACGAGACCTGCAAGACGGTCTCCCTTCTTTGCAATCAATACGGTCATTTCATCTTCCGGATTACGTGTACTTTCCACATCAAGTACCTGATCCAATCTGACAAGAGGAATTACCTTACCTCTCAAATGAATCACTTCTTTGCCTTGTACGGTTTTCACTTCAGAAGGCATAATGCTTTCAATTGTCTGTACCGTTCCAAGTGAAATAGCATATTTTTCTCCGCCTACAACAACCATAAGCGCCTGAATAATTGCCAATGTCAAAGGAAGACGAACAATAAAAGTACTTCCTTCACCAAGTTTGGTCTTGGTTTCAATTTCACCACTCAAGGCTTCAATCTTACTCTTAACAACATCAAGACCTACACCACGGCCGGATACATCGGATACCTGCTTTGCTGTAGAGAAGCTGGGCAGGAATAACAAATCAATAATATCCTTGTCTGCCATAGTTTCTGCCTGCTCAGGTGTAATGGTTCCGCGCTCAATGGCTTTGTTCTTAACTGCTTCAACATCGATTCCGTTACCGTCATCACCAACTTCGATCACAACGTTGTTACCGTCCTGATAAGCATTTAAGAAAATAGAACCAACTTCTGACTTACCGCGAGCCTTACGCACTTCTGCACTTTCCAAACCATGGTCTGCAGAATTACGAAGCAAATGCATCAAAGGATCACCGATTTCGTCAACTACGGTACGGTCAAGTTCGGTTTCCTCACCGGTCATGTATAATTCCATCTTCTTATCCAATTTCTTGGAAAGATCACGAATCATTCTCGGGAACTTACTTACAACGCTTTCAATGGGAACCATTCGAACCTTCATAACAGATTCATGAAGGTTTGTGGTAACACTCTCTAAGTATTCGATTTGCTCATTAAATGCAAGGTTAGAAGAGCCAACTTCGTTTGCTGCAACACTGACAAGAGAGTTTTTGGAAATAATAAGTTCGCTAACCAGATTCATTAATACATCTAATTTTTCAATATCAACACGGACGGTTCGTGTAGCAACCGGCTTGCCAACCGCTTTCTTCTCTCCTGCTTTGGCAGGTGCAGATGCCTTATCTTCCTTAACTGCCACCTTGGTTTCGGTCTTCTTGGCAACAGCAGTTGTTTTTGCAGGTTCTGCCGCTTCCAACTTAATCTCTTCACCAATGGCATCTTCAATTTCAGATACATACTTAATAGCATCAATTACCTTCTGTAAAGGATGTTCTGTTAAAAAGATAATGCTGAAATCGTTCTCAAAACGTTCATCTTCAATATCCTGTGCAGAAGGAACGGATACAATTACATCACCCAGTTCTTCCAATGCCTTAAATACAAGGAATGCTCTCGCCGCCTTTAAAATACAAGTCTCCTGTACATAAACACTGATACCGTATGCATGAATGTTTTCTTTGGCAGCCTCTTCAATTACATGACGTTCCACATCGCCAATCTTGATATCACGCCATTTTTCTTTTAATCCGCCGCCTGCGGCCGGCTTATCTTCTTTTACTTCTTCCTTGGGTTCTTCTTTTGCAGCCACTGCACCGCCCTTAGTTTCAAGAATGGTATTCAGCGCTTTAATTAAATGTTCATTGTCATTGGTTCCTTCATCTGCATTTTCCTGAATTGACGCAAGGTACTCTTCCAAAGCATCAAGGCACTGGAATAAGATATCAATCATTTCCGCATTTACTTTGATTGCACCATTGCGAACTTCCGAGAAAACATTTTCCATGTCATGAGTCAAAGTCTGCATTCTCTTATAACCCATGGTTCCGGCCATACCTTTTAAGGAGTGAGCCGCACGGAAAATCTCATTCACGGTATCCATATTTTCCGCATCCTGTTCCAATGCCAGAATCTGAGTATTCAAATTCTGAAGGTGTTCACGTGTTTCATCAATAAAAATGTCTAAATACTGGCTTACGTCCATCTCTTATACCCCCACATTTAATATAATTTCGTTTGCGATGTATTTTAAGTCCACTGCTTTATGTCTAATCTTATTTTTAACAATACTTCCCGGCATTCCGAATACTACACAACTGTCTTCGTTTTGAATAATTACCCTGCCTTTTTTGTTCTGTAACAGATTTCGAATTCCTGCCGTGCCATCTGCTCCCATTCCGGTCATTACAACGCAGATAACATCGTCATATCCGCATTTTGCCAGAGATTCATACATATAATCAGCACACGGCCTGACCCCTTCCCGATATGGCTCATCATGCATATGTATTTTATGTTCTCCTCCGACTTTCACTACCTCCATATGTCGTCCGGCTTTGGCTAAATACACTTGTCCGTTCTGCAAAACATCGCCTTCTTCCGCTTCTTTTACCTTTATCTCACTAAGCGAATCCAGTCGTTCTGCCAGTGTTTGCGTAAAACCATCCGGCATATGTTGAACAATTAAAACCGGTGCCGGTAACGTTTGCGGCAATTTGGGTATTACCTCCAGCAATGCCCTCGGTCCTCCGGTGGAACAGGCGATAGCAACAATTTTATCCGTCTTGCCTGTAATCTTCTTATTCTGTGTTATGATAGGTCATCCACCCTCTTCTTCCGTGTTACTCACACATGCGTAAGATGCCGTTATACAGCCACTTAACCCATTGTGTTCTTGTACAGTATACCACACCCGCTTCTTCACATGCGTGAATAGTCACTTTCTATGTTACATTTTATCATTTTTTCTCAAAAAATAAAAGATATATTACTAAAAAAAGCATAAAACCTAAATAAAAACATTTTTTATAATAGTACAGCGGCACATATAATCAGCAGATTGAATATGATAAAGCAAAGTCAAAAACTGCCCTTGGGGCGGAAAGGACCTTATGTCTCATTTTAATCCTTTTGAAGAAAAACCCATGCCTATAGAGAAAACTTTTATGGATTGGAATATGATGAATCCCAAACCGTATAACAAACAGGAAACCGACCCTTACACCAAAACCCGAATCATTCTTATGAATGGTACGGAGTTTGAAGCACAATGGTTTTCCAGAAACTTTTCAAGACACTGCAACAACAATGATTTACGCAGAGAGTTAGCGCTTACCCGTCGCATCGAACAACAACAGCAAAAACGCATTGCAAATTTACGTCCCCGTAATGAAACCATTCTCGAAACCACCATCGGTTATGAACAATTGGCAGTGGATTTGACTGCTGCTTTGGCCAAAATGGAATGCGACTGCAATGTAAAAAATGCCTTGAATTTTGCTCTCTTGGAAGACTTTGACCATTTATACCGATATTCCAACCTTTTGGATTATGAATACGGTACTGACCCTAAGAAACTGGTGGGCGGTTACACCGAAATCATGCCGGCAAGACCGACCATTGCCGAACACAGACATCCCGTGGATTCTATTTTTAAACATGTAAATAACGCAAGTTCCAAATTGCAAACCTTATTAAATATCAATATCATTACTGCTGCAGAGCAACAGACCATGAACTATTATATGAACGTGGCACCCTTGTACTGCAAGTCTGATTTAGGTCGGAGACTTTATACCGAAATCGGTATGATTGAAGAAGAACACGTATCTCAATACGAAAGTCTGAAAGACACCAACGCAACATGGTTGGAAGATTTGCTCATGCACGAATATACAGAATGTTATTTGTACTACTCTTGTATGATGACAGAATGCGACCGTTATATCAAGCGCATCTGGGAAGAATGTCTGATTCAGGAAATCGCACAACTTCACAAAGCCAAAGAATTACTCTGGAAGTATGAAAAGAAAGAATGGCAACAGATCATTCCTTGCGGAGACTTCCCTTCTGTCTTAAAATTAGGTTCCAACATTGAATATGTACGCAATATTATTGCTACCACAACCGGCAACACCCAACGCCTTGAATGTGTTGTTCCTTTAAATGAATTAAAAGACTGCGATCCGTTCTTTTATTATCAGTCCATTGTAAACAACGATGTGCAAAACGTTGCCAGCCACGATGTAATTACAAAATATATTTTAAACAACGGCTGTGATTACCGCTACGAGGTTGCTGAACATCCCATCTGCATTTTACGGGACAGAACCTGCGATAATACTTCCATTGCACGCATCAAAAACGCCACTCCCGAATCCATTTCAGTCTGCGGTACTACCGCTTCCGACTGTAATTGCGTCGCAGATTCCTGCGACGGCAATGTTACGTGGTAATTCTTACAATCGAAATTAAAATATTGTTCGTTTGACAGTATTATAAAAAAAAGAGGCTTTTGTATTCGGTTTTCCGACAACAAAAGCCTCTTAATATATAGAACTATAAAAATATGTGCATGTTAATTTTCTTTTTGTCTCTTTTTACGTTCTTCCTCAAAAATGTAACGTATCACATCTTCCCGTTCTCTCGGACTGATATAGGTAAAACGTACTCGCTGTTCATACTGTCCGGGATTTTTTTCCAAACGTCTGCAACTTAAAAGTTCTCCGGCAACACACATTCTACGATTACCGCTTTCCCTACGCAATACATAATTACATACCACTGTGGATTTCGGTTCAAACGGTGTGGCCGAGGTAAATCGCAAACCGCCGCCACTAATGTCAAGAATTACCGCTTTGGTTCCGGGCGCCTCATCATCCGCAATAAATTCCCCCTCCTGCTCAATACCGCGTTTTTCGTCCGCAGTCAACTCCCTGACTTCCATATCAAGCACGCAAGGAAAACGATAAAACTCCCTTCGTTGATACTTCTGTAATGAACCGGTCAGTTTCATCTCCAACAAATACAATGAACCTTCTTTATAACGGTTTGTCACCTTTGCATCACACTGAAACAACCCCCGCGATGTAAAAAAGTGAAGATTGTATTCACCATTTACAGGCAAAAGTACAAGTTTAGTCTGCTCAATGGGCATAAGAATCTCCAGTTTGTCATTTCCAATGACATCTACTACTTTCGACTCATAAATCTTTTTTTCCGGAGCATTGCTGTGGATGACAAATTCTTTTGCCAGCAATTCAACTCTTGCGCCGGGTGCTATGAACTTGGATAACATAAATTCCTGTGTGCTCATGTAGTCTTTTTACCGGCTACGATATGTGAGAAAAATGCAGCCATACCCCTTTTTTGTATTTTTTTATCTACTTCTTTGTTCATAAGAACAGATGCTATATTTTCGTATGCTACAGCCGATTTGGCCCTCGGACTCTCCAGAGAAACCGGCATCTGTTGCATCACCGCATCCGAAAGTGCCTGATCCTGCGGAATACTTCCCAAATATTCAAGAGTAAGACTCAAATATTTGGAAACCACAGCATTTAATTTGTTAAAAAGTGTCTTCCCTTCCTGCTCGGTTGATACTCTGTTGGAAATCACTTTAATCTGCGAATGTTCATTAGAAAATCTCGGATGTCGGTTCAATGCTTTTAACAATGAATATGCATCAGTAATGGAGGTAGGCTCCGGCGTGGTCACCAAAAGTATTTCGCCGCTTGCTACCAGAAATTCCAACACCGCATCGGAAATTCCGGCACCGGTATCAATAATGATAACATCCGCCATCGCATCCAATTGCGCAAGATTTTTAATAATATAAGTCAAATAATCGCGACTCAAATCAGACATACCGACAATGCCGGAGCCTCCGCTGATAAAACCGACTTCTCCGGGTCCCCAGGTAATGATATCGCTCATATTCATACCCTTATAAATCAAATCATATAAACTGTGTTTCGGTACTGCCCCAAACATAATTTCAATGTTTGCAAGACCGAAATCCGCATCAAGAATAATGACTTTCTGTCCCATTTTCCGGAACTGAACAGCCAAATTAATTGCCGTATTGGATTTACCGACACCACCCTTACCGCTGGTCACCGTAATGACTCTTGCCAAGGGGCGCTGTTGATTTGCCTTGATTATATTTCGTAACTGTTGCGCCTGGTCCATAAGCCCTCTGCTTTCTTAACTACTTCCCGCCCAATAACTTTTTGACGATACTTTGTGCATTAAAGGTTTCAATATCATCCGGAACATTCTGCCCACAGGTAATATAAGACATAGGTGCTCCCGTATATATTTTCATATTCAACAAATTGCCATATTCCGATGTTTCATCCAACTTTGTAAAAATCATCTTATAATCAAACATCTTCTTATACTTATCTGCAATACTGCGCAAATCTTTATATTTTGTCGTAGCAGACACCACAAGATAAATCTCATATTCCGCCTTATCTTTGGCAAACTTTACAAAATCCGCCATATCGTCTCTTTGTTTATCATTGTTTTGAGAATGCCCTGCAGTATCCACTAAGATATAATCATATCCGGCAAAATCTTTAATCGCTTCCCCGATTTCCTCAGGTGTATAGATGACCCTAAACGGCACCTCAAGAATATTGGCATATGTTCTTAATTGCTCCGAAGCCGCAATACGATAGGTATCCGCAGTCAAAAGTGCCAATTTCTTCTTCTCTTCCACAACAAATTTAGATGCAATTTTAGCAATGGTTGTTGTTTTACCCACTCCTGTAGTTCCTACAAAGAAAACAACCTTCGGTCCTTCTTTGGCCGGCTCAATGCATTCCGCTTTACCGAAACGAAGAATCATTCGTTGATAAACATTGGATAAAATATGTTCCATCGGCATATTAGGTTTCAAATTCTTTTCCACTTCATCCAAAATAGCGTCTGCATATTTTAAATCAACTTCATTCTCTTCCACAGTTTCACGAATCAAGGACAATACCGCCTTGGTTTTATCTTCTGTTTCCGTCTTATTTTCTTTCGCTTCTTTAGTATCTTTGTTCTCTCTGTTTTCTTCTTTTTCTTCCGTCACTGATATATCTTCCCGTCTCTGAATCTGTTGTTCCAAAAGAGAATGCAGACTGTCCAATTTTTCTTCAAGCAGACGTTCTTCCGCTTTTGACGAACTTTTTTTATCAGTTTCTCCTGTTTTAACCACAGAGGAATTTGATTGAGAAGAAGACAAAGATACCGCAACATTTTCTCTATGTACAGTCACTTCGCGTTCTTCTTCTTTTGCAACGGTAATTTCAACATATGCCTTCTTAAAAAGTTTCGAAAATCCCTTAGGTTTTACTGTTTTAACATTCATTAAAACAATGCCTTCACCCAATTCTTTTTTGGCACTCTCCATTGCTTCTGATTCAGTTTTTCCCTGATATTTTTTAATTATCATGATACTGTCACCATCCCAACAGATTGTAATTCAACATCAGACTCAATCTCATTATATGATATCACAATTAAATCCTTAAAATAATCTTCCGATAATTTTTTAAAATACATTCGCACAATCGGCGAAGTAAGAACAATGGGCATTTTACCGAGACGCTCTAATTTTTCCGTTTCGGTTTCCACACTGTTCATAATCTTCTTGGTTTTTTCCGGGTCCAGAGTCAAATAAGCACCCTGCTCCGTCTGCTTCACGCTTCCCATAATCTCCTGTTCAATCTTAGGATCCAACGTAACCACACTGGTGGTTTCATTCGCAGGAAAATATTTGCCGGAAATCGCCCTCTTTAAACTCTGTCTTACATATTCGGTTAAAATATCCGTATCTCTTGTTGCCGTGGCATGATCCGCCAAAGTTTCAAAAATAGTAAGCAAATCTCGAATGGATATACCCTCTCTTAAAAGATTCTGAAGAACCTTCTGCACTTCACCAAGTCCCAAAAGTTTCGGAGTTAATTCATCAATCAGTACAGGGTTACTTTCTTTCAAATTATCAACAAGATGCTGAACATCCTGTCTTGTAAGCAATTCTGCCAAATGATGTCTGATAATTTCCGTTAAATGTGTTGCGATAATGGACGGCGGATCTACAACGGTATAGCCGGAGGCTTCCGCACGCTCACGCTGTCCTTCCGTAATCCATAACGCGGGCAAATGGAAAGACGGTTCAAAAGTCGGAATGCCGGTGATTTCTTCCGTCACATATCCCGGATTCATCGCCATATAATGGTCAAACAGAATCTCTCCCTCACTTACCTGAATACCTTTTATCTTAATAATATATTGGTTCGGATTTAACTGGATATTATCTCGCAGACGAATGATGGGCACAACAGTACCGAGTTCCAATGCAATCTGTCTACGAATCATTACAACACGATCCAAAAGGTCACCGCCCTGATTCACATCCGCAAGGGGAATAATACCATATCCGAATTCCAACTCGATGGGGTCCACCTGTAAAAGCGAATTGACATTTTCCGGTTTTCGTATCTCGGATGCAGCAACTTCTTCCTGGTCCACTTCTTTTTCAATTCCGGCTGTTTCCAGAGAATTGGCCATCAAACGACCGGTTATGATAAAAAGTGCACCAAATCCCACGTAAAGAATCAAATTCAACGGAGTTAAAATACCCAATGCCATTACGGTAGCACCGACCAGATACATTACCTTGGGCACACCAAACAACTGCTTAACAAGTACATTACCAAAGTCTGCATCTTTGGAACCTTTGGTAACCAAAATACCCGTTGCAAGGGAAATCATCAAAGAAGGAATCTGGCTCACCAAACCGTCACCGATGGTAAGAATGGTGTAATGTTCCAACGCAGACATAATATCCATGCCCTGCATCATTATACCGGTTAAAACACCACCCACAATGTTTACTACCGTAATAATTAAACCTGCAGTCGCATCTCCTTTTACGTATTTAACCGCACCATCCATGGAACCGAAAAAACTGGCTTCTTCCTGAATTTTATCTCTTCGAATTTTGGCTTCTTCATCTGTTATGGCTCCGGTATTCAAATCCGCATCAATCGCCATCTGCTTACCGGGCATAGCATCCAAGGTAAAACGTGCCGTTACTTCAGCCACACGTTCCGAACCCTTGTTGATTACCATAAACTGTACCAAAATCAAAATGATAAAAATTACAACACCGATGACCAAATTACCGCTACCAACGAAACTACCGAAAGTTGATACTACGTTTCCGGCTTCGCCGGTCGATAAAATCAAACGAGTTGATGACACGTTAAGGGCAATACGGAATATGGTTGTAAAAAGCAAAATCGTCGGAAAAAAGGACATATCCAACACTTCTTTGGCAAACATACATCCAAACAAAATAACGAAAGATGTAGCGATATTAAGTGTCATTAAAACGTCCAGCAAAAAACTGTTTAAAGGTACAATTAACATGACAATCGCGGCGAGCAAATATAACGCAACACCAATATCCGCTTTTTTCACGTATCGCACCTCCTTCTTCGCAGTTTCTTCCGTCTTACCGTGCTATGATTCAAACATAGATATATTTTATATTTTACCTTGCATTTTATATACCATGGCAAGAATATCTGCCACAGCCCTATAAAGTTCCGGCGGTATTACCGAACCGAGTTCCACATTGTAATACAGCATTCTGGCCAGAGGTTTGTTTTCCACAATTTCAACTTTATGTTCTTTGGCAACCTCTTTGATTTTTGCCGCCAAATGGTCACTTCCCTTAGCAACAACATAAGGTGCATCATACAAATCCGCATCATATTTGATTGCTACCGCAAAGTGTGTCGGGTTTGTAATAACTACATCCGCCTTCGGTAAATCCTGCATCATTCTTCGTTGTGAAGCCTGTCGCATCCTCTGACGGATCTTTCCTTTAATAGCGGGATCACCTTCCGCCTGCTTGTATTCGTCCTTGACCTCCTGTTTGGTCATCTTCATATCTTCTTTAAATTTCCACTTTTGGTAGAACAAATCAGCCGCAGCTATAATCAAATATACTAAAGAAATTTTAATTCCCAGACCGATAACAATGTCTCCCATCAAGGCTATCGCCTGTTCAATCGGCATGTCATATAAAATAAATAAATTATCCCATTCATTTTTTAAGGTAGAATATGCAACCCAAATTATCAGCCCGATTTTTAAAACCGCTTTTAAAAATTCAATCAGGGAATTTAAAGAAATTATCTTTTTAAAACCGCTTATGGGGTTCATTTTACTTAATTTAGGCATAAGTGGTTTCGATGTGGGCTGCCATTTTACCTGAAAAATTTCAATTATCATTCCGATAACCATAGATGCCGCCATAAAAGGCAACATCATCAGTAAAATTTTTAACATAACCTCGCGAAATAAAATCATATAATCGCGAACAGATATCTGGCCCGCAACCAAATCCGTAAATTGGGGGATTCTACTGTATACAAAAGAAAACGAATTCATAAACTGCGAGCCCAACAATCCCACAAGATATTTGAGCATTATAAACATCACAAGAAGTCCGATACCAAGACCTAATTCTTTACTCTTGGCTACCTGACCTTCTTTTCGCGCATCACTTAATTTTTTAGGAGTAGCATCCTCGGTTTTTTCTCCGCCGGGCCCCTCTTTGGCAAACAATTGCAAGTCATAGGAAAGCATTACATCATTCCCTCCACAAATGCCACTATCATTCTTTTCATCTGTGTGAAAACCAAATTTGCCGCGTTCGGCAAAAGTGCCACCGTTACAAATAAAACAGAAAGGCCAGTAAAAACCTTTAACTGAATACCAACCGCAAACATATTCATCTGTGGTGCGACCTTTGCTAAAATACCCAAAATTGCATTTAATAACATAACCGTACAGAATACCGGCAGACAAATCCTCATACCAATAATCATATAATCACCTAAAAACTGCACAAAAGACGATAACAGACTATCAAAGTTGAAATTAGGCATTCCTACAGGAATCAATATGAATGTTTCAGCCAAAGCACTGATAAAATACTGATACATACCGGTAATCATCATCAAAAGCATCACCATATTCTGATAATACACACCTGTAAGCGTTGCCTGTTGTCTTGTTGTGGGGTCCATTTGGCTTGCCATTGCAAAACCCATCTCCATATCCACAATATGCCCTGAAAACAAAACAATACTGGTACACAAATTGGCACCTAATCCGATAATCAATCCCGCTGCTGCTTCTTTTAAAATCACAACTGCCATATCCCAAACCGTATCAAATACAGGATATACATGTGGTTCTGTCATATAATAAAGCAAAATGGATACAAAAAAACCCAAACCGATTCTGACTCTGGCCGGCGTGTTTTGCATCGAAAAGAAAGGTGCAATAAAAATAAAACACGTCACTCTTGTCATAATCAGCAAAAAATATTCCAGTTCTTCTATTGGAAAAGTAAAATCTATCATGGCATTACCTTACATACAAACTGAAATTAGACCACAGATTTTCCATATATGTAACAATTGTCTCAAGCATCCAACCACCAAGCAACATAAGTCCCAAAAAGATACCGATAATTTTAGGAACAAAGGTCATCGTCTGCTCCTGAATGGAAGTTACCGTCTGGAAAATACTTATGACAAGACCGATTACAAGGGATATGAGCAAAACCGGTGTAGAAGTAATAATAATGGTATATAATGCATCTTTTGCAATGGTAATTACTTCTGCTGTTGACATTGTCATTCCCTCCTGTTCTGTCAGTCTTTTAAAATATTAAAATCATTTTTTAATCTAAAATTCAAACTGTTCTGCGAAACATTCCGTCAAAAGAACGTTTTAACCAAATTCACAATTACCAAATTCCAGCCGTCTGCCAATACAAACAAAAGAATCTTAAACGGCATGGAAATCGTAGTCGGCGGCAGCATCATCATACCCATACTCATAAGTACCGACGCAACAACCATATCAATGACAATAAACGGAATATATATCAGAAATCCTATGATAAATGAGGTTCGCAATTCACTGATAATAAAACTGGAAATCAGAACCGATGTCGGTACACCTTCCGGTGTTCCATCCCATTCATTTCCGGATATTTCCATAAACACACTGACATCCTTACTTTGTGTCTGTGCATACATAAATTCACGCAACGGCTCCATACCGATTTCCAACGCCTCTTCCGTAGTAATCAATCCCTCATCCAAAGGCTTAATTGCCGTTTCATTGATTTCCGTAAAAATAGGTCCCATAATAAAAATGGTTAAGAAAATTGCTATACCGATTAATACCTGATTCGGCGGTGAGGTCTGTGTGCCAAGTGCCGCTCTTGTAAAATGCATGACAATAATAATTCTTGTAAAAGACGTCAGCATAATTAATGCTGCAGGTAAAAACGATATCAGGGTAAGAATAATCAAAATTCTTAATGCACCATTCATGGTTCCGTTATCTTCCCCTAAAGTAATCTGCAGGGAAGCCTGTGCATCCGGGTCAGGAACTTCCGGTATTTCCGGTTCTTCAATTGTAACTTCAGGCAAATCAGTATTTCCCGTGGCATAAACCGTTGTTTCTGCAGAAATACACAATATGCCCACCATAATAAACAGCAGGCATATTACTTTTACGATTTGTCTCTTGAATATTGTAATCTTCATAGTCCAATCGCCTATTTCTTAAATTTCATACTTTTAGCATTTTCCAACAATTGCTTAAAATCCATCTTCGGCATCATACCGGCATCATCTGAGATATGGATTTCTTCTTCTTTAATTTCGCCAAGCATAGTAATTTCGTCTTTTCCGATGGCAATGGCATAATAATGCTCACCGATACGTACAATTTGAATATACTTATTTTGGGTAATCTTAAACGTTTCCAAAACCTGAATATTTCCGGACATCATCTTACCTTTTTGATAAGACGCCACCCAACGGGTCGTAAAATAAGTCAACGCCAAAACACCCACAAAAATAATCAGTACTGTCAGAAACTGTGCAAAACTGTTAATTCCATTGCTACTATCCAATGCCAATAACATTTTATCCAACTACTTTCTTTACTGCCTCAATTACACGATCTGCCTGGAAAGGCTTTACAATAAAGTCCTTTGCTCCGGACTGAATGGATTCAATAACCATTGCCTGCTGACCCATAGCAGAACACATAATAACATGTGCACCGGCATCTGCAGCCTTAATTTCTTTTAATGCCTGAATACCATCTTTTTCAGGCATTGTGATATCCATTAATACCAAATCCGGCTTCAACTCATTGTATTTTTCAACAGCCTTCACACCGTTTTCTGCTTCCCCTGCAACAGTGTATCCATTCTTTGTAAGAATGTCCTTAATCATCATACGCATAAATGCCGCATCATCAACGATTAAAATATTTTTTCCCATAGTTTTTTCTCCCTATCAGACTATTTTATAATTTCAGTAACTCGAATACCGAAGTTTTCTTCAATAACTACTACTTCACCCTTTGCCACGAACTTTCCGTTTACCAAAACGTCAATCGGTTCGCCGGCTATCTTATCCAATTCTATGATTGTTCCGGGTGCAAAATCCAGAATTTCCGCTATTGATTTCTTGGTTCGACCAAGTTCAACGGTTACTTCCAGAGGTACATCCATAATCAAGCCCATATTTTCCTGCGGAACCGGCTGTGATGTCGGTGCAGAAAAAGTTTGGAACTGTGCCGGCTGTACATTTACCGGTGCCATCTGCGGCATCATAGGTTGCTGATACATTGGCATTCCCATCTGCGGCATCATAGGCTGCTGATACATCGGCATTCCCATCTGCGGCATCTGCTGATATGCTCCCATATCCGGTTGAGGTTGCATCGGTACAGGTTGCGGTTCCGGTGCAGGCATTGGCGCAGGCACCGGTTCCGGCGAGGGTGCAGGAGCAGGCGGCGTTTCAATTACAGGTTCTTCTGCCATACCACCCATCTGCTGATTGATAAATGTTTCATACAATGACCTTGCAAACTCAATAGGATACAACTGTAAAATCGTACTGTCTACCAAATCGCCAATCTGCATTCGAAAAGCAATTTTTACAAAGGTATCTGTAAGGAAACCTGCTATATCTTCCGCATTCTTAAATTCATTTAAGTTCACAAGACTGGCCTGTGGCGGGCTGATATCAATCATCTTACCAAGCATGGAAGAAAGAGAAGTTGCGGAAGAACCCATCATCTGATTCATCGCTTCAGAAATTGCACTCAGGTGCAATTCTCCCAACTCACCTTCCGTATTGGTTCCGTCTCCACCCATCATCAGGTCTGTAATAATTTTCACATCCTGCTCTTTTAAGATTAAGATATTGGAACCATCTAAACCGACCGTATATTTAATTTGAATAAATACACAAGGTTTTTCATAATCATCAATTAACGTATCCCAAGTTGCCAAACTTACAACCGGAGTTGTTATATTCACTTTTCTGTTTACTAAGGAATAGAGTGTGGTTGCGGAAGTACCCATACTAATGTTGGCGACTTCACCAATGGCATCCTTTTCGATGTCTGTTAAAATACTCTGGTCCACTTCTGTGGCTTTTGCGCCTGCATCAGACGAACCGCTGTCAGACAAATCCATTCCGTTTAACAATGCATTTATCTCGTCTTGAGACAAAATTCCGTCCACCGATTATTCCTCCTCTCTTATCACAGAAGTTACCTTAAGAGCATATTTTTCATTGCTCTCACCGGCAACCGCCGTAAATTTTTTGATATTACCAACATAGACCTCCAATGCACTGTCTACATTTGTATCCAAACGGATAATATCGCCCACCTGCAATCCGGCAAAATCGTTGACAGTAACCGAACTGCGCCCCAAGAGGGCTTTCACTGGAACATCTACTCGTTTTAACATACTTTGCAGATATTCATCATACTTCTCACCGGAATCCCTGGTCATTGTTGAGAACCAGAACTTCGTGTTCAAATTATCAATAATGTCTTCCAATGTAATGTACGGAAGTGATATATTCATAAATCCTTCCACTTCGCCAATCTTGATATTTAAGGTTACAATGGCAATCATTTCATTGGGCGCTATAATCTGTGCAAACTGCGGATTGGTCTCAATACGTTCCAATACCGGGTTAACTTCCACTACGTTCTTCCACGGTTCTCGCAATAATTGCATACAGATAACCATAATTTTGTCGATAATTGACAACTCAATCTCCGAAAAATCTCTGGTTTTCTCCAGTGCAGACCCTTTACCGCCGAGCATTCGATCTACAATGGCAAAACCTAAATTCTCGGTCATTTCAATTATAATGTCACCCGGCAAGGGTCTGAAGTTTACAACAGCCAAAATAACCGGATTGGCCAAGGCATTGGAAAATTCAGAAAATGTTACGGTTTCAGAACTCGCCACATTTACCTGCACATTTTTTCTTAAATATACCGGAAGGTTTGTAGATAACAACCGTCCATAATGTTCAAATATCAATTCCAGTGTACGAAGATGTTCTTTCGAAAACTTGGCAGGACGTTTAAAATCATAATTCTTTACCTGCAGTTCCGCTGACTGATCTTTAATCTCGTCAACATCGATTTCGCCACTGTTTAAGGCTTTGAGTAGATTGTCTATTTCGCTTTGCGAGAGTACGTCAGCCACAAGTCCACCTCCTGTCTTTCTTGGTTTTGTCGCCACAAAGGACGTATTCGGACTTACTGGAACATAATGTCGCTGAAAGATACATCAAACACAAATTCAGAATCTCCGTATTTAGCCTGTACCTTCTTTAATATCTCTGCGCTGATTTCATCCTGATTCGCTCTTGCTTCATCCATGGTATATTGCTGGAATGTTTCACTGACAATGCTCTTGAGAATCAGTTCATTATCACCAATGGTTGCTCCGTATTTTTTATAATCCTTGTGTTTAGAGTCCATTGAGAAAAATACAGTCACGGAACAGAAATGACGCTTACCTTCAGCATCAGGTTTTAATTCCACCATCATTTCTTCCGAAATGGAATATGTAACGATATTCTCAATCGGAACATTATACTCTTTTTCCTCTGTCTCCGTACCGCCAAGTTCAATATCAAGGACCTGTGCAACATCCGTTACAATCGCCGCAGTCTTCTGATTGGTGCTCACTACACTAAACATTGTAATCGCACTCAAAACAATATTAATCAATGTACATCCTAATATCAAAATAGATATAAAATTCTTTTTCATTATAAGCCTCCGGCTCCTATCTAATAGGAACTCAATGTATTATAAATCTTAATTTCAACTCGTCTGTTCAGCGCTCTTCCTTCCGGCGTGGAATTATCTGCAATCGGCAGATACTCACCGCGTCCGGAATATTTCACTCTTGCCGGATCAATGGTAGTGTTTTCCATCAGATAATGAAACACCGAAATTGCTCTGGCACTGCTCAACTCCTCATTGTTGGAATACTTAAAGCCGTTCATAGGTACATTATCCGTATGACCTTCCACTTCTATGGTTCCTTCTGCATAACGGTCTAAAATCTTCGCAATCTGAGCCATTACTGTAACAGACTCTTCTTTCAGTTGCGCATCTCCGGAATCAAAAAGTAACGCTCCGTTTAACGTCAACTGCACATATTGTGAATTAAATGTCACACCTATTTCATCGTCCAAACCGCTTTCACTCAAGGCTTCTTCCACCTTTTCCGCAAGTTCTTCCGACTCTGCCAGTTTCTGTGCTTCCAACTCATCCAGCGCATTGGTGATGGTCTCGTCGTTTTCGACCGGACGACCAACACTATGCACATAATCATCCAATTGGTTTAATTGGCTGACACCATTACTGATTAGCATACCATCGCCAACAGCCTGTCCGCCATTGGAAAAAATACTAAACGTATCGGAAAAAGAAGCAGCCACAAGTTCAAACTTCTGTGCATCTACCGTAGACATGGAAAACAATAAAACGAAGAAACACAAAAGCAGGTTCATAAGATCACTAAACGTCGCCATCCATGCCGGTGAGCCCGGAGACGGTTCTTCCGGTTTACGTTTCGCCATCTTACTCACCTCCCTCGTCTGTTTCAGAACTCATACGCTGCGCAGGCGCGAGGAATGATTTTAATTTTTCTTCAATAACACGAGGATTTTCTCCGGCCTGAATAGAAAGAAGCCCCTCGATCATAATCTCTTTTAACATAATTTCTTCGGAATTGTATGCTTTTAACTTACTGGATACAGGTGTACAAATCCAGTTCGCCAACACCGAACCGTAGAAAGTAGTTACCAATGCAACAGACATCGCAGGACCGATTGCCGAAGCATCCGACATCTTCTGAAGCATAAGAATAAGACCTATCAAAGTACCAATCATACCCCATGCAGGCCCCATAGCACCCGAATCTTGCCAGAAATTAATCTTGGTTTTGTGTCGTTCTTCCGTACTCACCAATTCTGTTTCCAAAATTGCACGCACCAATTCGGGATCCGTTCCGTCAACTATAAGTAAAATACCTTTTTTTAAAAATTCATCATCCAATTCACTGGCAACTTCTTCCAAAGAAAGAAGCCCTTCTTTACGTGCAACATTAGATAAATCAATAATCTTTGTAATCATTTCAGGAATATTTTGTGTGGGCGATTTGAAAATCAAAATAAAACTTTTCAAACCGGCTATGTAATCTTGCATTGAGTAGGATGCCATAACCGCAAAAAACGCACCACCAAAGGTAATCAAAACAGACGGAATGTCAATAAAGTATTCAATTGCTGCGAAACCGTCATCTCCTGTAACCATACCAAAAATCATCATGGCAAAACAGACAACGAGTCCAATAATCGAAGCCAAATCCACTGCTACTCACCACTCATTTCGCATCAATCTGCAAAAATATCCTTTCTATACGATTTTACTAAATTTTTCACGTCTTGTCTACTTTCTTTTACAATTATTTTCTTTCCGGTAACCAAAGAAATGACAGTGTCGGGAGTTTCTTCCACAACCTCGATCAACTGGTCATTTACAAGTATTTTGGTACCGTTTAATCTTGTCAATTCGATCATATTTACTCCCCTCTCCCAAACATTACCATAAAACATAATTGTATGTCTTTTTTAAACACGAAAAGGCCTACAAATTATTCTCATTCATAGGTCATTCAACTACTATATCTAGTATAACATATATTATTATAATAAACAACCAGAGGACTATGAAAAATAGCCCTCTGGATATAAAATTTAATTATCTTTTAAGATTTACAAGTTCTTCCAATAAAGTATCGGAAACTGTAATAATACGGCTGTTTGCCTGGAAACCACGCTGGGTTGTAATCATCTCTGTAAATTCAGCAGAAAGGTCAACGTTACTCATTTCCAAAACACCGGTTGACATATAGCCGCCACCTGCGGATACATCAACACCGATTCCGTCAAATTCGCCGGAGTTCAAGGTTGCGCTGTAAAGGTTATCGCCTTCCTTCTGCAAACCGGAAGCGTTAGAGAAAGATGCTACCGCAATCTGTCCGAGAAGTCTGGTCTGACCATTATCATAAGATGCATAAATCATACCGTTATTCTGAATAGATACGCCTGATAATTCACCAAGTTTACGTCCGGAACCAAGACCGGTTTTATCACCGGAAACCATACCGATGGTAGATGTCTTATTATTGTTAAACATGGATGATGCAGTCCAATCGATGGAAACGTCACTAAAGTGTGTCAAATCCACGGGATTACCAAGTACGTCAACTGTATTTGCCGCAAAATCAAGTACGGAAGTATCCATACCATTGATAGACTTAAACTCACCGGTTGCAGTATCGTAAATCAAAGTATTACCTGATAAAATAGTTGTGGATGTCACCTGTGCCTGACCGTCCGGAGATACCATAAATTCATAGGTGGTATTCGGCTTCGTTGTATCTACACCGTAAGCTTCTTCAATGGTGATTTCCCTTGTGAAATTGGTGCCGTCATAAGTTGTATTTCCGGCAACGGTAAAATCCTGTGTAATTTCAAAAGTTACATTACCGTCAGCATCCAAAGTTACATCAAACGACTGGAAACCTGTTTTATTTAATACCGTCTGCCAATCTGCATCTGTATCGGAAGTCAATTTATATTCCTTACCGTCTGCATCTTTGTAATAATAGTATGTACTGTTATCCGTAGGATCCGTCACGTAAATCAAATCAAATGATTCTTCCAAATCATCTTTTGTCAATGTACCGGTACCTTTCATAGTTACGGTATCATCTGCTTCCAATTTACCGTTGTTCTGTTGCGCAAGTGCAACCGGATCTGCAACTGTATAAGTAATGCCGCTTACTTTATTTGAATCATAATCAGAAAATGTTTCCGAAAAACCGGATTTCTTATAATATGTATCCGTCACATCATCAAATGTCACTTCATCCAACAAAGAAGCCAATGTAGTTTCTTCCAAAACTTTCTCTTCGCCGAATGTAGCGATATCTTTGATACTACCTACATTGTAGCGGTCTTTTAATGATTCATTGGTGGTTCCGTCAAGAATATCTGTTAATTCTACGGTATACTGACCTTCTTCTTCTAAATTCTTAATCGCAAATTTAGCGGTATAAGAATAACCCAAACCATCGTAAATACTTACACTGACAACTTTACCATCTGCAGAAGCTGCATTGGTGTCATTTTTATCCAAAATACCGGATACATATGCCTTGGTAGTAGCCTCAGGCGGATAAGTTAAATTATCTGCACTCATAATTCTCAAGGGCTGTACAATATCCTGTTTAATAGTCTGAGTTTCGGGATCTACACCCCATCCCATAACGTTATATCCGTTTGATGTCATAGCAAGATTACCTGCTGCATCCACATAAAACGAACCGTCTCTTGTAAAGAAATTATTCAATCCGTCGTTCACAATGAAGAAGGAATCGCCGGTAATTCTGATATCAAAAGGATTACCGGTTGTCTGGCTTGCACCTGCGGTTGTAATCGCTGTCGAAATCGCACCACTGGTAGAACCAAGACCAATCTGTTTTGCATTGATACCTGCTCTGCCGGTTGTTTCGTTCGGTCCGGAAGCAGCCTGTGTTGTCTGATACATTAATTCACTGAATGTAATAGACTGTGACTTGTATGCTGTTGTATTTACGTTTGCAATGTTGTTACCGATAACATCCATCTTAACCTGGTGGGTCTTTAAACCTGCTACACCAGAATATAATGCTCTCATCATAATATTTGACCTCCCAAATTATATTTTGACGTTTTCGTTTCCTCTGTCGTTCAGAAACGTTAGCCTCCTTGTAAGGTCCGGCTATGCAATTACTGCTCCGTCAATGTTTGTAAAAATGTTCCCTCTGGCCTCTGCTTGGTCCAATGCCGTGACCACCGTTTTGTTCGGTACATTCACGATAAAGGCCAACTCATCTACGATTACCAGAGAATCTTTGATGCCTTTCTGACCTGCATTTTTGGCACCTTCCTGTAATCGTTCCATCTGTGCTTCGGACAATTCAATATTTCTGTCAATCAAACGTCCTGCTGCATGTTTGGAAAATTTCAGTTCCGTGACCTGATTTTGCTCCGTGGTCCGGCTCAAAACCTCTTGGAATGATAATCCGGTTCCGATATTTTGTCTCGGAATTGTTTTGTTTACGGGAAGTTGTCCGCTTACCTGTAGGTTTGAAAGGAATTGACTGTTTTCAATCTTCATCCTCATCCCTCCTTGGAATTATTCGGTTACGGCTCCCTCCGTTGCATCATTACTTTCTTCCGTTGCATCTCCTGCAGTCTCATTACCGTCAGCAGAAGTTTCTTCCTTCTTTGCCGCTTCTTCCGCTGCTGCGAGAAGTTCGTTTAACTTATTTACATACTCGCTGATTACCTGTTCTTTTTCTTCACCAAGCATTTCTACCTGATAATCTGTCATCGTTGCGTATGTATTGTAAATATTAAGAATAGAAGTTGCATCATTTAAAGTAACCTGCTCAATCTTCGGAAGTTTATCAAGTTCTTTGTTGATGGTTGAAATTGCTTCCATACCTGCCTGATATTCATCATCTACAATCTGCACTACATCATCTACGGAATATAATGTGCCTTCAATGCTGACATAGGCTTTGTTGCCCTGATAACTAACGGATTCTACCTGACCCTGTACCGTAGTTGTCTTTCCCGACTCGGAAGTGCTTTCTACGATTACTTCTTTACCAACCATTTCAGACGCTCTGGAAAGTGTCATATTTGCACTCATATTCTGCATCTGCTCTAATTCAGAGAAAGTTGCATACTGGGAAATATATTCCGTGTTAGAAGTAGGCTCTAAAGGATCCTGATATTTCATCTGAGCAACCAACAACTGTAAAAATGCTTCCTTATCCATTGAATTTGCGGATGCCGGAGCCTTTGTTTCTTTCTTTGTCGCTTGGGATTTACTTGTAACTAATTCCCCATCCACGTAAGGCGCTGATATTGTACTCATCGTATCTTTCCTCCTATGCCTTGTAGTCTACTGTATTTCCGTCTGCTTCCATCATTTCTGCTACGAGTTGTTCTTCTTCCGTCAACTCTTCTTCCATCCAATCACCGTTTAAGTTAATGCTTCGGGTTGCTGTTCTTCTCGCCTGTGCCTGAGCCTGACCGTTTTCTTCATTGCTCTGCTGCATATTTTCGTTAAAAGCGTGACTTTCAACGGTTACTTCTACTGCGTCCACCTTAATGCCCTGCTCAGCAAAGTTTTCTTTCAACTGAATCAACTGTACTTCCAAAGCCGCTTTTACTAATTCGTTCTGTACCGTAAGTTGTGCTGTTACATTACCCTGTTTTGAACTTAAATGAATGTGGAGTGTGCCAAGATTCTCGGGATTAAGTTGCATCTCTACCTCTGAAATTCCGGGGCGGATGTTTGTCTTAATGTATTCTCCGATTTGATCGTAAATCTCTTGTGTACTCATATTGCCGGTATTCACATTCTGACTAAAATCATTCACCGTCTGATTTACGGTCTGTGTATTGCTCTGCTGGAATGAATTTTCAGCCACTGTCTGGCTGTTTGTTCCTGACTGCTGTTTGTTTTCTTTGCTTTCCGTACCGGTCTCCGCTTTGTTTAACTCTGTTTCTTTTACGGTTGAATTCTCATCAGTCATCATCTGCTCATCGGTTGTTTCCGAATCATCTTTTCGACTGACAACGGGTTCTTCCGCATCGGTTTCTCTCACATCCTGTACCGCTTCCGGTTCAGAAATCTGTGTTTCTTCCGTTTCTTGTGTTTCCACGGGTACTGTCTGCTCTTCCGTTGCCGGCATCTGTACTTCTTCTTCAGTTTGTGCAAATCGCTCCATCGCCATCTGCATCTGAGTGTCCGTCAACTGAAATTCCTCCTGTACATTGCTAAGAAGTTCATTTGCAAAAGTATTCAATTCCTGCAAAGTCTGATATGCATCTGCATTCGTAAGAAGTTCCACCGGTGTGGCAATCTGTTCAATCTCCATAACCAAAGCGGTCATACCTTCCTGTGTAAAAAGAGATGCATTGGTAAGCCCTAAAGTTTCCATCACTGCTTCTAACTCTTCCACCGTAATGTCAAGTTTTTCAGCAATTTCCGTCTTCAGTTCTTCTGCTGCGCTTTCCAGTTCTTTTTCTACTGCGTTTACATCTTCCGGTTCTGTCTTCTGTACTTCTGTCTGAGTCTGATTAAGTTCATCTGCTTTTTTGGATACATTCATTGTATTCTCTGTTGCAGATGTTTTCGTAATCATCGGTTCCTCTTTTACAGTACCTTCGGACTTCTCTGCCGCCGTTTGAAAAATCCCTGCAAACTCGCCGTTTTGAGTATCCATGTTGCCGATATTATTGCTAATACCCATCATCATGTCTCCCAACTGTGTTACTGTTGCGCTGGTCATCCAAATTCCTCCTTCCTTATGAATTTTTCAAGGTTCTTTACATATTTTCAGACATTTTAAGGATGTCTCCTATGCAATCATATATTATATCGGTCCGAAACCCGTTTTTCTTAACTCTCAGGTTCCATAATTTTTGTAATTCTTGCGGCCACTTCCGGATCCATTACACCAAGAATTTTACCGCGATCATCCGGCTGCATTGCGCCAAGAATCTTGGCCGCCAATTCCAAATCATCCGTCATAGCTTCAAAAATGCCTGCCGCTTCTTTGGGTTTCATCTCAGAATATGCCTGTGCATATTCTTCAATATCCGCACCATACACTTCCTGATGTACCACCTGCTGGTAAATCAATTCAGCAGTCTCGGGATCCATAGCGGTATAATAGTCAATAAATGCTTCCACGCCGGGACCGTTTTCACTATATACCACCTCTTCATAAAACTCGGTTTTAATACGTTGGAATTCCACCTGATTATCTTCAAAAGTTTCCAATCTTTTTACCTCTGCCGTAAGAGCGGCAATCTGCTCTTCATAGGCTTCAATGGTCGCAATCTGTCCATCAATCTGAGTCTCATATACCTTAATCTGATCTACCGCATCCTTCAGACTGCTATATCCGTAATAACTCTCCACGTTCTCCGTTTCCGTAATGGTATCTGCAGGCAAAATTTTATTCAGAACCGGAATATCCTTAATCAATGGTGCAGCCACATTGGTGCCGATTCCGGCCACATCCAACTTAATTAAAAGAACAGTTATCCCAAGCCAAATCACCACCAACAAAAGCGTCACAAAAAACACCGCCACACCACTGCCGGAAGATTCCGAATCCAACTCTGCCTCCTGAGCCGCCAATTCTTTGGCACGACGTTTCGCTTCTTTCTTCTGTTTTTTCTTTTCTGCTTCTAATTTTTTGCGCTCTGCTTTGATGCGGTCACGCTCTAATTTTTCCTGTCTGCTATCATCATTTGCTGCCATAAAAAACTCCTTTTACCGGGCACTTCTTGCCGAACGATAACTGTTCAACTGGTCAATTTCCTTACTTTCCGCACGATTTTCTTCCTGCAAAAATTCTTCAAACGCGTGCTCTTTTAACTTCTCATATGTTTTTGTCTGTGTTCTTGCTTCCATCATTTTACGGGAAGCCGCATCCACAGCCTTCTGCGCAACATTCACCGCAAGTTGTTGCTGTTTTTCCAAGTCCTTGGTATATTCAATGGCCTTTTTATTATCCAGAATTTCCCGAACATCTATTACCTGATTACGCAACTCTATGCCGTAAGCAATGTAGTCTTCCTTACGTTTGATAATCTGCGCAAGCAATTCCTGTTCTTCCAACAGTTTCTGCTGCGCCTGGGCAAATTCCGTTTTCGCCTGCTCTTCCAACTTGGTTTTCATATCCAGTATATTTTGCATACGAAATCGAAAAACCGACATAAAATACCTCTTTTATTATAAAATTACTCAAAAAGTTCTTTCATCAAATCAAGGGTTTCTTCGTAAGTATATTTCTCATCCGTCATCTGACACAAAAAGCCGTTTACCTTGTTAATATACGTAATGGATTCGTCAATTGCAGGATTACTGCCCTTTTTATAGGCTCCGATATTAATCAAATCCTCTGCATCATTGTAAGTTGCCATAATACCCTTAATTCTGGATGCCAGACGCTTCTGCTCCTTATCCGTAATCATAGACATACAACGGGAAATAGATTGTAACACATCAATAGCCGGATAATGATTCTTGTGGGCCAGTTTACGGTTCAACATAATATGACCGTCCAAAATACTTCGTGCAGTATCCGTAATCGGTTCGTTAAAATCATCACCATCCACTAAAACGGTATACAAACCGGTAATGGAACCTTTCTCATTATTCCCTGCACGTTCCAATAATTTCGGCATCTCCGCATACACACTGGGCGGATAACCGCGTGTCACCGGCGGTTCACCGCTGGCAAGACCTATTTCTCGCTGCGCCATGGAAAATCGTGTTAACGAGTCCATCATCAAAAGAACGTCTTTTCCTTTGTCCCGGAAATATTCCGCAATGGCAGTAGCCGTCTTAGCAGCCTTGTTACGTTCCAAAGCAGGTTTGTCCGAAGTGGCCACAACCACCACGGAACGTCTCATACCTTCTTCACCAAGGTCATTTTCAATAAACTCTTTTACCTCACGACCACGCTCACCAATCAAGGCAATCACATTAATATCCGCCTTGGTATTCCTTGCAAACATACCCATCAGGGTAGACTTACCCACACCGGAACCGGCAAAAATGCCGATACGTTGTCCCTTACCGATGGTAATCAGGCCGTCCACGGCTTTCACTCCAAGCGGAAGAACCTCCGAAATAATTTCTCTCGACATCGGGTCCGGCGGCGGCGATTCCACACTATACGAAGCACCGGCAGTAAAATTCTTACCATCCAAAGGTCTTCCAAGACCATCCAATACCTGTCCTAATAAAAAAGGACCAACCTGTACCGTTAACGATTTGCCCTGATTTTCTACAAGACATCCCAATCCGATACCGCTTGTCACTTCAAAAGGCATCAGCAACGTCTTGTTATCTTTGAATCCTACCACTTCCGCCATAATGGAGTTGCTTTTATCTTCCTCCGTATAAATACAACATATATCACCAAGGGTAGCATCCGGTCCTGCTGACTCAATGGTCAGACCAACTACGTTTACTACCCTTCCGAGTTTTTTAAAATAATGTTTACTTTTTAACTTCTGATATTTATCCGGATTAATGGTACTCATCAAAAATTCCTATGCTTTTATTGTTATTCATAACTTAATAATTTTAACTGTTTACGAAGTTCCTCCAACTGCGTTTTAAAACCACAGTCAAAAATCGCTCCGTCCGTTTCAATGATACACTGACCTTTACGCATACTGAAATCTTCCACAATATCTACATTTTCAGTCGCAATACCGGTGCCTGCCACCAGTTCCTTTTTCTGCATGGAAATATACGGATAATCATCCTTGGATACATGCAGAAGAAACTTTCTGACACCGTCCATTTGAAAAAGAGTTGTATTAATCAAATGTAAAACGATTTCTCTGTGTTCTTCCAATACAACACCAAACACATGCTCATAAACATCTGTAATAACATCCACAAGTTTCGGTTCCAGTTCTTCCACAACAGCGCGATAGTCCGCTTCCAATTCTTGCTTCATGCGTTCGAGTTCCTGTTGTTTATGCGACATTTCATCCGTACCTTTTTTCAGGCCTTCCGCATATCCTTGTTCTTTTCCCGCTTTCGCGGCTTCATCCTTAATTTGTAATGCTTCTTTTTTGGCGCTGTTCAGGATTTGTTCAGCCTCTTCATTTGCCTTTTGGATAATATCACTGGCTGCTTTGCTGGTAATTTGCATGTCAGCCTTGCTGCCTTTATCCAATCCGCCCAAACCATCTTCAAAATGTGAATCCGCTTCTTCATCCTCTGCCAAAAGCACCGCAACTTCTGTTGCACCGATTCCTTCTGAAAATACATCCTCCAACTCTCCGGCAGTATCCTCTTTTACCATTTGGGCAATAGATTCCAGTTTTTTGGCAACAATATCATTGCTGTTGATGATACGCACTTCTCTCTCCTGCACAACCGCAGAAGACTTAAAGAAATTACTAGACAATGATTTCGTCACCTCCACCTCTGGAAATTACAATTTCACCGGCATCTTCTAACTTACGGATCGTATTAACAATTTTCTGCTGAGCCTCTTCTACGTCTTTCATACGAACAGGTCCCATAAATTCCATATCTTCCTTAATCATAACCGCAAGACGCTGGGACATATTACGGAATACGGCATTCTGAACTTCTTCATTTGCACCTTTCAACGCAACCGCCAAATCATTGTTATCTACATCACGCAACACACGCTGGATTGCACGGTCGTCCAAAAGAAGAATATCTTCGAATACAAACATTTTCTTTCGGATTTCGTCTGCCAGTTCCGGATCTTCGATTTCCAAAGTCTCCATAATGTGTTTTTCGGTACCGCGGTCTACCGTATTCAAAATTTCCACCACGTGGTCCACACCACCGATAATGGTGTAATCCTGATTAACAAGATTTGCAAGTTTTGATTCCAGAATCTTCTCCACTTCTTTGATGACATCCGGACTGGTTCTGTCCATGGTTGCAATACGTCTTGCAACTTCCACCTGTTGTTCCGGTGATAATGCCGAAACAATCATCGCAGACTGACCGGGTCCCAAATAAGATAAAATCAATGCAATGGTCTGAGGATGTTCGTCTTGGATGAAACTCAATAACTGGCTGGCATCTGTCTTACGTACAAACTCGAAAGGCTTTACCTGGATAGACGCAGTCAGACGATTGAGAACTTCCACCGCTTTATCGGCACCCAAGGCCTTTTCCAAAAGTTCCTTAGCGTAGCCGATACCACCCTCTGCGATATACTGCTGCGCAAGACAAACTTCATAAAATTCATTAATAATACTTTCTTTGATTTGAGGAGTTACACTTCTTGTATTGGCAATTTCCAATGTTAACTCTTCAATTTCATCTTCTTTCAAATGTTTAAAAATTAACGCAGACTTCTCCGGCCCCAAAGAAATCAAAAGAATCGCCGCTTTTTGAAGTCCTGTAATTCTATCGTCACCTCTCATGACGGCCTACCCCCAATCTTCGTTCAACCAGTTACGCAATAAATTGGCAACGGCTTCCGGATTTTCATCGACAAATTTTTCAATCATCTTTCTGGTTTCGGATTTGGTCTCCAATTCAATATCCTCCAAAGGTTCCGAAGGCATAGACTGCAACAAATTTTCAACAGAAAGTTCTTCCGGCTGTTCTTCTTCCACCTTGTCCCTCTTGAAACTGCGAATTACAACATAAGCCAAAAGAATAAGAATAATAACAATCAGAATAACCTGTAAAACATCGGTAAATTCAAAGTTAAAAGCAGATTCCTTATCTACGAAGAAAGGTTCCTCGTAAGCAACAATGGTAATATCTTCTACCGCAATACCGCTGGCATCAGATACAACGGAATATAATTCCGGATCCACTTCCAGTTTCTTTCGGTCCGAATTTGCCAACTTATATTCATCCCATGTAATTCCGTCAAGAAGCCCCAATTCTTTGGCATCTTCTTCATGAACCACATTATAAGAAATGGCCGTTACTGCCACAGATGATTTATCGTAAACAATACTTCCTGCAGGAATTTTTTCAACCGTAGTTTCGGAATTAGGCAGATAATCCTTTTCAAACTGGGATACGGAACTGCTTCCGCCTTCTCCTTCACTCCAAACGTAAGTATCATCTCCATTACTGTCGGTACCGGGAACCATGGCAGTACCGCCGTCGGTTTCCGCTTCATATGAAGACTCATGAGACAACACGCCCTGCATCTGTCCGTCTGCAGGAGTATAATTAATTTCCGTACGTTCGGTTTCCGCAAAATTAACAGTTAAATTACTTGCCACCTCAATCAAATCAAACTCATTGGTGCCAAGAAGAACCTTTTTCACTTCGCTGCGGATAATGGCTTCTGCCTGCTGTTTTAAACTTAACTGGTTAGAAGCATTTCCAATGGAAGACGCAGTATCTCCCCCACTGAATAACAGATTTCCCTGAGTGTCCCAAATTACAATATGCTCCGTAGATTCATTACCGATTGCCGTCTTAATTGCATTCGCAATGGCATTTGCCTGATCACTGCTGCAAGCAGCATTTAATTTTAATAAAATCTGTGCAAAACTTTCTTCCTGATTGGCAATCAAAGTCCCGTCATCTTTGGGAATATGTAAAGTAACCGTAGCCTCTTCAATGAATTCCACATCTTCCAACATGGTAGTTAATTCGCCTTGAAGATATGCAGTGTACAACTTTTCTTTGTCTGCTTCTGTCGTAGTAAGGCTACCTGAAACAACATCCGTCAATTTAAACGTTTCCGTAAGGATATTATTGGAATTAATCAGAATATTGGCATCTGATAACTGATCTCTGTTGATTTCATATACTAATCCCTGACTGTCAGTCACCTTGTAATCGTATTCGCCTTCCTCCAATAACGATTTTACCGTTGCCGACTGGGTTGCCGTTTCGCAGGTAACCAACGGCACATACTGGGGTCTGGAAACCACAGTAATTAAAATTGCAAACGCAACAATAAAACCAAGCAGAGCTGCAACCATGGCAGTCTTCTGCTTAGAGGAAAATTTATTCCACCACTCCATAAACTTAGGCGGAAATTCTTTTAGTTTATCTAAAAGTTTTTCAACCATTTTCTCTTCTCCTTACTTCAACGGTCGATTTTATGATAAATAGAGTCATACTCTTTCATTCTTATTTTACACAACATTAAATCTGCATCTGCATAATTTCCCGATATGCCTGAATAAATTTATCTCTCACAGCCACGGTATATTGCAGTGCCGTAGATGCCTTCTGTAACGAAATCATCAAATCGTGCGTACTTTCCGTCTCTCCCAGAGCAAACTTAATTTCTTCATTTTCCGCATCAGACAAATAAGCATTTGTGGTCTGCAGATTATCAATGGCAGAATTCAGCATAACCGAAAACATATCACTGCCTTCTGCAACCTTTGTTTTATTTGTATTATACTGATCCAACGCTTCCGTGTTGATTCGATATACAGCCGAAAGGTCCATTTCCATTCTCCTCAATTATAAACTCAATTTCTAACCTCTACCGATTTCCAATCCCTTTAATGCCATAGACTTACTTGCCGAAAAAGCAGTTGCATTGGCTTCATAACCTCTTGTGGCATCAATCAGGTTGGTCATTTCGGTAATGGTATTGACATTCGGATACATAACATAACCGGATTCATCTGCGTCCGGATGGGAAGGATCATATACCTTCTTAAGTTCCGACGTATGATCTTCCTGTACCGTAGTTACACGCACACCTTTCCCCACCGCGTTGGTAAAAGAACTTGTTGCATTGCCGAAAACACTTGCAAAAGATTCATTTCCGGGTCCTTTCGCCTGGAAAGTAACCACTTTACGACGATAAGGTGTACCGTCTTCTGTTCTTGTTGTATTGGCATTTGCCACATTCTCTGCAATGACATCCATACGATATCTCTGTGCAGTCAACCCGGACGCACTGATATCAAAAGCATCAAACATTCCCATATTACGCTACCTCCTTATCCTTATGATTTCATAACAGTCTGCAGGTTGGTAAATTCCTGCGTAATGCTGTTCAACAAACCGTTGTATTTAATCTGATTCTCCGCCAAATTCACATTTTCGGTATCGATATCCACATTATTGCCGTCCAAACGATAAGTCACCTCTGCCGAATCGGTATATACCGTAGGATTCAAGGTCTTCAGGTTCACATTGCTTACCTTGGCATCCATACTGCCACCGCCGGCACCTAAAATCGCATGTCGTAATTCGTTCTCAAACGACACATCCTGTCTTTTATATCCGGGGGTAGCCGCATTGGCAATATTATTACTGATGGCTTCATTTCTTTTCCATGAAGCATCTGCCGCCTTATCCAGCACATTTATGTAGTCAAACGTATTGGTTCCTAACATCTTTTTCCTCCTATTATGGGCACACTCCACCCACCTTATTTTATTATAGTTTATTTCAATAAAAACACAAGGGATTTTTACAAAAAAACACTTTATATTGTGTTTTTTTACAAATTATCCACAAAATGTACGATTTATGTAAACGAAGACATGTTTTAGCCCCGAAAACAAATACTTCTATCCATAAAATCAAAAAAGGATTTATCGCATCACACAATAAATCCTTTTATCTCATACATATGAAACAGCGTCCCTGCCGTATTTTTATCAAAAATGTTTCACATATTATATCGGCATGTTCTCAACTTTCCTTAACAGATTCCAAAAGATTACATATCCAATCTTTTCCTGTCCGCTTCCGCATATACCAATCAGTCATTTCCCTGCTTCAAAAGACTGATTTCATCAAATACCATATCATTAATTACTTTAATGTAGGTTCCCTTCATACCGGAAGAACGTGATTCGATGACGCCTGCACTTTCCAATTTGCGCAATGCATTTACAATTACGGAACGGGTAATGCCTACGCGATCCGCAATTTTGCTGGCAACCAAAACGCCCTCCATACCGCCCAATTCATCAAACACATGAATAATCGCTTCCATTTCCGAGCCGGACAAGGTGCTGATGGCTGATTTAGCACCTGCCACACGTCTGGATTCTTCCGCAGTTTCCTCACTGACAGAACGAAGAATTTCAAGTCCCACCACACTGGTCGCATATTCGCATAAAATAATATCATCAATTTCATATTCGCTGTTATTGCGATACAAAAACAACGTTCCCAGACGTTCTCCCGCAATCACAATAGGTGTAATCACGCCACGATATCTGGAACAATCCGTTTCCTCAAATCCCAACGTACTTAAATTCACGTTTTCTTTGGTGGATAAAACCCCAAGAAAACGTTCATTCAAATCCGCATCGATAAAAACGCCTTTTTTTTCTCCCAAAAGTTCACTGATTGCCGGAACTTTAGAAGTATTGCCCATACCAAGAATCTTACCTTTACGACTGATTACAAGAACATTGGAGTCCGTCACATCCCGCATCACTTTGCAGATATCGGTAAAAACCACCTTTCCCGCATTGTTGGAATATAAAAGTTTTACAATTTTTCTGGTCTTGTCTAATAACTGTACGCTACTCATGTTCTCTCCATCGTGTCAATATGGTCAATAACCCTTTTATAAAAAAAATGGCTATGCAACCAACCTAAAGTTACATAACCATTTTAACACAATTATATAAATTGCGCAACATTTCTCAAACTATTTCTCTTGTTGTCTGACATAACCGCACTCTTGTTTCGCACAAACAAGTTTATTACCACGCACCAGCAATACTTCTCCGCAATCCGGACACTTTTCGTTGGTCGGACGCTGCCACACCATAAAATCACACTCCGGCATTTTTTCACAGCCATAGTAGGTACGACCTTTTTTCGTCTTACGAACCACTACTTCACCGCCGCATTTCGGACATGTAACACCAATTTTTTCCAAAAAAGTTTTGGTATTACGACATTCCGGGAATCCGGGGCAGGCAAGGAATTTGCCGTGAGGACCATATTTGATAACCATATTACGGCCACAAACCTCACAGACCTCATCAGAAACTTCATCGGCAATTTTCACTTCACCGAGTTCCTTTTCCGCCTGTTTTACAGCCTCATCCAAGTCAGGATAGAAATTGGACACCACAGTCTTCCACTGCACACTTCCCTCTTCCACCTTATCCAGTAAAGCCTCCATATATGCAGTAAAGTTTACATCCACAATGCTGGGGAAGGCTTCTTTCATCATATTATTCACAACCTGGCCAATTTCGGAAACATATAAATTCTTATTTTCTTTGATTACATATCTGCGGGCAATAATCGTGGTAATGGTAGGTGCATAAGTACTGGGGCGACCGATGCCCAGTTCTTCCAACGCACGCACCAATGCCGCTTCCGTAAAATGCGCCGGCGGCTGGGTAAAATGCTGTTGTTGCTCAAATCCTGCAAATTCAAGTTTGGTATTTTTATCAATTGCATTTAACAGTGTATTATTCTCTGCTTTTTCGTCTTCATCCTGCATATAAACGCTTCGATAACCATCAAACGCCACCTTAGATGCACTGACACGGAAAGAATAGTCTCCGCCCTTAATGCGAACCGACACTGTTTCAAATACAGCCGATGCCATCTGGCTTGCTGCAAAACGCTGCCAAATTAATTTATATAATCTTAACTGATCTCTCGAAAGAGAATCTTTTAATTTATCCGGAGTCATTGCAATGTCCGTAGGACGGATTGCTTCATGCGCATCCTGAATACGTTTTTCATCTTTTTTCTTATTTTCGGTTTGCTGCACGTACTTTTCACCATACACGGATGAAATGTAAGATGCTGCCGCAGCCTTCGCTTCCTCTGAAACACGGGTAGAATCGGTACGTAAATAGGTAATTACACCCACGGTGCCGTTACCCTTAATATCAATACCTTCATATAACTGCTGGGCAATACGCATGGTTTTCTGTGTTGCAAATCCCAGAACCTTACTCGCCTCCTGCTGTAAAGTAGATGTTGTAAAAGGAAGAGGTGCTTTTTTAGTTCTCTCTCCTGTTTTTACCTCTTCTACGGAATAAGAAGCACCTTCCAGCGCACTACAAACGTCTTCTACGGCCTTTTTAGAGCCCAATTCCATCTTTTTATCGCCTTTACCGTAAAAAGATGCCACCAATGGCTTTTTTTCGCCCTGTAAGGCAAATGACGCGTTCAAACTCCAGTACTCCTCAGGGATAAAAGCATCAATTTCCTCTTCACGGTCACAAATAATACGAAGAGCCACCGATTGTACACGGCCTGCACTTAAACCTCTTTTTACTTTTGCCCAAAGCACGGGAGAAATACGATATCCCACCATACGATCCAAAATACGTCTGGTTTGCTGGGCATCCACAAGATTCATATCAATTTCCCTTGCATTCTTCAAGGACTCTTTTACCGCATTCTTGGTAATTTCATTAAAAGTGATACGATATACTTTTTTATCAGCCAATTTCAAAGCCTCATACAAGTGCCACGAAATCGCTTCTCCTTCACGGTCAGGGTCAGTTGCAAGATAAATTTTCTCCGCCTTTTTTACTTCCTTACGAAGTGCAGAAAGTACATCCCCTTTGCCGCGGATGGTAATGTATTTGGGTTCATAATCATTCTCAACGTCAACCCCTAACTGGCTCTTGGGCAAATCCCTTACGTGCCCGTTACTTGCCAGTACCTCATAATTTGTTCCAAGAAATTTTTTGATTGTTTTCACCTTGGCAGGCGACTCCACAATCACAAGATATTTTGCCATATCTCTTCCCCTATTCACTCTGTCCTTTTCCCCTTTTTAGGGTAACCGTTATCGACTATACACCAAAAAAAGTGATATGGCAAGGAATTTTTTTAGAAAACACACAAAATCCACTTTTATATATTCCATAAAATACGGAACAACTTCCTATTTTTTCTTCACAGAGAATATTAATTTACCGACAATTGTTCACGAATCGGCCAATCACTTCTTTGCAGATAAATATCTTCTCTGGCATAAATATAACGGTCATTATAGTCTATAATGAATTTATCCGGTTTATACACCTCAAATCGATAAACCGGAGCATAAACAGGCATTTCTTCTTCAATCGGAAGCGCATCCACTACAAAGATTAATCCGATAAAATATTCCGGATAACCATGCGTTGCGTTATTCTCCATAATGCGTTTCTGCCCCTCTTCACCGGGCACGCTTTGTCTGTTGTAAGAAATTTCCCTGTTTCCTTCGTTATGATTATAAAAAATATTCTCATCAAAATAAGCAAGACAGTCAAAAAACTGGGTTACGGAAGCAATATGGTAATATTTGGAAGCATCCGCATAATCCGACTGTTCCTCAAAAGGACCAACCGCAGAAATATCCCACTGTAACGCACAATTGTATTGATCGGCACCAATCTCCCGGACCGCGTCTGCCAAAGTTCTGCTGTACCATGTAGTACGGAACAAATCTGTTCCTCCGCAAAATACGCTCCACGCAATGGACATCCCAAGACAAAGCATCAATGCCAACTTAGGCAATTTTTTTCCGCCCTTTATTTGCTTGATTCGTTCAAAATAATCCCACACTTTTTTATTTCTCTTGTTCTGTGAGGAATCGCTTTCTTTCTCTGTTCTATCCGCATAGTCTTTTACCAATGCAGATGTTGCAATTGTTTTACCTTCTTTCTGCAACGCACACCAGAATACAAAAATCAGATATAAATGAATCAAGCCGATATGATGATACCAAAAATATACCGCCGCCGAAAACAGTGCAAACAAGAAATACGGAATCACGAGCAATAATAATTTACCGTGTTTTTTTGCATAATAAATAAGAACCGCTACCGTAATCAAACCTATGATAATATTTATGCATGAAACAAAACCGCCGGTCAAAATGCTTTCCGCATAATTTTGCAGCCTTGCGTCCATTCCCGTATCCAAAAACATGGAATCTGCCGGTCCGATAATAAGCATATATGCCAAACAATATAATATAGTAGAAACAGAGTACGCCACCACCGCATTGGTATCTTCTTTAGGCATCATCAGAAGAAGTTGCCCGATATTACAAATCAGAAGAATCATTAATGCCGCAATCTGCTTTATGTCATTTTTCTTTTTCTGCGTAAATAGTTCTATCAGCCATACAATACAAATCCCCGCCGCAAACGCCATACCGTAAGCACTGCTGGCGCACAACAGCATCAATGCCGCCATATGGCGGAATGGTTTCTTATCCTTAGTCCCATATGTCATTGCCACAAGAAACAGTCCCAACATTGTCATACAATACGGACGTACCACAATACTGTAACGGAAAAATATGTAATATGTAAAAGGCAAAAGACATTTTACCGCTTTCGGAAACGGCGAACGGAAAATCAGAAGCCAAACTGCCGTAAAGCAAAATAACGCGCCCGGAATTCGAAGACCGATTTCAAAAGGTACACCGTTCTTAGCAAACACAGCCAGAATCATATGCCAAAAAGGCGGGTGCCCCTCATAATGCGGAATTTCAAATATCAATTCGCGCCACGATGCATCTCTTGCAATCAACCACGCCTGCGCTTCATCATACATAGGCTCGTGGAATATTGCTATTAAAATATACAATACTGTAAATAAGGCAAAAGCAAGCCATTCGGCCCGCTTATTGTCTTTGAAAAACTCTTTCATACGCATTTCCTTTTATCTCAATTCAAAAATATACTCTATTCAAGTGCTTTTATAATCATTCCGCAAACCCGTTAGAAATCTGCTCATAAATCGGCCAGTCTTCTCTGGTTAGAAATATATCTTCCCGCACATATACAAATTCTCTTGCGTAAATTGCATTGTATTTGTTGATACGATAACATACAAAAGCATATACCGGAACATAACGATACTCATATACATCAAGTCCCATCATACCAAGCACTTCAGGATTACCGATAATCACTTCCGGATACCCCTGTTCTCCCAGTTCTCTAAGATATACAAGACTTTCTTCTTCCGATAACATATCATGGTTTACATAACGATTATTTGCATCACCACCATTAAAATTATAAATATAATTTTCTTTGGTATCGGAATATGCAAGAATGTCTACGAAATTACACATTTTTGTATATTGATAATAATCTTCTGCCTTTAACTGCGGAATTTCCGTTGAAACCATATAACCGTCCTCTTCTTCGGATATGTTTTCCGATTCCATAAGGACTACTTCTTCCACAGTACCCTTTTCTGCATAAGTCCATTGATTAATAATGCGACAATCCGTCAATTCGTACTCTTCCAACATAGCCGCCAACCCTTTGGCATACCACACCGGTAACTGAATATCATTTTTTACTGCCGTCACAGTCCAGAAAATGGACACTCCCAAAACAAGTACCGTAAAGAAATATCCTGTCTTTTTCCAAAAATCCGATACACTCTGATCTAATTTTTGCAAAAATTTCGGTAATACAATTTCTTTGGGTTGGTCATCGATGGCACACCAGAATACAAAAAGTACAAACAAAGGAATAATACCGATATGATGATTATAAAAATATCCCAAAGCCGCATATCCTGCAAATGCAACATACGGTAAAATTAAAATTGCTTTTTTACGGAATATATGCGCAGCAGTAATCATCACTACGTACAAAGCAAGCGAAATCATAATACACAATATGGTTGCATAGTCTGCCTGTACAATATAATCATACTGCTGCAACCTTCCGGTTAATGCAATATCGGACAATAACGCGTCCGCCGGCAAAACAAGGAATGTGTAGATCAGGCATCTTATTTTCGAGAAATCAACCACTCGCACCTGTGCAAACGCATTGTCTGCAGGCCAGATCAAGGTAAGTATACCGACTGCCAACATTAACATGGTAAATAACAACCAGGTTCTGGAATCCTTTACTGCCTTTTGGATAAAATCCTTTCCTTTTAATTCTTTGATAATTTCAACCGTCCAAATTACACAGAGTACACCCGCAAACAGAATACCGTATGCGCTACTCACACAAAGCAGGAACAGCGCCGCAAGATAACGGGCCGGTTTCTTATTTCTTTCCTTATAAAACATCGCCGCCAAAACAAATCCGAGAAACATCATGGAATAAGGCCGGCAAATTACCGTATACTGATAAAACAAATAATAACTGAACGGTATCAGACAACGAATCCATTTTTTGAATGGAGCCTTAAAAATCACCAAAAAAGCCGCAATTGCAGAAAATAACAACGTCGGAATACGAAGTCCGATCTCCATCGGCACACCGGTCTTTGCAAAAATCGAAAGAAGCAATGTCCAAATGGGCGGATGTCCTTCATAATGCGGCAATGTAAAAATCATTTCACCGAAAGATGCATCCGATGCCACCATCCATGCCTGTATTTCATCATACCAGGGTTCGTGATATACAAACATCACAACGGATAAAATCAAAAATACCCCAAAGGCTGTGATTTCCACCAAGTACTTGGGCACATTCATTTTACTTGACTTTGTCTGCTGTTCACTCCCCGTTTGCATGGTTTTATTCAAATTCTCTGCCTGCATATTGTTTCCTCACATATCTTTTATAATTATTAACAGACCCATTATAGCGAATTTAGTCTTAAAATGCAATAAAAGGAACTGTCCGCAAACAGTTCCTTTTATAATACTTAAAAAATATTTCTAATTACCACAATGACGCAACCGGTGCATAAGAACTACCACCCGCATAATTAGCAAAACTTCCGTTTGCGGTCTGTCCGGCGGTACTCTGTACTACAACTGCCATATCAAATACAACATCATAAGTTGCAGTTGCATCTGCCGAAGATACACCAATCATACATGCCATTCTCATATCGCCGTTATTGGATGCTGTGGTTGCCGCTGCGGCATCGTTACCCTGCATAATAGATAAATCACCGGTTAACGGGTCAATTCTGACACCAATCATATATTTCGGTTGATCCAATACCTGCTTACAATCCAATGTAGACGCAGAAGTTAAGGAATCAGATACGATAGAAGCCGTTTTATCACCGATTTTACGTTCTGCCGTGCTGTCATACTGATTTGCAACAGTACCGACACTGTCATCATACAAAGTCAACTTATAATTCAACTTCATATTCACACCACCAACCGGATATTCTACCATGTGGCAGAAATTGATACCTTCTACTTCTACCCAGTTATCACGTCCGGGGTCACCATCATTGGGTGACATCAGAAGTGCGCCGGTACCTGCCGGTTTTTCATTCACGGTTCCGTCTACCTTATAACTAACCGCCTTCGTAATTACTTTGTATTTTACGGATTTACCATCGTGAGTCGTTCCGGAAATCCAACATTTACCATCATCAGCAGAGGTTTCCGGTACGGTTAAATCAAAATCCGTATTCAATGTTGTTGTGGTTGTAACAAACGCCGTCGGCTTCGGAACCGTAATATCATTTCCTGCGCCATCCTGAACAATCTGTGTGCTGGTACTGATACCGGCAGTCATATCAAACATCTTATTGGGAAGATAGTTCCCCTTATTATATTTTGCATCTACAAAACGATAATTCGTTGCAAATTCACCGTTTGAGTCAATCGTAACAGGCTTACTGAGGTCGAAGTTATACTCTCTTTCCAAATCCACAATTTCATAACGATCAATTTCAATGGTTCCTGCAAATTCACTTTCTTCTTCATCACCCGATGTGTCACCGCCATTGATTAACTGCACATTCGGATTCTCGATATCGTTACGGAAATATACTTCTTTTACTGCAGAATATTTATAACCGGTCTTATCCATATCAATTTCAACCTGAACCATATTATCGCAATTCTGCAATGTGGTATTGGTGGTATACCCTAAAATTCTGAAGTCAGATACATATTCTCCCATCAAAGACCATTGAGTAGGATCATTTGTCAAACTATTCACCTGCATATACATTCTCTTCTCGGCACTGTTAAATAAAAGATAATATGTCCAGTTATCATCTGTAATACCGGTTGAATTATATGTTTCAATTTTATAACAAACATCAATGCTGTCAGGCAAAGCATCTCCGGTAATCTGAGAAAACGAAGCAGCATCCACAAGCAATTCCTCTACCTGGTTTGCAAGAATCTGTGCTTCCGTCTGCATTGTTACTTCTGCATTACCACTCTTGTAGGATGCAGATGTTGTTCGCATAATCATTCCGACACCAACCATAACAAGACCGAAAATAAATAAGGTCAGCATCAATTCTACTAAGGAATAACCCTTATTGTTTAATTTCATTCTCATATCTCCCTCCTACAATTATTTAATTTCGACCTTACCGGTCGGTGTATAACACTGAATGGTTCTCATCTGATCGCCTTTTAAAAAGATAAAACTATTGATAAAATCTGCTCCGGATACCGCATCTACCGGAACGCTAGACATATAAAACGCTCCGCTGGAAGGATAATATCTTACAACAATCATATCACCGTCGGACATACTGTACATCACATCCGCACCGGAATTAATTGTAAATTTTAATTCTACCGGAGAAGAAACCAACTCGGTCTTCTTCTCATCAAACTCCGAATCATAGGGACTTCCGATATAATAGTAATACGTATCATCTTCAAACTCGATGCAAAGCGAACCATCATCCATTCCCTTTGCCATAGTTTCACTTCTTGCCTGCGATAACAAAGTTGCGAGGTTATCACATGCCTTATTTACATTGGTACGGCTAACCAATCCGATTGACAGCGCCATAACACTTAACATCACCGCAATAATACCAAGTACAAGCACCAATTCAATATAGGAAAAGCCTTTATTATTCTTCTTCATAAGCGCCTCCTATTCTTTGTGCCAGTTTTCATAACCGATTGCAGTATGTATGATCGTTTCTGCGGAACTACCGTTGGAAGACAAACCAAGTACTTTATTGACAACTTCGTTTGATTTATTTCCTTCCTGGAACAAGGATGCAATGGTTGTATTGTTTGCTGTCACACCCTGTCCATCAATAATCATATGAGTCTGTGCATCATACTCCATATAAGACTGGGAACCGGAATTATTAATCTGACCCTTAGAACCTTCCGGTGTCAACATAAAGTTAAACACTTCCGAACCAACCTGTGAGAATCGCAGTGACTTCGTATTGGTCAATTTAATATCTTCCAAACAAATAAACGTAGTATTTAAATTCTGTGATGTACCGTTTACAGCCGCGTCACCAAACGTACAACCGGAACCTACCATAAAGCAAAGATTATTGGAAAGGTTACCATCGTTAATGGGCTGATTGTCTTTTACCCAGACTGTAGTATTGTATTTAATACCGAACATATCAATTGCTTTCTGTGTCTTAGCATGATCACCGGTACTGAAAGCATTTAACTTCTGTCTGCCGTCCGCCGACAAAATTTGATTCAAGATACCATCATTGTTAGTACTATTATCCGTCAAACCTAAGGTAGTAAGTAAATCCAAATACTTATCAGAATCAACCGTCAATGTTTTGGTCATTAAACTCTGAGGAAGTACATTGGTGGAACCCGGAGTAAGAATCTTATACTTTTCACCTGCTACTCCGCCCGGCTTGTCATCTGCAGGGAAATATACGTTTCCGGTACAAATCAAACCGGAACCTGCACCTTCCAAAATAATATCGCCGTATACGGTAAGATTACCGCCTACAACCTGCAAAATGGCTCTGTCTTTCAAACGTATATTACCAAATACTACCATATAATCGCCATATGCGGTAAACACGGTATCACCGTCCAATACAAGCGCATCTTTTCCGCCGGGATTAATTTTTCCTCCTGAATAAGCATATTCACCATCCTCAGGTCCCAAGAATACATTACCGTACATTTCAATACGTGTACCGTCTGAACCGGAAGGAGTAGAAACACCACTGTCTGACAATACGCTGAACTTACCGATACCGCCGGCATCCTTAACGGGAGTTTCTTCCTTCACGCGGAATACCATATCAGTAACAATTGTATTTTCGTACTTTCCGTCCAAATCAACCTGTGAAATCTTAATATCATTCAAGGTAATCTTGGTAACACCGGTTTTTTTATACACCTGTGCTCCGGTATCGTCTAATTTAGGTGTTCCGTCAGGATTGAATTCCTGTACGATTTCATCTTCAATAGAAAAAGTAGGATTATCGCTGGAATATGTCACCTTATATGCATTTGCATTACCGGTACCGTAATTACGGTCTGCATCAATGTTAACCATTGCGGTTGCAGTACTTTTTAACGTAAGCACATCTACATCATCTTTGTAATCCTGTCCGTACACTACTGCCGCAAGTTTGTTCGGGCTATAGTAATTTCCGACATACTTCCCGGTTGCTTCATCAAAAGTAAGAGCATCCGCCGAACCAACCACTTCATATAATTTCTCTACGGGGTTTCCGGTCGCCTTTGCCACCTCATTACGGATGTTGGTTGACAATACTGTCATATCATGTTCCGTACCATAGAAATTCACTTTTGCTTCATAGTTTACGACTTTCATCTTATAATTGGAATACGCCATATAAAGCAACGTACTCGCAAGAATCGCGATAAACGCAACAGCAATCATAACTGAGACTAATGCAGCACCTCTGTTATCTTTTAACCATCTCTTTTTCATCTTTCCCCTCCTATTCGTTGGCAATCGCACCGGTCATGGAAACTAACTTCGTTGTAAAATTACGCATTTCCGTAGTTTCATTTCCGGCTCCGTCCGTAACCGTCACTTCATCCATTACATATACATCCAAAGTCACATCATATATAAAAAACTTATCACTGGCATCTTTCTTATCCGGAACAAACGACATCAATATATCAAACATATAGTTATCATACTTAACATTAAAAATAGCAACTCCGAAATAGGAAGACTGGTCAACGTAATATGCCTGTGTTCCGGTTGCGGTAATACTTGCAGACTTTAATGCACTCTCAAACTGGGCATGGTTTGCAATTGAGGCCGCTCCCGGTGCCTCGGCAGTTTTGCAAGTGGAACCGCTAAGCCCTTGGATTCTGGTCGCTACCTTATTGGGATCATCCTTATCCGGCATCAATTCTGCTTTCACACCGGTCTTCGATACATCAAAAGCACTACCCGTAACATACTCCATCGTAATGTTTGCCACATCCGTAGCAGCCAATAATTCTTTCGAATTTCTGGAAATATTGGCAGATGTGATAAACAACTGCAGAATCGGTGTCGCCACCAATCCCAAAATCACAATGGCAAGTAAAACTTCGATCAAAGAGAATCCTTTTTCTCTGCCTTTTGCTTTCTTTTTCATCATTTTCCTCATTTTATCCCTCCACAACATACTAAACATTTAAGTCCTTATCATAAGATAACCTATATGATGCTGTCCTATCATAAACACTCAAACAACGAATAATATCCTTTGTGGCACAATAAAGTGCCACAAAGGAACAAAATATACTATTCTTCTTCTGTTTCGGCTTCGTCTGATGTTTCGCCTGCCGCTTCTTCCAATGCTGCTTTTAACTCTTCATCGGTAATATATGTACCAAAGATACTTTCATTACCATGCATCATAGAAGGAATCTTAGCCTCATCCAATTCTCTTCCGTCACCGGTAATTGCAAACTGATTCAACACAAAACTACCTGAATAAAGTCCGGTTGCTCCATCATAAGAAATAGACATTGAAGGAATGACCATTCTGTCAGGATACTTCGCAATGAATTCCAACAAAGACTTAACTGCTTCATAATCACAAACATAAACTACAGAAGTCTGTGCTTTCAAACCATCTGCTGCACCGGTTACATTTCCGTTCTCATCTACGGAACCGGCACTTAAAGGTGTCACCATTGTACCCGCAAAACTTACAGTTTCCATGAACATGGGAATATCAAATTCAATACCTCTTAAGAACATAATGGTATTCTCAATCTTAACACCTTCTGCATATCCCTTGGTAATCTCTTCCATCTCAGCATTCATTTTGGCAATGCCATCTATGAAATCCTGTTCCTGATCATATAAAACTTTCAATTCATCACGTCTGGTTGTTAACTGAGCGATTTCACCTTCCAAGCCTTCTGTTTTTTCGTTGGTCGGCTTAATGATTAAAAGGAACGGCAAAGCCACAATAAGCGCAATCGCAACAATAAGTATAATCTTTTTTTCTCTATCACTGATTTTCATTACTGTGCTCCTCCTTCCTGTGTTGTTGCCGCAGGCACTTCACCATACAAAGTACACTGGAATTCATATGTTACAAAAGTAATACCGCCGCCGTATGTATAATCTACAGCCTCTTCATCAACTACATACTCTTCACCGTTGAGAGAAATGACATTACCTTCGTCATCCAATTCGGCTTCCCAACTGGGAATAACGCCAACTTCTTCCATATAAGAAGGAAGAACTACATCCTTCACATAAGGAAGTTCAGAAACAGCAACATACATATCTGCAACCGCTTCTTTGTTCGGTGCCTTAACACTAAATTTAACCACACCGTCTGTTGCTACTAAATCATTCACAATCAAATCTTTCGGCAAAATCCGCTCCAAATCGGTAATGAACTTAAGCAACTGTTCATTTTCAGAAATGGTTGCAGTATCAAATGCGATATACGCTGCATGCTCTGCAACAACCGCATCATATTCCGCCTTCAACGTTTCGATAGGCTCCATCTTCTGAATTTCTGCATTCAGCAAATCACGCTCTGCCACTTTGCCGTAATAAATGATTAATACCCAAGCAGTCCATCCTACGGTAACCAAAAGAGCAACGATAAGCAATGCATACAAAATCTTATCTGCAGTCTTAGATACGTTTTCCTTGCTCTTACCACGGTTCAGATTCAAACCGATAGGATTTAATACCGCACCAAAGTTTGCCAGATAACGAAGTGCTGTTTCACTTGTCAAGTAAGACTTACTTCCTGCCTTAATACCCTGCAAAGTTGAGAAGTGAGTAACCTGTGCGCCCAACTCCTGTCTTAAGACATCATCAATACCTGCAATCGCAGAACCTTCACCGAATACACGGATACCGTCAATGATACGATCCGGATTACGACTTCTGTGGTACTCTACGATACGTCCGATACTACTGATTAAGTAACGAACTGCTTCTGCATATTCTTCTTCCGTAACCTGACGATCCAACATATCTCTGTTAGAAAGTAAGGTCTTTGCTTCTTTTTCTGTTAACTTCTTAATCTCCATCATGGAGTTAATAACAGCATTTTTACCATAAGGTACGCTACGCTGTAAGATGACTGACTTACCGCTCATAACGTTAACGAAAGTCATATCTTTTTCAATCTGCAATACGAGTTCAGTGTCGCCTTCTTTCATCTGCAAACTTAACAACTGAAGTACTGAGTTACCTACATAGTCGATATCTTCTACGGTAAGTCTTAATTCATCTGCTAATTCATAATAACATTCAACCAAATCACGAGGAGCAGCTACTGCTGTCAAACGCAATTTCTTGCCTTCCACGTCCTGGAATGTTTCCATAATACTGTGCGCAAAAAGGAAATCTCCTGTAGTACTCATAGGGAAGTACTCGCTTGAGTTTGCCTCCAAAATTGCTGCAACTTTCTTGTCTCCGCGAACGTAAGGAATTACAACTTCCTTATTCGCAATTTTCTTGGAAGAAATTGTAAAGATAACTTTACTTGCTGAGAATCCTCTTCCAAATACGCAACCCCTGATTGCTTCTGCAATTGCCGGAACATCAGTAAGATAACCGTCGTCCACAGCACCTGTCGGTGTGGCAACTTCTGTTGCATTGTTAACTACAACCATGGTTGCAGACTTCTTAACAACTTCACAGACACGAGTTACTTCGTTTCCAACGTAAATGGACAATAATTTCTGTTCCATTCTCTCGTTCCCCTTTCATGTAAGAATCTTAGTATATTTTGACTAAACCGGCAAAGCCGAATTTATTCCGTAAGTTATCGGAGTGAATCTTTCAAATTATGACCACTCCCTTTTATCGTCGGTTTCTGTCGAATCCGCCTGTCTCAGAACTTAAAACTGAAACAATGATAAATACCATCGGATGATGGGTTCTCCAAATAAAATGGTAAGGTAAATACCTGCGCAGAGATAAGGACCAAACGCAAGAACATGTTCTTTCTTCTTATTAAAAATCATTTTACAAATATGTATTACCGAACCGAGTACACATCCAATCATCATAGCAAGAATAATTGCTTTCCATCCGAGAAGCAATCCTGCCGCCGCCATCAGTTTTACATCTCCGCCGCCCATTCCGCGACCTTTGGTAATCCAAACAATCAGCAGGAAGAATAAACTGACGGTAAAAAAACCTATCACATACTCATACCAGTGCGGATAATCAATAATAACTCTGGCAACACCCAATACCGCAATAAAAACATTACAGCCAAAAGGAATTTCCATAGTTCTCTCATCAATGACCGTAATGACAATTAGTACCGACGCGCATAAACAAAACAGAATCGTTTCCCACTGCAGTCCGTGAACCAGTAAAACCGCAATCCAAAGCAATCCGTTTAAGGCTTCCACGATGGGATACTGCCACGAAATCTTCTTCTTACAACTACGGCATTTGCCGCCCTGGATTAAAAAACTGAACAAAGGAATCAGTTCATACCATTGGAGCACATGTCCGCAATGCATACAATGAGAACGTTCTACCGCTATATCCTCTTTCTTCGGTATTCTGTAAATACACACATTCAGAAAACTACCGATCACTATTCCCAACAAACCAACCATAACAAACAAAACGATGGTTCCGTTTGTTCCAAGCATTGTAAAATCAGCCATAGTATCTCCTGCCAAGATAGGTATTTTCATTTTTTTACACACCTATCCAGTTATACGAATTATAACAAATTCGCCCATTATCAGCAAGCAAAAATAGTATTTTTCTAAAAGAGTGTTTTATCTTTGTAAAATATTCACAATTTATTCATATTTTTTTTGTTAATTAGTGACATCCCAAAAGGATTATAATACTTTGTTCATGACATCCGCAATCAACGACATCGGCAAAACCTTAGCCAAAATACGAAAAACACCGATATGCGGCCCATCCACTGATACAGCCTTGTGCAATGCCGCATCTCCCAATGCACGCCGCACTACTGTTTCCGGCTTATTCATCATTGCTTTTTTAAACGGACTGATTCCTGTGCCGTATCGTTCGCTGACATCAAAGAACGGCGTATTGACCGGTCCGGGGCACACTGCCATAACATAGATTTTTTTCGGTTTTAATTCCGCACGGATTGCTCTTGAAAAATTAAGCACATATGCCTTGCTTGCACCATATACGGAATAGCCCGGAAAAGGCATAAAGCCCGCACTGGATGCCACATGAATGATATGACTGCCTTTTTTCATAAAAGGAATACATACCGAAGTCAAATGCGTCAGTGCCTCACAATTCAGGCGTACCATAGCAGTCTGGTCTTTTGCCGTCATATCCGCAAACTTCCCATGCAGTCCCATCCCGGCACTTTGAAACAACATTCTGATGTTTGGATTCAAACGATATAAAACATCCTCGAACTCCTTCATATCTTTCTCGTCCGTCACATCCATAACAAAAGTACGTACGCTTCTCGTCAATTTCTTCTGCAATTCCAAAAGTTTATCTTCTCTTCTTCCAAGAATCCATATTTCATCCAAACTATGAAATCTTCTGTCAATTTGAATTGCCGCTTCCCAACCAATCCCGGAAGTCGCACCTGTAATAATCGCCACTTTCATATGTTATCTCCTTTCATTTCGCCCGCTCAATTCTCAAGCAAATCCTTCAAACACCCAATGCCTGCCTAAAAGCGTTCCGCAAAATAACTTTTATATCCTTGTCCAAAAATTTCATTGGCACTTGTTACAATCATAAAAGCACCGCTGTCAATTGATTTTACTACTTCTTCTACCTTTGGTGCAACACGTTTTCTCACCACACACATAATGATTTTTTTCTTTTTATCCGTATATGCTCCCGTTCCTTCCAAATAAGTCACTCCCACATCCAAATCTTCCAACAGTTGTTGGGCAATCCGGGCCGGTTCATCGCTGATGATATAAATAAGTTTGGCTTCATCCTTGCCGTACAGAACCAGATCCAAAACCCAACTGGTAATCATAATGGCAATCACGGCATACATCGCCTTTTCAAAATCCCGAAACACCAATAGAGAACCCGATATTACAATCAAATCCACAATCAGGAATAAGGATCCGGTTTTTAAATGCGGATGCTTGATACGAAGCAAACGTACCACAATATCCGTTCCTCCGGTTGTAAGACCGTTTTTTAGGACCATTCCCAGACCTACCGCAATACAGATACCGCCTGCCACAGCCGCCAAAAGCATATCTGTTGTTATTGGTTCTATTTTTTCGAACAGATTTGTAAAAACCGAAATCAACACCAGCGCAGATAATGTTCCGGCTACAAACCGCAGACCAAACTTTTTCCACGCAATGATCAGAAGCGGTATATTCAATAACAAAATTAACGTGCCGGTCTCCACATGAATCAATCGGTTTAAAAGAATGGACACCCCCGTAACACCTCCCGGTGCCAGATTGTTCGGGTCTAAAAACAATGCCACTCCGGCAGAATACAGACATGTCGCAAGAATCACCTTAAAAATCTTATACAGTATCTTGGCAATTTTATTCGTCTTTTTCGCTTCTTTCATAAAAAACACCATCTCTTTTTATAATATTAAAAACAGGCAGCCCATATTCTTTAGCATACCTGTTTTTATTATAAAATATTCTTTACTCAATTTCAAACAATGCATTCACAAACTGCTCGCTGTCGAACTTCTGTAAGTCTTCAATGGTTTCACCCACACCGATATATTTAACCGGCACTTTAAGTTCTGATTGGATTGCCACGGCAATACCGCCTTTGGCTGTGCCGTCCATCTTCGTCAAAATAATACCGGTAAGATTGGTTACTTCCCCAAACTCTCTGGCCTGCATCAAGGCATTCTGACCCGTAGTTCCGTCCAAAACAATCAAGTTCTCGCGATGGGCATTGGGAAACTCTCTCTCAATGATGCGGTTAATCTTTTTTAACTCTTCCATCAAATTTCGCTTATTATGCAGACGTCCTGCAGTATCACAAATTAAAACATCCACGTTTCTGGACTTTGCTGCGCTTACCGCATCATAAATGACACTGGCCGGATCGGAACCTGTATTGGCCTTAATAATTTCCACACCGGCTCTGTTGGACCATTCTTCCAACTGCTCCACCGCAGCCGCACGGAAGGTATCCGCAGCCGCAATCAGCACACGCTTGCCGTTATCTTTTAACTTACCCGCAAGTTTTCCCACGGAAGTAGTTTTTCCTACGCCGTTCACACCGATTACCAGAATGACAGACTGGGTATTTTCAAATTCATAGGCAGTCTCTCCCACTCTCATCTGTTCCCGGATATTTTCAATCAGAAGTTCCCGGCACTCATGGGGTTCACGGATATGCTGCTCCTTTACCTGTTTACGCAGACGCTCCATAATTTCACCGGTAGCATTCACACCGATATCGCCCATAATAAGTACTTCTTCCAGTTCTTCATAAAAATCTTCATCAATATGTGAGTAACCTTTAAAAACAGAATCCATGCTATGCACAATATTATTTCTTGTCTTTGTAAGTCCCTGTTTTAACCGGCTAAAAAATCCCTTTTTCTCCTCACTCATAAAAAGACCAACCTTTCCCAAGTAACTCATTCCTGATTTTTATCATTTTCAAGTCAGAGTCTGATTCATTCTGTTATTCACTCTTCTGCAAATCCACACTCACCAAAGTAGAGACACCTTTCTCCTGCATGGTAATACCGTACAACTGGTTTGCCTGGTCCATAGTGCCGCGTCTGTGGGTGATTACGATGAACTGTGTAGACTTTGTCATCTTATGAAGATATTTTGCAAAACGGTCTACGTTGCTTTCATCCAGCGCCGCCTCAATTTCGTCCAAAAGGCAGAACGGCGAAGGCTTTAAATTCTGGATGGCAAACAACAATGAAATTGCCGTCAACGCCTTTTCACCACCGGACAACTGCATCATATTCTGCAATTTCTTTCCGGGAGGCTGTGCAATAATTTTAATGCCCGCTTCCAAAATATCATCATCATCCATAAGTTCAAGATTTGCCTGACCGCCACCAAACAGTTCCTTAAATACCTTGTCAAATTCATGATCAATCTCTGCAAAACGTTCCCTGAACTGTTTACGCATCAATTCATCCAAATCCACAATAATCTTCTGGAGACTCTTCTCCGCTTCAATCAAATCTTCATGTTGCTTATGTAAGAACGTATAACGTTCCATCACATTTTTGTAATCTTCGATTGCATTAACGTTAACATCCCCGAGTCGTTTAATCTTATCTTTCAAAGAAGCAACTTCCTTCTTCATTGCAGGCAAATCATTTAATTCCTCATTACGCAAACTTTGGGCGTCACGAAGGGTAATTTCATACTCCTGCCACATATAACTGCTCTGGGAAGCCATGGATTCTTCCGCACGTTCCTTCTGGGACTTCAAACGGAAAATTTCCTTGTCCAAATCGTTAATCTGCTTACTTAATTTATCTCTTTCTTCAAAGAAATTCTTCTGTTTTGCGTTTAATTCGTCTCTCTTGGCAATTGCCGCATCCAACTTAATTTGTGTATCGGATTTGGCAGTATGGGAAGCCGCAATGGTTTTCTCAATTTCCGCAATGCTTTCGGTCTTATGCTGAATATCACTTGTGCCGGAATTGATACCTTCTACAATTTCCTGCTTTTCATTCTCGTGACGGGCAATTTCACCATCCACACGATCCAGATTCTGTTGCTCAAATCCCTGTCTCTGCAGAAGTTTTTCCACTTCCACATCCAATTCGGCAACCTTATTTAACTTCAGTGTTTCTTCTGCTCTTGCTTCCTCCAGTTTTTTCTGGTTTACGCTGATTGCTTCCGTTTCACGCTGTTCCAGTGCTTGCGAATCCGCAAATTCTTTCTGGATTGCTTCCTTTTCCTCCGTAATATGCTGTAAAGATTCTCTCAAATCTTCTTCTTCCAGTTTTAACTCGTCAAAACCTTTCTGCACATCGCCTTTCTTTTCCTGGGCCTGCATTACGTTCAAACGTGCTGTATTCTGTCGGATAAAAGCACCCTGCAGATTATCTTTGGCATCTGCCATATTCTTACGAAGTTCATTACGTTCTTTTTTTAATTTCTCGATATCGTCTAAAATAACATCGATTTCTTTTAAAAGTGCCTTAACTTTCTTCTCCAGTTCGTCCATTTCACGACGGCGACCCAGAAGGTTACTGTTGTTCCGGAACGCACCACCGCTAATGGCACCGCCGGGCACCAAAAGTTCACCTTCCAACGTAACCATACGAATGCCGTACTCAAACTTCTTGGCAATTTTTAACGCATTGTCCACGGTATCCACTACCACAATACGACCAAGCATTGCCTTGGCAACATCTTTATATTTGGCTTCCAGATTTACCAGTGCATCCGCCATACCGATAACACCGGGCTCCTTTAACGCCTCAGGATTCTTAAACTCCTGCGGATTGGTAATGCTTGTCAAAGGTAAAAACGTCGCACGGCCGTGCTTATTATCTTTCAGGAACTGAATCATCTTTTTCGCGGTTGCTTCATTGTCGGTAACAATGTTCTGAATATTACCGCCAAGGGCTGTCTCAATAGCCGTTTCATACTTGGCATCCACCTTGATAATATCTGCTACCACACCGCAAATTCCGGGATTAGACGCTTTTTGCTCCATAACCTTTTTGACACTGCTTCCGTAGCCTTCATAACGTTCGGTCAAATTGGTAATCGCGTCCAATTTGGACTTTTCCTGATGATAAAGCACCTGGGTGTCGCGGAGTTTTTTATCCATCTCACCCAAATCGTCGTGTATTTTACCGGCACGTTCTTCCATCACACGGATTTCATGGTTACGGTCTTCAATCTCCTTGGTAACCGCCTGAAATGCCTCCTCCAATTTAGCAATCACATCATCCTGCTCCGCCTCTTCGGTTTTCGCCTTCAGGATGCGGGCATTCAATTCAGACAGACGGATATTATTCTGCTCTGTCATGGAATCCAAGCGGCTGATTTTTGCCTTAATGGTTGCACGCTCGTTTAAAAGTTCAATAATACAGTTCTTGCTCTTCTCAACACTGAAATTTAAGGTCTCGATATTAGTCTGGCATACGAGTAATTCTTCTCTCGCCGCATCACGCAACGCAACACCTTCTGCGGTTTTGGCATCAATCTCACCTTTTGCTTCCAGAATCACTGTTCTTTCTGCTTCTTTGGCCGCCAACTGCTCATCCACGGAAGCAAGGCGGGCATTCATATGCTCTTTATTGCCTTCAGCAGAATGAATCTGTTCTTTTAAAAGTTTGATTTCACCTTCTAGTTTTTCACGCATAACGTCGGTATTTGCAAGGCTGGAACGTGACTCTTCAATCTCTTTCTCCAACTCTGCAAGAATACCTTCTATTTCATCATATTCTGCTTTTAATTTTTCATTCGCTTCATTTGCAATGTTAAAATCATTTTCCGCAATAATGGCTTTTTTATCCAGTTCTTCCAACTGTTCACGGACACGCTTGCTCTCCAAAAGAAAAACATTCACGTCCAATGTTTTCAATTCTTCTTTATGTTTTAAATAAACTTTTGCTTTTTCGGACTGCTTCTCCAAAGGCCCGATTTGTTTTTCGAGTTCGGACAAAATATCACTGACGCGGACAAGGTTCTGCTGTTCGGCCTCTAATTTACGGCACGCTTCCACCTTACGTCTTTTATACTTCACGATACCTGCTGCCTCATCAAAAAGTTCACGACGGTCTTCCGGCTTGGAACTTAAAATCTTATCAATCTGACCCTGACCGATGATAGAATAGCCTTCCTTACCGATACCGGTATCATAAAAGAGTTCGTTCACATCCTTCAAACGGCAAACCGTACCGTTGATTAAGTACTCACTTTCGCCGGAACGGTAAATACGTCTGGCAACGGTTACTTCATCATAGTCAATAGCAAGAGAATGATCAGAGTTGTCCAAAGTAATGGCAACATAAGCAGAACCTACAGGTTTACGCATCTGAGTACCCGAAAAGATAACATCCTGCATGGATGCGCCACGTAACTGCTTAATTCTCTGCTCACCGAGAACCCAGCGCACCGCATCGGCAACATTACTTTTACCACTGCCGTTCGGACCTACAATACCGGTGATACCGTTGTTGAATTTAAATACAATTTTATTTGCAAAAGACTTAAAGCCCTGTACTTCTATACTTTTTAAATACATTTTATTACCCTTCGTATGAATTTACATTCATTTCTTTCCAAATCTGCCCTCTTACACAACACAGATAAGTTATTCTTCCTTCATTTTTTTAAGGACAAGATACGCTGCCTGTTGCTCCGCATCTTTTTTGTTATGACCGGTAGCGGTTGTCACGCATTCCTCATTAACATACACTGCCACTTCAAAAGTTTTATCATGCTCCGGTCCCGACTCCGAAACCAACTCATAACGAAGCGTTTTACCGCTCTGTGCCTGGATTTTTTCCTGTAAAATACTTTTACTGTCAACGAACAACTGATTTTCTTCCACATCATCCAAAACAAACTTATGAATGAATTTTCTCGCCTCTTCCAAGCCACCATCCTGATAAATCGCACCGATAATTGCCTCGAAGACATCAGAAAGAATGGAATTACGTTCACGCCCGCCACCGGTTTCTTCACCTTTACCAAGTAAAATCAATTCACCGAGATGAAATTTTCTTGCACAAAATGCCAAAGCAGGTTCACATACCATAGACGCTCTTACCTTAGACATTTTTCCTTCGGACATTACGGAATTACCCGCATAGAGAAATTCACTGCTGACCAGTTCCAGGACCGCATCGCCCAAAAATTCCAAACGCTGGTAACTCTCCCATTTATTAATCTTTAATTCATTTACAAAAGAACTGTGCGTCAATGCACATTTAACCAGTTCCTTATTATTGAAAACGTAAGAAATACGTTTCTCAAGTTCTGCGATATTCGCATCTACGTTCATACTCAGTCTCCGTCCATAGAAAAAGCCCGCCCGGGCTCTTCCTGTTTATACATTCTTTAATGCTTTTTCAATTACCTCTACCGCTTCGCCCACGTTCGTAATTTTCTCAACATCTTCTGCCGTAATGGTAATATTCAATTCCTCTTCCACACCGCTCACAATCTGGTAAACATCCAGAGAATCCGCGCCCAAATCTCCCAAAAACGTAGTTTCCTCGGTTATTTCATTGGGATCTACCTTGAGAATGTTTGATATGGCTGTTTTTAGTACTTCAAGTTCCATTTTTTCTCCAATCTTTCTCCTATAAAAGTACTTTAAGATACAAATTGTATTTTATAAAATAATTTTTTACTGTTCTTCCGTTTCGGAAGTTTTGCTTAAACTTTCGCTTATCTTACGGTTAATATCCTGCTCCTTAAACTCAATACATTGCAGGATGGAGTTTTTTACTTCTTCCGACTTGGAACTGCCGTGTGATTTCACAACCAGACCTTTCAATCCGAGAAGAGGAGCTCCGCCGTATTCATCGGTAGAAAACTTCTTCAACACCTGCTTCATGCTGGGTTTTACAAGAGCACCGCCGATTTTTCCTCTGGTAGAGGACATCATGGCATCCTTAATCATTTTTACAAGGGTCATACCCACGCCTTCGTATAACTTAAGAATTACGTTACCAACGAATGCATCACAAACAATAACGTCTACATCGCCATTGGGAATATCTCTTGCTTCCACACTGCCTACAAAGTTAATATCGGGACATGCCTTTAACAAGGGGAAGGTTTCTTTTACAAGGGCATTTCCCTTCTCTTCCTCTGCGCCGTTGTTTACGATACCGACTCTGGGATTCTCGATACCCATAATATTCTTCATATAAACAGTACCCATCTTGGCAAACTGCACAAGATAAGCAGGCTTCGCATCTACATTGGCACCACAGTCAATCAAAAGCGCCATACCCTTTGCTGTAGGTAAAAGTGGTGCCAAAGGTGGTCTCTGTACGCCGGGAAGACGTCCGATTAAAACCTGTCCGCCAACCAGAACCGCACCGGTACTTCCGCATGAAACGAAAGCATCCGCCTGTCCTTCTTTCACAAGTCCCATACCTTTTACAATGGAAGAATCCTTCTTGGTACGGATTGCATTTACGGGAGGCTCTGCCATTTCAATGACTTCTCTGGCATCTACGATTTCAACCTGTTCTTTGTTGTACTCGTACTGCTTTAATTCTTCTTCAATCACTTCCTGCTTACCGGTAAGAAGAACCTTAACCGTTTCATTTGCATTGATTGCGCCGACAGCACCTTTTATGATTTCCACAGGGGCATTATCGCCACCCATGGCATCAACAACTACTTTTACATATTCTGACATAATAATTCTCCATTCTCTACGCAGGTTTCAATACGTCCGTTCTACTATGTATAAAAAAGCATCTTCCTGTATAAGGACACAAACCCACACTCGTCTAATACTATACTAAAATTGCAAGTAAAAATCAAGATTTCATATAAAAAAGAACTTTTACGCTTTTTCCCGCAAAAACATATAACCCCTCCTATTTTTCATCTGAAAATAAAATGATAAAATTTTTGTTGACAAAGTATCCTCCTGCTTGTATAATTCATAAAGTACGAATATTTCCGGCATCGGTTTATGATATGGAGGTGTAACACAATGTCTATTTGTCCTAAGAATAAATCTTCCAAAGGTAGAAGAGATAAAAGACGCGCAAACTGGAAAATGAGCGCTCCTACATTAGTAAAGTGCAGCAAGTGTGGTGCTTTAACAGTTCCTCACAGAGTTTGTAAGGCTTGCGGTTCTTATAACAAAAAAGAAATCGTTAAAGTTGAAGATTAATTTTAGAGCAAAAAGACTTTCGGTTACGAAGGTCTTTTTTATTGCTCAGACGCAAAAAATAAAAATTCCCCCTTGCTTATTTCATTTCACCTAAGCAAAGGGGATTCTGTTTCCTACTCTTCTTCCACATATTTTATATCGGATTCATCCACTCCGATTACCGGAACGCCCATATCACATTCTACAGTATGTACATCCGTACAACCTGCAAAATTTAACAGTTTAAAATTATTTCCGTAACAATCCACGGAATATAAGTTTTCATTTTGCCCAAACACAAGATTGTTCATCTCATTGTACTCACAATGTAACCACTCAAGTTCCGGGTTGCAACTCAAATCCAATTCTGATAACTGATTATACTCACAATACAATTCATACAATTTAGGATTGTCCGTAAGCACCAGTTCCGTCATTTGATTTGCCCCGCAATACAACCGTGTCAACATGACATTTCCGCCAAGATCCAATGTCTGTAACTGATTTGCCGAACAATCCAATATCTCAAGGAAAATATGATTATCTATATCAAGTTCCGCCAATTGATTGTCCCCGCATTCCAGTTTCTTTAAATAGGTCAACTCCGTCACATCCAACGATGTTAAAAGATTCTGCCCGCATTGTAACGTTTCCAGTTTTGTCAGATGGTTCACATTCAATTGAGTCAGTTCATTATGGGAACAATCCAATTCCTTTAAATTTACATTTGCCGACAAATCCAATTCCTTTAATTCCATCCAACCGCATTTTAACGTCTCCAGTTTTATATTCTGACTTACATCCACATTCTGCACATCGGAAGCAGAAAGTTCCAAATAAACCAATTCCGGATTCATGCTGACATCCGCTTCTGCAATGCCTGCCGCATACGCCCTAAGGATTTTCAATTTCGGAAATACACTAAAATCATAATGAATCAATTTTACACAGGAAATATCCAGTTCCTCCAACAAAGGACTGTTGGCTATATTTAATTTCCGTACCTGCTGTCCCGCAACATTCACGGACTGCAACGCCGGATGATTCGCAAACTCCAAAGTCGTCAGTTCATTGTATCCCCCACAAAAACGAATCAGTTGCATGTTATTGCTTACATCAATCTTCGTAAGCATGTTATTACTGAAATTCAGTTCTTCCAATTTCGCATTGGCACTGATATCCAATTCCTTCAATTGATTCTGCTCACAATCCAAATAACGTAATTCCGGATTGTTTATCAAATGCAATGACATTATCTTATTCCAATTACAATCCAGATACTCCAAATCCTGATTGTAACTGACAATGATTCGCTCAATTTCACAATGATCACATATAATACTTCTCAAGGCATCCAGTCCTTCAAAAGAAACCGTTCCCGTTAAGCCTTCATGGGACCAGTCAATTTCGACCAATCTTCCGTTTTCCCATACATACTGTGCAGATGTGATATCTTCATCCAAATTGGCCCCCAATGCGTTCTGCGTTTCAATCAGTTCCCACAAAACACGCTCATCCACATCATCATAACCGTTACGGTCAGAATCCTTGTGTTCCGTACCATACTCCGTTCCATCCGCTTCAGGCCTTAAGGAAAACCAACGGATTCCCACATAAAGAATTGCCAAAAACAACATCAAAAACATACATGCCAAAGCAATTACAATGACTACAGCATATTTTTTGCTTACTTTTCCGGTATGCTCTTCTGACACATTTTTATTTGGATTATTATTCTGCTCCATGTTCTCCTCCGAAGTCCCTATGGCAAAACCGCCACCCGCGAAAGCAATCACGGATGGCGAATTTAAATAACTTAATTCTATTCTGTTTAGTTCAACTGAGCCTGCGCTACCGTAATGGCAATAACACCAACGATATCTTCCGCAGAACATCCTCTTGATAAATCATTTACAGGCTTTGCAATACCCTGAAGGATGGGGCCGTATGCATCTGCCTTAGCAAGTCTCTGTACAATCTTGTATGAAATGTTACCGGCATCAAGGTTGGGGAAAATAAGTACGTTTGCCTTACCTGCAACATCGCTGTTCGGAGCCTTGGAAGCCGCTACGGAAGGAACGATTGCCGCATCTAACTGGAATTCACCGTCTACAGTGATTTCAGGATACTGTTCCTTAGCGATTCTTGTAGCCTCTACCATCTTGTCAACCAATGCATGCTTTGCGCTGCCTACGGTTGAATGTGAAAGCATTGCACAAACTGCCTTCTCTCCTACCAATGCTTCGAAACTTTCTGCAGAAGATGCTGCGATGGCTGCCAACTCTTCGGGATTGGGATCCTGGTTCAAACCGCTGTCTGCAAAGATAAAAGTACCGTTTGCACCGAATTCGCAGTTGGGAACGTCCATTACGAAGAATGCGGATACCAATTTACAGCCTGCCTTAGTCTTAAGAATCTGTAAGGAAGGTCTTAAAGTATCTGCTGTAGAGTGACAAGCACCTGCTACCAAACCGTCTGCATCATCTGCCTTTAACATTACGATACCGAAGGTGATGGTATCTTTTAAAAGGATATCCTTTGCCTGTTCCAAAGTCATTCCTTTTGCTTTTCTTGTTTCGTATAAAAGATTTGCATAATCTTCAAACTTATCGCAATTTGCAGGGTCGATTACCTTTGCTGCACTGATATCTACACCTGTGCTCTTTACATGCTCATCAATCTCTGCCTGGCTGCCGATTAAAACGATGTCAGCCAAGTCTTCCTTGATTGCCTGCGCTGCTGCATAATAAGTTCTGTCATCCATTGTTTCCGGAAGAAGGATTGTCTTCTTACACTGTTTTGCTTTTTCTTTGATTCTGTCTACAAATGCCATTTTGCTTCTCTCCTTTATATGTTTGGGGTTGTCCCTCTAACATAAAGGGGGGCCGCTCCAATATTTGATAGTAATGTAATTATTGCATTTCTTTCAATAATCCTCAAATATTATACATAAAAATTTTCAAATCCACAAGAGTATACGATGCTTTTTACTAAAATTCATCTTTTTTATGTTTAACGGTTCTTCGCAAAAATTACTTTTATAAAAAATAATATATTTTTAAAATTTTTTACATAATTTAAATTGTCACTGTCTTTCAAAAATGTTAAGTTTAAAGATAAGGAAAAACAAATTGGGGAAATTTCTTCGAAAGGGGGCTTACAATGAAAGTAGCCGGTATTGTAGCAGAATACAATCCGTTCCACAACGGACATGCATATCATATGCAAAAAGTAAAAGAATTAACAGGCGCAGACTACCTTGTAGTTGTAATGAGCGGTAATTTTACCCAAAGAGGTGTTCCTGCCCTGATTGATAAATATACCCGTACGAAAATGGCTTTGGATGCCGGTGCCGATTTGGTTCTGGAACTTCCGCTCTATTATGCAGCAGGCAGTGCAGAATACTTCGCTTCCGGTGCAGTTGCTTTACTGGATAAGTTAGGCGTTGTCGACACTCTCTGCTTCGGCAGCGAATGCGGTGACATTAAAACATTAACGGAAATTGCCATTCTTTTATCAAAAGAAGATGAGGCATTCTCTAACGCCATTAAATCCAAAATGAAACAGGGTCTCACCTATCCCCGCGCAAGAATGCAGGTCATCGAAGAAACTTTGCCTGACTCTTTTATGCACGTGGATGCCATGAGTTATCCTAACAACATTTTAGGTATCGAATATATTAAGGCAATCATTCAGCGCGACAGTAAGATTCTGCCCCAGACCACAAGACGTATGGGCGCAGGCTATCATGATCGTATGGTAACCGAGGTGATGAGTTCCGCACTCTCCATCCGTGAATCTTTGAAATCTGCTGATTCTTTGGATATGATTAAAAGTTCCGTGCCCGATTATGTATACAAAATGATGAAACAGGACTTCCACAAGACCTTCCCGATCTTCCACGAAGATATTTCAAGTCTGTTGAAGTACAAACTTCTTTTGGATGCACCGAAGGGCTTCACGGAATATGTAGATATTTCACAGGATTTCTCTGATAAAATTGTCAAAAACCTTAGAAACTACGAAAGTTACTCGCAATTCTGTGATTTATTAAAAACCAAGGACATTACCTATGCCCGCGTAAGCCGTTGTCTCTTACACATTCTTTTAAATCTCCGTAAAGATGCCCTTCAGCATTATGTTGATAAGGATTACATCTTCTACGGCAGGATTCTCGGACTTCGCAAGAGTTCCAACGAATTAACCTCAGCCATTAAAAAAGTGTCCAAAATCCCTATGATTTCCAAGTTAGCGGATGCAAGAGAATTCTTAACTTCTACCGGCATGGAAATGCTGGAATGCGACATTCAGGCATCTCACATCTATGACTCTCTCGTTACCGAGAAGTTCGGCAATAAGCCGATGAGTGAGTTCAGCCGCGAAATTGTAATTGTAGAATAAAATTGTTCTATTCTTTTATAAAACAAACAGGTCACCTTATTTTAGGTGACCTGTTATTTTTTTTATTTTATTGCAATAGACCGCAAATCCATTTACTACATATTATACAACTGAAATGCAATGATAAAATGCCCAATCCAACTTAAAATTCCTGTAGTAAAAGCAATCGCAAATGCTATGGTAAGATTTCGGTTCCGCTTCTTATCCAGTTTATTCGTAATCTTAAAAATAACCGCTGCTACTGCAATCGCTACAGTAGCCATCAACGCCAGAAAAAATATGATTCCAACAATTCCTTTTAATATTTCCAAAAAAGACATCCGATTTCCTCCAAAACAGTTACTGTAATTTAAGAATATAATACATTACACTTCAAGTCAAACTATGCTTCTTTCTTCCACTTCTTCCCAACCATCACAATAACAACAAATGATGCAATCGCAACCACTGTCAGGAAACTGTAAATAATCACATAAGCCGTTCCTTCTGTAATCAAGCTTCCAAGGTAAGGCGTTGCCAATCCGTTAATCAATGGTGACACAAAATCCACCAGAAAATGTGACACAAACGCAATACTCACTCCAAGAATCGCTTTCTTTTTATTGACGAGATAACAAACCAGCAAACTCATAGCAGTATGGAAAATCACGGTAAGCACACGTTCATAACCTGCAAGATAAAAGAGATAACTTGGTGTTTCAACCAAAGAATCCATAACCATTATCAACTGCTCTGCCACTTCCGGTCCGCCGGTTCTTGCCGCGTCCTGAATCATCCCTTGGAAACTGCCGGTATTAATCATAATCGCATACAACAAATTGTTAATATATGTCATACCTACAATTAATATTGCTTCAATACCGCCATGACCCAAGCCGGCCGCAACACCCTGTTCATAATTCATCTTCTTTTGCAGGATTTTAGCCACACCGAAACGTGCCACCACTTCAAACAAAGCCGCCGTAATAGCAAGAATCAGGCAATACACCACATAATACTCCGCTACGAAAGTTCCAAATCCCGGAATCAAACTTACAATATTAAGAATCGGCAACCGGATAATCATCTGAAGCAGAACAAAACCTGCCGCACCCAAAGCCAGCGCCTTCCACACACCTTTTCCTTTATTTTTCACACCATACATAATCCAAACAACTACCGGCGCAATCAAGGTAATGAAAAGCGTAATAATAATTGCAATCATTGATGCTGTACTAACGATTTCTTTATACATTTCCGTTCACCTTTCTAAACTCTATATCTGCTATAGAACATCATAATCCTATTTCTTCTTTCCCGCAAGAACAAGCAAAAAAATTACCATCCCTTAATTTAGGCCTCCGTTTTCTCTTGCGCATAGGTTTCTACACAGAAACCCTTATGTCCGCAACAGGTACATGTCAATCTTCTTGTTGTAGGTGTATGACTTGCCCAAAACATCTCACTAAACTTTGGCTTAAAAACAGTGTGGCACTGCGGACAGATATAATCGACTTTTTTATAGTAAAAATGAACCATCCAGGCAGCACCTGCTATTTCTATCAACAGTCCTAATATAAAAGGCCACCAAATACCGATATTTAACGCAAGTACAAACGTACCCACTTCAATGATTTCTAACGGAATCCCTACTGAAAGCATAATTGTTCTGACTTTTCTTAGTTGTTTTTTATTCTTCATAAGATAAGCAATGTCACCTATGGATTCAACCGAGAAATGCTCAACATCCTTAAGTCCGGAAGCCAAATCTTCCAACTTCTTAAGTCGTTCTTCACGCTCGCCGATTTCTTCTTTCAGCTGTTTTCTCTGCTGTTCCAAAAGAAGAGAAATAACGCTTCCCGGGTCCTCTTCTTTTAACAAGTCGGCAATGCTGTTGATGGGTAAATCCAACTCACGTAAAAAACAGATGATTTTCATCTTGCGAAGATCTTCATCATTATAAAGACGCCTTCCTCCCTCCGTTAATTCACTGGGTACAAGAATGCCTCTCGTATCATAATATTGAACGGTACGGACCGTTACTTCGCATAGTTTGGCAATTTCTCCTGTTGTGTATTTTGACATTGCTCTCGCCTCCTTTCAACGCCCATTTTAGGACGTTACGCAACGTCACAATCAATAGGTGACGCAGGGGGATTTTTTGTTTTTTTATAAAAATAATGCATTTTAGACGTATTTTGATAAGGTTTTTTCCATTTTCTCCACATCAATGGGTTTAGACAAGTATCCGTCAAAGCCTTCTTCCAAATATTGCGCTTCCACATCGCCTACCGCATTTGCCGTCAAAACAATTACAGGTGTCTCAAGATTCTTATTATCCTGATCTGTCCGTAAAAGATGCAGGGTCTCCACGCCGTCCGGCTCCGGCATCATATGGTCCATAAGAATAATGTCGTACTTCTTCTCTTTGGTCATCTCCAGACACTGATTTCCGTCATTTGCAAAATCCACCTGCATTTCCGTACGTTTCAGAAGGTTTCCGATTACTTTTAAATTCATTTTATTATCATCTACCACCAGCACTTTTGCATCCGGTGCTTTGAACGTTTTCGCCGGACTTTCCGCCTCTATGGGTGTATTTACGTTTTTGCTTTCCAAACTTCCCATAGCAGTTTCATCAATGATGGTCTGCGGAATCTCTACCGTAAAGCAGCTGCCCATTCCGACTTCGCTGGTAACCGTAATACTACCGCCCATATTCTCCACAAGTTGCTTCGTAATGCTGAGTCCCAAACCGGTTCCTTCAATATTCTGATTCTTCTTTAAATCCAATCGTACAAAGGTATCAAAAAGACGTTCAATATCTTCCTTTGCGATGCCCATGCCTGTGTCCGCAACCGCTAACTGCAGGAAAAATCCGTTTTCTTTACGTATTCCTTTCGCCGTCAGTGTAACAGAACCTGTCTCTGTATACTTCACTGCATTGGATAACAAATTAATTAAAATCTGCTTAATACGAATCTCATCTCCGTTTAAAACAGCAGGAAGCGTTTCATCGATATCCTTTTTTATCTCCAGATTTTTACGCTTTGCACGCATTTCTATGCCGGAAATAACTGCTCTCAGCATGTTGGATGTGGAATAATCAGCGTCCAAAATCTGCAATTTTCCGGCCTCAATTTTAGACAAATCCAATACATCATTAATAAGGCCCAGAAGCATTTCACTGGCCCGATTGATGTTATCCGCATACTCTCTTGTATTCTCTTCCTTGCTTTCGCGTAAAATCATCTCATTCATACCCATGATTGTGTTAATCGGCGTACGAATTTCATGTGACATACTTGCAAGAAACTGAGACTTGGATTCACTGACAGCAATGGCAAGATTTCGTTCTTGATTTACCGCACGGACATTTTTGGCAGTCCTCATTCCTGCTGTAATCAAAAAGACCACAAGCCCTAAACAAAGGGGAATTCCGTTATACTGCGAACTGTTGATATATACCATAACAATTTCGCCGATTCCACCCAGCATCAAAGCCACAAAACCAATTGCAATCGCCCAATATTCCTTTACATATCCGCGAATAATATCCAAAATAATCGTTACAGTCATTATGACAATCAACACTCCGATGATAATGTGAGATGCCAGCATCGTTTCAAAGAAGTCTTTTATCTGCAAAACCTGCAACGTCGTTCCCAGCACACAATTCACGACTACAGCAATATAAATTGCCAGATACGCAATCCGGTAACGACACTTTTGCACCTTATTCATATATGCAGCTATGGGATAAGGTAAAAGCATAATCATAAAAAATCCCAGATATACTGCCATCGTACTGTTCGGAAATATAAACTGTCGCATTCTTGATTCTGCAATCATCCAGGAAGACGCCAAAATAATACCATTTCCCATATGTAATAATTCCACTTCCGTCTTATACATAAAGCGGACAATGATGCTCAAAACGGAAACACTGATTCCTACCAGCAACATAAACATTGCAATCACAAGAGAAGGTGCATAGTTTTTAATAATATTCTGCCAAAGCGCAACATGCTCGCCCATATAAACTTCACTTACATAGCCTGCATAGGAAGAGTCACTCATAAACTCAATTCTTAGTGTTTTGCCACCATCTGCCTTGTACACTTCAAAAAACACATAGGTAATCGTACTGGTTTTACCAAAAGGCTGTGTATCAATGGTAGAATATTCCTTGCGCAATTCATCTCCCACATAGATTTTGAAATCCTGCTGCATACTGCGGATTGCGAAACTGATATCCGAAATATCTTCCGGCAAAACTGTTTCAATCGTAACCCATTCGCCCTGTTCCGTCTTGCATTCTCCGGGCACTTCTATCGCCTCTGTTGTGCCATCATCCAAGACTTGAACCCACTCGCCTTCATAAAGACCGAATTCGCCGATGTCTTCCAAATTTTCCGGCGGTAAAACTACTTCTCCAATGAAGAAAAATACAAAGGCTGCGATTATCATCAACCCTAATATCCACTGTAAAATATTCGATGCACCAAAATCTTTCTTTTCTTTCATACGTTTTCCCCTATATTACTCCATTATCAAGAAATCATAGACTCTTTGATTAAAATCCTTCGCCTCTTCATAGGCAGCATGCCCCAAATCCTCATACATATAAATCTCACAGCCAAGTTTCTCTGCAATTTCTACAGACGACTGTCCTGTGGTAACTTTATCCTGACTTCCGCCAAGCACAAGTACGGGGCACTTGATTTGCTCCAACTCTTCATATGCATTACAGGTAAGGCAGGCTTTCGCCAATGTAATAAAACGCTCCTTATCCTTTGGCTTTTGTACCGCTGTCAGAAGGGGCATAAAAGGTTTATAGCGCTTCACATACGCATCTGAGTACATTTTAACCGCCATATCCGCAACCAATTCTTTATAGTTCGCCTGCCTTGTTATCTCAATCCAGTTGTTTATAATCTCTTTTACCACATTATTGTTCCGTGAAAGCGTTACCGCCAGCACCATTTTATGTACCAAATCAGGCCTGTCGATGGCAAGGTACTGTCCAATCATTCCGCCCTGGGAGACCGCAAACACATCTGCATTCGCTAACCCCAAAGAATCCATAGCCTCGGCAATATCTTTCGCTAATTCCCGGACTGTAATGCCATCATAGACTTCCGTTCTCCTGTCAAAAAGATACACTGTATAATCCTTGGCAAAAATACGATACATATAGGCCAAGGAATTCGCGGCACCTTGGATACCGTTAGTATTTAAACCTTGAATCATAATCAAGGATTTGGAACCCTTGCCGAAGGTTATATAGTTAATTTGTTTGTTGTTTAGAGTTAGTTTTAATTCTTTGGCGTTGTACATTCCAAACTCCTTCTGCAATCACACTTTACTCATCTTTTTTGGACCGAACCAAATGAATAATCGATAGAATCACCGCTACCCAAAACGAAACACCAATCAAAGGCATAGTAATTGAAAATACCGTCCAAGTAGTCTGCGTACTTGACGTAAAAATAGAAATAACAAATGCCAAAATTGAAATTACAAATACTCCCCAAGAACCAATAATTGCTATTTTCATTTTATCTCCTTTTACACTTTAAATTAACGTTTCCTTTTCGCCTCATTCCCGATTCTGAAATATGCTTTCATAACAAATCCTGTCAGCGTTAGGGATACTGTTGATATCACAATCTTATTTCTCATAAACTCAAACTTTAAGAACAGCAGAACTCCGATTGCTACAGCAATTGCAACAACACAAAGCACAATAACAATCCCATACCATGGCATTCCTGACACCTTGCACATATGTATTATCTCAAACACACACATTAATACAATGCAAAGAATAACAACACCAAAGAAGAAGATCATCGGCGCCGTAAACCACCAGTTAATTTTCGGATCAATTCCCAAGGTCTCCTGTTGATAAACCATATTTCCAAGAAATACAAAGATCCCAATCACCATAAATAACAATGAACCATTTAAAATTTTTCTGACAATTATTTCTACCATTCTACACCCCTTTTATAATAAAATCACTCCTAAAAAAACAAAAAGGGGATTTTTCAATCCCCTTAATATTAATATATAATTCTTATTTTGCACGTACTGCTTCAAAGTCCTCTTCAATTTCCTTAGAAGGCGGTGCAGTCAATAAAGACACAACCACGATACAAAGAGATGCAAAAAGGAATGCCGGAAGCAATTCATAAATAGCAAACACTCCACCGAGTTTGCTGATGACAAGTTTCCAAAGGAATACCATTCCGCCACCGCCAATCATACCTGCAATTGCACCCGGAATGTTGGTTCTCTTCCAGAACAGTGAGAACAGCATCAAAGGGCCAAAAGTTGCACCGAAACCAGCCCATGCAAAAGATACTACGTTAAAGATAACACTGTCTTCATCCAATGCAATGATAACAGCAATCAATGCAATTGCAAGCAAAGTAATTCTGGTAGCAATCATAACTTGCCTATCTGTTGCCTTTTTCTTAATTACACCCTGAAAAATATTCTTTGCAAATGCAGATGCCGCAATTAATAAATAAGAGTCAGAAGAACTGATGGTTGCAGCAAGAATACCCGCCATAACAAAACCTGCCAAAAGTGCCGGTAATGAACTGGTTGCAAGAGTGATAAAAATATTCTCCGCAGCGGCCTTTGTTAAATGTACGGTAGGATACAATGCTCTTCCCGCGATACCGATGAATACTGCCACTGCAAGGGAAATAACCACCCAAACCATAGCGATTCTTCTGGAATACTTTAATTCTTCTTCCTTACGGATTGCCATAAAACGAAGAAGTACCTGAGGCATACCGAAATAACCAAGTCCCCATGCCAACATAGAAGCAACACTTAAGAAACCGTATTTCGCAGCATCTCCAAATACCGGTGCACCTGATTCCACAAGTTGTATACCATCTTCATTTACGACCGGACTTGCCAAACCAAAAAATTCAAAAAAACCGGGAATTGACTTTGCATTCTCGATTACTGCACCAAAACCGCCTGCATTCACCGTACTAACAATTACAATCACCGTCAATGCCACAATCATAACAATACCCTGCATAAAATCAGATGCACTCTCTGCAAGGAAACCACCTAAAATGGTATATAACAATACGAAAACAGCACCTAAAATCATCATTATTTCGTACTTTGCGCCAAACAAAGTAGAAAATAACTTTCCACAGGTTACAAAACAACTTGCAGCATAAACCGTAAAGAAAATCAATATAAATGCTGCAGCAATTGTCATAATCACCTTCTTCTTCTCACGAAAACGATTTGAGAAAAAGTCAGGAAGTGTAATAGAATTATTGGCTCTGATGCTGTAACGGCGAAGTCTTTTCGAAACAATCAACCAATTCAAATAGGTACCGATAGCAAGACCGACTGCAGTCCACATAGCATCTGCCAAACCACACCAATAAGCCACGCCCGGCAAGCCCATCAAAAGCCAACCGCTCATGTCAGAAGCTTCCGCACTCATTGCGGTCACCCAAGGGCCTAATGTTCTTCCACCAAGAAAATAATCGTCTGAACTTTGATTTGCTTTTTTTGCAAATAAAACTCCGATCGCAATAACGATAGCCATATATATAATCATGGCAATTAAAATTTGCAATGTCTGTGCATCCACTCTAATAGTTCCTCCTATGTATTAAACTCTTCACTTTTAAAAAAAATAGAGGGAAATTGTTTGTTCCCTCTATTTTTCTTTGCTAATCCTTTACCGTATTAAATCATATCTTATAATGTCCTAATTGTCAAGAAAAAGCGAAAATACCGTTCAATTCATACACACTGCATTTTATATTTTACAAAAAGTAAGCGACTTCAAAAATATTCGTCAATAAAAGCAATAAATTCCTTTCGTTTCACTTCACTTTTATTGCTTTGATACCAATCATACGCCTCTTGTAACCCTTCGCATAAATCCGTTGTCTTATCAAGCAACGCTTTTTGACGGCTCATATCCAACTTATACTCATAATCATAAAAACTGAAATACTTCCGTTGCTCAATGCTTTCATCCACATTAGCAATTTCCAACGGTGCTCCTACCACATCATAACACATTTTAACCCAATCTAAAACATTGACCGTCCCTTCATTTCCCACATTTATAATATGTTCCGCAGGCTCCTTCGCAAGAATCGCATCCATCACCTTACACAAGTCTCCCACATAAAAGAACTGCAACTGCATACTGCCATCCTTCGGAACGTAGAATTTTCGCTTTTTTTCAGCGCACTCAAAGACAAAGGCTTCGCGGTATACATTATTCATCGGTCCGTAAAGATAAGGCGGCCTTAAAATATATGCCTTTGGCACAGCCTGTAAAAGTGCCTCTTCAGCACCGATTTTATCTGTTCCGTACTGTCCCCAGAACTTATTAAGCCCTACGCTCTGCCCTTCCGTAAAAGGTTGCGAGTTTTTCTCCGGATATACCGCACTGGAACTAATCATAATATACTGTCCAAAGCCTTCCAATCCTGCCAGCAAATCCTTAACATCCTCCGCCGTATAAGCCGTCACATCCAGCACTGCGTCAAAATAATGTCCTTTTAAAACTTCCTTACAATTATGCCGGTCCGCCTCCAGCAAATGTACATCTTCCACCTGCGGTCTGCTATTACGGTTTAACACATAAACCTCACAACCTTTGTTTACATAATATTGCGCCACATACTTGCTGACAAACACGGTTCCACCGGTAACGAGAATCTTCATATTGCCCTCCTTTTGTTTGTTATCATTTTCTTTCGGACCGTTATCTTCGCATATTGTGTGGATATTTCTATTCCATAAAGAACCGTTTTGAATGCGTCGGCACTTAATGAGCAAGGATACTTCCTTGCGAATTTAGTACCGTTACGTATTCAACCGAGCGAGAGCGCGTTCTGTTGGAATATAAAATAATCCACACTATTTCATATTATAATCTCCGAAAGAAAATGATATATCACAAAAGCCCGCAACATTGAGTTACAGGCTTTTAGGTTTACATAATTAATTTTTAAAACTGTGAATCGGTGCAGGAATTCTTCCGCCACGATTTACAAAAGCATCACAAGAAAACTGATTTACAGGCATAATAGGCGCATAACCAAGCAAACCGCCGAATTCCACGGTCTCGCCAACTCCCTTGCCGATTACGGGGATAATACGCACTGCCGTGGTCTTTTGGTTAATCATACCGATTGCAAGTTCATCCGCAATAATACCGGAAATGGTGGTTGCTTTGGTATCGCCGGGAATTGCAATCATATCAAGACCAACCGAACATACGCAGGTCATCGCCTCTAACTTCTCTAAAGTAAGGGCTCCCGCCGTTACCGCATCAATCATACCTTGGTCTTCGCTGACAGGGATAAACGCACCGCTCAACCCGCCTACGTAAGAAGACGCCATAACGCCACCCTTCTTCACCTGATCGTTAAGAAGTGCCAAAGCCGCCGTAGTACCGGGCGCACCCGCATATTCCAAACCAATCTCACAGAGAATATCCGCAACACTGTCGCCAACTGCCGGTGTGGGTGCCAAAGACAAGTCTACGATACCAAAAGGCACACCCAATCGCTTAGATGCTTCCTTTGCCACCAACTGGCCTACTCTCGTTACCTTAAAAGCAGTCTTTTTAATGGTTTCGCAAAGTACTTCGAAATTCTTGCCGCGAACCTTTTCCAATGCGGTTTTTACAACGCCGGGGCCGCTGACACCAACGTGAATTACACAATCCGCCTCGGTAACACCGTGGAACGCACCCGCCATAAAAGGATTGTCATCCGGTGCATTACAGAATACCACAAGTTTAGCACAGCCTAAGGAATCCTTTTCTTTGGTTGCCTCTGCAGTTTCTTTGATGATTTCACCCACCATTTTAACCGCATCCATATTGATACCTGTCTTGGTAGAACCTAAATTAATGGAACTGCACACTCTGTCTGTCGTGGAAAGTGCCAAAGGCACGGATTGAATCAATAATTCTTCCGCAGGGGTCATACCCTTAGACACCAATGCGGAATATCCGCCGATAAAATTAACGCCGACTACTTTTGCTGCATCATCCAAAGTCTTTGCAATGGTTGCAAAATCTTCGGGAGTTTTACAAGCCGCACCGCCCACCAATGCAATGGGTGTTACGGATATTCTTTTATTTACAATGGGAATACCGAACTCGCGCTCAATATCCTTACCGGTCTGCACCAAATCCTTAGCGCAGGTAGTGATTTTCTTAAAAATCTTCTCGTTACATACCTTCAAATCCGGGTCCGCACAGTCCAAAAGGCTGATACCCATGGTGATGGTACGCACATCAAGATTCTCTTTCTCAATCATCTGATTTGTCTCAGATACTTCATATATGTTAATCATGATTGCCTCCAAAGTTATGTTTTTTAGATACGGTGCATTGAGTCAAAAATCTCTTCGCGCTGACACTTAACCACAACGCCGATTTCTTCTCCAATCTGCTCCAATTCGCTTGCAATATCCGCAAAAGGCTTAGATGCCTCATTCATATCCGTAATCATCATCATGTTAAAATATCCCTGCACGATGGTCTGAGAAATATCCTCAATGTTAATGTGATTGTTTGCAAGGTAAGTACAAATTTTAGCGATAATACCAACGCCGTCCTTACCTACTACTGTAATAATTGTCTTTTTCATAATGTTTCCTTTCTATGTGAAAAATAATTTTATTTTTTATTGCACTCCATTAAAATCTGTTTTGCTCTCAAAGGGACGATTAAAAGAACCTATCTCAATCAAATTCCCCTCCGGGTCCGCAATATAACAGGTCCTCTGTCCCCAAGGCTCTGTCGTCGGCTCCAATATAGATTGCGCACCTTTTTCAATTGCCTTCGCATATTCCAAATCGACCTCTTCAAATGTGTCAACATACAATGCAATTTCAAAATGGCCATTAAAGCCTTTTATGTATTCATATTTTCTACTTGTCATTTTCTCGAAGTTCTTTCGCTCATAAAGCATGAAAAGGGTTCCGTCTTTTATCAGATATACATTCTCTGCATTTTCGCTTTCCCGAATTTCAAATCCAAGAACATCTCTGTAAAAGCGAACCATTGTCGGCATATCTTCAACAAATAATCCAAAACCATCAAGTTTCATTTTGATTACCTCCAAATTTTCTCAACTGTCTGCAACCGTTTCCACAACTCCGCTTTTTACGCACAACTTATAAAAAGTATTCTTCCCTTTGCAGATTTCCGAATTCCATTTCTTTGAATCCTGCAAACGCTCATTTGCATTTTCCAAATCTTCAAAAATAAACTGAATTCCTTCATCCAATGCCTGTCTATCCTGATGCACAACATATTCCGGAAGTACTGCTGTACCAAGCACAACATCCCTTATGGACTTAATATCCGTATGGCAGTACATATCATAATTGCTAATAAGTCGATGGCAACGGAAACTATCATGATAAAATAGCAATAACGCCTTTCCTGCCTCTGTATTATGCAATACCATCGTATATAAAATTTTCTTTTCTATTGTCTTATTTAGTTGCGGAATAAAAGTACTTTCTCCTTTTATTTCCAATTCCATAACCAATTTATTATATGTTCCGCCCAACGAATCACGCAATAATTGCGTCACAAGTTCTTTCGATAACTGTTCTTTGGAATATACACTCTTCTCTTCACACTTCCATATACTGATGGAATTTATATATTCTACAATTTGGGCAGTCCCATAATCATTATTGGAAGACTCAATACTTTTTGCCTTTGATGACTTACCAAATAAGTTCTGAAAAAAACTCATTGCATTCTCCTTACCTTCTCTAATGCAATTGCACTCTACGCATTCTCCCCACTCAAACACTTTAAAATCATATCCCTATATTCCTCGTGACGGGGCATACCGCCGCCAAATCCGCCGGTCTTAGGAATCATAATTTTAAAATAATCGCCGTTTTTCATGGTAATCACGCAGTTTAAAGAACCTGCCATACCGTTCTTTACCTTACAGTTTTCAACATCTTCCAATGCAAAGCATTTGCATAAACTGCCCAAAGAAACGGGTTCTGTCAGGGTCCGGATTTTTAAATCACTGGAAACGGGAACCTTATTAAACTCATAATAATATTTATATGCACCACAATCTGCCACTACAAGGGAACGCTCTGTAACACCAAGATACATATCGTAAGTTGCTAACTTTTTCTTGCGCACCGATACAATTTTACCATCTTCTGCCGGACGTATATCATCTGCCGTAAGAACACATTTATCAAATACGCAACTTGCGGAAGATTCTTTGGTCACAACGCGTATTGCTGCAACTAGGGTTTCACCTGCAGGAACATACTTTCCCAAAGCAACACGCATGTTTGCCTCGTTAAAAATGTCGTTTTCGTCGGTTACCACAGTACCACCTTGGCTTTTCTTGCCTCGAATAATCATAGGCAATGAATGACCAAAGGCCATAACAAGAAAAAATACGCCTATAAAAACAATAATCTTTGAAATTTCAACAATTCTGTCATCTACCGGCGTCGGACCTTTGGTTGACATATAGACAAGAACAAACACACCGAAACACACCAACGCCATTAAAATGCTCACTATAAAAGAAACAACTGCTCTTTTTCCGCCTTGATTTTTATTTTGACTCATTTTCTAACTTCCTCACAATCTCTTCTTTATAAATCACATTCTATGAAGGTTTTATCATTATCCCTCAGAACATTCACTCACCTTAAAACTCCAACTTCGGAAACGTCCCGTCCCTCTTAGCCACAAGAATCGGGAAATCGTTGCCGTCATAAGGATTATCGCCCATGGTCACTTCCAATTTCACTGTCTCATAAGCCAATTCCGGCAAGTTGTTTTCCTTACTCAAATGTCCAAGCACAACAGCCTTCATATCGTCATGTAAGACCTTGGATAAAAGTCTTCCGCCGGCCTCATTGGACAAATGCCCGTGACTTCCCAGAATACGCTGTTTTAAGGGGTAAGGGTAAGGTCCCACCTGTAACATATTGATATCGTGGTTTGCTTCCAAAAGAAGCACATCCAAGCCTTTTAAACAATCTACGATGTAATCGTCATATGTGCCCATATCCGTCGCAATCGCGGCACTTTTATCACCACTCCGAAAACGATACGCCACAGGATCTCTTGCATCGTGGCTGATGCGCATGGAATTAATTTCCATATCTTTTATCATAAAAGGACTGTCCGCCTGAATACTCTCAAAAAGCGATACATCAATGTCCCCTAAGTTTTTTTTCTGTAAAATTTCCTGAATCGTGCCACGGGTGGCATAAATTGGGATACCATATTTACGTGCCATAACACCGATGCCTTGAATGTGGTCGGAATGTTCGTGAGTAATCAAAATGCCGTCCAAATCTTTGCCGCAAAGGTCAATTTCTTTTAACCCTGCTTCAATTTTCTTAGCACTGATGCCCACGTCCACCAAAAGATGGGTGTTATCGTTTCCCACATAAATACAGTTTCCGCTGCTACCGCTGGCAATACTGACCAGTCTCATTTGTTTTTATCTTTCCTTCCAATAAATTTCAATCACATCGCCCGGTGTCAAGGGTTCCATATACTGTGCCTGTCTGCCGTTTAACTGCGTTACAATGGAACGGCCGTTGGCGTGTGACAAATCAAAATTAATATAATCAAATACTTCTACAAACACGTATGAAGATTTGCCTTTTAAGGTAATAGGCGCGCCATTTACCATAACCATCATCTCAACTGCCGCAGGCTTAGGCGCCTCCTGCACTTCTGCATCCGCGCTTGTATTTGCGGTAGCATTTGCAGAAGAAGTTCCTGTTGTTTCTATCACATTTTCTTCCTCTGCCATGGTTTCTTCTACGTCAGCAAGATAATCCGACATATCATCCGCAAAAGCATCTGCTTTCATTTCTACGTCATCAGTTACGCTCTTATTTGCATTTGCCTTTGTGTCTGCATTTTTATCGTTGTCCGCACTGCCTGCCTTACCGCTCTTACTTTCTGCTCCGGCAGACTTACTTCCGACCTTGCTCTTCGTCGTCTTTTTCTTCTTCGGCGGTGTTGCTTTCACAATATCAAAGGTGAAATTATCATACACCTTTGTTCTCTTGTCAGCCTTCTTGTTATTGACATTGACGCACTTGCTCTTGTCTAAAATAATGTCCATAAACTCAAGAATCTGCGGTACGGTGTAGTAATTAAGCATCTCTATTTCATCGCCCTCCTGCACCACATAAGCCGGGGAACGGAGTTCGCCGTTTACGCTTGCAAATTTCGGGAACTGTACCGGTGTTTTATCTACGATTACCGTAATACTTTCCTTCATTTCCGCAAGACTGCCGAGTTCTACCACAGCATCTTCGCCCGCAGTAGACTCAAGCAAACGCACAATATCGTTTGCGTGGATATAACTATGTAAATCCGCAGGTTCGCCGTTTAAATAGAATTCTGCCGCTTCACCCTGATTACCGCGAATGGTCTTGGACTTACCGTTCAATGTAAAAGTAACGCCTGCGCCACGTCTCGGGAACAAAGCCTCATTGGGAATGCCTGCCTGCATTACCACATCCACAATGGTCAATTTGCCGTTATCGTATAACTTCATTCTCTCATCGTTAAAAGATACGAAAATAAAGTTGTTATTCTGCTCATAGAAGTTCAAACAAATACCAAGGGGTGTTACCAACAGTGAATCCTTCTTTAAGGAATCGTCCTGGAAAATAATCTTCTGCATTACTTCCTCGCCACGCAAAGCAACACGTTGTACCTGGATACCGATTTTATCAGCCAGATGATTGGTATACCCTTCGATTTTACCGCCACCGCCGACAACAAATACCGCACTGACAGGCTTGTCACCGTTTAACTTCATAATGCACTCTGCCACCTGGGTGGTCATTTTATCAAGTTCAGGTTCTAAAAGTTGCAAAACCTCGTCCTTGGTAATAGACTGGGGAAGACCGATAATATCTTCATACTCAGCCACACCATTTTCGGTAACGTTTCTTTTAATCTCTTCCGCCACATTGAAATCAACAAGACAATGCTGGGCAATCATCTCTGTCAGACAATCCCCCGCTGTAGGAATCATTCCGTAAGCCGCAATGCTTCCGTCCTTGGTGATACAGATATCAGAAGTACCTGCACCAACGTCCACAAGGGCAATGTTTAGCATACGGTACTTCTCAGGGATAGCAACCTCAATTGCAGCAATAGGCTCCAAAGTAAGGTTTGCAACGGTCAAATCCGCCATTTCCACTGCAGTATACAAACCATCTACCACATCGCTGGGAAGGAAGGTCGCAATCAAATCCATACCAATCTGCTTTGCCTTATGGTTCTCAAGATTGGTCATAACATTACCGTTCATATAATAACGGATTACGCTGTGGCCAACGCAATAAAACTTCTCATCAGGTCCCAAATTCTTGTTAAAAGCCGCATAAGCCTTCTCAACTCCGGCACCGTCCAAATCATAAATATGCTCATCTGTAATGGTGGTCTCTACCTCAAAATCTTTCTCCACATAGGCATACTCTGTGCGCAGAACACGACCTGCCGCAGCGATACATACTTCTTTTAGTTTACGCTTGGTCTTCTCTTCCAAAATTGCTTTTACCTCTTTGATGGTTCCGGCAACCTTGGCAATGTCATGAATCTGTCCGTCAATCATTGCACGGGTTTCATGTTCCTTGACTGCCTGTGCCACTACATAAAAGCAATCTCCGTCCTTATATCCAACTGTTCCTACTATGCTTCTGGTTCCGATATCAAGACCGAATACCAGAGACGCGGGATATTTTACTCCTGCCATAAATAGTCCCCCATAATGTTATCTATCTGTTCTTTTAATTCTTCAATGGTCCCGTCATTTACAATTACACGGTGGGCATATTTACGAAATTCTTCCTCCGTAAGTTGTTGCTCCATTATGCCTTCGATACGCTCCGTGGAATATCCTCTGGCTTCCATTAAGCGCTTTGCACGCAAACTTTCGCCTGCACATACATACCAAAGTTCATCTAACTCCGGCAAATATCCGGCTTCAATCAGAAGTGCTGCTTCGATAAAAACAAAGCCAACCTTGCATTCTTCCCTTGCCTTAGCGGTACGTTCACGCACCTCATCTTTTACCGCCGGATGAATCAAAGCATTGACTTCGTCTAATAAGGCATCATCCGCAAAAATTTTCTCTGCCGCCTTTGCCCTGTCAATGGTGCCGTCCTCCAAGACAATATCTTCACCTACCAATTCGATAAACGCCTCATAACATCTGCCTCCGGGCATTTTTACCTCATTGCCGATATCATCCGCCACCAAAATCTCGCAAGGATATTTTTCTTTTAAATAGTTTAAAACCACCGATTTGCCGGCTCCGACACCACCGGTAATTCCAATCACCCTGAAAGGTTTATTTCGTTTCATACCAGTTATCTCCCGTATGCAAATCCACATCCAAGGATACCGCTAACTGCGCTGCATTCTCCATTTCCGTACGAAGAATTTCTTCCACCTTGGATACTTCTTCTTTCTCTACTTCCAGAAGCAGTTCATCGTGCACCTGCAGAAGTACTTTGGACTTGCAATTTTCTTCCACCAAACGGTCTCTGACACGAATCATGGCAATCTTCATAATGTCTGCAGCGGTTCCCTGTATAGGGGCATTCATTGCCACACGCTCACCAAAACTTCTCTGCATAAAATTTGATGAAGAAAGTTCAGGGATTGGTCTCCTTCTGCCAAACATCGTCAAAGAATATCCATTCTTCTTCGCATCTTTTACCGCATTATCCAAGAAAGCCTTAATTCCGGGATACGTGTTAAAATACTCATCAATATAAACCTTGGCTTCCTTGGGACTGATACTCAAGTCCTGGCTCAACCCAAAAGAACTGATGCCGTATACAATACCGAAGTTTACTGCCTTGGCATTTCTTCTCTGTAACGCCGTAACCTCCTCAAAAGGCACATGAAATACTTTAGACGCCGTAATTCTGTGAATATCTTCTGCCGATTTATATGCTTCAATCAACTGTTCATCTTCCGACATATGCGCAAGGATACGAAGTTCAATCTGCGAGTAGTCCGCATCCATAAACACACAACCGCTCTTCGGTACAAAAACCTTACGAATCAGGCGTCCCATCTCCATTCGGATGGGGATATTCTGTAAATTCGGCTCTGTGGAACTGATACGTCCTGTTGCGGTAATGGTCTGGTGGAAGGTGGTATGAATTCTGCCGTCTTCCGCGATTTCCCCTGCCAAACCGTCCGCATAAGTGGATTTTAACTTAGCAAGGCCTCTGTATTCCAACACGTCCGCCACAATCGGGTGTTCCTTAGCTAAACCTTCCAAAACATCAGCCGCCGTAGAATATCCGGTCTTGGTCTTTTTACCGCCCGGAAGAGCCATTTTATCAAATAAAATCTCACCTAACTGCTTGGGGGAATTAATATTAAAATCTTCCCCTGCCGCTTCGTGAATCCGTTTTTCCAAAACTTCTATTTTTTCCTGCAGTTCATCACCGTAGGCTTTTAACTCGTCAGGTTTTACAATGACGCCTTCTGCTTCCATTTCGCCTAAAACTACCGATAAGGGCATTTCGATTTTCTCAAAGAGTTCAAGCATATTGGTATTCTTAAGTTTTTCCTGCAATACGGGATACGCATCAAATGCAACGCCCGCGAGGTCACAATAATATGACACCAAAGCATCCCGCTTCTCATTGTAGGCTTTTGCCGGAGTCATTTTGGGAAACTCCTGTTTGAATGTCGGCATCACCCTGTCCAAATGTTCCGAAGCAATATCCTCTACGGTATAATCACTTTTTAACGGATATAAAAGATAGGCTCCGATTAAAATATCAAAGAATCGTCCCGAAATCGCTTTGGATGATTTCTTACGCATCTTGTCTGACACCATAAAAGGATATATATTTTTGCTGTCATATACCGAAATTACAGGTCCGCTCTCATCTTCCGCAAGAATCTGCAAATTTTTCAGTAAAAACTCTTCACTGATTTCATCGTTCTTTGCAACCCAAATCAATTGTTTTGCATTATATGCCAAAGCCAAACCAATGATTTTACTTTCTTGTGCCTCGGGTGCAAACAAAGACAACTGCTCAAAAGACGCAACCGTTTCCCCCGACTCTGCCGGCAACAATGCCACACCTAAGTGTTTCGCTTTCATTGCCGCATCAAAATGCTTCTTGGCATCTTTACAGGTAGTAACGGCAATTTTTTCTACTTTTCGGTCTTGCTTTACCACGCCGGCAGCAAAACGGTTCAAAAAGGACTTTAATTCCAGTTTTTGGAACAAAGCATATGCATCAGCATTATAAAAATCACCTATGACACCATCTTTTATCTCAAATGGAATCTCGGCATTAATCTCTATCGTTGCAAGTTTCAAACTCAGTTCCGCCAAATCCTGATTCTCTTCCAAGGTTTTACGGATGGCAGGCTTGGTCACTTCTTCAATATGCTCATACACCCCTGCCACACTGCCGAAATTCACAATCAAATCCGTAGCGGTCTTTTCACCGACTTTCGGCACGCCGGGAATGTTATCCGCGGTATCACCCATTAATGCCTTTAATTCAATAAATTGCTTGGGATTCACCTGATATTTGGCCACCACATCCGCAGGATAATAATCTTCCACTTCGGTTTTACCGCCGCCCTTGGTCTTGGGAATACGGATTTTAACATGTTCGTCTGCAATCTGCAACAAATCGCGGTCTCCGGAAATCAAAACGACCTCCATACCCTGACTCTGGGCACGTTTTGCCATGGTTCCCAAAATATCATCTGCTTCCAGCCCCGGCTGTTCCATAATCAGAATTCCCATCGCCTGTAATACTTCTTTCATTACAGGCACCTGCTCATGCAACTCCGCAGGCATAGGCTTTCTTGTGCCCTTATATTCTGCGAACATCTCATGTCGGAAGGTCTTTGCTTTTACATCAAAAGCAACCGCCAAATACTGCGGCTTCTCTTCCTCTAAAATTTTGAACATAATATTTAGAAAGCCATAAACCGCATTGGTATGAAGTCCGCTGCTGTTACTAAGCAAGGGCACCCCGTAAAAGGCTCTGTTTAATATACTGTGTCCGTCTATTAAAACTATTTTTTCACTCATGAATGAAAACCTCATCTGTTACAGGCCACAATTGACCTTTTATTGATTAACACTTCTTATTGTCACAATTTTACATATAAAACAACATCGACACATAATATCCTGCTATTACGGCAATAAATATGAGAAGCCAAAATCCGATTCGTGACATTTTTTTACGACGCAGCGCATTCTCCTCGTTGGTTTTAATTTTATCTTCCAATTCACGCTGTAAATCAAAGGCTTCCGCATCGTCCAATCGTTGCAAACCTGTCACTACCAGGAATTCTATCGACAACTCTTCCTTACAATTCGGACATTTTTTGATATGCTCAATAAAAGCAAGACTTTCCTTACTGTCTAACTGATCATCTATGAAACTATGAATATTTTTCTGAACCTCTTTACATTCCATAGTAATTACCTCATCAAATATCCCAAAATACACACATGATACACTATTATCTATCATACACCAAATCATATTATTTTTAAAGTGGAACAAAAAAATATATTTTATAAAAAATGCAAATTTTCCTTGCAAGAATCTTAATTTTATGATAGTATATACAACGGTTGATAACTTATGCCGGTGTGTCGGAATGGCAGACGAGGCAGACTCAAAATCTGTTGTGGGCAACCACGTGTGGGTTCAAGTCCCACCGCCGGCAGTTACTTTTTCAATTTTTAAAAGAGGAAATGCGAGCAATCGTGTTTCTTTTTTTATTATATTGATATAAAATCAGGTGGAAAGGAGCAAGCGTTATGTCGTCAGATTACTTACATGAAATATTCATCTTTTTCCGCAATCAGCTGGCTACTGCTGCGGTTATCGGTCCTGTTATCTTTATCTTTTGGAAGTTAGAACACCATGAACGCAGACAGGCAAACCCTTCAGCCTATGCACTTCCGGAATCCTATCGTCAACAATTAACCGATACGAATCATTTGGAAGAACTGCCTGCATCTGTTCGTTTTTTTCATTGCGGTAAAACTTTTCTGTACGGTTTAATCATTTATTTTTTTATTATGATTTTGGGCACAATATCATTATCCTTACATAACCGGCTTAATTCCTTCTCGGATTTATTAATATCATCATCACCGATTCTTGCCGTGATACTTTTTTTTACATTATTCAGTTGGTTTAAAGTCGGTCCCTGGTTTAAAATATACCGAACCACCGCTTACATCAGCAATCCAAGCGGTCTGGATCATTTGATGCGTTATGTGGTCTTTTATGACTATAAAAATCAGGAATACTCTACAGGAAGAATCCATATGTATGAACTTTTACTTTCCGGTTTACATAAAGATTGTGAGGTAGTTGACATAATTGTATATGAAACGCCAAAGAAAATAAAAGTAGCAGGTGTATATCATCGTAATTTATATATAAAATAAGACTTTCCACTCATCCGCAAAAACGGCAACACAGAATTTTATTCTCTGCGTTGCCGTTTTTTATGTATAAAATTATATCTTAAATCCTTATTTTGCCTTCAGTGGCTGAATATCAAAAGTCACTTTAACGTCCGATGCTTTTACGTTTTCATTCTGATTAAATTTCTCAAGCACACGTCCGGCTACCGCTTTTCCATTCTCTACATCCGTATCCATCAAAAGTACGATGTACTGGCTACAACTATACTTTGTACCGGTATCAACTGAGCGTAAAGACGTAATTACTGCCTGTTTTAAAATCTCCATAATATCATCCATGGAAACATCCGTCCCTGACTCACCGGAACTCAAAGTAAACAAAAGTGTCTGGACATTACGATTGCTGCGTCCCACCGTACGCATGGCAAAGTCATATAATTTCTTAAATTCATCATATTCCACATGAAAGGCACCCTTATCCTTCTCCTGCTCTTCCGAAATCATACGATGAATATCTTCCAATTCCGCATCCGTATCAATTGCCTCCAATACAACATCAGATACCGCTCCGTCTTTGCTCCAGAAATGATAAGAATTCTTTCCGTTTTCTTTGACGAAATACAGAGTGTCATCCGCATCACTGTATAAACTTTCAAATGTTTCGCCACTTTCTGCAATTTTAGCACCGATAGATACCGAAACAATACCGGCATATCCCATAGCGCCCATTTTTTCGGCAAATGTTTTAATCACACCTGCTGCTTTCTCAGACGCTGCATTCCTATCCGTCACATCCGTAAAAAAGGCAACAAATTCATCACCACCCAATCGGCAAAGAATATCATCCTCCTTTGAATACAGTTTTAACGTGTCCGCAAAATTCTGTAGAACCGAATCGCCTACCATATGTCCATAGGTATCATTCATGGACTTAAAATTATCAAGGTCCGTCATAAATAAGGTACCTCTGTGCCCGCCTTCCAATAATTTTTTTAATTCTTTTTCCAGATAAGCCCTGTTTTTCAGTCCGGTAAGCGCATCCGTATAAGATTTGATTGTTTCCTGATCCAACGCCTGTTCCAAATCTTTACGGACATCATGTGCCTCCAACACCCTTGCAACGCGGCTTTTCATAACATCTACCACGAAAGGCTTGGTAATAAAATCGTCCGCACCGCATTGCAGACAGTCTGCTTCCGTAATCGGACTGGAATCCGCCGTTAAAAACACCACCGGAATCTTATTCCAGGCTTCACATGCCTTGATTTTTTTCACGACCGTCTTACCGTCCATTTCCGGCATTTCGATATCCATTAAAATCAAATCCGGTATTTCATTCTCCAAAAAATTCAATGCTGCCGCACCGGAATTTACCGTCTCAACACTATAGTCACCGGCAAGTGCATGTTTTGCCAATAAGCAATTGATACCATCATCATCTACTATCAGTACCTTTTTCATTCCTTCGTTCTCCATTTATTTTTCCCTAAAACTATACTCTGTATCTTCCTCGATTATCTCTATCATAATTGCGGCAATCTCCGGATCAAACTGCGAACCGGCACATTTTTGAATTTCATTTCGAATCACTTCCTGGGGCAATACACCTCGATAACTTCTTGTGGAACTCATTGCATCATATGCATCTGCCACACCTATAATCCTTGCCACTAACGGAATGTCTTCTCCAGCCAGCCCGTCCGGATATCCTTTGCCGTCATATCGTTCATGGTGCCACCTCGCTCCAACCATAATATCCGGCAATTCCGACATTTTTTCCAAAATCTCCGAACCGATTACGGGATGCGTTTTAATAATTGCATACTCTTCATCGGTAAGTTTTGATGTCTTATTGATAATCTCATCCGGAATGCCAATCTTTCCGATATCATGCAACAGACCAATATAATAAATATTATCAATCTCTTCCGGTGCCATATTCATTTTAGCCGCAATCATTGCCGAATAATCTGCCACACGTACAGAATGTCCGTTTGTATATTTGTCTTTGGCATCGATGGTCCCCGCAAGTGTTTGCATTACCTGCACCGTCATTCGTTTTAACTGACGACTGCGCTTTTCCAGTTTCCTTGTTTTATATTCCACTTCATTCTGTAATGATTTTTGTAAATGTGACAACTCCAAGGTACGACTTGTACGCTGAAACATAATTTCATCAATAAAAGGCTTGGTAATAAAGTCAACCGCCCCCAATTCGAAGCATTTTACTTCAGATTCCTGTTCATCATCCGCCGTCAAACAAATAATCGGTATTTCTTTTAAAATCGGTTTTTCTTTTATCAGTTTCATAAAAGTAAAACCATCCATCTCCGGCATACAAATGTCCAACAATATTAAATCTGTTTCGTTTTTCTCCAAATAGGAAAAAGCCTCTTTTCCGGAAGAAACCGTGTCTACCTCAAATTTGGCAGAAAGAATACGTTTCGCAACAAACAAATTCATGGCGTCATCATCTACCACCAAAATACGGCTTTTTCCGGTATTCATATCATCTTCTTCTGCATTATGCAGCTTCGCCTTATTGCTCTGCTCCATTATACATCTACCCCTTCCTGCGTAAGATATGCCTTAACCGCTTCAATTACATTTAAGTACAAACACATCGTTGTCTCATGATTTTTTAAAATATACGCTTTGCTTTCTTCCTCATCCGTATTCTCACGAAGTTTTTTTCCTGCTTTTTCCAATTGCAGGCATTCTTCTGCAAAAACTTCGCATCCCACGTTTAATGCATTTGTTTTTAACGAATGTATTACAACCGTGTAATCATTCCAATTTTCACTTCCGTAATATCGCTCCAAATCAGCCTTTTTACTCTCATACTGGTCATAAAACATCTTAAGCACCTCAAGGTACATTTCCTTGATACCCGCGCAATACTTCATACCCATATCCGGATTCAAAAGACTGTTCTCTGTTTTTTCAACCATACATTCCGGTTCTTTGTTTTGAATCGAATCGACCATATTTTCAGAAGTTTTCTCCTCGTTTTCCGCTTCCATAAAATAGATTTTTTCTGCCGGAATATATTTTACCAGTTCATCTTCCAAAACCTTACCCACAATGGGTTTGCCCATATAATTAGTGAAGCCTTCCCTCATATACATTTCTTTGGCACCCGAAATGGTATTGGCCGTTAATGCGATTACCGGCACATCCCGGTTTTTGTTCTCGGCAAGTTCTTTTGACTTTTTCAAAGTTTCAATACCATCCATACCGGACATCATATGATCCAGCAAAATTACATCATAGCGCTCTTGACACATCAATTCCAGCGCCTCAGCACCATTTGTACAGGTTGTAATCCGGATACAGGTTTTTTTCAAAAGATTTTTAACCACCTGCAGATTAATTTGATTATCATCCACTACCAAAACAGATGCCTCCGGTGCAGTATAACCGGTTTGATATTTCTGCAAACGGCCGGTAGACATACAATAGTTTTTTTTAAAATCACCGATTGTACCGGTACTACGGATGTTCTGCGTTAAAAATACCGTAAAAACAGAACCTTTTCCATACGTACTTTCCACCTCTATTTTACCGCCCATCATATGCACCAGATTATTACTGATTGCCAAGCCGAGGCCGGTACCTTCCACGTTTCGGTTTGCCTTCAAATCCAAACGCTGAAAATGTTCAAATAATCCTTCGATATCTTCTTTCCGGATGCCGATTCCCGTATCTTCCACCGACATCTTAAGCGTTACATTTTCCTTTGCAACATCAAATTCACCGTCTACGCTCAATGTTACAAGGCCTTTCGCCGTATATTTTACCGCATTGTTCAATAGATTTAATAAAACCTGCTTCATACGGATATCATCACCATATAAAATATCAGGAAGTTCGCCATTTACACTTACATTAAACTGTAAGCCTTTTTGTTTTGCCTTCAATTCAATCATGGATACGACATCATACAATGATTCGCCCAACTTATACTCATTGTTAACAATTTCCATTTTTCCGGATTCAATTTTTGAGAAGTCCAGAATATCATTAATAATGGATAAAAGACTCTGACTGGCTATATCAATATTGCCTGCATATTCCAAAATTGTTTCATCATCACTCTCACGTAATATCATCTCATTCATACCGATTACTGCGTTAATCGGCGTACGGATTTCATGAGACATATTTGCAAGAAAGTCTGATTTTGCATGATTTGCCTGTTCTGCAACCAATTTAGCATGACGAAGTTCATCACTTTCTCTCGCCTTCTTTTCCGCACTTAACAGATAAATTGTTACAATAACCAAAAGTAACCATAATAAACCAAAGCACCATAATACAAGAGGAATTAAAAGTGTAACATCGCCGGCCACAGCCTCCTTGGGCACACAACCGATAACATACAAACCACTGTATTCGGTTTCCGATGCAAAAAATACTTTGTCTTCCTGTCCGGTTTTACATACGGAAGCCGCGGAAACACTGATATTCATTTTAGAACGAATCTTCTCAAATGTTTGAATATAACTTTCATTTGTGAAGAAATCTCCTTCCAAAGGTGTTTCTTCCATTTCCAGCAGAATTTTACCATCAATGTCAATCACCGCACATACACCGTTTCCGTCATAACATGAAATATCAATTTTTTCTGCCAAAACATCGCCTTCATACAATTTGTACAAGACATATTTCACATTATCTCCGCTGTATACGGGTACACTAAATAATACGGTAGCATCTTTACCACAACTTACTGCCGCATTCCCGTGAATTGACTCAAAAATGCCGCTGTATTCCGAAATATCAAGTGTTTTTCCATAAGTTGCCGTGCCATCAATCTTCAGTACACCGTAGGAAACACCGGTTTCTTCACTCAGAAAATCTTCCATTTTACCGGTTTCCATATCAATAAAAAAAGTTACTTCACTTAACAAACGTAATTCTTCACTAAAACTGTTATTCACAACTTTTGCAATAGATTTACTCTGTTCCGCAACCTGGTGCTCTAATTGAACATCAATAATATCCTGCATCTTCCACCACATGGCGGCACAAACAATAATCAGAATAATAAAACTGACACTGACAACCCATATATTATTTTTAATCAACTTGAATTCAGGTTTATTCTTCATAAATTACTACTCCATCTACAAACCAATCCATTTTTTTCAGCAAGATATCATCGCTTATGGACTCACCCTCATTACATTGAAGCACTCCTTTATTATCATATATTACACCAGAAAAAATTTGATTACCTTCTGACATTTTATGCTTTGCCGTTTCAATCTGTTGCAAAATATCTTCGCCTACCAGCGGTGAACATTCTGACAATGCCACCACGCCTGTATCAAGACTGAACCAATGACGTTCTACGGAATTTCCTTTTCCCTGCAGGTATTCACGAATAATCTGATAATATAAGGCATTCCAATCCCACACAGCCGCTGTCAGATACTTTTCGGATAACCCTTGTGCAACTGCATTATAACCGATTGAATATACTCCGGCCTCATCTGCTTTTTGTGCAACATAATGTTGATTTTGATGATAGGTCAAAACATCAGCACCAACTTCATTCATTAAAAGTTCTGCCGCTTCTGTTTCTTTTTCTTCATTTTCCCATTCATTGGTCCAAACTACATTGACGGTTGCATCCGGATTTACACTTTTTACGCCTAAAGTAAATGCATTAATTCCCCTGTTAACTTCGTTGTTAGGCATTGCTGCAACATAACCGATTACATTGTTTTCGGTTTTCATGCCGGCCACAATACCCGCCAAATATCTCGCCTGATACATTCTGCCAAAATATGATGTCATATTATCAGCAGTATATTCTGCCGAAATACCGTAAAAAGAAACCTGAGGATACTGCTGAATTGTCTCTCGAACCTCCGTAGGATACGCATAACTGGATAAAATAATCATACTTACATCTTCTTTTACCAGTTCATCAATGGCACTCTTACATTGTCCGCTTCCTTCAGCAACATTCTCTTTTACAACCAGTTCAACGTCCAGTGTTTCACAGGCCAAACTGACACCCTGATAATGCATTCCGTTCCAGCCTTCATCTGTGGTTGCCCCGGTTAATATCAAACCAATTTTAACAGTGTCTTCCTTTTTCATATTAATTGTGAATATGGAAACAATAATCACAATCAGCAGCATCGCTGCCACAATAAGCAACAAATACTGTTTGTTTTTAATATTCTTCATCACTTACAACCCCTTCAACATACCAGTTAAATTCATTTAACATGGCGTTATCAGTCATGCATTCTCCCTCTTCGACCCGAAGATTACCTTCGTTGTCGTAAATAGGGCCATAAAATACATCATAAGTACCGCTACTTATTTTTTCCATTTCCTGCTGTATAATTGCTTCCGTTTCTTTATCCACTTTATCCGTAAGCGGTGCTAGGAAAACCATACCGGTTTCAATTCCTTCCCAATAATGTTTACCTACAAATTTGCCTTGAAGACATTTTAAAATTACGGGTGTATAAAAAGCATCCCAGTCCCATACCGCTGCGGTCAAATATGTATTGGGATAATATTGGCTGTTATCTAAATTATATCCAATGGACATAATTCCTTCCTGTTCCGCTATTTCAAGTGCCATCAATGAATCCGTATGCATTGCAAGAACATCAATGTTATGCTGGTCAAGAAGTCTGTGCGTCGCGTCCGCAGTTGCTTCATCATCATTCCATGAATTTATCCAACTGACATATACCGTAGCCTCACTGTTTACACTTCTGACGCCCAAAGTAAATGCATTAATGCCTCGATTTACTTCCGAAATCGGAAAGGCTGCAACATATCCGATTTCATTCGTTTCAGTCTGCAAACCTGCTACAATTCCGCTTATATATCGAATTTGATATATTCTGCCAAAATAAGTAGATAAGTTTTTGTCTTCTCCCACTCCTGTAGCGTGTAGAAAATAGATTTCCGGATATTCTTCTGCCGCTTCATTGATATACTCACCAAATTCAAAAGAATTGGCTATAATCACCTTACAATCCGCTTCCGCAAATTCATCAATAATCTGCGGAATTTCTTCCGGAACAACATTTTCCTTATAAATAACCGACAAATTCAGTTCTTGTGCAGTTGCTTCCAATCCCTCATAATGAGACTGACTCCAACTGCGATCATCAATACTGCCGTTTAAAATCACTCCCACTTTCGTGGTTTCTTTTGTAACCTCTGTATCCGCTTCATATATGTTTATAACAAATATACCGACAATAATTGCCGCAATAATAATTCCTGCCACAATAAATATCTTTTTCATTTGTAACACTTCTCCCTATATGTTTCAGATGTTTTACATTAATAGTATTATCACAATTTATTTTAACACACTATAGGACTTGTGTAAAAGTAGGTTAAAAATATTTTATAAACAACTTTTTATAAAAGGATATAATGATGCATCTTTCAGCCATACTTTAATCTACTATATACTCCTGTAGGCGCATATAATCTTCTTTCAAAAGTTTGCCTTTGATATGAATCCCCTCTTCCGCGTACTCTTCTTCCACAATCTGCGCATTCTGTTTTATACGACCATAACTAGCTCCGTCTTTATACGGAATCAATAATTCACACGGAATATAATTCTTCATAAAAATTTCCTGAATCATCTGAAGTAACTCTTCCATACCGATTTGCATGGAGGCACTCATATATATTTTATTGCCGATACGTTTAGGCAACTCTTTCGGTGCAAAAAGAACATCAGCCTTATTATATACATAAATTGCAGGAATACTGCCGGACTCCAAATCTTTCAGTACTTCTCTTGTAATATCAATCTGTTCCTCATGATTTACGTCAGAAGCATCCACCACATGCAATAAAACATCCGCATCCTTGGTTTCTTCCAAGGTAGAATGAAAAGCTTCTACCAGGGCATGCGGCAAATGACTGACAAATCCTACGGTATCCGTTAAAAGAAACGGTATCATTCCATCCGGTTCAATTCTGCGCACCGTTGTATCCAAAGTTGCAAAAAGCATATCTTTTTCAAATACTTTCTTCTCATCTTTGTCATACTCATCGCCCTTTTTTCCATAATCAATAAAAGCATTCATCAGCGTAGATTTTCCTGCGTTGGTATAACCTACCAATGCAACACGAAAAACACCGTTTTTATCACGGCGTTTACGTTGCACCTGACGATTTTCTTCCAAATCTTTTAACTCCCTGCGCAATTGCGCTAAACGGTTCTCTAAATAACGTCTGTCGAGTTCCAGTTTCTTTTCACCGGCACCCTTATTACTCATACTTCCGCTTCCGCCGCCCTGACGGCTTAAAGCCTCATGCAAACCTACGAGTCTTGGCAATGTATACTGTAAACGTGCCACTTCTACCTGAATCTTAGCCTCACGGGTTCTGGCTCTTTTCGAAAATATCTCCAAAATAAGCGATGTCCTGTCCATAATGGCAATATGCAACTGATTCTGAAGATTGCGAAGTTGAGAAGGCGATAATGTCTGGGCAAAGATGACAATATCCGCATCCAACATAACCGCAGACTCTTTCACCTCTTCTACTTTGCCGGGGCCGATTAACGTCGCCTTGTTTGGCATATCAAGTTTCTGCGTAATAATACAAACCACTTCCATATTGCAGGCTCTTGCCAACTGTTTTAATTCGTCCATATAAAGGTCAAAATCCTCCATATTATCAAAGTCGGCACCTACCAAAATCGCACGTTCTTTTTGCTCTTCTTCATTTATATCCATATAAAACTTCTGTTCTGACATTTACGGCTCCATTATTCTATCATTATTTATATTGTTCATCTAATATGTTTTATCAACTGAAAATCTACTGCTATTTGTTAATTATATCACCTTTTTAAAAAATATTAGCGATACATTGCTAATTCTATGCTGTCCAAATACTGACACAGAGATTTATTAAACTTTTCATAATCTGTTACAGTGAATTCGTCAGTCATTTTCGCCACATTTACATCCACAATATTTGTCTGGTTGTAAAATGTAATCATAATCGGCATCTTTATAATATTTGAATTTCCGCGAATTGTCAGTCCGCCTCTCTCAGGCAATGTCAATACATCGTCTTTCTTTGTCACAGTGGCAATTTCGTTCTCAAGCAATACTTCCTGTTGTGTATAAAAATCATAAACCGAATAAACTGCCTTACAAATATGTTCCCAACCTACTGAATAAGTCAAATTCCATCTTGATAATACCCATCCGTTATTTTCTTTTATACCAACTAACAACATATCGCTCTTCTCCTTTTTCATTGTTTACAAATTTAATCAAGTTTCATATTGTAAATCACTATGTTAAATATTATATAAATTTTTTATATACAACACAATTCAAAAATAACTCCCCGCACACAATTTTATAATCTAATATTCAGTATGATATTTTTAAACATAAAAAAAACTGATTGTCTCCAATCAGCCGTCTATATAAAAAGGTTTCAAACCTTCAAAACCGAACACAGATACTTCTTACCACCAAGCGATTCCTTCCACACTACTCCTTACCTGGATAAGCTTTCGACCTATTAGTAACCATCAGCTGAATGCATTACTGCACTTACACCTTGGCCCTATCTACC
>JAFUNC010000019.1 GCA_017473115.1 Lachnospiraceae bacterium
ACCTACCTTACGGGTATCAGCAACGGAACCGGGAATACAGAAAGCCTGAAGACCTTCACCGATTGCTGCAGCAGCGTCAGCTGCTCTTCTGCAGTCTTTCTTGATTGCAATTGCTGCACCTACGATGTATGCCCAGCAAGCGTTTTCAAAGCAGATAGGCTGAATGCCTTTGATCTGATTGTAAACATCAAGACCTGCATCCTTAGTAATTTTTTCTGCTTCTTCGATAGAAGCGATTCCATAGCTATTTAATACGGAATTGATTTTGTCAATTCGTCTTTCATATGATTCAAATAATGCCATTTTTCAGTCCTCCTATCCTATTCATTTCTGGGATCGATAATCTTAACAGCATCAGCCACACGACCATACTGGCCTTTTGCCTTTTCCCAAGCTGTTGTAGGATCATCACCCTTTTTGATAAAGTCAGTCATCTTGCCAAGGCTTACGAACTGGTAACCGATAATCTGATCATCTGCATCAAGCGCAATACCTGTTACATAACCTTCCGCCATTTCAAGGTAACGGGGACCTTTAGCCAATGTACCGTACATGGTACCAACCTGTGAACGAAGTCCCTTACCAAGGTCTTCAAGACCAGCACCAACAGGAAGTCCGTCTTCAGAGAATGCACTCTGAGTACGTCCGTAAACAACCTGAAGGAATAACTCTCTCATAGCTGTATTGATAGCATCACATACAAGGTCAGTATTTAATGCTTCTAACAAAGTTCTTCCGGGTAAGATTTCAGAAGCCATAGCTGCTGAATGAGTCATACCGGAACATCCAATGGTTTCAACCAATGCTTCCTGGATGATACCTTCCTTGATGTTAAGGGTTAACTTACAGGCACCCTGCTGAGGAGCACACCAGCCGATACCGTGTGTCAGACCGGAAATGTCTTTGATTTCTTTTGCTTTTACCCATTTTGCTTCTTCAGGGATAGGAGCACAACCGTGATTAACACCCTGTGCTACTGTACACATTTTCTGTACTTCATGTGAATAAATCATGTGAAAATCTCCTTTCAAACATAATATACTTTAACAAACAGGCTTCTCCTGTGTGTCGTCATGATTTCACCGATTATGCAAGCAACTCATAACCGCTTTTTCTATTTTCGCACAAAACAAGGAAAAAATCCAGTGTTTTTTACCTTTTTCGACGTAAAATTACTTGCTTTTTACAACAATATTATCCTGCTTTTTGTAAATACTGTTTTCAGGGATAAAACCTCTCACACAGGAAGTCGGATAAATATTGGAATTTTTACCCACTACGGTACCGGGATTTAACACGGAATTACATCCAACTTCCACGCAATCTCCCAACATTGCGCCAAATTTCTTGAGACCTGTTTCAATGTTTTCTTCTGCCGATTTTACAACAACAAGAGTCTTGTCGCTTTTTACGTTGGATGTAATGGAACCTGCTCCCATGTGCGCCTTATAGCCCAAAACACTGTCACCCACATAGTTGTAATGAGGAACCTGAACGCGGTCAAATAACACAACATTTTTTAATTCTGTCGAGTTCCCTACTACAGCATTTTTACCTACAATGGCGTTACCACGGATAAAAGCACAATGACGTACCTCCGCTTCCTCATCAATAATCAGCGGTCCGTTTAAATATGCCGACGGGAATACTTTGGCACTCTTTGCCACCCAAACATTCTCGCCACGTTTTTCGTACTTTTCTTCCGGAAGTGTTTCGCCCAGTTCCACGATAAACTTCCCAATCTCAGGTAATACTTCCCAAGGATACTCTTTGCCGTCAAATAATTTAGCAGCAATTGTGTTCTCCAAGGACATAAGGTTTGAAATTTTCATTGCTTCTGACATAAGGTCACCTCGCCATATAAAATTTTCCGAAATATTCGGATTTTTAACATTTATAAAACTTTACTCAGAAAGTTCAATCCAATATTCTCCGTTTGAAGAATAATGTACATCCACATAACCGTCTTTGATAAAAGAATCCGCCATTCTGCCATAAGGCTCAGACGTTACAATCACCTCTTCTCCGGTAGACGGATTGCAAACGGATGCCGCAATACGATAAACCACATTTTTACCCATTGGATTTATATTCAGATTTTCTTTTAATTCTTTACCAAAGAAATAAGGATTACGTTTCACTTCAACTACTTTCCCGCGTGTTTTAGGACAGGACAACATAATCTTTCTGTGTGCAATCTTTTTCTTGTTTTTTATATTTGATGTGATATCGGAAATAATACATAAAATTGCTAATACACCCGCTACGATTCCAAAATATTTTATATCCGAAAACGTTGCACCGCTACTGACAAATATAGCCATAAGAGCACCGGCGCCTACACAGATTGCCACAGCAAGAAATATTCCTATACTTTTACGTGAGTATCCAATCGGCGACATATATACTCCTTCCATACGTTCATTCAACAACAATTTTTAACTAAATATTAGAACCTGAAATAAACAATACAACAATATATGTAATCAACACACAAATCCCGACATTCGATGCAACCAAAACAGCCAATTCTTTAGGCTTTTTATACAAACGCTGTTTCATATAATATCCCATCTCAAGCAACATCAAAACCGCAGGAATAATCCAATGTAAATTCATGTGCAAATATGACAGTTTTGCAAGTACACTTCCATCTGTGAAGGACGGAAGAAAATAGAAACCGATAAAAAGTATATTACAAATTATATTGGTAGCAAGTCCAAATATAACATGTGTCTTAAAATACCGGCTAAGGTCAGGTTTTAAACAATAATTCAAAAAGACGGTAATCACAATCAAAATAACAACCGGCAACATTGCTTGTAATCCTACTAACATCATCCAGGATAATGTTAAAATAACCGAAAACACAATCGCCTGTTTGTGAAGTTGTTTTATGAATTCCATATTGACCCCTCTCTGTTTCTTTAAAAAACAAAATATGCAATTCCTGCAAGCAACATCAATCCTCCACCACAAGACAAAAGCACAATTCCCACTACATTACTTACGGTTACAACCTTTTCAACAAAAGACTGTTTGGGTTTTGCAGGGTTATAAAAAATAGGAACTTCACTTCCTATAGGCCATTTTTCTGCTACCAGCGAATGTATCACTCCGCCTTGTCCCTCTCTTATCTGCATATGCAAACGTTCCTTAGATGTGACTACAAGTTCCGCAAAGTTTTGATCTGAAAGAGAATTCGTAACCTTCACCTTAGAAAAAGATTTAAAATGTCTGTATGCTTTATAGGTTTTACCTTCCGCTTCAAATTCCGCCACAGGTGTATAATAACGATTATTATCTCCGCCACATCGCTTGTATTTTATAACATGGCCGATAGTCTGCGCGCTACATTTCTTCTTTAATGCTTTCTCACGTATAAAGAACGGTATGGAAATTATAATAAGCAAAAGTCCTGCTCCTGCAATGGAAATACATGCTATTACAGTTGCTGTCATATAGAGCACCCCCATTTCGTTTAAAATAATATTAAACTTTTATTCAACGCTTATAAAACTGCGCCGCATAATCAAAGCACTGCTTCAACTGATTATCGTTTCTGAGACTCTTAACGTTATTGGTATGTTTCGTCACAAAGTCTGTTAACTTCGTCATATATTCTTCTTCCGTAATGCTGCCGTCTGCCACGCCGGTTAAACCTTTTTCCCAACTTGCAGTCAACGCAGGATTCAGTAATGATCCGATAGATAAACGCACCACGTCATGAATCATTTCACCCATTTGTGTAGGTGTAATAATCTGTGTTTTAGCATTCAATGCCAGATATCTATTATTAACCAGTTTGGTAAGAATCGCCGCTCTTGTCGCACTGGTGCCGATACCGCTACCCTTAATCTGTGCGCGCAAATCCTCATCTTCAATGAATTGTCCTGCATTTTCCATGGCAAGAATCATACTACCGGAATTATAGCGTTTCGGAGGCTGCGTCTCGCCTTCCTTGATTTCAAACGCTTTAAGAGGAAGTTCATCCCCTTTCTTAAGCCCTGCCAAAATCTTTAAGAACGCCTCATCGCACTTCACTTCTTCCGCTTCACTCTCTGCACCTGACTTATTCGTATTCTCTTTGTCAGTATCATCTTTGGCGGAATCTTTGTCCGCATCCTTCTTCTTTGCAAAAGAATACTGCATCACCTTACGGAATCCTTCTTCTTTTAACACCTTAAAAGAACAGTAAAACTTCTCGTTTCTACGCTCTGTCACCAGCGATACCTTCTCATATACGGCAGCAGGATAAAAGATTCCCAAAAACCTTCTTGCGATGATTTCATAAACAAGTCTTGCTGTCGGACTTACACTGCCCAAAGCCTGGAATCCCTGACCCGTAGGAATGATTGCATAGTGGTCCGTAATCTGCTTATCATTTACATACTTGGTTGACGCAATCTTTTTATAAGATCCCATTGCCAGTACTTCTTTGGCATTGTCCTGTAAAACCGCATAATTCTGTAAACCGGCAATATTTTTATAGATTTCTTTGGCAACCGCCGTAGACAATACTCTCGCATCGGTACGGGGATAGGTCACAAGCTTCTTTTCATACAATTCCTGGACAATGGACAAGGTTTGGTCCGGATTGATTTTAAAATATTTAGAGCAGTCATTCTGCAATTCTGCCAAATTATATAAAAGCGGGGCATTTTTACGTTCTTTTTTATTCTCCATGGAAAACACATGCATATTACCGAAATCTTCGCCGGTAACAATCTGTTTTTCGCCTTCGGCAGGAGGTGTAAACATGGTATCCGCCTGTGTTTCACGCTCTAACGTATAGGCAATACACTCCTGTGCTGTCTCTCTGTCTAAAAAGCCGTTTTCTTTATATAATTTCGGCGACTGAAAATACTTACTGTCTTCCGTTACACGCCATTCGCCTTCAATTTCAGAATCTGCAATCTGCATTTTCGCCCAAACCTTATAAAAGGGAGTTTTTACAAAGTTTCTGATTTCACGCTCGCGGTTCACAACCATACCTAAAACACAGGTCATAACGCGTCCCACGGAAACCACACCTTTCTGGGCATTTAAGTAGGATTTTACCTGATAACCGTACTTTAAAGTCAAAACACGAGAAAAGTTAATACCCATCAAATAATCTTCCTTGGCACGTAAATAAGCAGAGGCTGATAAATTGTCATACTCCGATAAATCCTTTGCTTCCTTAATGCCGCGGATGATTTCTTCCTCAGTTTGGGAATCAATCCAGACACGAAGACGCTTCTTGCCGGTAACACCTGCTTCCTGCTCTACAAGACGATAGATATACTCACCCTCTCGTCCGGAGTCGGTGCAGACATAAATAGTATCCACATCATCACGGGTCAAAAGTCCTTTTACCGTATTAAACTGCTTCTTCACATCATCAATAACCTGATATTTATAATCTGTCGGGATAAAAGGAATGGTATCAAAAGACCATCTTTTTAACGACTCATCATAACTTTCGGGATAACACATGTTAACAAGATGACCGACACACCAGGTAATAATGGTATTCTCAGACTCCAAGTATCCGTCATGGGACTTTGTATTCAATTTTAAGGCTTTGGCAAATTCGCGGGCAACCGAAGGTTTTTCCGCGATAAAAACCGCTTTTCCCATGGTATTATCCTTTCTTACAAATCATTCATATCTACCAGATACACACCATCGTTTTTCTTAGCAAACGCTTCCACTTCCTGCGTAAAACCATCTGCGGAAAAGAAAAAACAATGCTCCGGACGCAAATGCGCTTCCTTAGCAAGCGCAATATTCGCTTCAACCATATCCAAATCCAACGCCTGTCCGCTTATATTACAGAAGCCAAGTAAAGTGTTACGTTTCGCATCCTGACCAACCACGTCGATTCTGCCGTTTTTACCAACCCATTCGCCATGACGGGTATATTGAACAGGCAATTTGCCTCTTTCATTAAGAATATTCAGATATTCCGCGCAAATCTTACCGTATCCTGCACTGATATAATCCGCAATTTCACCGGCTATATATGTATCATAAAATTCTTCCGCACCCATAACGCCTAACTCATCGCTATAAGGAAAGATAAAATGATACCAGAACTGCACCAGGGGATCACAAATACGATATACACCTTTCTTGGAATTACGATTATCTGCCGTTTCATAAGAAAATACCTTTTCCACCAATTCCAGCGCCATTAAATTCTTTAAATACACACTGATTTTAGCCCTTGAAAATCCGGTATGAGCATATAAATCGTTTAATTTTTCCCTGCCTTCCGCCAAAGCAGCAAGAATGGTTCCGTAAACACTTAATTCACGCAATTCTTCACTGATACGAGTTAAGCCTTCCGATGCAAAAACAGCATCTTTATTTAAAAACAAACGACAGATATTGGACTTTAAGTCAGATTTTATATCAAAGTGTGTCCAATAACCGGGATTTCCGCCCGCAATACTGTAAAATTCCATACATTTCTTGGTATTATTCGTATCATAAAAGCAAACCATATCCAGGAAACTCATAGGCTTTACTTTTAAAAAACCCGAAATTGCAAACGCATTACGACCGATTTTAGATATAAAAGTATTCTCCACCCAGCCGATTGCATTGGATGCCAAGATCATCATAAGACGACCTTTATTCTCTTCTTCTGCAAGAAAAGCAGTCAGCGCATTCATAAAATCCTCGCTATTTCGGACTGCCCACTGAAAATCTTCAATCATAAGAACAGCCTTGCCAGCATTACTTTGATTGGCATACAATTCGCTAATTGCCTTAAAAAGCGCAGAAAAATCAGGATATTCCCCGATGGAAATACCCTGATTTCTTATTTTACCTGACCAGACATAGCACTGTTGTCTCGGACTGCACTGGGAGGCCTTGAGGCGCAAACATACCCTGTCTTTTGCAAATTCCTGCAAAAGAGCACTCACTCCCAAGCCTTTTTGTCCATATAATACAATAAGACTGTTATCCGCCTGATTATAATATTGTGTTAAATAGTCTAATTCCTGCGAACGTCCGATTAACATAGATTTTCCTTTTTATAAAAGCATTATTTCTTGGTAATATAGCCCTGTGCCTTTAATAATTCTGCACAAAGTACGGCACCGCCTGCAGCACCTCTTACAGTGTTGTGAGAAAGACCGACAAACTTCCAATCATAGATGCTGTCTTCACGGATACGACCAACGCTGATGCCCATACCCTTTTCATAATCAACATCCAAAGTTACCTGAGGTCTGTTATCTTCTTCCAAATACTGAATAAACTGCTTAGGTGCGCTGGGAAGTTCTAATTCCTGAGGTACACCCTTGAAGTTTACAAGTTTTTCAATTAACTGTTCCTTGGTAGGCTGTTTCTTAAACTTAACAAATACAGATGCTGTATGTCCGTTTAATACCGGCACACGGATACACTGGCTTGTAATCTTAATGTGATTAGCAGGTGCAATTACGCCATCCTTAATCTCGCCCCAGATTCTAAGAGGCTCTTTCTCGCTCTTTTCTTCTTCGCCACCGATGTAAGGAATGATATTTTCAATCATTTCAGGCCAATCCTTGAATGTCTTACCTGCACCTGAAATTGCCTGATATGTAGAAACTACAACTTCATAGGGTTCAAACTCAGCCCATGCAGTTAAAACAGGGGCATAACTCTGGATGGAACAATTGGGTTTTACAGCGATGAAACCTCTCTGTGTTCCGAGACGCTTCTTTTGGAATTCAATTACATTCATATGTTCCGGATTAATTTCAGGAACGCACATAGGAACATCGGGAGTCCATCTGTGTGCCGAATTGTTACTTACCACAGGAACTTCTGCCTTAGCATACGCTTCTTCAATTGCCTTAATTTCATCCTTGGTCATATCAACTGCACTGAATACAAAATCAACTTCAGCAGCAATTTTTTCAATTTCATTTACATCAAGAACTACCAGATTCTTAACTGCTTCCGGCATAGGTGTAGTCATTTTCCAACGTCCGCCAACTGCCTCTTCATATGTTTTACCTGCAGAACGGGGGCTTGCTGCGATTAAAACCACTTCAAACCAAGGATGATTTTCAAGAAGAGAGATAAATCTCTGTCCTACCATACCGGTTCCGCCTAAAATACCAACTCGTAACTTGTCACTCATAACTTTTAACTCCTCTAATCCTCAATTTTACGATATTCAGACACAGTCATACGATTTTTCATAAAACTACTCTCAAACACCGTTTTTATAATAAATCTTACGATTCATTTGCTTTTATAATGACTTATTTCCTGTCAAATAAGCCTCGTACATTTCAATTACCTTGTTCATCGCATCCTGTCCAGGCGCACCAAGGGTTAAACGCTTGTTTACACAAGTCTCAAGGCTGATTGCATCATAGATATCTTCTTCAAATGCAGGGCACAATTCCTTGAATTCATCCATGGACAAATCTTCAATCGCACAGTTTTTATCAATACATAAAAGTACCATACGTCCAATAATTCCATGTGCATCACGGAAAGGAACGCCCTTATTTACAAGGTAATCCGCAGCATCTGTTGCATTGGTAAAACCGTTCATTGCACTCTTTGCCATTACATCCTTGCGGAAACTGATGGTAGAAAGCATTCCTGTAAAAAGATACAAGCAATCGCCTACGGTTTCAAATGCATCAAACGCCATTTCCTTATCTTCCTGCATATCCTTGTTATATGCCAAAGGTAAACCCTTCATGGTGGTCAGCATAGACATCAACGCACCGTATACACGGCCGGTCTTTCCTCTCACCAATTCTGCAATATCCGGATTTTTCTTCTGGGGCATAATG
>JAFUNC010000015.1 GCA_017473115.1 Lachnospiraceae bacterium
AAATGCAGGACTTTATCAAAGTATCCGAACGAAAGGTGGGATTCTGTCGGAATATCCGCCGGGGACAGAGGCGCAAAGTGTTCTTTTTCCGCAACGTAATCGTATCATCAGCGGTTTGGCGGATATTCTTCTTGTGGTGGAGGCAAGAAAAAGAAGCGGCACCTATATTACGGTGACACAGGCTTTGGAGCAGGGAAAGGAAGTGTATGTGGTGCCGGGGCGGATTACGGATGCTTTAAGTGAAGGTTGTAATTATCTGTTAAATCAGGGGGCAGGAATGGCTGTGAGTCCTGAGAGCATTGTGGAAGAGTTGAACCGTATGGGGAGATTTTGCAATGATGCGAAAAAGTGTGAGAATAAAGAAATGTTATATGACAACAAACATATCAGAACAGACAATCCGCTTTATGAGCATATATTAAGCGTGCTGGATGTTACACCGATTGCTTTGGATGAAATATACCACCGTTTACAGGATAAAATCCCTCTTTCTATGGAACAATTGCTTTTGGAACTAACCAAAATGCAGATGACAGGCACGGTTGAGACAATTGGAACTTATTATCGGATTCCTTCGCCTTTGTGATAAATGATAGATATAGGTGTGATTATTTGTTAAAAATGCACAATTTCACAAAAAAACGAAATAAAAGTATTTATTTATTGTATGGTTTGTGGCATAATTATCAGTGTGTATGACTACGCTCTTTTTGTGCGCTCATACAGTGTTTAAAGGGAAAGAGGTTAACGAACAATGGCATTATTTAGTAACAGAATTCGAATTGGTGATTTGCTCGTACAGAAGGGCTATATCACAGATGACCAGTTATCTCAGGCGTTGGAGGAACAGCGCGAGAAAAAGAAACGTCTCGGTGAAGTTTTGATTTCATTGGGATATGTTACGGAAGAACAGTTTGCTTCCGTATATTGCGATCAGTCAGGTATTGAACCGGTTGATTTAAAAGAAATGAAGTTAAACGAAGATTTGCTCCAGATGGTGGGCGAAGATGTAATGCGTAAGCAGGAACTGATTCCGTTTGCGTATGATGAAGAGAACTTTAACTGCTTGAAGGTTGCTATGGCGGATCCCATGAACCTGGGTGCTATGGATGATATCCAGTTGATTACGGGTATGGAAGTAAAACCGTATTACTGCAGTGCAACCCAGATTAATATGCAGTTGGATAAATTGTATGGTAAGAAGCAGGCGATGGAAGCGGCTGAACAGTTCCAGGCAGAACATGCGGATGAATATGGTTCAGATGAAGAGGCAGAAGAAGATGCATCCGTAAGTGATGCTCCTATCGTTAAGATTGTACGTACTATGCTTGATGAAGCGGTTCGTATGGGATCTTCCGATATTCATATTGAGCCGATGGAGAAGTCTGTACGTGTCAGATACCGAATCGACGGTGTGTTACAGCAGGTTATGGAATACAATACCAATGTACTTTCTGCGATGGTTGCCCGTATTAAGATTATTTCCGGTTTGGATATTTCCGAGAAGAGAAAACCGCAGGACGGTCGTATCACCCAGATTGTAGACGGTGAAGAATTCGACGTCCGTGTATCTATTCTTCCTACCGTATACGGAGAAAAAACCGTAATGCGACTTACCAAGAAGAAAGGTCTTACCAGAGACAAGAAATACTTAGGTCTTTATCCGGAAGATGAAAGAAGACTTGACAGTATTACACATAACCCTCACGGTATTATCCTGATTACAGGACCTACAGGTTCCGGTAAATCAACAACCTGTTATACCGTATTGAACGAATTAAATACAGAATCTGTTAATATTATTACAGTAGAAGACCCTGTCGAAGCGAATGTTCCCGGTGTAAATCAGGTACAGGTTAATGTTAAGGCAGAATTGACTTTCGCAAGTGCACTTCGTTCCATCTTGCGTCAGGACCCTGATATCATCATGATCGGTGAAATTCGAGACGGTGAGACAGCAGCTATTGCGGTACAGGCGTCCATCACAGGTCACTTGGTAATTTCAACTTTACATACTAACTCTACATCAGCATCTATTACCCGTTTGATTGATATGGGTGTAGAACCTTACTTAATTGGTGATGCGGTTGTAGGTATCATTGCACAGCGACTTGTTCGTCGTCTCTGTCCGAAGTGTAAAGTGGGCAGACAGGCAACGGAAGAAGAGAAGAAGATGTTGGGTGTTGATGTAAACAAGGATCAGATTATTTATGAGCCTTGCGGATGTGAAGAGTGTAACCGCGGTTACAGAGGCCGAATCGCTATTTACGAGATTATGCCTATTACATCAAACATCAGAAGAGTATTACATGAAACCGTAACTGCTGACGAGATTCAGAGAGTTGCCGTAGCGGAAGGTATGAATACCCTTCGTATGGCAGGTGCGAACAACGTAATTGATGGTGTTACATCTATCGATGAAATGGTTCGTGTAGCATTTGATATGGATGAAGCAGTATAAAATATAACGAAAGTAAAGGTGGAAGAGTATGGCTGAGTTTCAGTACACAATGATTGGCCCTGACGGAAAAGAAAAGAAGGGCCGCATGCAGGCAAAAAGCAAAGAAGCGGCTGTAGCTGCTTTGAAAGCAGAGAAAAATGTAGTTACTTCCATTAAGGAAGCAAACGGAATGCAAAAAGGCATTAACTTTACATTTGGTCAGAAAGTAGGTTATCGTGACTTCAGTATTTTCTGTCATCAGTTCGTTAGTATTGTAGGTGCCGGTGTTACCATTATCGATGCCTTCAGTATGTTGGCAGACCAGACAGAAAACAAGGCATTGCAGAATGCAATCAGAGCGGTACATACTGATATTTCCAAAGGTGATACCCTTGCAAACTCCATGAGACGTCAGGCGGGCGTATTCCCGATGATGCTGTGTAACATGGTAGAAGCCGGTGAAGCATCCGGTAGTTTGGATAAGTCTTTCAGCCGTATGGCAATCCAGTTCGAAAAGGATGCACAGTTACAGTCAGCGGTTAAGAAAGCATTGATTTACCCTATCGTATTGATTGTGGTTATGATCGGCGTAGTATTCGCTATGATGACCTTCGTTATTCCTAACTTTATGGGTATGTTCGAAGACATCGGTGGAGAACTTCCTGCCGTTACATTGGCATTGATTGCGGTCAGTGACTTCTTTGTTGCATATTGGTGGGCGATTTTGCTTGGTGCAGGTGCGATTTTTGCCGGATACAAGATTTTCTACTCAACACCTACCGGTCAGAGTGTTATTGATAAGTTGAAATTAAAGATTCCTGCATTGGGTCCCGTACAGACTAAGTCAGCCTGTGCAAGATTGGGTCGTACATTATGTACACTGCTTGGTGCCGGTGTTCCTATGATTGATGCTTTGGATATTACGGCTCGAAGCATGGATAATCTACATTATAAGAATGCCATGAAGGAAGCGAAAGACCAGGTAACACGAGGTGTTGTTCTTTCCAGACCCCTTAAAACCTGTGGTTTGTTCCCACCTATGGTTATCCATATGGTATCCATCGGTGAAGAAACCGGTAATATTGAAGCGATGCTTGAAAACGTAGCAAAGTATTACGAAGAAGACGTTCAGGCGGCAACCGAATCCATGATGGCTTTGATGGAGCCTGCGATTATTATCGTTATGGCCGGCGTTGTAGGTTTCCTCGTAATTGCGATGCTTTCTCCTATGTTCAGCCTCTACGAAAGTTTGGGTTAAGCAAAAGAAGAGCGTTTGTTTCGTAAAGCATTTGATTTGTAATCAAAGCAATCAGCAGATAATTATGAATAAAATGTAAATGAAAGATAAGAAGACCACCGTTGTATGATAGGTACAACGGTGGTTCTTTGTTTACAAATAAGAAAAGGAAAGGTTGCCTGTTCGTTTCTTTGTGATAGGAAATAAGTGATAATTTTTTTGAGTATGGAAAATAAGAATAAAAAAATACAAATGAAATACAGACATACAGGTATCGAAAAAGGCCTATAAATTCGGGCTTTTGCACGAACTAAAAACAAAACGACATGAACTAAAACGGCATCTGTGCAATCTGCATAAAAGGGAAAAACAGTCTTTGTTTAATTGTACAAAATGCAAAAAAACTGCAAAAAAGTACTGGACGAAGTTGGGAATGTTTGCTATACTGTGTTTACAGAAATGTCACAAAAATGTCACAAAAATGAATGAAAAGGAGAATGAAAAGACATGAGAAACAACAAAGGTTTTTCCCTCGTGGAACTTATCATCGTTATTGCTATTATGGCAATCTTAGTAGGTGTTATGGCACCCCAGTTAATTAAGTACATTGAAAAGACAAACGTATCTTCTGATACACAGCTTTGCGATTCAGTTAAGACTGCAATCACAACAGCTATGATGGATCCTTCAGTGCTTAGCGATACTAACAATGGTATCGGTGGTTTGACAGGTGGTTCGGTTGCTTCTATCGACACTACTAAGGCTGTTGGTAAGGAAATTGCAATTATTTTAGGTATGGACTTATCTGCTATTAACTCTGAAATCAAGTCTTCTAACGAAAGTGGTTCAGGTTCTACCGCTGGTATGTCAGTTCAGTATGCAGTAGTTAACTCTAACTCTGTACACGTTTGGATTGACAAGTCTGATGCTACAGGTCAGAAGAAATCAGCAAACGCTGACATCTATGTTGACTAATTTAAAGTTGATATGATACTGAAAGGCGGAAGTGAAAACTTCCGCCTTTTTTGTTATGGCAACGAGGCAAGCGACCGTTATGCTTGCATGAACGGTCATTTGCCGACTGCTAATCAGAGTGAGATTCGCGAAGCGTATCTCAACTCTGTGCCGATGGAAGATGGTATGATATATCATTCTAAGTGTGGGCTCTATTATAATACTTAATTTCGATAAAGGTTTACAGCAAAGAAGAAACAAATTATAATAGTAAGTACTTTGCATCATTCTGATTTGTAATGGAACTTTGAATCCATGCACATTTTATAAAGGAGATACATACATGGAGAAACAATCAAAAACGCTATCACCGAAATACTACGGACTGATTTCCGGGTTGCTTGCCATGCTGGGAATGTATTTGATTTTGTCTTATCATAAATGCATCGGCGGAGAACGCCTGATTCTGGCAGGGGATTTATTTAATCAGTATATTCCCTATATTAAGATGTTTTGGCGTGATATTTTAAGCGGAGAGAGTATTTGGTATTCCTGGAATACCTCTATGGGTATGAATACTTCATTGATTAATGCTTATTATGCATTCAGTCCTTTTAATATCCTTTATCTTATGTTTTGGAATGTGGATGAAAACGTGATAACGGCCCTCATTATCATTTTTAAGAGCGGTTTTGCGGCTTATACATTTCAGTTCTTTTTGAAAAGAGTAATGCGCTGTGAGAGTGTACAGGGTATTCTTTTTTCTCTGATGTATGCATTGAGTATGTATGCGGTGTATTATGGTGTTTTATTCAACTCCTGGATGGATGGCGTTATTATGCTGCCGCTGATTTGTACCTGTATTTATGAATTGGAGAAGAAGAGAGGCAACTATTTAAAACTGGTTCTTTTGTATACGGTGCTGTTTGTTTCCCAATTTTATATTGGATATATGGTTGGAATTTTTAGTTTTCTGTTTTGGCTGGTGTTGCTTTTTACCCGGGATAAAGATACGTTTTCCGGATATTTGAGAAGAACGGCAAAGTACATTAGCAGCGTTGTTTTAGCAATCGGAATGACGGCAGTTGTACTATTACCTGCTTTGTTGTTTTTACTTATCCATAATCCGGAAGATGCCACCCAATTTGAAACATTAAGTGCAAGTGTTTTTGAACTGGTACATGCATTGTTTTGGGGAAGTGATGTTTCCGGAATGTGCGGCTTTCCCGTTGTAAGTTGCGGATGGCTCGTTCTTCTTTTATTCCCGTTGTATTTTGTAAACAAAGAAATAAAACGAAGAGAAAAAATCCGTTATGGAATTTTACTGGTTTTCTTTTTGTTATCCATTGTGATAAATCCTCTTTACCGTTTGATGCATGCTTTTGATGCGCCGGACCATTATTTTTACAGACACGCATTTTTGATTGTATTTTTATTTTGTGCACTGGCTGCGAAACAATCCATGTATATGACCCGTATAAAAATGCGGGATTTGTTGATTACGTTGGGAACACTCGTGACTTTTTATCCGATTGCGGCGTGGTTTGCAATGGAAGAGCATGAAGGATTGATATTCAAAATCGTTGTGAATGTATTGATTGCATTTCTTTGGTTTGGTCTATGGATGTTGTTAAAAAAGAACCGGATTGAGCAGAAGAATGTTGCGATATTGGCAATAATTATATTGATGGCGGAATTATTTACAAACGGTTTGGTTTCAATGGATACTTCCGCTTATCCGAAGACTAAAATTTATAATGTATGGAAAGAAGGAATTGAAGGGGCTGTAGATGAAATCAGCAGTGATGAAGATTTTTACCGTATGTATTATAATATTGATATGGTGAATAATTCAGACTCCTGGTTTGGATACAACGGAGTATCGGATTTTTGTTCTTCCGAAAATTATCATTTAAGACGGGCAATGCAGAGTTTGGGACTCTATACGTCCCCTAGAATTCTTGCTCCGATGGGAGCGGGCATGACACCGCCGATGGAGACGGTTTTAGGCGTGAAGTATGTCGTGCTTGGTGTGGATCCCAATTATGAAATCAATGAGCAGAATAACTATGAAATCAATGAAAATGCGTATACATTAAGTCTGGGGTATGCTGTTGCAGATGATATTAAGGAATATGAATTGGGCGGAACCAATTCGTTCGAGAATGTGAATGTGCTTCTTCGGACTATGAGCAGTGTGGATGAGAATTGTTTCGTACCGTATGCGGGAGATTTGTTTATTGAATGTGATCAGTCGGAGTTCACAATGAATGAAGTGATGACAACCATCAAATATGATAAGAAACTTTATGAATACGGTATGGTAACTTATACGATTTATAAAGAAAATGTGAATGGTCCCATGTATATTCAAATTCCTAGGGAAGAATCCTTTTTACAGGATGAAACCCCGTTCTGGGCCGGCGGTTATGAGAATATTTTTACCAGGATGAGTACATTAACGGTTTCTTATATGAAGCCGCTGTTAATTGATGAAGAACGTTATGCGATGGCTGTATATATGGATGATACAACCGTCAATGCATGGTCATTTAACACCCCGCTCTTTTATGAATATAACGAAGCCACATTGGCAGCAATCCATGAAAATCTCAGTCAGTCCCAGTTACAGGTGGAAGAGTATGCGGACGGATATGTCAAGGGATGTGTGGATGTTCCGGAAGAGAAAACCGTGTTATTTACAAGCATTCCCTATGATGAGGGTTGGACGGCTTATGTGGATGGTGCAGAGTGGGAGACCATTGCAGTGGTTGGCGATGCGTTTATGGCATTGGAATTGGAACCCGGGCACCATGAGGTGGAATTTACATACGAAGCCCCCGGAGTCAAAGAAGGTATTCTTGTTTCTTCCGTCAGTGTGGGAATTTATGCAGCATTGATTGTATTATATTGCGTGACAGAACGAAAGAAACGCCGTAAAAAGGACGAATCAGAGCAATAAGCAGTATATAGAGAAGTAACAGAGGCATTGTAAGGCAGATTTTTATAAAAACCTTAGAATGCCTCTTGCATTTCCATAGAAAATATGCTAAACTTTTTGCGTTATGCTAAAACACACGTATTCTGATTTGTGACAGGTGCTTCCTTTACGCGGGAGGTTGTCTTCAAAGGTGAGGAATGCGGAGGCAAAAAAACAAATAAACGGAGGATTTTAAAATGAGCGTAATTTCAATGAAACAGTTACTCGAAGCAGGTGTACATTTCGGACACCAGACAAGAAGATGGAACCCTAAGATGGCTCCTTATATCTTCACAGAAAGAAACGGTATCTACATCATCGACTTACAGAAGTCTGTAGGTAAGGTAGACGAAGCTTACAACGCAATTTCTGAAATTGCAAGTGCAGGCGGTACCGTATTATTCGTTGGTACAAAGAAGCAGGCTCAGGATGCTGTTAAGACAGAAGCTGAACGTTGCGGTATGTACTATGTAAATGAAAGATGGTTAGGTGGTATGCTTACTAACTTCAAGACCATCCGTACAAGAATCGAAAGATTGAAAGAAATCGAAAGAATGGCTGAAGACGGTACATTCGATGTTTTACCCAAGAAGGAAGTTGCTAACTTAAAGAAAGAATGGGATAAGTTAGAGAAGAACCTTGGCGGTATTAAGAACATGACAAGAATTCCCGATGCAATCTTCGTAGTAGACCCTAAGAAGGAAAAGATTTGTGTTCAGGAAGCTCATACACTTGGTATTACTTTACTTGGTATCGCAGATACAAACTGTGATCCCGAAGAATTAGATTATGTAATTCCCGGTAACGACGATGCAATCCGTGCGGTTAAGTTAATCGTAGCAAAGATGGCAGACGCTATCATCGAAGCAAACCAGGGTGAAGTTATGACTGATGAAGTTGCAGAAGACGTAGTGGAAGAAGCAACAGAAGAAGTTGCAGCAGATGCAGAATAATCATAATCTAGTTTAATTAGGAGGATAATATAATGGCAACTATTACAGCAGCTATGGTAAAAGAACTGCGTGAAATGTCAGGCGCAGGTATGATGGATTGTAAAAAGGCACTTACAGAGTGCGATGGTAATATGGAAGCAGCTGTGGAAGCATTACGTAAAAGTGGTGCAATGAAGGCTGAAAAGAAAGCAAGCCGTATCGCAGCAGAAGGTATCTGCCGTATCGCTAAGGCAGACGGCAAGGCAGTTGTTTTGGAAGTAAACTCTGAAACAGACTTCGTTGCTAAAAACGAAACTTTCCAGACTTTTGTTGAGAAGATTGCAGAACAGGTAGTTTCATCTGACGTAGCAAACGTAGAGGAACTTCTTGCTGCTACATGGATCGACGATTCTTCTAAGACTGTAAATGATGCATTGGTTGAAAAGGTTGCTACCATCGGTGAGAAATTAAGCATCAGAAGATTTGAAAAGGTGGAAGCACCTATCGTTGTTGGTTATATCCACGGTGGCGGACGTATCGGCGTTATCGTTGGTGCAGAAGGAACCAAGTCAGATGCAACAGAAGAAGCACTTACTAACATTGCAATGCAGATTGCAGCAATGAATCCTCAGTATGCAAGCAGAGATGATATCTCAGCAGATGAATTGGCTAAGTTAAGAGAAATCACTATCGACAGCGCATTAAACGATCCTGCATCTCTTCCTAAGCCTATCTTAAATAAGTTAATCGAAAAGGCTATGACAGAGAACCTTTGGAGCGATGAAGACAAGGCTATCTACGAAGAAAAGAAGAGCAATATGAACTTCTTATTCAACTTCCTTTCTAAGGAAGCAACTGCTACATTGGCACAGCTTGCTATGGATGGTAAGGCTGACTATGTTGCAGACAAGATCTTCAGCGGACTTGTAGAAGGTCGTATTTCTAAGCAGGTAAAAGAAATCTGCTTAATGGATCAGACATATGTAAAAGCAGAAGACGGAAAGCAGACTGTTGCACAGTACTTAAAGAGTGTTTCTGCTGACTTAAAGGTTGCTAAGTTCGTTCGTTTCGAAACCGGTGAAGGTATGGAAAAGAAAGAAGAAGACTTCGCAGCAGAAGTTGCTAAGCAGATGGCAGGGAACTAAGCGTTTAGCACAAGCGCGGCAAATATAAAAAAGAACCGAGGCGAGTTTACTCGTATTCGGTTCTTTTTTTATATTTATCGTGCGAATTGACTAGCGAGTAAGCGTGGCTTGTCAAATCCTTATTTTTATGATAAAAAAGAAGAAGCATGAAACTTTTTATATGAATATAAAGTCTAATAGTATGAAACAATTAAAAAATACAAAAAATGTAAGGAGATAATATGAAAAAAATATTAGTAGCATTATTATTGGTAACAATGTCTGTTGCGTTATTCGGTTGCGGTAAGGACGATGTGCAGGCACCTGCAGAAAACAACTCAGCAGAGGTGGTTGTGGATACAGATTCGTTGACGATTTTAACCGATGTATGGAACGCATTTGGGGAAGAAGAGAAATTCCCTGCGATGGGTGGCGATTATACCACTATGGTAGACGGGGCGCCCGGTGCTTTTGATATTACCAAGACGGAAGATTTGGCAGCAATGCTTTATGTGCCTGCTGATTTGGCAGATGATATTGATGAAGGGGCTTCTCTTTTGCACGGCATGAATTTAAATACCTTTACGGGTGCGGCACTTCATTTGACGGATGCAACAAATGCGGATGCGTTTACAAGCGCATTAAAAGAAAACATTCTCGGAACACAGTGGATGTGCGGTTTCCCTGATACTTTGGTAATCTATACCGTTCACGGGGAATATGTGGTTTATGCGTTCGGTAATGTTGATGCTATTAACAGTTTTAAGACTCACGTAACAGAACTTTATGGAGAGAATGCGGTTCTCGTAGCAGAAGAGAATCTGGCAGAGGTGTAAAATGTTATTTTCCGGCATACCGTTTTTATATTATTTTTTACCGGTAGTTTTACTTCTTTATTTTATTGCGCCCAAATGCTTGAAAAATACCGTGCTTTTAATTGCGAGTTTGTTTTTCTATGCCTGGGGTGAACCGAAAATCGTAATTATTATGATAGCCTCAATCCTGGTTGGATATGTATCCGGCCTCTTGATTGAGGCTTTTCGGCATTGTAAAACTGCCAAGGCGGTTATGATTGTGTCGGTATTGTTGCAAGTGGGATGTCTTGTTTACTTCAAGTATATGGATTTTTTCATAGAGAATTTCAATCGTGTCTTCGGAACGGACGTCGCTTTGCTTAGGATTGCTTTGCCGGTGGGAATCAGTTTTTATACCTTCCAGATTTTAAGTTATACCGTGGATATTTATCGCGGTGAGAAAGCGCAGAAGAATCCAATCAATTTGGCAACCTATATTGCCATGTTTCCGCAATTGATTGCGGGGCCTATTGTGCGTTATAAAGATATTGCGCCGGAATTAACACAACGTCGTACACATTCCGAAGATTTGGCTGTTGGGATCAGACGTTTTATTCTGGGATTAAGTAAAAAAGTATTGCTTGCCAATCAGTTGGGAGAACTGTGCGATGTTTTTAAGGCATCTTCGGAACCGTCGGTAATCTTTTTCTGGATTTATGCGGTTGCATTTTCGCTTCACGTTTATTTTGATTTTTCCGGATACAGTGATATGGCGATTGGGTTGGGTAAAATATTCGGTTTTCACTTTATGGAGAATTTCAATCATCCCTTTGTTTCGGGCAGCGTGACGGAATTTTGGCGCCGCTGGCATATTTCTCTCGGCAGTTGGTTCCGAGATTATGTATACATCCCTTTGGGAGGAAACAGAGTACCAAAATGGCGCTGGTTTCTGAACATTTTTATTGTATGGATGCTGACGGGATTCTGGCATGGCGCGGCATGGAATTTTATTGTATGGGGGCTTTATTTTGCGGTTCTTCTTGTGTTTGAGAAGTTATGGTTTTTAAAAGTACTTGAAAAGCATAAGGTACTGGGACATATCTATTTGATTCCTGTTGTAGCATTGAGTTTTGTGATTTTTAATGCGTCGGATATGAAAGAAGCAGTGGAATATATCGGCGGAATGTTTGGTATGACGGGGGCTCCCGTTATTTCTGCGGAAACCATATATTATTTGAGAAATTATGCTCTTGTTTTGGTATTTTCCCTGATTGGAGCTACGCCCTTGTTAAAAGTGCAATTACAAAATGCTATGAAAAAAGAGTATGTACGTAAGATAATGGTTGTGGCGGAACCTTTGGTGTTATTGCTTTTGATGCTTGTTATTACCGCATATCTGGTGGATGGATCTTTTAATCCGTTTTTGTATTTTAGATTTTAGGATAAAAAACAGGAATGACGGCAGTTGTTTCTGTAGAGTTGAATTGAAATGATACAGTGGAGAGCGCAATGGAAAAATATAAAAATAATATCATTATAATAACAATAGCGCTGTTTTTGCTTGGTGTCAGTTGCCTGTGCTGGTTTCACGGCAGTGATGCATATTCCGTTTCGGAACGGCGATATTTGAAACAGTTTCCGGAATTGACATGGAATACGGTGATGAACGGTAAGTTTATGTCTGAGTTTGAAACGTATACGCAGGATCAGTTTCCGGCAAGAGATGCTTTGCGCGGGTTAAAGAGCGGCGTGGCTTATTATGTTTTCGCTGAGAAGGATAATAATGATTTATATCTGGCAGACGGATATATCGGAAAACTGGAATATCCGTATAAACCGGAAGCGATTCAATATGCAACCAAAGTGTTTCAAGGTGTGGCAGACCGGTATCTAAACGATACGGATTGCAGGGTGTATTACAGTATTATCCCTGATAAGGGATATTTTCTGGCAGAAGAGAACGGTTATTTGTCTATGGACTATGCTTTGCTGGAGAGAGAATTCTGCGCAGGCATGGAAGGTATGCAATATATCAATTTGTTTGATGTAATGGAGTTGGAGGATTTTTATCAGACGGATACGCATTGGAGGCAGGAAGAATTACAGGATGTTGCGGATGTAATTGCCCATGGTATGGACAGAGAACTGACGGCAGACTATGAACTTTGTGCTTTAGAAGAGCCCTTTTACGGTGTATATCACGGACAGTTGGCGTTGCCGGTTGAAGGCGAGACACTATATTATCTGAACAATGATACGCTGGAGAATTGTATCGTTTATGATTACACCAACAACCGGGAAACGGATATTTATGATATGGAAAAGGCAACAGGGGAGGATTTGTATGAAATATATCTTTCAGGTCCGCTTTCGCTGATTACCATTGAAAATCCTTCTGCGGATACCGAGGCGGAACTGATTATTTTCAGGGATTCGTTCGGAAGCAGCATTGCACCTTTGTTTGTGGAGGAATATGCGAAGATTACTCTTGTAGATATCCGTTATATTTACAGTGGTGTGTTGGGAAATTACATTGAATTTGATGATCAGGATGTTTTATTCCTTTACAGCACAAAGGTATTGAACAACAGCGAAACTTTAAAGTAGTTTTAACAAAAGGAACATAGGTTATAAAATGTACGGTTTTAGAGTATGAACTCTGTGTGAAAAACCTTATTGTTTTCATAAAAAACTTGAAATAAGGGTTTTTTAAATAGTTGGTTTGTGGTAAAATAAATAAGGATTTGTTATAACATAGGTTATTTGTGTGTATATGACAGGTTCGGAGTGAGAAGAATCAAATCAGAGGAAAACAGATGGAACAACAGACAGACGGCAGGAGTAATTTGGAATACCGTAGAAAAAGAGTAAAAAGAATCAAACGTTTTCTCATTGTTTCATTGGTGGTATTGCTATTGGTTCCCAATATTTTATGTGCGGTATTGCTGGTGCAGGTGCATGAAATCAACCAAACGTTAGGGGAAACGGAAGAAAAACTTTGGGAACTGAGTGTACAGATGGAAGATGCCAATGCTGCTGCGGTGGTAGAGCAGGTTTTAAGCCCCGTACAGGTGTTGGATGATGATATTAAAGCGGTCATTCCCGATGCACAGATGTACGAAGGTAAAAAAATGGTATACCTTACGTTTGATGACGGCCCCAGTACTTATACCAATGAAATTTTGGATATTTTAAAAGAGTATGATGTGAAGGCAACTTTTTTTGTATTAGCCAAAGACGGATACGAAGCGGAGTATCAGCGTATTTTAGATGAAGGACATACGTTGGCCCTACATTCCTATACACATCAGTACAGTCAGATTTATGAAAGCCCGGAGGCTTTTCGTCAGGATATTAACCTTTTATCTGACTATTTGTATGAGATTACAGGATATCGTTGTGAATTTTATCGTTTTCCGGGAGGAAGTTCCAACGGAATCATTCAATTTGATAAGGACGAGTGTTTTGATGTATTGGAAGAGGAAGGTCTGGTTTACTTTGACTGGAACGTTACCAGTAAGGATGCCAGTTCGTACAGGCTTTCGGCAACGGCCATTACAAATAATGTGTTAAGCGGTGTCGGACAGACCAATGCATCGGTAGTACTGATGCATGATGCGTCGGACAAATATACGACGGTACAGGCGTTGCCGGGTATTATTGAAACATTACAGGCGGATGAAAATACCATATTTTTACCCATTACCGATGGTACGACACCGGTTTGTCATGTGGTAAGAAGTGATGAAAACCAGGAATAGAAGATTGGAGGAAGTACAATGGGTTTTTTCAGTGATTTAAAAGAGGACCTTGCGCAGGCAGTCAATGAATTGACAGAAGATACCACGGAAAAAGAATTATTGGAAGAAGAGGAACGTTTGAAGAAAGAACTGGCTGAAATGCAGGACGAGTTCCAGGTTTCCGGTGTGGATGAGACGGAAGAATATGAGCATTTTATGGCGAAAGAGGCCATTTATGAGCCTTCGGAAGTAGATGAGATTTTGCGGGCGGAAGCGGAAGGTTTTGCAGGCGTAAATGAGGATGTAATGGCAACCTTGGCTGCGGGATACGCGGATGCAACAGAGAATCTTCCGGAAGAAGAGGATGCGTTGGCAGAAGAACTGGAAGCAGCATTGGAAGGTCTGGATATTTCCGACGAAGAGTTGAATGAATTGATTGAGCATAATACCGACAGCGACGATGACACGTTACAGAATGAAGATAGTGTTGATACGGCTGAAGAAGAAAACTTCGGTGAAGTAGAAGAAATTGAAGAGATTGAGGAAGTGATGGAGATGGCACAGGAAGAGATGACAGCAGTTCCTGAAGTTCAGGAAGAAGTATTTGTTTCGATGGCAGATGAAAATGCGGAAGTGGGTATTATTCCTGCGGGAATGATGATTACCGGTGATATTGCAACTGCAGGCGGACTTGATTTGAGAGGTACCGTTCTCGGTAATATTGAAATCGGCGGAAAGTTAAATGTATCCGGCAGCATTCAGGGAAATTCCAAGGCGGTGGAAATTTTTGCCCAGGCGGCTAAGATTACAGGTGATATTGAATGTGATAACAGCGTTAAAATCGGTCCTAATTCCGTTGTAATCGGTAATGTCAGCGCAAGAAGTGCGGTAATTGCCGGAGCGGTAAAAGGTGATATTGATGTGCGCGGTCCCGTGATTCTGGATTCTTCCGCAATCATCAAAGGTAATATCAAATCCAAATCCGTACAGATTAACAACGGTGCGGCAGTGGAAGGTATGTGTTCACAGTGTTATGCAGATGTGAATCCTACTTCATTCTTTGAAGGACTTGAATAAATTTTAGGAGGCTACATATGAAGCGAATTCTTTTAAAATTAAGCGGTGAAGCCCTTGCGGGGGATAAAAAGACCGGATTTGACGAGGAAACCGTAAGAAAGGTTGCCCTTCAGGTAAAACAACTGGTAGACGACGGAATTCAGGTTGGTATTGTCATTGGCGGCGGTAATTTCTGGAGAGGAAGAACCAGTGAAAACATTGACCGAACCAAGGCTGACCAAATCGGAATGCTGGCAACGATTATGAATTGTATTTATGTATCGGAAATTTTTCGTTCCGTAGGTATGATGACTAATATTTTGACTCCCTTTGAGTGTGGTTCTTTTACCAAATTGTTCTCGAAGGACAGAGCCAATAAATATTTTGAAAAAGGTATGGTAGTGTTTTTTGCGGGCGGTACCGGACATCCTTACTTCAGTACGGATACGGGTGTTGTACTTCGTGCCATTGAAGTAGATGCGGAGGTAATTTTACTGGCTAAGTCCATCGATGGCGTATACGATGATGATCCTGCAAAGAATCCGGCGGCAAAGAAGTACGATGAAGTATCCATTCACGAAGTAATTGCCAATAATTTACAGGTAGTAGATATGACAGCGTCCATTCTTGCGAGAGACAATAAAATGCCTATGTGGGTATTCGGACTGAACGAAGAGAACAGCATAGTAAATACCGTAAACGGTAAGTTTACCGGCACCAAGGTAACCGTGTAAAAACATTACAATGGTTTGTAATATGAAATGTGAAAAGAATAAGGTGTGAACAAAATAAAAACAACAGTATCGGGAGGATATGACAATGAACGAAAAAATTAAAGTATACGATGAAAAAATGAGTAAGACCTATGAACATCTTGTGGCTGATTTTATGACAATCAGAGCAGGAAGAGCAAATCCCCATGTTTTGGATAAACTGGCAGTGGATTACTACGGAGTGATGACCCCGTTGCAGCAGGTTGGTAATATTACCGTTCCGGAAGCAAGAATCATTCAGATTGCACCTTGGGAAAAGAGTTTAATCAAAGCAATTGAAAAGGCAATCCTTGCATCCGATATCGGAATTACACCCAGCAATGACGGTTCTGTAATTCGTCTTGTGTTCCCTGAATTAACGGAAGAAAGACGTAAGGATATCGTAAAAGATGTTCGTAAGAAAGGTGAAGATGCCAAAGTTGCCGTACGTAACATCAGACGTGACGGAAACGATGCATTAAAGAAACTTGCGAAAACTGAAATTTCCGAAGATGAAATCAAATCAATGGAAGATGAATTGCAGAAATTGACAGATAAGTATGTAAAGAATATTGGTGATTTGGTAGAAGAAAAGTCCAAGGAAGTACTTACCGTATAATTAAGGATACTTAAGGAAGAATCATAAAAGTGGTGTATTTTTATGATTCTTCTTGGTCGTTTACGATAAGAAAGGAATGGAGTAAAAAAATGAATATTCCCAGACATGTGGCGGTTATTTTGGACGGTAACGGAAGATGGGCGAAAAGCAAAGGGCTTCCCCGTAAAATGGGACACGTTCAAGGTGCCAAAAATGTAGAAGATATGATATACATAGCCGGAGAAATGGGCATTCAGTATTTTACGGTGTATGCATTTTCGACGGAAAACTGGAAGCGAAGCGAAGAAGAGGTAAGTGCACTTATGGATTTGCTTCGTAAATATCTCTTGACCGGTTTTAAGAAGGCGGCAAAGAATAATGTTAAGTTTCGCGTCATCGGTGATAAAACCGGCCTTGCCGAGGATATTCAGCAGACCATTGCTGAATTGGAAGAGGACTCTCGGAACAATACAGGACTTTTCATTCAGATTGCCATTAATTACGGCGGTAGAGATGAAATGATCCGTATGATGCAAAGAATGGCAAAGGATGTAAAAGAAGGCAAAGTGGCACCGGAAGAAATTACGGAACAATATGTATCCGACCATTTGGATACGGAAGGTGTGCCGGATCCCGATTTGTTGATTCGTACCAGTGGAGAACAGAGAATATCCAACTTCCTTTTATGGCAGTTGGCTTATACAGAGTTTTATTTTACCAATGTCCCTTGGCCTGATTTTGACCGTGATGAATTGGTCAAAGCGATTGAAGCATATAATGCAAGAGACAGAAGATTTGGTAATGCAAAATAAGGTATTGGCGGAGAGAGCATATGTTTAAAGCAAGATTTTGGAGTTCGGTAGTTATTTTAGCGGTAATTCTGTTGTTCGGATTTGCAGGAGGACCATTGATGGCATTGTTTTTGGGAACAATATCCTGTATCGGATATATAGAGTTTACCAAAGCAACCAAAGTGCGTCCAAATCCCGATAAAATGTCCGGATTTGAGAAAATAGGTTTGGCAGGCATTTTTCTGTATTATTTGTTGCTTTTGGCAACGGATGATTTGTTGCCGTTCCGTGAGATGTTTGGGGAATGGCTTTTCAGAACGCAGGGAACTTTTAATTATTTTACCGTATTGGTATTGTTTATTTTTGTATTAAGCATTGTGTCTATGTTTATGGTGTATATTTTCACCTTTCCAAGACACAATATTACCCAGATAACCCATGCGGCATTTGGCTTAATTTATGTTGCTTTGACGCTGTCGTTTATCTATTACATAAGAGAGTTGCCTAACGGTATCTATCTGATGTGGCTGGTATTTATCAGTTCTTGGGTTTGCGACACATGCGCTTACATAGTGGGAATGCTTTTGGGCAAGCATAAACTGACTCCGAAGTTAAGCCCGAAAAAGTCTGTGGAAGGTGCGATCGGCGGTGTTGCGGGTGCTTCTTTGGCTGGCGGATTGTTTGGATGGCTTTATGTTGCCTGTACAGACTCTTCATATGGAATTATTGCAGTATTTTCAATTATCTGTTGTGTGGGCTCCGTAGTATCCCAGTGCGGAGATTTGACAGCTTCGGCAATTAAGAGAAATTATGAAGTCAAAGACTATGGCAAACTTATTCCGGGACACGGCGGCATTTTAGACCGTTTTGACAGTGTTATTTTTACGGCTCCCATGGTATTTTTCCTTGTAATGTTAATGATGCAGTTTAACTAAAAAGAAAGGCAGATTCAATTTTATAAAATTGGATGCATAAAAAAGATGAAGAAGATAGTAATTTTGGGCTCTACCGGATCCATCGGAACCCAGACCCTTGAAATAGTACGTGAAAATCAGGATTTGCAGGTGGTTGCGCTGGCGGCAGGCACCAATGTGAAATTGATGGAAGAACAGATTCGTGAATTTAAGCCTTCTGTTGCGGTGATGTGGACGGAAGAAGCAGCAACTGATTTAAAGAGCCGGATTGCGGATTTGGATGTGGAAGTATTAAGCGGTATGGACGGTTTGCTTGAAATTTCCACGCATAAAGATTGTGAAGTATTAGTGACCGCCATTGTGGGAATGATAGGTATCAGGCCTACCATAGCAGCAATTGAGGCGGGGAAAACCATTGCACTGGCAAACAAAGAAACACTTGTCAAGGCAGGTCATATTATTATGCCCTTGGCAAAAGAGAAAAATGTGGCAATTTTGCCGGTAGACAGTGAACACAGTGCAATTTTCCAGTCTTTACAGGGACAGCCCAAAGAACGTTTGAGTAAAATTCTTTTGACGGCTTCCGGCGGACCGTTCCGCGGAAGAAAAAGAGAAGACTTATTAAATATTCAGGTGGAAGATGCGTTAAAACACCCGAACTGGGCTATGGGACGTAAGATTACCATTGATTCAGCAACACTTTGTAATAAAGGCTTGGAAGTAATGGAAGCAAAATGGCTTTTTGATGTGGATTTGGACCGTATAGAAGTTGTGGTGCATCCCCAGAGTATTATCCATTCCGCTGTGGAATATGTGGATGGCGGTATTATGGCTCAACTTGGTGCGCCGGATATGAAATTGCCCATTCAGTATGCGTTGTTTTATCCGGACAGACGTCCTATGAGCGGTAAAAGAGTGAATTTCTTTGAATTGGGTTCTATGACTTTTGAGAAACCGGATATGGAAACTTTCCGTGGATTGCAACTTGCTTATGATGCGGCAACCATTGGCGGAAGTATGCCTACGGTTTATAATGCGGCAAACGAAAAGGCTGTCAGTTTATTCTTGGACCGTAAGATTAAGTTTTTACAGATTCCAGAAGTGATTGAGGCTTGTATGCAGAATCATAAGAATATTATGAATCCTACAGTGGACGATATTCTGAATACGGAAGCGGAAGCATATGATTATATAGCGAAGCATTTTTAGCAGACAGAAGGAGAATGTAACGTTTCTATGGAGTTTAATTTTTGGGCAATACTTGCCTTTGTGATTATTTTTGGTGTGGTGGTAGTGGCTCATGAATTTGGTCATTTTATTGTTGCCAAAACCAATGGAATTAAGGTGTTGGAATTTTCCATCGGTATGGGACCGAAATTGGTAAAATTCACCAAGGGAGATACGGAATATTCCTTACGTCTTCTTCCGATTGGCGGTGCCTGTATGTTTGAGGGTGAAGACGGTTTGTATGAAGAAGATGAGGAAACAGAGCGTATTCAGGAAGAAAATCCTTTAGAACGTCCTCAAACCACGCAGGAAGGATCTTTTCAGAATGCATCGGTCTGGGTGCGTATTGCTACGGTAGTGGCCGGGCCGCTTTTTAATATTGTGCTCGGTTATATTTTGGCAATGATTATTGTGATAAATTGTGGTTCTGTTGTTCCTGCAATCCGTTGGGTAGAGATTGGATATCCGGCATATGAAGCGGGGCTTAGGGACGGAGATGTGATTACGGCCATTAATGGTGAAAAAATACATCTTTTCCGTGAAATACAGATAAATGCCATGTTATACGATGGCGGAACCTGGGAAATAGAGTATGAACGTAAGGGTGAAACTTTTACAACTACGCTGGAACTGGTGGAAAGTGACGGCTCGAATGTAATCGGTATTAGAGGAGGTAAACTTCATATCAGTGAGGGACTTGACTTGTTCCGATACAGTTGGTATGAAGTCGAATACTGGCTGGATACCACGTTTAAAAGTTTAAAAATGTTGGTGACCGGACAACTGACGAAAGATGATGTGGCAGGTCCCGTAGGTGTGGCCGGTGTTATAAGTGATACCATTGAAGAAACGAAGGCATACGGTTTGCCGACTGTTTTAATAAATATGGTGAACATTGCTTTGCTGCTCAGCGTTAACCTGGGTATCATGAATCTGTTGCCTATACCTGCATTGGATGGCGGCCGGTTGATTTTTCTTCTGATTGAAGCAGTTATCCGAAAACCCGTACCGAAAAAGGCAGAAGCAATTGTGCATATGATTGGATTTATTGCATTGATGCTTCTCATGGTGTTGGTATTATTTAACGATGTGTCCAAATTCTTCCGGTAGAATGCGGATACCGTTTAAAGTGTAAAAATAATGATTATATAAGTAAAAAGCCTTGCACGGGATGTACCGTGCAGGGCTTTATTTTTTGTAAAAAAGTGAATGGTATTGTTCATTATTTTCTTGCACTGTGTCGAAAAATGCGATGAAAAGTCATGAGAAAATACGGAAAAGGCATTGTTCTTTTTCTGAAAATATGTTATAGATAAAACATTCTACATTTTTATATGTTTATCTAAAATTCAGAAACGTTCGTTTCAGATTTTTCAGTTGGATTATTTTTATTGAACAGGTGGAGGCAGAATGCATTTTTCTTATGTCAATCTTTGGGATAAGGGCGATTATTATACAAAAAATCAAGACAGTTTTTCCATACAGTCAGTTTTTACGGGGAACGGTCCGTATGCAATGGCGCTGGTTTGCGACGGAGTAGGGAGTCTTGCCAAAGGAGAATATGCAGGAGGCTTGACGGCCAAGATTATTACGGATTGGTTTTATCAGAATGCTTTAGATTTATTGTGCCGGAATGCTTCGAAAGAAAAACTGCTGTGCAGTTTTAAGAGAGCGTTGAGAGATGTGCATGAACAGTTACTGCGTGAAAGCGGCAGGGAAGGAATACGGATGGGGACAACCTGTTCGGTACTGATTTTGTCGGCAAGGCATTTTTATTTCTTTCACATCGGTGACTGCAGTTGCTATTTCATAGGTAATAAAGTCAAAGAAATCAGTGTAAAACAGGTAAACGAAAAAGGCGAATTGCGAGGGATCGTGGGCGCCGGGCGGTTGCCTGACATATATTTCAGAACCGGGAAATACAAGCGTCATCAACGTTTTTTGTTGTGCAGTGACGGTTATAACCGATGTCTGTCAATGCAAGGTCTTACTGCGTTGGCAAGCAAGAATTTGAAGGAAATGGAAACAGGGAAACTGTTACAGGAAATACTTCAAAGAGGTAGAAGGAAAGGAGAAAGAGATAATTGTACGGCGATTGTAATAGGGAGAAAATAGTCGGAGGAAAATATACAATACTTGGTATGTTGGGAGAAGGCGGATTCGGAAAGGTATATCTGGTAAAAGATGAGCATATTGACAAGATTTATGCTATGAAAATACAGCCCTTAAATGAATGTACGGATTATAAAAATGAATTTCGTATGTTGCGCGTTTTGGAACATCCCGGTCTGCCGGCATTACATGATGCAATGACGGATGAAAGTTACAGTTATATTGTTATGGAAAATGTACAAGGGACAACATTGCAAAATTATGTGAAGGAAAGAGGACATTTAAGTATAAAAGAAACAATAAAAATTGCGCTGGGATTATGTGAAATTTTAAGTTATCTTCATCGCAGACCGGTACCGGTTATTCATGGTGATTTGAAACCATCCAATATTATGACGGATGAGGGAAAAATAAGGCTGGTTGATTTAGGGTGTGCGTTGACGGCATATTCGAAAAATGAAGTGACGTACGGAACACCGGAGTATGCGGCGCCGGAACAGTCTCAAGGGAGTATTTGCACGGGCAGTGATGTATATTCGTTTGGAAAAGTAATGTTTTATATGCTTACGGGAAGAACGAAAACAGTTTGGGATTGCCGACAGTTAAAGAAAGAATTAAAAGCCTACGGAATTCCCCGCAAATTAAGAAAGATTATTTTAAAATGTTTACAACCTTGTCCGGAATTGCGTTATCCCGGAGGCGGGGAACTGGAAGAAGCCTTGAGAAAAATAAAGGACACGGGACGGCATTTTCCGGGGGCATTCGCCGGTTGTGTTGCAATGATGATTCGTGTGGTCGGAATTGTTATGATGCTATATTGTTTATTTTATAATAAGATTTTAGAATATGCCGGACAAATGCAGTATAAAAATAATGTGGATATAAAAACACTTTTTATAATGAGCCTCTTAGTTTTTTTACTGGCAATTCCTTGGGATGCCCTGGCAAGAACACATTATAAAACGGCTGTACTGGAGTGTGAGTGCAGCATTCTGGTGACGGAAGGGTCTTGTAAATGTATATGAAGTTGATATAATAAATGTGTGGGAATTTTATGATGAAATCGGGATAAAAGACGTCATCATATACACAAGAAGGTATTTACGAAACAGAAGTGTAGAAGGAGAGATACAATGGAACAGAATATGGAAAAATATGCAGGTTACAATCAGGGAAATTCCAACGGACAGTACTCCGGAATGAATGCGGGGGCATCCTATGAAAACGGCAGGAATCCGCTGCCGAATGTAAATAATAATATGGATCAAAACAGTATGGATATTCTTCTGAAAAAGTTAAAAAAGGAGATGTTGATTAACAGGATTATTTCCTGTGTGACTCTTGTTATGACTACGGTTATTCTTGTGTTGGTGATTATAGCGTTCGTGGAATTAAATAATTTCCTTACAATGGTAGAACCGGTCGTGGAAGAGTTATCCAAGATTGATATGGAAGCATTAAATGAATCGCTGAATAATTTTAACAATATCATTGAAACATTTAATGTGGATGAATTAATGGATACGATTAATTCCATTGACTTCGAAGGCATCAATGAGGTATTAAACGGATTGGATGTGGAAGAGTTGACGGAGACGTTGGAGAATATCAATGAAGGGGCTGACCGGTTGGATGAAATCAGTGAATGGTTCGAAAATTCGCCCCTGAATATTTTCGGAATCGGCAGTCAATAAAAGTTAAATTTCTGAAAAAGTAGTGATTAATCCATTTGAGTATGCTAAAATGTGTATCATAAGTTTTATGCATAAAATGAATAAGCGGCAGGATGATAACAGGTCCTGTATGAAGGAGAAACGGTGTTATGACCAGAAATGATACAAGAGTAATTCATATCGGCGACAGAGTAATCGGTGGTGGGAATCCGATTTTGATTCAATCCATGACCAATACAAAAACAGAAGATGTGGCTGCAACCGTGGCTCAGATTCTTGAGTTAGAGGCGGCAGGTTGTGAAATTGTACGTTGTACCGTACCGACACTTGAGGCTGCAAAAGCAATTGCAGAAATTAAAAAGGAGATTCATATTCCTTTGGTAGCGGATATCCATTTTGATTATAAAATGGCAATCGCGGCAATGGAAAACGGTGCGGATAAAATCCGTATCAATCCCGGAAATATCGGCGGTATGGATAAGGTAAAAGCGGTAGTGGATGTAGCCAAAGAACGTAACATTCCTATTCGTGTCGGCGTAAACAGCGGTTCTCTTGAGAAGGAACTTGTGAAGAAGTACAACGGTGTTACAGCGGAAGGTATTGTGGAAAGTGCATTGGATAAGGTTGCCATGATTGAAAGTCTGGGATATGAAAATATGGTAATATCCATTAAGTCATCCGATGTTATGATGTGTATCAAAGCGCACGAACTTTTGGTCGAGAAGACAAACTACCCTTTACATGTGGGCATCACGGAATCCGGGACCTATTTTTCCGGAAATATTAAATCGTCAGTGGGCTTGGGTGTGATTTTATATCAGGGAATCGGAGATACCATTCGCGTGTCTTTGACAGGTAATCCCGTAGAAGAAATCAAAACTGCCAAATTAATTTTGAAAACTTTGGGACTTCGTAAGGGCGGCATTGAAGTAGTAAGTTGTCCTACTTGCGGAAGAACCCAGATTGATTTAATCGGACTTGCAAATCAGGTAGAAACTCTGGTGGCAGGTTATCCGTTGGATATTAAAGTGGCCGTAATGGGGTGCGTGGTAAACGGACCCGGAGAGGCCAAAGAAGCAGATTTGGGTATCGCCGGCGGTATCGGAGAAGGTTTGCTTATTAAAAAAGGCGAGATTGTTCGCAAACTCCCGGAACATGAACTTTTATCAGCGCTGAAATATGAATTGGATCATTGGGAGTCATGATGTACGAATGCTAAAATATTACGATGGGGAACCGACCTTGTGTCGGTTCTTTCATACCTAGGGGAAGATAAAATGTCTATGAATTTTTTTGAAGTGTTTGACGGTATTCGTTTGGACGAACGTTTGAGCGCGTTAATGGAAGATACGATCGTGGAGAAACTAACAACAGATGCGCAGAGAACGCTCTTGCGTGTTTATTTGTCCAGTCCGAGATTAATCGACCGTCAGGATATATGTAAGGTACAGGAAGCAATTTGCAAGCAAAAAATGGCCGGCAGTAATATGGATGTTAAGGTGTATGAACGCTTTCACCTGCCGGGACATTTTACGGCAGAGAAAGTATACAGTTCTTATGAGGACAGTATTGTTTTCAGTATCAAAGAAATCGGTAATGTGGATTATAAAATTTTTCATGATGCGGATGTCATTTTCGAAGAAGGCAGTGTTATGAAGGTGGTTTTGGAAGACACCATCATTGCTCATGAGAAAGAAAAGGAATTGGCAGAGGCTCTAAACAGTATTTTGAATGTTCGTTGCGGTTTGACGGTGAATATACAGATTGAGTATAAGGAAGCCAAGAAGAGCAGATTTAAGGAAGAAAACGAGCATAAAGTAAATCTGATGGTGCAGGAGATCAGTCGCAGAGCCGGCGGAACGCATGCGGAAGGCAGTGATGGTTCGGAATTTGCGGATTATGGCGGTGATGCCGGAAATACAGCGGACGCGAAGAAGGCGGCTGAAAGTGCAAAGAGCGAGCAGCGTGATAAGAATGATGTGAAGAAGGATGCAAAGGGTGCATCCAAAGAAAATAAAGCAGAGAATGATAAAAAAGAAAAGAAACGTATGCCTTTGAAACGTTCCGATTCTCCGGATGTGATTTATGGGCGTGATTTTGAAGATGAAGCAATTCCGATTAAGGATATTGTAGATGAAATCGGGGAAGTGACCATTCGCGGTAAAATTACGGAAGCGGAAGGCAGGGAACTGCGTAATGATAAGTATATCTATACCTTTGCGGTGACAGATTTCACGGATACCATTTCCAGTAAGATTTTCTGCTGGGCAGACCAGGCTGATGAATTTGTTCCGCTTTTAAAACCGGGCGAATTTATCAAAGTGAAGGGTGTTGCCAAGTTTGATGATTATGTGGGAGAATTGATGGTTTCTTCCTTGGTCGGCATTAAGAAGATTAAGAATTTTACTACAACCAGAATGGATACTGCTTTTAAAAAGAGAGTGGAACTTCATTGTCATACCAAAATGAGTGACAGTGACGGTGTTTCTTATGCCAAGGATTTGATTAAGCGCGCACGCCAGTGGGAAATGCCGGCGATTGCAATCACGGATCACGGTTGTGTTCAGGCTTTTCCGGAGGCAAAACATACCACGGATAAACTGGAGGGTATCAAGGTTCTTTACGGTGTGGAAGCCTATATTGTAGACGATTTAACGGATACGGTAGTAAACGATAAAGGTCAACATCTGCGCGATGATTTTGTTGTGTTTGATATAGAGACTACAGGTTTTTCGCCGATTAAAAATAAAATCATCGAAATCGGTGCGGTAAAAGTATCCGATGGTACAATTTGTGACCGTTTTTCGTGCTTTGTAAATCCGCATGTTCCTATTCCGTTTGAAATAGAAAGACTTACGGGCATTAATGATGATATGGTGGCAGATGCGGAAGATATTGAGACTGTATTGCCTAAGTTTTTAGAATTTTGCAAGGGTTGTGTGCTGGTAGCGCACAATGCTTCTTTTGATATGAGTTTTATCAAAGAAAATATGAAACAACAGGGACTTGAGAGGGAATTGACATCTGTGGATACCGTGGCAATATCAAGAGCCCTGCTTACGGATTTGGGCAAACACACGTTGGATTCCATTGCCAAGAAATTGAATATATCATTGGAAAACCACCACAGAGCGGTAGATGATGCGGAAGCAACGGCACAGATTTTTGAGAAGTTTATTCTGATGCTGGAAGAGAAGAATGTACATACCCTTTCTCAAGTAAATGAGTTTACGGATGCAAGTGTTGAGACGATACGTAAAATGCCGTCTTACCATGCAATCATTTTAGCAAAAACGGAAGAAGGACGAAGAAATCTTTATCGTATGGTTTCGGAGTCCCATGTAAAATATTTTAACCGTCAACCTAAGTTACCGAAGAGTTTCGTAATGAAACATAGGGAAGGTATTATTCTCGGTACAGCCTGTGAGGCGGGAGAATTGTATCGTGCCTTGTTGGACGAAAAGTCTCCGGAAGAGATTGCAAGGATTGTAAACTTTTATGATTATTTGGAAATTCAGCCTTTGGACAATAATAAGTTTATGCTGAAATCCGATAAATTCCGCAATATCAATTCGTATGACGATTTGATTGCAATCAACAAGCGTATTGTTGCGCTGGGTGAAGAGTATAATAAGCCGGTGTGTGCAACCTGTGATGTGCATTTTATGGATCCGGAGGATGAAATTTATCGTCGTATTATCATGGCGGGGAAAGGATTTTCGGATGCGGATGATCAGGCACCGTTGTATTTGCGTACAACGGAAGAAATGCTGAAGGAATTCGAATATCTTGGTAGCGAAAAGGCAGAAGAAGTTGTAATTACCAATACGAATTTAATCGCAGATATGTGTGATGTGGTTTCGCCTATTGATCCGAATAAGTGTGCACCGGTCATTGAAAACAGTGATGAAACCTTGCGTAAAATTTGTTACACCAGAGCCCATGAACTCTATGGCGAAAATCTGCCGGAAGTAGTAGAGAAGAGACTGGAAAGAGAGTTGAATTCCATTATCAGTAATGGATTTGCCGTAATGTATATTATTGCACAGAAACTGGTATGGAAGTCTAACGAAGACGGCTATCTGGTAGGTTCCAGAGGTTCTGTAGGTTCTTCTTTCGTTGCAACCATGGCAGGTATTACGGAGGTAAATCCGTTATCACCCCACTATTATTGCAGCGAATGCCATTACTCAGATTTTGAGTCTGATGATGTAAAAGCATACGCGGGTCGTGCAGGTTGTGATATGCCGGATAAAAATTGTCCGGTTTGCGGGGCAAAATTAAATAAAGACGGTTTTGATATTCCTTTCGAAACCTTCCTTGGATTTTATGGTGATAAAGAGCCGGATATTGACCTTAACTTCTCCGGTGAATATCAGTCCAAGGCCCATAAGTATACGGAAGTTATTTTTGGTGCCGGTCAGACTTACAGAGCCGGAACCATCGGTACCCTCGCAGAGAAGACTGCCTTCGGATATGTGAAGAAGTATTACGAAGAGCGCGGAATTAAGAAGCGTACGGCAGAGATTAACCGTATTGTGCAGGGCTGTGTAGATGTAAGAAGAACGACGGGACAGCATCCCGGCGGTATTATCGTATTGCCTATCGGTCATGACATTAACGAGTTTACGCCGATTCAACGTCCGGCAAATGATATGACAACGGACATTATCACGACACATTTTGATTATCATTCCATTGACCATAACCTGTTGAAACTGGATATTCTCGGACACGACGATCCGACGATGATTCGTATGTTACAGGATTTAACGGGGATGGATCCCTTAACCATTCCCTTGGATGACCCCAAGGTAATGTCTTTATTCCAGAGTACGGAGGCTCTCGGTATTACACCGGACCAGATTGGCGGATGTAAGTTGGGTTCCCTTGGTATCCCCGAGTTTGGTACGGATTTTGCGATGCAGATGTTAATTGATACCCATCCCACCAGTTTTTCGGACTTGGTACGTATTGCGGGACTTTCCCACGGTACTGACGTATGGCTTGGTAACGCACAGACGTTGATTATGGATGGTGTAGCAACCATTTCCACTGCGATTTGTACGCGAGATGATATTATGGTGTACTTAATCGGTAAAGGTGTGGATGCCGGTATGTCTTTTAAAATTATGGAAAGCGTACGTAAGGGTAAAGGCTTAACACCGGAATGGGAAGAGCAGATGGTGGCACATGATGTGCCGGATTGGTACATTTGGTCTTGTAAAAAGATTAAATATATGTTCCCGAAGGCTCATGCGGCTGCTTATGTTATGATGGCTTGGCGTATTGCTTACTGTAAGGTAAATTACCCGTTGGCATATTATTCGGCATATTTCAGTATTCGTGCGGTGGACGGTTTTGATTATGCCATTATGTGTCAGGGACAGAAGCACTTAGAGCAGGTAATGGAAGAGTACCGTTCCCGTGAAAACGAACTTTCCAAGAAGGAAGAAGAAGTAATGAAGGTTATGCGTATTGTGCAGGAGATGTATGCCCGCGGCTTTGAATTCTGGCCCTTGGATATTTTCCGTGCGCATCCGAGAAACTTTCAGATTATTGACGGTAAAATTATGCCGGCCCTGGTCAGTGTGGAAGGTCTGGCTGAAAAAGCCGCGGAAGGTATTGTGGAAGCAGTAAAGGGCGGTCCTTTTATCTCTCGGGATGATTTTAGAGAACGCTCTAAGGTATCCAAGACAGTTGTAGAAACGATGGCGAATTTGGGTCTGCTTGGAGACTTACCGGAAAGTAATCAGATGAGTCTGTTCGACTTCGTGTAATTAACAGTTCAGTCAGGCATACATAAATGACACAAAATGTGCTTGCATATTTTTGTGTTTATGTATGCTTGAGTTGAGCACCCGTACATGAGCAAAGTTAGCGGCTTAGCAGCGGGAAAGCATCGTAGATGCGACTTTGCGAATGGTGCGTCTGAACTTTTAATTGAGTATCATTCATAGATATTATAAAAAAGTACTTGCTTTTTTAAGCATATTATACTAAAATAGTCATTGCCTGTGAAAACAGGCAGTGATAAATGCCTCGTTGGTCAAGCGGTTAAGACGCCGCCCTCTCACGGCGGAAACAGGGGTTCGATTCCCCTACGAGGTGTTATAATAGCATCTCCGAGGAGATGCTATTATTATGTATGGCAGAGGTGCACAAAGAAATTTGTCATACAGAGTATGACGTGCACCTCGCCGGCGATTCTGCCGAATGCAGAATCGAATTAGAACAGCCCAACCCTAAAGAAGTGTTGAAATCGAAAGGTTTCGATGCTTTTTTCTTTTTCAATAAATTCTATATATTCTTTTTTCCTTTCATAAATCATAAAATAACATATTGACTTATATAGATGCTCGATATATACTATAGATAGTCGATATATAGATAATCTATATAAGGAGGGATAAGAATGGCAGTAGATAAAGCATTGATGTCAGGAAGTATGACAATGCTTCTGTTAAAATTATTGGAAGAAAAAGATATGTACGGATATGAAATGATTGATACCTTGCGTAAGAAATCCTGCAATGTATTTGAATTGAAAGCAGGAACCTTATATCCGTTATTGCATGGCCTTGAAGAAAAGGGATTACTAAATGTGTATGAGAAGGAATATGCGGGTAAAATCAGAAAGTATTACAGCATTACAAAAGAGGGCAGGGGATTATTGGAAGCAAAAAAAGCAGAATGGAACGAATATCAGTCTGCGGTGGCGAATGTCCTGGCAATGGGGGTGTAGTATGGAAGAATATTTAGAGAAATTATTATCCCAAATTCGTTGTAAAAAGGCCAGACCCTACATTGAAGAAGAAATAAGAAGTCATTTGGAAAGCCAGACTGAAGAGAACATCACTGCGGGTATGGATCCGGAGGAAGCAGAACAAATGGCGGTTAAGGATATGGGGAATCCCGTGGAAGTCGGAATCTCTTTGGACAGGATTCATAAGCCGAGGATTGCGTGGAAGTTACTTGTTGTAGTAGGGATTCTGAGCGTGTTGGGAATTTTAGTTCAGGCTTCCGTTTTTCGTAATGTCGGAATGTATGACTTGGAACCGTATCTGAATGAATCTTACCGGGGATTGATGATAGGTTTTGTATCATCTGTTATCTTGGGTTTTGTAATTATGTGCGGGATTTATTTTATAGATTATACATTTATTGCCAAATATTCTAAAATAATCGCGTTACTTATCATTATTATGGGAATTTTACTTTTAACAGGTGTTTTTGGCGGATACATAAACGGAACCCGCTATGGTATAGGTTTCGGACCGTTTACGTTTTCAGCCACGTCCATGATGATGTTTTATGTGCCCATATATGGTGCAATTTTGTATAAATACAGAGGTGGTGGAATTGTATCTTTGTTAAAATCCGTTGGTTGGCTGATTCTTCCGGTAATCATTACATTTCGTATGCCGAATATTATAGTTGCCGGAATGATTATGATTAGTATGTTAATTCAACTTACGACAGCAATTTTCAAAGGCTGGTTTCAGGTGAAAGCAAAGAGAACGGTTGCTGTGTTATGGTCTGTTTTTATGGTTTTGCCGGCAATCGCTTTGTTTATGATGTATCAATTTCACCTTTTGGCATCTTATCAGGAAGAAAGGATTCGTGCCTTTTTCCAGGCATCGGGAGATGGTTTTTATCTCACTGCAAGACTCCGTACATTATGTCAAAACATTTCTTTGGTGGGAAACAGCGGAAATGATGTAATCGGGACTTTGCCGGACTTCAATCGGGATTATGTGTTTTCATATATTTTAAATTGTTACGGAATCCTTTTCGGAATAGTAGTTGTTGCAATATTGGCGTTACTTGTGATGTTTATTTTTTCTACATCCGTAAAACAAAAAAATGAACTTGGTATGGTTATGGGCTTTGGATGCGGAATGGTATTTCTGTTGAACAGTGTGCTTAATGTACTTGGCGCGATGGGCTTGATTCCGCCGACGTCGTCCTTCTTACCGTTCTTCTCTGTGGGAAGAAGCAATATTGTTTTGTGTTATGCACTGATTGGAATTGTAATGAGTATATATCGATATAAGGATGTATATCCTAAGAAATTGAAGGCGTCAGATGTTTCAATTCAAAAGAATTTTACGATCAATATTTAAGTGCGGAATTATTTATTAAATAAAGAGTTTTAAAGGGCATCGATAGAAATGAATCGATGCCCTGTTATGTTGAAATTTGTCGATGTCTTTATGCAATGTGTATATAGACAAAATAAATAGATATTGTTATCATATTTTAAAGTGTTGGAGGCGTTAGGAGAGGTTGATACTGATGTAAAAGATAAAATTATGAACGAGAATAGTTATGAAAAATTATCTGAATGGAGTAAAATTGCAATTAAAGCGAATTCATTGAAAGAATTTGAAATTGTAATAGGTTAATAGAAATATTATACATATAAAAATAATTTTATCTCTTGACGAAAAAAAATAAGAGTGTTACAATTCAAGAGAATTAAATAATGCAAGATGATAAAGAGTGGGCTGCGAAGTCCACTCTTGTTTGTTGGTTAGGACATTTGCGGTTTACTGGCAATTGTATTTAACCATTCGGAATCAAAAGAAAGGAAGTGCGTAAGAGTGGCAAAAAGAGATACTTACGAACAGAGAACCGAAGAACTTCTGCTTCCGATTGTTGCTAAACACAATGTGGAGATTTACGATGTGGAATTTGTCAAAGAAGCCGGCGAGTGGTATTTGCGGGCTTACATCGACAAAGAAGGCGGTGTGAATATTTTGGATTGTGAGGCAGTAAGCAGAGAATTATCGGATGCTTTGGATGTGGCGGATTACATTGAGGAGTCCTACATTTTAGAAGTCAGCAGCCCTGGATTGGGGAGAACTTTAAAGAAAGATAAGCATTTGGAGAAAAGTTTGGGAGAAGAAGTTGAGATTAAGACTTACAAACCCATTGATAAGTGCAAGGAATTTTCGGGTATTTTAAAAGCATATGATAAAGATACCATCACAATAGAAAACGATAACAATGAAATGATTTTCCAGAGAGCGGATATCGCAGTTGTTCGATTGGCACTGGATTTTTAGGATAGGAGGAGAAAAAAGAAAATGAACAAGGAATTAATGGAAGCGCTGAATATTCTCGAAAAGGAAAAAGAAATCAGCAAAGAAACTATTTTTGAGGCGATTGAGAACTCGCTGATGCTTGCGTGCAAGAATCACTTTGGCAAGGCAGATAACGTAAAAGTGGAAATCAATCGTGAAAACGGTGATTTCAGTGTGTATGCTGAAAAGACTGTTGTGGAAACTGCAGATGACGTTATGGATGATATGCTTGAAATTTCTTTGGAAGATGCAAAGAAAATTGCAAAGAAGGCAAAAGTTGACGATATCGTAAAAGTAGAAATTAAGTCAAAAGAATTCGGACGTATCGCAACCCAGAATGCAAAGAATGTTATTTTGCAGAAGATTCGTGAAGAAGAAAGAGCAGTTGTTTACAACCAGTTCCATGCAAAAGAAAAAGACATTATTACAGGTGTTGTTCAGCGTTACATCGGACGTAATATTTCCATTAACCTTGGTAAAGCAGATGCAATCTTAAATGAGTCAGAGCAGGTAAAGGGAGAACACTTCCGTCCTACAGACCGTATTAAGGTATATATTTTAGAAGTAAAAGCAAACTCAAAAGGCCCCCGCATTTTGGTAAGCCGTACACATCCCGATTTTGTTAAGAGATTGTTTGAATCGGAAGTTACCGAAATCAAAGACGGTACTGTTGAAATCATGAGTATTGCCAGAGAACCCGGTAGCAGAACCAAAATGGCAGTTTATTCACACAATGAGAACGTAGATCCCGTTGGTGCATGTGTTGGTTTGAACGGTGCACGTGTAAATGCAATTGTGGATGAATTAGGCGGTGAAAAAATTGATATTATTAACTGGGATGAAAACCCCGGTAACTTAATTCAGAATGCATTGTCTCCGGCACAGATTGTTGCAGTTTTTGCGGATCCTGATGAAAAAACAGCGAAGGTTGTTGTTCCTGATTATCAGTTATCTTTGGCAATCGGTAAGGAAGGTCAGAATGCACGCCTTGCTGCTAAGTTAACAGGATATAAGATTGATATTAAGAGTGAAACTCAGGCAAAAGATGCTTACGGCTTCCGTTATGAAGATTATATGGATGATGAAGAGTATGAAGAGTACGAGGAAGGTGAATACGAAGAGACTTATTCAGAGGATGAAGAGTAATTCGTAAAACCGGATACGACAGACAGGAGGTTGTTATGAACAAAAAAGTACCCTTGCGCCAATGCGTAGGATGCATGGAAATGAAAGAAAAGAAAACAATGATGCGTGTGTTAAAAACACCGGAGGGCGATCTTGTTCTGGATACAACCGGAAAGAAAAACGGAAGAGGAGCCTACCTTTGCAAATCTCTGGATTGCTTAAAAAAAGCACAGAAAAACAAAGGTCTGGAACGCTCTTTCAAAATGAATCTTTCCAATGAAATTTATGCCGGATTGGAAAAGGAGTTTACAGAACCAGATGCATGATAAAATATTAGCCCTTTTAGGATTGGCAACGAAATCCGGAAATGTGGTAAGCGGCGAATTTATGGTAGAAAAAATGGTAAAGGCCGGGAAAGCACGACTGGTGATTGTAGCAACGGATACATCGGACGGTTCCAAGAAAAGTTACAATGACATGTGTACCTACTATCATATCCCTATTTATTTTTACGGGACAAAAGAGACGTTAGGACATTGTATCGGGAAAGAGATGCGTGCGTCAGTAGCAGTCATTGATGACGGATTTGCCAAAGGCATAGAAAAAAAGTTGAAAGATTCAATAATCGATACGGAGGTAAATAAATGAAGATAAGCGAACTGGCAAAAGATTTAAATATAACAAGTAAAGAGATAATCCAATTCCTTCAGGATAAGGGTTATGATTATAAAAGTCCCCAGAAGAATTTGGTGGAAGATGAAGAAAATTTAGTAAGAAAAGGTTTGTCCGCAGGCAGTGCAAAAGTTGAAAAAACTGAGGAAAAACCTGTAAAGAAAGAAGAAGCCAAAGAAATACCGGTCAAAGAAGAAGTAAAAGAGACTCCGGTAAAAGAAGAGGCTCCTAAAGCAGAAGACAAACCGAAAAAGAAGAAAAATATCATTATTGTAGGCGGAAAGCCGGCAGGACAGAATACAGGAAGACCGGCACAGAGACCCGGACAGCCTGTACAGAATAAGAAACCGGCAGCAAATGTAAATGTCAGACCCTCCGGTTTGATACGTCCTACAACCCCCCCTTCCGCAACACCGTCGGTAAATTTTGTTCCTGCAGGGAATCCGAACAGCAGACCTCAGTCCGCTCCGAAGAAGGACGTTGAGGTAAACGCAGAGCAGAATACAAGACCTGTAAGCGAACGCGCCAATAGTGAAAACAGGGGAGAAAAGCCCCAGAATAACGCAAATCGCGGCGAAAGACCGCAGGGCGGATTCAATCGTGAAAACAGAGGCGAAAGACCGCAGGGCGGATTCAATCGTGAAAACAGAGGCGAAAGACCCCAAGGCGGATTCAATCGTGAAAACAGAGGCGAAAGACCGCAGGGCGGATTCAACAAAGACAGAGGAGAAAGACCCCAGGGTGGATTCAACAAAGACAGAGGTCAGGGTGGTTTCCACAAGGATGGAGATGACAGAGGCGGAAGAAGAGATGATAACCGTTTCGGAAAGAAACCTCAAGGTGGCCGTATGTTCGGAGGCGATACTCCCGTGGTAGAGCCTGAGAAGCATAGAGACGATGAAAAGCGTCGTATCAGCCAGGAGAAAGACAAGAAGAAAAAAGATGCAATCTATGAAGATGGCGATTTTAAAGGCAAAGGTAAGGGCAAGTTAAAGCCCGGAAGTTTTATTAAACCTGAAAAGAAAGTGGAAGAAAAGGTCGAGGACGATATCAAGGTAATCACAATTCCCGAAGTTCTTACTTTAAAAGATTTAGCAGACAAGATGAAATTACAGCCTTCTGCTATTGTTAAGAAGTTATTTTTAAAGGGTGAAATTCTTACCGTAAATTCGGAGATTTCCTTTGATAAGGCTGAAGAAATCGCGATTGAATACGATATTATTTGTGAAAAAGAAGTTCAGGTAGACGTAATTGAAGAACTCCTGAAAGAGGATGAAGAAGACGAAGCTACCATGACAGAAAGACCTCCCGTAATCTGTGTTATGGGTCATGTTGACCACGGTAAAACATCCCTTTTGGATGCAATCCGTAAGACACACGTTACTGACAGGGAAGCAGGCGGTATTACACAGCACATCGGTGCTTATATGGTTCAGGTGGATGACAGAAAGATTACTTTCTTAGATACTCCCGGACATGAAGCATTTACAGCTATGCGTATGCGTGGTGCAAACGCAACGGATATTGCAATCCTTGTAGTTGCTGCTGACGATGGTGTTATGCCCCAGACCAAGGAAGCAATCAACCATGCCAAGGCTGCAGGAGTGCAGATTATCGTGGCAGTGAATAAGGTTGATAAAATCGGTTATGATTTTAATGATCCCAGCAGAAAGATGGATAGTTATCCCAGCATTAACAATTTGATGCGTGAATTGGCAGAAGAGCATGAACTCTTAAGCGAAGACTGGGGCGGAACCACTATTTTTGCACCGGTAAGTGCGAAAATGGGTCATGGTATCAGCGAACTTTTGGATATGATTCTTTTATCCGCAGATATGCTTGAATTAAAAGCAAATGCCAAGAGACAGGCACGTGGTCTTGTTATCGAAGCGCAGTTGGATAAGGGAAGAGGTCCCGTTGCAACCATTTTGGTTCAGAAGGGTACACTTCATGTGGGCGATTTTATCTCCGCAGGTGCATCTCACGGTAAAGTACGTGCTATGGTGGATGATAAGGGACGCCGCGTAAAAGAAGCAACACCTTCTACTCCCGTGGAAATCTTAGGTTTGAATGATGTTCCCAACGCAGGTGAAATTTTTGTCTGCCATAAGAACGACAAGGAAGCAAAGAACTTTGCTGAGACCTTTATTGCACAGAATAAGGTTAAATTATTGGAAGATACTAAGGCTAAAATGTCACTTGATGACCTGTTCTCACAGATTCAGGCCGGTAACCTTAAGGAACTCAACCTTATCGTTAAAGCTGACGTACAGGGTAGTGTGGAAGCTGTGAAGCAGAGCCTTGTAAAACTTTCCAACGAAGAAGTTGCGGTTAAGGTAATTCACGGCGGCGTTGGTGCAATCAACGAATCCGACGTTATCCTTGCAAGTGCGGCTAAGGCAATCATCATCGGTTTCAATGTCAGATTGGATAATATGGCAAAGGATACCGTTGAGAAAGAAGGCGTAGACGTAAGACTTTACAGCGTTATTTACCAGGCAATCGAAGATGTGGAAGCAGCCATGAAGGGTATGTTGGATCCTATTTTCGAAGAGAAAGTAATCGGTCATGCGGAAGTTCGCCAGATTTTCAAGGCATCTGCAATCGGAAATATCGCAGGTTCTTATGTGCTTGACGGTATGTTCCAAAGAAATGCTTTGGTTCGTATTACCCGTGAAGGTGAGCAGATTTACGAAGGTAAACTTGCATCCTTAAAGCGTTTCAAGGACGATGTAAAAGAAGTAAAAGCAGGCTTCGAATGCGGTCTTGTATTTGAAGATTTCGATAAGATGCAGGAACTTGATATTGTAGAAGCATACATTATGGTAGAGGTACCCAGATAATGAGAAAAAACAGTGTTAAAAATACCCGTATCAATGGGGAAGTGCAGAAGGTTTTGGCGGAAATCATCCGCGGTGAATTAAAAGACCCCCGCATTAACCCCATGACTACGGTCATGGCTGTGGAAGTGGCTCCGGATTTGAAATCCTGTAAGGCTTTTATCAGTGTGTTGGGAGATGTACAGTCTCAGGAAGATACTCTGAAAGGGTTAAACAGTGCTATGGGGTATATTCGTACACAGATTGCAAAAAAAATCAATCTTCGTAATACACCGGAGATTAAATTTATTATGGACCAGAGCGTGGAATACGGCATCAATATGTCAAAATTAATTGATGAAGTCAACGCAGGAATCCATGAAAGAGAAGAAGAGGACGCGGAATAGTGATTGATATTGTTGCAGAATGCAGTGGAGCAAAAACAATCGGAATATGTGGGCATATCAAACCGGATGGCGACTGTATCGGCGCCACCCTTGCCCTGTCTCTTTATTTAAAAAAGAGACTGCCTGATGCGGAGATTACGGTGTTTTCCGATGAAATTTCACCTTGTTTTGAATGTGTGAAAGGAATCAGGGAGTTTGATTTTACCTTTGAAAAAGAGCAACCGGAAGTTTTTATTGTAGTGGACACACTGGCTTCACGTATCGGTAATGCAGAAAAATATTTTAAAAATGCAAAAAAAACAATCAATATTGACCATCACATCAGTAATGCTGAGGGCTGTGCTATGGTAAACTATGTGGTGCCTACCGCAAGTTCTGCCAGCGAGTTGATTTATAATCTGATCGATCCGGCTTATTTGGATAAGGACATGGCGGAGGCAATTTACATGGGAATTGCCCATGATACGGGCATTTTTAAATTTGCCAGTACGTCGCCCAAGACAATGCGCATTGTGGCGGATTTGATGGAATATGGATTTGATTTTCCGGCGCTTTTGGATAAGACGTATTATGAAAAAACCTACATTCAAAATCTTGCCCTGGGAAAAATTCTGTCGGACAGTAAATTGCATTTTGACGGAAAAGTAATTTCCGGCAGTATGGATATCAAAACCATGAATGAGATGGGAATTACAGGTAATCCTTTTGAAGGTGTTGTAAGTCAGTTACGTATCACCGAAGGTACGGAATGTGCGATTTTCATGTATCAAATTAATGCGGTTACTTATAAAGTCAGTCTCCGCTCCAAGCAGATTGTGGATGTGTCAAAGGTTGCAGAGCATTTTGGCGGCGGCGGACATGTCCGGGCGGCAGGTTTTTATTGCAAAGGCGAAGCCGATAACATTTTGAACGAGATTTTAGAGTTGATGAAACCTTACTTTGATTGAGGAATATAAATGGACGGAATTATTGTAGTTCATAAGGAAAAGGGTTTTACATCCTTTGATGTGGTTGCCAAATTAAGAGGCATTTTAAAACAGAAAAAAATAGGACATACCGGAACACTTGACCCGGACGCAACGGGTGTGCTTCCGGTTTGTTTAGGTTGTGCTACCAAATTGTGTGATATGCTGACAGATACCACAAAAGTATATGAAGCGGAACTTTTATTGGGAGTAACAACGGATACGCAGGATACAAGTGGAATGGTATTGGAAGAAAAGGATGTGCTCGTGACGGAAGAAGAGGTGCAGGAAGTGATTGCTTCTTTTATCGGAGAGCAGAAGCAGATTCCGCCAATGTATTCTGCATTAAAAGTGGATGGTAAGAAACTTTATGAATTGGCCAGGGAAGGCAAGACTGTCGAACGTAAAGCAAGAGACATTACCATAGAGAATATTGAAATTCTTGAGATTGCTTTGCCACGGGTCAAAATGACGGTTACCTGTTCCAAAGGTACTTATATCCGAACATTATGTAATGATATCGGAGAAAAATTGGGATGCGGAGGTGCCATGGCGTCCCTGATTCGACATAAGACCGCCGGTTTTACTTTGGAGGAAGCCCGGACTTTGGATGAAATAGAAGCACTTATGAAAGGCGGAATGATCGATTCTGCAATCAAAGGCGTGGATATCGTATTTGAAGGATATCCGCAAGCAATGGTAAAAGAAGAGTGTTTAAAGGCTGCCCAAAACGGTAATTGGTTATATGTGAATATGTTAGAAATAAAAGAGGAAGATAAAAAAGCCGAAGATATCAGAATATATGGTAATGACGGCATTTTTTACGGTGTATACGGCTATCAGGCAGAAAAAAATGCTTTTGTGCCGAAGAAAATGTTTTTTTATAAGGTACGGTAATATGAAAATTATTCAGACAAAACAATTTTATATTGAAGAGCCGACCGCCGTGGCAATGGGGAAATTTGATTCCCTGCATTTGGGACACAAGGTTATTCTTGACCGGATGAAACGGGAGGCGGAATGCAGTTTGCGGACTGTTGTGGTTTCATTTGAACCCGGGCCGGAAGTGTTTTTCGGGAAATACAAAGGTGGTTTTGTACTGACCGATGAAGAAAAGCAAAGCATTTTGGAAAAGATGGGCATTGATTATTATGTTTTATTTCCTTTTGATGCCGAAACAGCAGGTACCGACGCAGAAGTATTTTTGAAAGAAGTACTTTTAAAGCAGATGAATATGCAGGTATTGGTTGCAGGTGATGATTTGTCTTTTGGTAAAAACGGAACAGGAAATGTGGAATTTATCAAAGAAAAAAGTATGGAATTGGATTTTAAATTTTGCGCCTGTCCCAAATTACATATTAATGCCGAAGAAGTCAGTGCAACATTGGTAAGAGAGAATGTTGTGTCAGGCAATATGGAAAAGTGTTATGAACTTTTGGGCAGGAATTACCGTGTTGAGGGTACGGTTTGTAAGGGTAACCAATTAGGAAGAACTTTTGGTGTTCCGACTTGCAATATCATTACTCCGAAAGAAAAACTTTTGCCGCCGAACGGAGTGTATTTTACCCGGGTAACATTGCAGGGAGAAACATATTACGGTGTTACAAATGTCGGAACCAAGCCGACGGTCAGCGGAGATGATATCGTAGGAATCGAAACGTATATTATTGCATTTGAGCGAGAGGTATACGGAGAGCGGTTAAGCCTTGATTTTATACATTTTCACAGAACTGAGCATAAATTTAAGTCCCTGGAACATCTTAAGATGCAATTAGGAAATGATATTACAATGGCAAAGGAATATTTTAATTTTTAATTCACATCATAATGTTATGGTGTGAATTTTTCTTTTCATATAGCGTCAATATATCAAAAACACTGAAAAAAGACGAAAAAAAATGAAGTTCTATGTATAAAAAGACGAAAAAAAATTCTCTGTTGAAATATTGACACATTATCCCATATAATTGTATTGGATAAGATTTGGTAAAAATTTAAATGAAAATACAATTCAGAAAAATCCCATAAGGGAAGAGGAGACGAATATGGACGGAAAACAAATTTTTGAGATGATTATGGGGCTTGCCGGTGGACTTGGACTTTTTCTTTTTGGTATGAAATTGATGAGCGAGTCTATCGAGAAGTTTGCGGGTGATAAACTTCGTAAAATTCTTGAGTTTTTTACTCAAAATAAGTTTATGGGTTTGATTGTAGGTATTGTGTTTACAGGTATTGTACAGTCATCCTCCGCATGTACCGTTATGGTAGTCAGTTTTGTAAACTCGGGTTTGATGAATTTATATCAGGCGGTAGGTGTTATTTTCGGTGCGAATATCGGTACAACGGTAACATCGTTGCTGGTATCTTTTAATTTATCCAAATATGCGCCCTTGTTCTTATTATTGGGTGTAATAATGGTTATGTTTTTTAAAAAACAGTTTATTATCAAATTTGGTGATGTTTTGGTGGGATTTGGAGTTCTTTTCTTAGGACTTTCACTGATGAGCTCTTCTATGGATACCTTAAAGCAGAGTTCTGCGGTTTCGGATTTGTTTGCTTCATTAACAAATCCAGCGCTTGCGGTTTTAGTAGGTTTTTTGGTGACTGCTGTTATTCAAAGTTCTTCTGTAACAGTAAGTATTGTACTTTTACTTGCTCAGCAGGGATTGCTTGATTTACCTATTTGCCATTTTATTATTTTGGGCTGTAATATGGGTTCTTGTGTGACTGCATTGATTGCTTCCCTTGCAGGTATGAAGGATGCAAAGCGTGCAGCTATGATTCATTTCCTGTTTAACTTAGTAGGTTCGGCAGTGGTATTTATACTGTTATTGCTTTTCGGCAATTGGATTGTAGACGGAATATTTGCTTTGGCAGGCGGAGACCCCGGACGTTTTGTTGCGTTCTCACACACCAGCATCAAAATATTCCAGGTAATTATATTATTTCCTTTTAGCAGTCTTTTGGTTAAAGCAACTTACTTTATTATTCCCGGTAAAGAAGAGAAAGTTGGCTATCGTGATGACCACAAATTACAGTACATCGGTGATAAGGTTGTATTCAATCCCGCAACTGCAGTAGTAGAAGTTGTAAATGAAATTGAGCGTATGGCCAGCCTTGCCAGTGATAATTTAAATCGTGCAATGAATGCATTGGTTACTTTGGATGAAGATGATATCCGTGAAGTATGTGAAGTGGAAGAGAATATTAATTTCCTTAATAAGTCCATTACCAATTATTTGGTTAAAATTAATCAGTCGACACTTCCCATCGAAGACTTAAAGAGTTTAGGCGGATTGTTCCATGTGGTAAATGATATTGAGCGTATCGGTGATCACGCCAAGAATATTGCGGATTCAGCAGTTTTACGTAAAGAACGTGATATTAAATTCAGTGATGAGTCATTTAATGAGTTGCGCGAAATGATGGAGTTAATTAATGAAAACGTTCATTTGTGTATCGAAGTGTTTGCGCATCACAAAGAAGAGCATCTTCCTAAAATTGAAGAATTGGAAGAGAAGGTGGATGTAATGGAGCGTAAGGTTCAGCAGGCTCACATTGACCGCTTAAAGAGAAATGAATGCACTCCGGATGCGGGTATGTTATTCTCAGATATTGTTTCCGGTTTGGAACGTGTTTCTGATCATGCAGTTAATATCGCATATTCTATGGTAAAGGAAAATGCTTCCAACTAAAAAGTGACAAAATGTGATTGACATAATATAAAAAAAGATTATAATTAAAAACGTAACAATTTTGTAACATTTTAAAATTGTTGCGTTTTTTCTTTTCAAGTAAAGTTGTTTTTTATATTAAGGAGATATAGATGTTTCGAAAAATAGTATTGAAAAGCGGATGGCTGGTTTGCGGTGGAATCCTTGCTTTGGGGTTGATGTCCTTTGCTAAGCCTGATGATACGGTATGTTTTAGTGCCGGTGCAGAAAATGTAATGAATGTATCTGCAACAACGCCTACGTTACAGAAGGCAATTGAAGATGCAAGTAACAGAAGTATTGATGCAGGTGTGGCTTCGGTGCTTGAGAGAGCCGGAGATATCAATCAGATTTCTCAAAGTGATATTGATAGTGTGGATTTCTGGGGATATTCCAATATCGGTATTGCACAGGTGGATAATCATCTAAATGTGAGACAGGAACCAAACGAAAGTGGTAAACTGGTAGGTAAAATGTCTAATAATACAGCGTGTGAGATTCTTTCCATTACAGAGGACGGAAAATGGGCACATATTGTTTCCGGTGAAGTAGAAGGTTATGCAAGTACGGACTATCTTTTAACCGGAATTGATGCTGTACATAAAGCAGAAGAAATCGTGCAGCCTATGGCATATGTGGAAGCAGATGCTTTGAATATCCGAATTGAGCCTAATACGGAGTGTGAAATTGTCACTACGATTCCCCATGGGGAATCGCTGGAGTTTTCTCAGGTTCTGGATGACGGATGGGTTGAAGTTTTGCTGGATGGTGATAAGGTATATGCTTCTGCAGAGTATGTTACCATTGAAGAGAAACTGGGGACTGCAATTACCATGACGGAACTTTTATATGGTGAAGGCGTATCCGATGTGAGAGTTGAACTCTGTCAGTATGCAAAGGAATTTATCGGTAATCCCTATGTATGGGGTGGTACGAGTCTGACTAACGGTGCGGATTGCTCCGGTTTTGTGCTCAGTGTATTTAAAAAGTTTGGTGTTACATTACCGCATCATTCCGGTTCGCAGGCACAGTACGGTACGTATGTATCCATGAATGAAATTCAAGCGGGAGACCTGGTATTTTACGGATATGGTAAAACCATTAACCATGTGGCAATTTATATCGGAAACGGACAGGTTGTGCATGCCAGCAGTCCGTCCACGGGTATTAAAATTTCCAGTGTATATTACAGAACACCTCTTACACAGCGTTCGATTTTGATTGATTAAAACATACGAATGAAAGCGAAAAGTGAATAATGAAAATTTTTAAATGGAAGATAAATGAAAAAATAGTAGCGGCCATTGCAATTGTTTGTTTTATTATTTTGTGCTTATTGCCTTTGCTTATGATTGGTAAATATAATCATCCCTGTGCAGATGATTTCGGATATGGGTATGATGCACACGTCGCATGGCAATCAACACATTCTGTCATTGAAACCGTTAAGGCTGCTGCGTCTACTGTGAGATTTATGTATTATGCATGGCAGGGAACATTTACTTCCATTTTTTTAATGGCTTTAACACCTATGGTCTTTGGGGAACAGTATTATGCCATTGTGCCTTTTATTATGTTGGGCATGCTTACCGCGTCTGTGCTTTATCTTTCGAAAGTACTTGTATGTGATATTTTAAAAGGCAGTAAGGCGAATAGTATTATTTTATCGGTAATCCTTCTTTTTATGATGATAGAAGAAATCTATACGCCTGCATCTGCGTTCTTTTGGTATAATGCGGCAATACATTATACATTTATGCAATCTGTCATGTTTTTTATGGTGGCTTTTGTTTTACGCAGTGCGACATCTAAAAAAACAGTAATATCTGTTATTTCCTGTGTTTTTGCTACAATGTGTGCATTTATATTATCCGGTGGTAATTATTTAAATGCGCTGATCGGTATGATATTATTGGTTTCACTGTTTTTACTGTTTACGATTTTGTTTGTTTGGGATAAAAAGAAAGGCAAGAAGGAATCCCCTGTAAAGAGTGGATTTCGCAGATTCTATTTATTTCTTTTTCCGCTGGTTGTTTATATATACGGATTCAGAATCAGTGTGATTGCACCGGGGAATGAGGTAAGAGGCAGAAGTTTTGAAGATACGCCTGCATTGGTTGCAATACTTCGTTCTTTCGGCTCCGGTTTTGAGTTTGCGGGAGAGTGGATTTCACTTTTTACCATTGTGTTATTGATACTTGCATTGCCGGCAATTTGGGCGATTACGGATAAAACAAAATATCGGTTCCGCTGGCCGCTTTTGGTGATTGCATTTAGTTTTTGTCTGTTTTGTGCTACATTTACATCAAGTCATTACGGTATGGCAGGTCCGGGATTGCCGCGAACATTTAATAACTGCAAAATGCTATACCAGTTGTTGTTGATGATAAACGAAGTCTATCTGATCGGATGGTTGAAAGTTCGCTTAAAAGAATCTAAAAAAGAACGTCTTAAAAAGTTTGTACTGACACATGGAGTGATGTTTTACATAATAGTATCGGTCGCTTTGGCCGGAGTATTTCTTGCCTGTGATGATAAGGAAGCATATTATCCTTCTTATGCATCTGCAAAATATATGAAGCAGGGATTTGCTATGTATTATCATATGCAGTATTTAGAGCGTATTACCGTTATGAATGGTCCTGAAACCGTGGTTTATGTAAAAGAGGTTGCACCTAAATTAAATGTTTTGTATGTGGACGATGTTACAACCAATCCAAAAGATTGGCGTAATGAACAATATGCACGATGGTACGGAAAAGAGCAGGTTATTTTGATTCCGTGGGAAGAATGGCATCAACAATAAAGAAAATGCTTTACATAAAAAAATCTTTATGTTATACTAACAAAGTGTGAAAAATTGTAGCCAGGTGATTGGACACTCCGACCTATCACTTAGTTGCAATAATAAAAAGAACAGGAGGAAACAGAAATGATTTCAAAGGAAAAGAAACAGGCTATTATCGCTGAATATGCAAGATGTGAAGGTGACACAGGTTCACCCGAAGTTCAGGTTGCTATTCTTACAGCAAGAATTAAGGAACTTACTGAGCATATGAAGCAGAATCCTAAGGATTACCATTCAGGAAGAGGTCTTCTTAAGATGGTTGGTCAGAGACGTGGTTTACTTGACTACTTAAAGAAGAATGACATTGAAAGATACCGTTCTCTGATTGAAAGACTTGGAATTAGAAAGTAATTGCAAAGGCGGACGATACCTCGTCCGCCTTCATTTTTTGGAAATGTGAATTATGGCAGAAGATGCTGCCGAGACCACTGCAAAGCCCGGAAAGAAGTTTCGGTTTTTGCAGTAGTTTCGGGTCTTCTGCCTCTAAATAAAATGTATTAAGGAGGAAACAAAAATGTTTAAGACTTTTAGTTTGGAACTGGCAGGTCGTACCCTTTCCGTAGACATCGGAAGAGTATCTGCACAGGCTAACGGTGCTGCTTTTATGCATTATGGCGACATCACAGTATTATCAACAGCAACAGCAAGTGAAAAGCCCAGAGACGGAATTGACTTTTTCCCTTTGAGCGTTGAGTATGAAGAGAAGTTGTACTCAGTAGGTAAAATCCCCGGAGGATTCAATAAGAGAGAAGGTAAGGCGTCTGAAAATGCGATTTTAACAAGCCGTGTTATTGACCGTCCTATGCGTCCCTTATTCCCTAAGGATTACAGAAATGACGTAACATTAAACAACCTTGTAATGAGCGTTGATCCTGAATGTCGTCCTGAACTTGTTGCTATGTTAGGTTCTGCAATTGCAACTTCTATTTCAGATATTCCTTTCTGCGGACCTTGTGCAACAACACAGATTGGTTTGGTAGACGGTGCATTCGTTGTTAACCCTAATCAGGAACAGTGGAAGAACGGTGACTTACAGTTAACCGTTGCTTCAACTTCTGAAAAGGTTATTATGATTGAAGCAGGTGCAAACGAAGTACCTGAAGCAAAGATGATTGAAGCAATCTATATGGCACATGAAGTGAACCAGAAGATTATTGCTTGGATCAATGAAATTGTAGCAGAAGTAGGTAAAGCAAAGCATGAATATACAAGTTGTGCAATTCCTGAGGAAATGTTTGCTGCAATTAAGGAAATTGTTCCTCCCGTTGAAATGGAAGAAGCAGTTTTCACAGATGAAAAGCAGGTGAGAGAAGAAAATATCCGCAAGATTACAGATAAGTTGGAAGAAGCCTTTGCTGATAAGGAAGATTGGTTACCCGTACTTGGTGAAGCAGTTTACCAGTATCAGAAGAAGACCGTTCGTAAGATGATTTTAAAAGATCAGAAGCGTCCTGACGGCAGAGCAATGAACCAGATTCGTAAACTCGCTGCAGAAGTAGATATTATTCCTCGTGTACATGGTTCTGCTATGTTTACACGTGGACAGACTCAGATCTGTAATGTATGTACTTTGGCTCCTTTGTCAGAAGTGCAGAAAATTGACGGTTTGGATGATAACGAGAAGGCTAAGAGATATATGCACCACTACAATTTCCCTGCATACTCTGTAGGTGAAACAAAGGTAAGCCGTGGACCCGGACGCCGTGAAATCGGTCATGGTGCTTTGGCTGAAAAGGCATTGGTTGCAGTACTTCCTTCAGAGGAAGAATTCCCTTATGCAATTCGTACCGTATCTGAAACATTTGAATCAAACGGTTCTACTTCAATGGCATCTACCTGTTCATCATGTATGTCACTTATGGCTGCAGGTGTTCCCATTAAGAAGATGGTTGCAGGTATTTCCTGTGGTTTGGTAACCGGTGATACAGATGATGATTTCGTACTTTTAACAGATATCCAGGGTCTTGAAGACTTCTTCGGTGATATGGACTTTAAGGTAACCGGTACAGAAGACGGTATCACAGCAATCCAGATGGATATTAAGATTCACGGTCTGACAAGACCTATCGTAGAAGGTGCTATCGCAAGATGTCGTGAAGCAAGAATGTTCATTATGGAAAACTGTATGAAGCCTGCAATTGCAGAGCCTCGTAAGACTGTAAACGAATATGCTCCCAAGATTGTTCAGATCAAGATTGATCCTGAAAAGATTGGTGAAGTTGTTGGTCAGAGAGGTAAGACCATCAACGAAATCATTGCAAGAACCAATGTGAAGATTGATATCACAGATGAAGGTGCTGTAAGCGTATGCGGTACAGATGCTGCAATGATGGATAAGGCAATCGAAATGATTCAGACAATCGTAACCGACTTTGAAGAAGGTCAGGTATTCAAGGGTAAGGTAGTCAGCATCAAGGAATTCGGTGCATTCGTTGAATTCGCTCCCGGAAAAGAAGGAATGGTTCACATTTCAAAGATTTCCAAGGAAAGAATTGAGCACGTTGAAGATGTACTTACATTAGGTGACGAAGTTAAGGTTGTTTGCCTTGGTAAGGACAAGATGGGAAGAATGAGTTTCTCAATCAAGGATTGTAAATAATTTTATAAGAAATAAAAGATGTCGGTTTTAAACCGGCATCTTTTTTATTTCAAACAGTTGCTAAGCAGACTTTAAAAAGGTCTGTCTTTTTTATGCATAAAAGCGGACAAGGCTCATATATTTAGATGAATGCAATCTGCAATGAAAGAATGTGATAAGAGCAGCACGGAGAAAGAAAAAGAGTTTATATTCATAAAACATAATTTGGGAGGGACGGGCATAGTATGTACAAGCAGGAGAGTATCAGGGCATTGTTCCCGGAGTGTTTATTATCTTATTTTCAAAATATTATTACGGATTACAAATTGGTCAAAGAACTGCGTATCCGAAAAAACGGTCCGATTCAGGTACTGCGGGGGGATAAACGTTTTTATCTGACCGAAAAAGGATGTTATGCAGAGACTCCACAGTGCGGTTTATGTTTTAGCGAAAGTGAATTTGCGCTGTTGTTCAGTCATATTTGCAGACATTCCGTTTATGCCTTTGAGCAGGAACTGGCGAACGGATATCTTACCGTGGAAGGCGGTCATCGCATTGGTGTAGTGGGACAGATTGTCTGGGATGGAACAGAGATTAAGAGCATGAAATATTTTACTGCCTTAAATATCAGAATTGCTCATGAAATCAAAGGAGTGGCGGACAAAGTAATGCCGTTTTTATACGAAGGAGAAGAATTAAAAAGTACGTTAATTGTATCACCGCCGGGATGTGGCAAAACCACACTTTTACGGGACTTAATCCGTAAAATTTCCAACGGAAGCAGGGAACATTTGCCCCAAATTGTCAGTTTGATTGATGAGCGCTCTGAAATTGCCTCCTGTTATCTGGGAACGCCTCAAAATGATATCGGTTTGCATACGGATGTTTTGGATGCCTGTCCCAAGGCCGCAGGTATGTTAATGGTACTCCGAGCTATGGCTCCTGAAGTCATTGCCGTGGATGAATTGGGAGGAAGGGAAGACTATTCGGCGATTCAACAGGCTTTTTATCTGGGGTGTAAAATGTTTGCCACCATACACGGAACCGATATGGATACGCTGCTTTCCAATCCGTATATGGAAGGTGTTTTGGGAAAAGGCGGATTTGAGAGAGTTGTGTTCCTGCGCGGACGGGCCGGAGCAGAATCAAAGATAACAATTTGCAATGAAAAAGGAGAATTACTCAAACAATGCTAAAAATAATTGCCTGCGTATGCTTTTTGGTGGGGAGTTGCGGTTTTGGTTATATCAAAGTGTCCGAGTACAGGAAGCGATATGAGGAACTTATATATCTTCGTTACATATTAAGTTCATTATTGCTGGAATTACAGAGCAAAAGAGGAACATTTGGAGAGAATTGTCTGGCGCTTTCCGCGAAAATAAAAGAACCATATTCTTATATTTTTTATGGATTGTATGAGTTGTTGGAACGGGAGCGTAAAAAGCCGCCTGAAATTTATTGGAATGACAAAATAAAAGAATTATCGGAACAAATTTTACTAAAAAAGGATGAAATTAAAATTTTACAGGGGGTTATCCGGTGCGCAGGAGGAACTACACCTGCCATGCCTATGGAAGTTCTGCAGGAGAGTCTTTCGGAGTGGGACAAAGTAATCATTGCAGCGGAGCAGGTACGAAAAGAAAAAAGCAAAGTGACAGTTTGCCTAAGTATTACAGCAGGTCTGTTACTATGCATTATCATTATTTAATGACGTTTTCCGGAGGAAGAATATGAGTGTTGGTCTTATTTTTAAAATTGCGGCAGTGGGGATTCTGGTAACTGTTTTAAGTCAGGTTTTAAAGCATAGCGGTCGGGACGAGCATGCATTTTTGGCAAGTCTGGCGGGACTGATTCTTGTATTGTCTTGGATTGTGCCTTATATTTTGGAACTGTTTGAAACCATTCGTAAATTATTTGAATTATAGAAGGGGTAGCATAATGGAACTGGTTAAAGTTGCAATTTTTGGAATTGCAACCGTACTGTTAGCGGTAGAATTAAAAGGACATAAACCTGTGTTGTCATTGATACTGGGGATGTCCGGTGCAATTTTGATTATGATGTTCTCTTTGGATAAAATTCTGAAGGTGATGGAGCAGATTCAAACGGTTTTTCATTTGCTTGGACAAGGTACTTCCTATTTTATGATTCTGATTAAAGTATTGGGTGTTACGTATCTGTGTCAATTTTCATCCGGAATTTGCAGGGATGCCGGATTTGGGAATCTTGCGGAACAGATTCAGGTATTCGGAAAACTGTATATTATGTTGTCCGGAATGCCGATTTTACTGGCATTTATAGAGATGATTCAGAATCTGTAAAAAGTCATTGATTAAAGCGAAATGAGTAATGATTAGAGTGAGAGAAAAGAATGAATTATGACGAATTAACCGGTACATTGAACCGGTTTATGCCTACCTTCGGTGATTTGTTTCAGGACCTATATGAGCAGTTGATGGCAGGAGAAGTGCCGGGGCTGGATATGATCTGGGAAATGTGTATCAGTACCATAAAAGAAAATGCGGCGGATATGATGCACGTTATGATTTCTTTGTTGATGATAGGACTTCTGTCCGCAGTATTGCATCAATTCGGTAATGTATTCGGTAATCGCCAGATTGCGGATCTGGCTTTTTACTTTACATATTTGTACGGAGTGATTCTGTTACTTCAGGTGTTTTATGTGATGGTTGAAACAGCAACGATGGTAGTAGAAAATATCATTTCTTTTACGCAAATTCTGATACCGGCATTTTATATAGCGGTAGCAATGTGTTACGCATCCATAACGGCAGGTGCATTTTATCAGTTGAATTTATTGTTGTTGTATGCCGTGGAGATTATTTTCCCGGAAGTGATACTTTCTTTGGTTACCTGCTTTGTTTTTATTTCGGTAATCAGCGGTTCTACGGAGGATGACAGGTTTGCAGAGTTGATTTCCCTAATCAAAAAAGCTGTTTCATTATTGATTAAACTCTGTATCACGACGGTTACCGGTGTGGGAGTTATGAAGGGACTGATTCATCCCGTGGCAGACAGTGTTAGTTTTACGATGGTACAGAAAACAGTGGCGGCCATTCCGGGAATCGGAGATATTACCGATTCGGTATCTAAAATGTTTTTGGGCTCGGCGGTGTTGATAAAAAACAGTATCGGAATTGCAACGTTGATTATGATGCTTTTGATTGTATGCGGACCGCTTGTTAAAATTTTCATTCTGGCGTGTATGATTAAAATTTCCGGCGCCTGTGTGGGTATGTTTGGTGACAGAAGATTAACCAAATGCATAGACAGGGTATCTGAGGGCGGTTTTATGTTGCTAAAAGTAACTTTGGCCATTGTAATGATTCTTTTTATTTTAATTGCTTTGGTAACGGCAGTGGCCGGAAAGGGAGTATAAATGTTTGACAATGTTTTGGAAATTATCCGAAAAGCGGGCATCTTTATGATTTTGGCTCAAACAATATTGCATTTGTGCGTAAATGAATCCTACGAAAAATATATCAAAATGCTGGTGGGACTGATTACGGCAATTTTGTTGATTTTTCCGATATTTGAATTGATAAAAGAAGACGGTTTTCAAGATTTTGAACAATACAGAAGTGAATATGAAGCGGAACTTCTGGGCGGAGCACCGGATTTTGAAACCATAAAAGAGAACGCGTGGAATGACTGGATGGAAGAGAATACCGGTATGTAAGATGAAACAGGAATAAGGAAGGTGGGCAAACTGTGAAGGCGGAGATAAAGGCTTTGTTGGAGAAGAAAAAGTGGAAAGGGAAGGATTTAATGATTGTGATTATCATAGTGGGAGCCCTGTGTGCCGTTCTTGCTTTTCCTACCGGTGAAAAAGATGAGATAAATGTTGCAGAAGAAATTACCACGGAAGAGGAATTCTTATGTACGAATGACTATGAGACGGAATTGGAAAACCGTTTGGAAGAGATTTTATCACAAATGGAGGGGGTCGGCAGGGTTGAAGTCATGATTACCCTGGAAGCATCATCCAGGGAAGTTATAGAGAAAGATTTATCTGTCAGTGAAAATGTGAGTGGTGAGACTATGGGGACGATATCCGATTCTTCCGTGTCAAAGGAGGAAGTTACGGTTTATTCCGATACTAATACGGGAAACGTACCTTATGTGGTGCAGGAAATATATCCTGAAGTAGAAGGGGTATTGGTTGTGGCAGAAGGTGGCGGTGACAGTTACGTAAATCTTGCAATTACGGATGCAATTCAGGCATTATTTGGAGTTGATGTACATAAAATAAAAATAGTTAAAATGAATACAAATTAGAAGGGAAGAAAGTTGTGAAAAAAATATTTAAAAAAAATCAGATGATGATTGTTGCCCTTGCACTTATGATTGCCGTAGCCGGATATTTAAATTTTGCCGGAAAAAACATTGAAGAAGAAACTGTGGCTTCCGGAGAGGAAAATACGGTTCTGGATGAAAACGGAGTTGCTCTGCTTGATATTTCGGATGAAGATATTGCAAGTTTGGACAGTGAGTATGTAGAAGTAAGCGATCAGTATACCGATGTTGTTATGGAAATGGATGAGGACTTAAGTGCTTTTGTTTCGGAAACCGTAGACAGTGCCGATGTGGAAGCACAATTGGCAGAGGAAACTGCAGGCGAGGATGCGTTGGCTGAACTTTCTGCCGAAGATTCCGCTGAAACCCCGGAATTGGCCGAGAACGATGTGATTGACGAAGTGCCGGGGGAGGCTGTATTTACTTCTTCGGGCGCAATTAACAATCTTGCGGATGCCAGACTTTTAAAAGAACAGACCCGGGCAAGAAACAAAGAGAATTTATTGGAAATCATTAATAATGAAACCTTAAATGAGGCTCAAAAAACCGATGCGATTAACTCCATGATTGCATTGACGGATATTGCGGAGCGGGAAATGTCGGCAGAAATCCTTCTGGAGGCCAAAGGTTTTGATAATGCAGTCGTAAGTATTACGGGAAGCAGTGCAGATGTTTGCGTGGCGGTTTCCGAACTTTCAGAAGTGCAGTGTGCGCAGATTATCGATATTGTACAGCGTAAAACCGGTATTGTAGCGGAAAATATTGTGATTACACCGATTCAATCCTAAAAAGAATGGATGATTTTTACATAAATATGTGATAATATATTAAATTAGAGGGCAAGTGCCCATAATAGAAGTACGTGGATGAATAACAGAAAGGAAGTACTTTATGAAGAGAGTTTTTTTGGTAGTACTGGACAGTTTTGGCATCGGTGAATTGCCGGATGCTGCAGAATATAATGATTTAGGCACAAATACGTTGCGCTCTGTATCTACAAGTCCGTATTTTCATATGCCGAATATGCAAAAACTTGGTTTTTTTAACATTGACGGAGTGGAAGTCGGTAAAAAAACCGACAAGATAAAAGCAGTAATTGCAAGAATGAAAGAGGCTTCCAAGGGTAAGGATACCACAATCGGACACTGGGAGATTGCGGGCCTGATTTCCGGGAAGCCTATGCCTGTTTATCCGAACGGATTTCCGCAGGAAGTAATAGATGAATTTGAGAAGAGAACCGGATGTAAGACTCTTTGTAATTTGCCGTATTCCGGAACGAAAGTCATCAATGATTATGGTGACGAACATGTAAAAACAGGTGCATTGATTGTTTATACATCGGCAGACAGTGTGTTTCAGATTGCGGCCCATGAAGACGTGGTTCCCGTGGAGAAGTTATATGAATATTGTAAAATTGCAAGAGAACTTCTTCAGGGTGAGCATGGTGTAGGACGTGTGATTGCAAGACCTTTTATCGGAGAGAGCGGTAATTATACCCGTACCGCGAGAAGGCATGATTACTCTTTATTGCCTCCTAAGACCACGATGCTTGATGTGTTAAAAGAAAAGGGTATGGATGTGCTTGCCGTAGGTAAAATCAATGATATTTTTGCAGGAAAAGGCATTACGGAATACGTGTATACCACATCAAATGCAGACGGTATGGATAAAATGTTAAACTGGATGGAGCGGGATTTTAACGGTCTTTGTTTCGTGAATCTGGTGGATTTTGATATGCTTTACGGACATCGTAACGATATTGAAGGGTATGCCAAGGCTTTGGCGGAGTTTGATGAAAGACTTCCCGAAATGCTGGAAAAGTTAGGTGATGAGGATGTGCTGATGATTACAGCCGACCATGGGTGTGATCCCGGCTATGTTGAGTCCACAGACCACTCCAGAGAGCATACTCCGTTTGTGATGTATGGTCCGGCTCTTGAGCCTGCCAATATGGGTACAAGAGAAAGTTTTGCGGACATTGCAGCAACTACATTGGATTTGCTTGGTGTTAAGGGCGATATTGAGGGAGAATCCATGTTATAGATGGATTTTTTAAAACATTTAATTTTAAATAATAATTTTATTTGCTAAAGAGCAGATGAAATAAAAAAATACAGACGATTTGGTTCGGAGGAAAAGAATTGTGAGCAACTTACAACATGAAGTAAACCGCAGAAGAACTTTTGCGATTATTTCCCACCCGGATGCGGGTAAAACAACATTGACGGAGAAATTTCTTTTATACGGCGGAGCGATTAACCTTGCCGGCAGTGTAAAGGGAAAGGCAACTGCCAGACATGCGGTTTCTGACTGGATGGAAATTGAAAAAGAAAGAGGTATTTCCGTAACTTCTTCGGTTTTACAGTTTGAATATGACGGATATTGCATTAATATTCTGGATACACCGGGACATCAGGATTTCTCGGAAGATACGTATCGTACTTTGATGGCAGCGGATTCTGCGGTCATGGTAATTGATGCTTCCAAGGGTGTTGAAGCACAGACGAGAAAACTTTTTAAAGTTTGCAGTATGCGCGGTATTCCTATTTTTACGTTTATTAATAAGTTGGACCGTGATGCAAATGATACCTTTGATTTATTGGATGAAGTGGAAAAAGAGTTAGGAATTGCTACCTGTCCCGTAAACTGGCCTATCGGCAGCGGTAAAGCATTTAAGGGTGTTTATGACAGAGAAGCAAGAGAAGTGGTAATTTTCTCGGATACGGAAAAAGGTACTAAGGAAGGTCATACCGAACGTATTTCCGTAGATGAAAAGGACAAGTTGCTTGCTTATATCGGAGAAGAAGCATTTGCAACATTGTCAGACGAGATTGAACTTTTAGACGGTGCCAGCGCGGAATTTGATTTGGAAAGAGTGCAGGAAGGTAAGTTGACTCCTGTATTCTTTGGTTCTGCTTTGCAAAACTTTGGTGTGGAAATCTTTTTGCAGAATTTTTTAAAGATGACAACAACACCTTTGGCACGTAAGGCAGATATCGGCGTGATTGACCCCTGTGAAAATGATTTCAGTGCTTTTGTTTTTAAGATTCAGGCAAATATGAATAAGGCACACCGTGACCGAATTGCCTTTATGAGAATCTGTTCCGGTAAGTTTGAAGCAGACAGAGAAGTGTTCCATATGCAGGGAAATAAAAGTATGCGTCTTTCACAGCCTCAGCAGATTATGGCCAGTGAACGTAAAATTCTGGACGAGGCATATGCCGGTGATATTATTGGTGTGTTTGACCCCGGTATTTTCTCAATCGGTGATACGATTACTACTGCAAAGAATAAGTTCTTATACGATGGGATTCCTACCTTTGCACCGGAACATTTTGCCCGTGTGCGCCAGGTGGACACCATGAAACGTAAACAGTTTATGAAAGGTGTAACCCAGATTGCCCAAGAAGGTGCGATCCAGATTTTCCAAGAGTTTAACACCGGTATGGAAGAAATTATCGTAGGTGTTGTAGGTGTGCTTCAGTTTGAAGTATTGAAGTACCGCTTGGAAAACGAATATAACGTGGAAATTAAATTAGAACCCTTGCCCTATGAACATATCCGCTGGGTTGAAAATAAGGACGAAGTGGATGTAGCCAAGATCGTGGGCACCTCGGATATGAAGAAGGTAAAAGATATGCGCGGTAATCCCTTGTTATTGTTTATCAATGCATGGAGTGTGGGCATGACTTTGGACCGAAATGACGGACTTGTTTTATCGGAATTTGGTCATGAATAAGGATACTGATTTAAGGAGAAATTGAGTGAAGAAATACATTATCCTTTTAAGTGTTTGTATTTTGATTTTTGTAGGCCTGTTTGCGGTAACAAAGGTATTGGACGAGCGTGCCGGTGTCGGCAGCAATACTTCTGCAATTGCTGCGGGAACTTCCGGTGACAGCACCGGAAATGACCAATCGCTTTTAAACAGTATGCAGGGACAAGGGAATTCTTTGGAAGTGTCTGATGAAGGAACTTTTATCGATAATCCGGAAGGAACCCTTGTGAATCAGACCGCGGATACCGTATCGGCTAAACTTACGGCGGAAGATTGGCAGGCAAGGCAGTCTGCAGGAGTGACAAACAGTCAAATTGCCTTAACGATGCAAAAATGCAGTGGAATGTATGCCTATGATAATCTTCCGGCAGAACAGAAACAATTGTATGCGGAAATTTTACTGATATATCAGACGTTAAGCAAAGATGTGCCGCTGTGCAGCAATGAGGTTGCGGCTGTTGAGAAGGTTTCGTCCTGTGTTTTACTGGATCATCCTGAGATTTTTTATTCTGACGGATATTCTTACAATCAATATATGTTTGTGGGAACCGTACAAAAAATAACGTATAGTCCCAACTACACCCTGACAAGGGAACAGATAGAAGAACGCAAAGCAATGGTCGAACAATATGCCACCGAATTTCTGAAAGAATTACCCGCTACAGCCACGGACTACGATAAAGTCAAATATGTGTATGAAATGGTAATTTTAAATACAGAATATAATTTGGAGGCACCGGACAATCAGAATATATGCTCTGTCTTTTTGGGCAGGGAGTCGGTATGTCTTGGATATGCCAAGGCCGTGCAGTATTTGTTGCGGCAGGTTGGTGTGGAGTCCGTGGTGGTAACAGGTTCGGTAATTACCGGCGAGGCACATGCCTGGAATTTGGTAAAAGTAAACGGACAATATTATTATGTGGATGCTACCTGGGGAGATGCCTCCTATATGATGGACAGCGGAGCGGGAGATGCTTTGGCCACAATCAATTATGATTATCTTAACATTACCACGCAGGATATTTCACATACACATATTATTGATAATCCCATTTCCGTGCCGAATTGTATGTCACAAATAGATAATTATTACGTAAAAGAAGGGTTGTATCTTAACAGTTTGGATGCACAAAGAATGGAAGAAATTTTTAAAACTGCATACAGTACCGGTCAGGATTGCGTATCCATCCGGTGTTCCAGTCCGTTGGTTTATGGTAATTTTCAAAAAGATATGTTGGACAATCAACAGATTTTTAACTATTTGGGAAGCGGAACCACGACTCTGGCATACACAAGCAATGATAAATTGTATACTTATACATTTATGCTCTAAAAGACTAGGCAAAGTATTCAAAATTTGATATAATTTATGCAGTATAATTTGGAATAATTGCATATACAGATGTATGTTTGATAGAAGGAGGAAATCAAAATGGCAAAAGAAGCAAGCGAAAAAATCGGGGCTGTCAGAATTGCAGATGATGTTGTACCCGTAATTGCAGCGTTAGCAGCGGCAGAAGTAGAAGGTGTGGTAAGCATCGACAATTCCCAGAATGATTTAATGAGCCGCATGGGTGTACGTAAGGCGCCCAAGGGTGTGAAGGTGGATATTATCGGAAGAACGGTTAAGGTAGATATGGCATTGGGCATTCATTCCGGCTATAAAGTACCTGAAACCTGCCGTGAAGTACAGGAAAAAGTAAAAACCGCAATTGAAACAATGACAAACCTTGAAGTTGTGGATGTAAATGTAAGAATTGCATCTGTTGTGGTTCCTACAGCAGAATAAAAATATGATATGTCTCCCGCAAGGGAGGCATTTCTATGATGGAGAGATTATGGGCAGAAGAGAGCAGAGAGAGCAGATTTTTAAATTGGTATTCCAGTTGGAATTCAATGATGTAAATGATATGCCGGAGCAGATGAAACTGTATCTGGAGCAGGAAGAAATACAGTCGGAAAAAGATTGTACATACATTTCCGAGAAATTCCAAAAGGTGCAGGAGAAACTTTCGGAAATCGATGAAATGATTAATGCTACCGCAACCGGTTGGAAAACGGAACGTATGGGTAAGGTTGACCTTGCCATTATTCGTTTGGCTGTATATGAAATCAAGTATGACGATTCCGTGCCCACTTCCGTTGCAATCAATGAAGCGGTGGAATTGGCAAAGAAATTCGGTCAGGATGAATCGTCTTCTTTTGTAAACGGTGTTTTGGCAAAGTTTTCGAAATAAAAACGGGGAACAGGAATTATGGCAAGTATTTATTCGGTAGGAAAACTGAATGAGTATATTCAAAAGATGTTTGAGCAGGACTATCTTTTAAGTAATGAAGTGTCGGTACGCGGTGAAGTCAGTAATTGTAAGTATCATTCTACCGGACATGTTTATTTTTCTTTGAAAGAAAGCGGTTCTGTGATTCCGTGTGTTATGTTTTCATCACATCGTCGAAATTTAAAGTTTAAAATGCAGGATGGACAGCAGGTAGTTGTAAAAGGTAAGGTTAATGTATTTGTCAGAGACGGTAAATATCAACTTTATGCTTCTCAGATACAACTGGACGGAGACGGTGAATTATATCTTGCGTTTGAGCAGTTAAAGGCACGTTTGGCCGCCGAAGGAATGTTTGATGCGGAATATAAAAGAAAGATTCCGCCGTATGTGAAAACAGTTGGCGTTGTAGCGGCGCCGACGGGTGCTGTTATAAGGGATATTATTACGGTGTCAAAGCGAAGAAATCCTTATGTTCAGGTCGTTTTGTATCCGGCAATTGTACAAGGAGATGGTGCGGCTCCAAGCATTATCCGGGGAATAGAGAAGTTGGAAGCTTATGGTGCTGATGTGATTATCGTTGGCCGCGGCGGAGGTACAATTGAGGAATTATGGGCTTTTAATGAAGAAGCCGTAGCACATGCGATTTTTCAGTGTGGCGTGCCGGTGATTTCAGCAGTGGGGCATGAGACCGATTTTACCATTGCGGATTTTGTGGCAGATAAAAGAGCAGCAACACCAACGGAAGCGGCGGAATTTGCCGTAGGCGAGTTGGCGCAGACAGAGCGTTACATGGAAGAGTATCGGAGACTTTTATACAAATCCATGGTAACCCATATTGAGCGTGCAAAGATGAAGAATCGCCTGATGAAACAAAAAATCCAAGGCGCATCACCGGAGGCAAAGGTTCGCGAATATCGTATGACAAGTGCAAGATTTGCTGAATTGCTGGATCAAAGTATGAAGCATCAAATGATAGCAAAAAGAAACCGGTTCCAAATTCTGGTAGAGCGTGTGCATGCGGTTTCTCCCGTAAAACGATTAAACGGCGGTATGGCGTATCTTTCCGATTGTGACGGGAAGCGTATATCCGGTGTTACGAATATGAAGAACGGTGACGAACTTCGAATCCGTATGCGGGACGGCGAGGCCAAAGCAACGATTCAGGAAGTATATATTGGTGATGTAAGGGGAGAATAAGAATGTCAGAGAAAAAAACAGCAACATTGGAAGATAATTTTGCAAAAATAGAAGAAATCATTTTCGAACTGGAAAGAAAGGATATCAGTATTGAAGATGCTTTTCAAAAATACAGTGAAGGAATTATGCTTCTTAAACAATGTGATGAAAGTATCGACAAAGTAGAAAAGAAGGTTTTGAAACTGATGTCAGATGGTTCTACGGAAACTTTTGCCGATATGGAAAAGGATAAGCATTTAACAGAGTAGTACAGGTGAGGATTTGACTATGAGTAATCGGAAAGAGGAATTACAAAATCATATAAAAGAAGTAGAAGGTATTCTTGCAGAGTTTCTTACCGAGCAAAAAGGTGTGTATTATGAGCGTGTCATTGATGCCATGCGATACAGTTTTTTTGCGGGCGGAAAAAGACTGCGCCCAATGATGATGTTGGAAAGTTACCGTATGTTCTGCGGTAAAGACGAGAGCATTGTAAAACCTTATATGGCAGCATTGGAAATGATACATACCTACTCACTGATTCATGATGATTTGCCTGCTATGGACAATGATGATTACAGACGCGGCAGACTTACAAATCATAAGCAGTATGATGAGGCTACGGCAATTTTAGCGGGAGACGGACTCTTAAATATGGCATTTGAAACAGTATCGGATGCTATGATGAAATCCGTATCCGCAGGTGATTGTGATTTGCTCAAAAAGCAGACAAGAGCATTTCAAGTGCTGGGACATAAGGCAGGCGTGTTTGGTATGATCGGCGGTCAGGTGGCGGATATTGAAGGCGAGAAGAAAACCGGCGCAACCAAGGAAGAATTGCTTTTTATTCATGAGAATAAAACTGCCGCATTGATTCAGGCGGCACTTACCATAGGTGCGATTCTTGCAGGCGCGTCCGATGAAGAAATATCCAAAATGGAAAAAACAGGATATAACGTTGGAGTTGCATTTCAGATTCAGGATGATATTTTGGATTGCATCGGTGACGAATCCCTGCTTGGAAAGCCGGTAGGCAGCGATGCGAAAAATGAAAAAACGACTTACGTTTCATTGGAAGGACTGGAAAAGGCTCAGGCAGATCAAAAGCAGTTGTCGGAAGAGGCGATTGCAATGTTGGATGAAATCACTTCAGAGCAGGTGTTTTTAAAAGAGATGATAAAGAGTCTGGTAAATCGTGACAAATAAAGGGTACAGAGAGTAGAGGACGATAAAATGTTTCTTGAAAGAATTGAAAAACCAAACGATATTAAAAGAATTCCCAAAGAATATTATGGTGCTCTTGCACAGGAAATTCGCGAATTCTTGATTGAAAAAATCAGTGTGGCCGGAGGTCATCTGGGGGCAAATTTGGGTGCTGTGGAACTTACAATGGCATTACATTTGTGTATGAATTTTCCGGAAGATAAATTGATTTGGGACGTAGGACATCAGTCCTATACTCATAAGATTTTAACAGGACGTAAAGACGGTTTTGATACGTTGCGCAAATTTAAAGGGATGAGCGGTTTTCCCAAGACTGTGGAAAGTGACTGCGATTGTTTTAATACGGGGCACAGTTCCACATCTATTTCAGCCGGTCTTGGTATGGCAATGGCCAGAACCTTACAGGGAAAGAATAACACCATTGTGTCCGTAATCGGAGATGGTGCATTAACCGGCGGTATGGCTTATGAAGCTTTGAATAATGCCGCTAAGGCCGATACTAATTTTATTATAGTTTTAAATGACAATAATATGTCTATTTCAGAACCGGTAGGCGGTGTATCCCAGTATTTGAACAGTATCCGTACCACGGAAGCATATATCGACTTAAAAGACAGCGTAAAAGACAGATTGCGTCAGATGCCCAGAGGTAAAAATATGATTCACGGCATCCAGCGTGTAAAAAGTACGTTTAAGCAAATGGTAATTCCCGGTATGTTATTTGAAGATATGGGATTGACTTATTTGGGACCTGTTGACGGACACAATATTGCGGATATGGTCCGCGTATTCAAGGAAGCCAAGAGATGCAAAGAACCTGTGCTGGTGCATGTTATGACCCATAAAGGAAAAGGGTATGCACCGGCAGAAAGACACCCTGCGCGATTCCACGGAGCGGAGCCTTTTGAAATCGAAACAGGTTTACCGGCATCGAAAAGAACTAAGCCCAATTACACGGATATTTTCTCCACTGTTATGTGTAAAATGGGTGCAAGAAATGAAAATGTGGTGGCGATTACGGCAGCAATGCCTGACGGTACAGGATTAAAACGTTTTCGAAATATGTATCCGGACAGATTCTTTGATGTAGGGATTGCGGAAGAGCATGCGGTTACTTTTGCGGCAGGACTTGCTACCGGCGGTTTGCGTCCGATTGTAGCAATCTATTCGTCTTTCCTGCAAAGAGCCTACGACCAGATTCTCCATGATGTCTGTCTTCAGAAGTTACCGGTTGTTTTTGCAATTGACAGAGCCGGATTGGTGGGTAGCGACGGTGAAACCCATCAGGGTGTGTTTGATTTGTCCTTTTTATCATCCATTCCCAATATGACCATTATGGCGCCGAAGAACAAGTGGGAACTTTCCGATATGTTAAAATTCGCGATTGCTTTTGACGGTCCCATTGCTGTACGTTATCCCAGAGGACAGGCTTACGAAGGCCTGTATGAAAATCGTGGCACAATCGAATTCGGTAAGTCTGAATGGATTTATGAAGAAAAAGATATTGCGATTTTTGCTGTGGGAAGTATGGTAAAAACTGCAGTGGATGTTCATGCAAAGTTAAATGAATCAGGGTTAAGTTGTAGTTTAAATAACGGTCGTTTCGTTAAGCCGATTGACGAAGAAGCATTGAAAAAAGCCGCAGAAACACATTCATTGATTGTGACAATGGAAGAAAATGTAGCAAGTGGCGGTTATGGTGAAAAAGTGCGTGAGTATCTTGACAGTATTCAGGCAGAGTGCAAGGTCTTAACCGTTGCGATTCCCGATAAATTTGTAGAACACGGCAGTGTGGATCAGTTATATAAAGAAATCGGTATGGACGCGGACTCTGTAGTGGCTCGCATTCAAGATTATTTATAAGATTACGTAGTAAAGCGGAAAACATAGGATTTTATTAATTCACAGATATGTTTTTACCGGGAAGGTAGTGTAAATGAAGGTACGTTTGGATGTCCTGGTTGTAAAAAAAGGTTTGGCGGAGTCCAGAGAAAAGGCCAAAGCCTATATTATGTCCGGTATTGTCTACGTGAACGGACAAAAAGAGGATAAGGCCGGTGATTTGTTTGAGGAAGAGACTGCTAAGGTGGAAGTCCGCGGAGCAACATTAAGATATGTCAGCAGAGGCGGTCTCAAATTGGAAAAGGCAGTAGAGAAACATCAACTTTCTTTTGAAAATATGGTTTGTATGGATATCGGTGCCTCTACCGGCGGTTTTACGGATTGTATGTTGCAAAACGGTGCTGCCAAGGTTTATGCGGTTGATGTAGGACACGGACAATTGGCATGGAAACTTAGAAATGATGAGCGGGTTGTTTGTATGGAAAAGACAAACTTCCGTTATATGGTCAGAGATGATATTCAGGATGATTTGGATTTTGCGTCTGTGGACGTATCTTTTATTTCATTACAGAAAATTTTGCCTCCTGCTTTTCATTTATTAAAACCGGGCGGAAGAATGGTGTGTCTGATTAAACCGCAGTTTGAAACCACCAAAGAAAAAGTCGGTAAAAAAGGCGTGGTCAGAGACCCTGCCGTACATAAAGAAGTTGTTGAAACAGTAGTCAAAATTATTATGAACATTGGTTTTGATATTTTGGATTTGGATTATTCGCCGATTCGAGGGCCGGAAGGAAATATTGAATATCTGGCCTATATAGAAAAACCCATGGATGCACCGGAATCCGGTGCGTTGCCGGTCGAAGAACTTATCAATAAGAGTGTGGTTGTTGGTGAAGAGATTGTATTAAGTAATGAACTTATGGAACGAATCAGGGAGATTGTAGCAAAGTCCCATGAAACATTGTAAGGGTGGCGTATCAATGAAGTCTTTTTTAGTGATAACAAACAATCAAAAAGATAAAGATTTATCTGTTACAAACAGTGTCTGCAAGTACCTTATAGAAAACAAGGGTAAAAGTGTTAAAACCTATGTGCCGGAAAGCCGAGAGTATGAAATTCCGGAAGATAAGTTACAGGACATAGATTGCGTGATTGTGTTGGGTGGCGATGGCACCATTCTTCGTGTGGCAAAAAAGATTGTAAAAAGCAGATTACCCATTGTCGGTGTGAATATGGGTCACGTGGGTTATCTTGCCGATGTGGATAAGAATAATGTGTTCTGCGCTATGGATGCCTTGTGTGCCGGAGAATATACCACGGAACAACGAATGATGTTATCCGGAAAAGTGCTTCGTGGCGAGAAAGAAATTTGTTGTTTGGACGCCTTAAATGATATTGTCATTACCCGTGGCGGCTCTATGCAAATATTGAATTTGGAAGTTAGTGTAAAGGGTAAGATGTTAAAAGCATATCGCGCGGACGGTGTGATTTTGGCTACGCCCACAGGCTCTACTGCCTATAATTTGTCCTGTGGCGGACCGATTGTGGAGCCGGGAGCGGATATGACAATCATAACGCCGATTGCGCCGCACACCATGCTCAGCAGAAGTATTATTTTTAATGCGGATGATGAAATTGCAGTGGAAATTTTGCCGCCGCATGATTCTACGGTTGAGCAGTTAATAGAAGTTTATTTTGACGGTATTGAACGTATTAAGTTGGAAGTGGGGGACAAGGTTGTAGTCAACCGTTCTGAAATGACTACCAAACTGAATCGGATCAGCAGTGCACGATTCCTGGAAACTTTATACGAAAAGATGAAGGAAAATTAATTGTAATTCAGTGAGGGACAGAACCGCATATTACGGAGTATTGGAATGAAAAATAAAAGACATCAAAGAATCATGGAATTGATTGAACAATTTGATATCGAAACCCAGGAAGAACTGGTAAGTAAGCTGTTACAGGACGGTTTTAACATTACTCAGGCAACTGTTTCCCGTGATATCAGGGAATTAAAAATTACCAAGGTGTCAAATGGTAAGGGAAAGCAGAAGTATGTGGTTTTAAATAACGATGTAGAGCATCTGGCAGATAAATATATTCGAATTATCAGGGATGGCGTGACCGGTATGGATACGGCCCAGAATATTCTTGTAATTAAAACCGTTTCCGGTATGGCTATGGCAGTAGCAGCGGCTTTCGATGCAATGAATCTTTCGGAAGTGGTTGGCAGTATTGCGGGAGATGATACCATTATGGTGGCGGTACGAACTTCGCAGGATGCTGTTTCGGTAAAAGAAAAAATTGAAGAAATGATACAGGCAACCTTTTAAATCCTAAAGAACATGAGAGAGTGAGCGGATAAAAGGAGGCAATATGTTATTACAGTTACATGTCAAAAATTTAGCCATCATTGATGAGGTGGAAGTGGATTTTACGGAAGGATTGAATATTTTAACCGGCGAAACCGGTGCGGGTAAATCCGTAATTCTTGGTTCCATTCATCTGGCACTGGGGGCAAAAGCGGATAAAGACAGCATCCGTAACGGTGCGGAATATGCATTGGTGGAATTGGTCTTCCAGTTGGAAAACGATGTACAAAAGAAAAAAATACAGGCATTGGATTTGCCTGTGGAAGAAGACGGTGTGGTTATTTTACAACGTAAAATCAGTCCGTTACGAAGTGTATTCAAGGTATGCGGGGAAACGGTTTCAGCATCGGTATTAAAAGAATTGGCGCCGATTTTATTGGATATTTACGGGCAGCATGATTACCAGAGTCTTTTACAGGATAAAAAGCATTTGGATATTTTGGATTCGTTCGGCGACAAATCACTGACGGATAAAAAAGAGAGTTTAAAGGAAGAATATACAAAGTATTTGGAATTAAAGAGAAGTTATGATACACCGGAATTATCACCGGAGCAGAGGGAACGGGAACTTTCCTTTGCGCGCTTTGAGGTGGATGAAATCGAAAAAGCCAAATTAGTGCCGGGAGAATTAGAGGAACTGGAAAAAAATCTTCGAAAGATGGAAAACAGTGGTAAGGTAAAAGAAGGACTTTCACGTGTTTTACAATTGTTGAAGGAAGAGGATGCCTGCTGTGAGAACAGTTTGAATCGTGCTTTACGGGAAATGAATCACTTGTCTGCTTTGGATCCGGATTTGGAAGAATATGAGGCGAGAATGTCAGATGTAGATTCTCTTTTACGTGATTTATCCCACGACTTAAGCGGTGTTCTGGAAGCGGATGAGTTTGATGAACGTGAATTTGTCCGTGTTCGTGAGCGAGTGGATTTGATTAATCATCTGCAGATGAAATACGGTAAATCCATTGATAAAATTTTGGATTATGCCGAAGAGCGAAAGAATTATATTTATCGTCTGGAAAACGCACGGGAAGAAAGCGAACGCATCGGAAAGGAATTGGAAACAAAACAGGTTTTGCTGGCAGATTATGCGGAAGAACTCAGTGTATTGCGTAAAAAAGAAGCGTTGAAACTGGAACAGGAAATTGTGGAAGCACTGCATGATTTGAATTTTATGCAGGCTGAGTTTCAGGTATTGTTTGAGGAAGCGGAACAGATTGGCGTCAATGGCAAGGATAAGGTTATTTTTATGATTTCAACCAATCCCGGAGAAAAATTAAGACCGTTATCGGCAGTTGCCAGCGGCGGTGAACTTTCGCGTATTATGCTTGCAATTAAGACAATTTCTGCAAAGCGGGATGATATCAATACATTGATTTTCGATGAGATTGACAGTGGTATCAGCGGAAAGACCGCATGGAAAGTTTCCGAGAAACTGGGGCTGCTTTCCAAGAGCCATCAGATTATCTGTATCACGCATTTGCCCCAGATTGCGGCAATGGCAGATTCGCACTATTGTATCGAAAAGAGTGAACAAAACGGTAAGACCGTTACGGATATTAAGCCGTTGACAGATGAAGGTGCATTAAATGAAGTGGCAAGACTCCTTGGCGGCGAGGTAATTACCGGAGCAGTTTTGGAAAATGCTAAAGAATTAAAAATACAGGCACAAAATACAAAAAATGGATAAGTAAAATCCAAATATTTTCACATAATAAGAAGGACGAAAGTCCTTCTTTTTTATTATATTGTTTTGGAGGCTGCTATGGGAGAAATTGATAATGGTTTTATGAAATATAAAAGAATGAAAATGTGCAGGAGAGTCTTATGTTTTATGCTTGGCTTTGGTTCGGTAGTTGCTTTTGCAGCCTTTTATATCTATGAATGGAATTGTATGCCTGAGGTGATTTATGTAGAGAGCGGCAGAGAGCAGAGAATTGATTTTGGAGTACCCGTCAAAGGTGAATTGTATCGTGAAAGTGTGGAGACAGGGGGATATATTGAACCTGCAGTAGAAAGTTTCAGTCAAAACGAAGGTATCAATAAAACAGTGAAGGTAGATTTTTCGAAAGAGGTTGTGTTAAGCGGTGTTGGTACTGGTTCCTATTGTGCCGATTTAAAATTATTGGGAGTGTTGCCGTATAAAACTGTTCGTATTGAACCGGTGGATACTTATCAGGTAATACCTTCCGGACAGACTATTGGTATCTATGTCAAAATAGATGGTGTATATGTGATTGATATAGGAGATTTTGAATCTGCAGGCGGAAAAACCGCGAAACCCTGCGAGAATCTTTTGCAATCGGGAGATTATATCACAAGGGTAAATGGGGAAGATGTTGTACGGAAAAAAGATTTTACGGAATTGGTTGAGAATTGCGGGGGTGAGGTGTTACATCTAACCATAATGCGTGAGGAAGAAGAACTTCAATTGGATGTCAAACCGGAATTGGCACAGGACGGAAGTTATAAAATCGGTGCCTGGATTCGTGACAGTTTACAGGGTGTTGGCACTATGACTTTTGTGGAAGAAGACGGGGAATATGCCGCATTGGGACATGCGGTAAGAGATGCGGATACCAATGAACTGGTAAGCATTTCCAGCGGTGCTTTGTATGAAACTTCCATTGTTTCCATCAATCGTGGTGAAGAGGGAGAACCGGGCTCCATTACCGGATTGATTCAGTATGATACAGATAAAAAAATAGCAGAGATTAGTGATAATACCGCAAATGGCATCTATGGAGAGATTGTAAAAGAAGAGTGGTTGGAAGATACAATTACAGAGCCTATGAATGTTGCGTTGAAACAGGACATTAAACTGGGAGATGCCTATATTATTTCGGCAATCAGCGGAACTTGTGAAACATACAGTGTGGAAATTGTTGATATTAACTATAATTATTCCGAAAAGAAAAGAGCATTAACAATCCGGGTTACGGACGAAAGACTGTTGGAACTGACCGGTGGTATTGTACAGGGGATGTTCACGAGTTATAATGGGAGCAACAACAGGAAAGCTAGTAAAATAAAGGGTTTCTTGATGTTCTAGTCCTATTTCATTGACCACGAAATAGTGTACTCTTGCGCAAGATACAACAGAATACTTACTAACCAATGTATT
>JAFUNC010000016.1 GCA_017473115.1 Lachnospiraceae bacterium
GGTCCTTGAGGTCCGACAGGTCCCGCTTCGCCTGCAGGTCCTTGAGGTCCGACAGGTCCCGCTTCGCCGGCAGGTCCTTGAGGTCCGACAGGTCCCGCTTCGCCTGCAGGTCCCTGAGGCCCGACAGGTCCTGCTTCCCCGGCAGGTCCGGTTTCGCCGGCAGGTCCTTGAGGTCCAACGGGTCCGGTTTCCCCAGCGGGTCCCTGAGGTCCCACAGGCCCGGCTTCTCCGGCAGGTCCTTGAGGTCCCACAGGTCCGGTTTCGCCGGTAAGCCCACGAGGGCCCATAGGTCCTTGCGGTCCGGGAGGACCCGGCGGACAGATAGGGCATCTTCGACATGTGTTAAAAGATTGGTTACAAGAATTATTGTGACGACAACAATTGTCGGAATTGGTTTGATTACATTGATTCATACAATGAATTCTCCTTGTTTTTACTATAAGATATGTAAGTATTCTTAAAAGAGGCACTTTTTATATAGAAAATGTCAAAAAAAGTCAAAAATACTCAAAAAAGGTGAAAGATTCTGAAAGAAAGTGAAAGAAAATGAAAGATTTGGTGTTGACAAATCCATTTTTTTATGGCATTATACAATCATAAACAATCAAAATCTTCCAAAATCATTCAGACGTGAATGGGAAGAAACATAAAATGGAGGCCGGCCATGCTTACAGAAGATCGTTATTCAAGTATTTTAGAAATTGTCAATCGACAGGGAAGTGCGACATTGGCAGAATTGTGTACCATGTTGGATACTTCCGAATCCACAATCAGACGTGACTTGATTTATTTAGATGAAAAGGGCGCGCTGATTAAGGTCAGAGGCGGTGCAAGATCCAATACGGACAGCACATTTGCCATGACAGAGCGTAACGTAGATGAGAAAGAGAAACTTTTTGCAGAAGAAAAAGAAGCAATTGCCAAATATGCAGCTTCTTTAATCGAAGACGGTGACTTCATCTATATGGACGCCGGAACAACAACGGAAAAAATGATTCCTTACATACCCAAGGTGGATGCAACCTTTGTGACCAACGGTTTTATCCACGCAAAGAAACTAGCGTTGAAAGGTTTTAAAGTATTTGTTCCCGCAGGCGAGGTAAAAGGTACTACGGAAGCTTTAGTCGGAGCGGCTTGTGTACTTTCCTTAGGCGAATACAATTTTACCAAGAGTTTTCTTGGTGTAAACGGTATCTCTTTTAACGCAGGACTTACTACCCCCGATAAAAGAGAAGCGGAAGTGAAGAAAGCGGCAGTGAAGCACAGCCGTGAAGTATTCTTCCTTGCAGACCATTCTAAATTTGACAGAATTACAGCAATTACCTTCGCACCTTTGTCAGAAGGTAAAATCATTACAGATAAATTAGAAAATAAGAAATATCAGACGGAGGCATCCGTGAAGGAGGTTTTATAACATGATATACACAGTTACTTTTAATCCCGCCATTGATTATGTGGTAAGAACCGGAGAAATGACAATCGGAGCCACAAACCGAAGCAACAGCGAAGAAATCTACTTCGGTGGTAAAGGCATTAACGTATCCATGGTGTTAAAAGAATTGGATATGCCCTCCATTGCCCTTGGTTTTGTAGCCGGATTTACCGGAGTTGCCATTGAACAGGGCGTGCAGGAAGCAGGGATTGAAACCGACTTTGTACATCTTGAAAATGGTTTTTCCAGAATCAATGTAAAAATCAAATCTTCACAGGAAACCGAATTAAACGGACAGGGTCCTCACATTACAGAGGATGCCATCAAAGCACTCTTTGCCAAAATGGATTGCTTGCAGGACGGTGACACCATTGTTTTGGCGGGAAGCATTCCCAATACACTGCCAGCAGATATATACGAACAGATTTTACAGTATTTAAGCGGTAAAAACATTAAGGCAGTTGTAGATGCAACCGGAGAACTTTTACTCCGTGTGATGAAATATAAACCCTTCCTTGTTAAGCCCAACAATCATGAGCTTGGCGAGTTATTTAACATAACCTTACAGACCAATGAAGAAATTGCACAGTATGCAAGAAAACTTCAGGAAATGGGAGCAAGAAATGTACTGGTCTCAATGGCCGGAGACGGTGCGTTGCTCATTGACGAAAACGGCAAAGAGCATTTTTGCGATGTATGTAAGGGGACCGTACGAAATTCTGTAGGAGCCGGTGATTCCATGGTGGCCGGATTCCTTGCAGGATCTAAGGATGATGATTACGAGTTCGCCTTGAAGTTGGGAACGGCAACAGGAGGAGCAACGGCGTTTTCGGACGGCCTTGCAAAGAGAGAAGATATTGACCGACTGCTTGCACAATTGCAGTCATAGATTTTAAGGAGGTATTTTAAATGCGTATTGTTGACTTATTAAAAACAGATAGTATTGCGTTGAACGCAAGCCCTGCAACAAAGACAGAAGCCATTGATATGCTGGTTGATTTGCAGGTTAAGGGTGGGAACATTGCAGATGCGGATGCTTACAAAAAGGGCATTCTTGCACGTGAAGAAATGGGTTCCACAGCAGTAGGTGAGGGTATTGCGATTCCTCATGCAAAGAGTGAAGCGGTAAAGGCGCCTTCATTGGCAGCCATGACTGTTCCCGCAGGTGTGGATTACGAAGCGCTGGATGAGCAGCCTTCCAACCTTTTATTCATGATTGCGGCTCCCAATGACGGAGATGTGCACTTGGAAGTTTTATCCAGATTGATGACCATTCTTATGGACGAAGAGTTCCGCGGCAAATTACTCGCAGCGAAGGATGCAAAGGAATTCCTGGATATCATTGATGCAACTGAGAAAGAAAAATATCCCGAGGAGGCAACAGCAGTGGCAGAACCTAAGTCTGAAGCAACATTCCGTGTACTTGCGGTAACCGCATGTCCTACCGGTATTGCTCATACATATATGGCAGCAGAAGCCCTTGAAAAAGCAGGCAAGAAGCTTGGAATCACCGTAAAAGCAGAAACCAACGGTTCCGGCGGTGCAAAGAATGTTCTTACCGCTAAAGAAATCGAAGAGTGCGACGGTATTATCGTAGCAGCAGACAAGAGTGTTGAAATGTCCCGTTTCGATGGCAAGAAGTTAATTGCAACCAAGGTATCTGACGGTATTAAGAAGCCCGAAGAATTAATCAATAAGATCGTATCCGGTGATGCTCCCGTTTACAAGCATCAGGGTGCAAAAGCAGATGCATCTTCTAAAGAAACAGAAGGTTTCGGAAGAAAGATTTACAAGCATTTGATGAACGGTGTATCCAATATGTTACCCTTCACCGTAGCAGGCGGTATTTTTATCGCACTTGCATTCTTAATCGATACTATCGCAGGTGCTCCTCAAGACGGTAACTTCGGTACTTACACAGCAGCAGCGGCATTCTTTAAGAATGTGGGCGGATTCGCTTTTAACTTTATGGTTCCCGTACTTGCAGCGTTTATTGCTAAGAGTATTGCAGACAGACCCGGTTTCCTGGTTGGTCTCGTAGGCGGTTACATGGCAACTTTGGGATGTACTTTCGCAAGCATTGGCGGCGACATTCCTTCCGGTTTCCTTGGCGCATTATTCGCAGGTTTTGTAGGCGGCTATTTAATGCTTGGTCTTGAAAAACTTTGTGACAAGATGCCTAATGCATTAAACGGAATTAAGCCCGTATTAATTTATCCTCTTGCAGGTCTTGGTTTGATTGCAGTAATTATGTGTGCAGTAAATCCTTTTATGGGTATGTTAAACACAGCCCTTGCTGATTTCTTAACCAACATGGGCGGCAGCAGTAAAGTTCTTCTTGGTTGCGTATTGGGCGCTATGATGTCAATTGATATGGGTGGTCCCTTCAACAAGGCAGCTTACGTATTCGGTACAGCAGCAATTGCTTCCGGAAACTATGATGTAATGGCAGCAGTTATGGTTGGTGGTATGGTTCCTCCTATCGCAATTGCACTTGCAACAACTTTCTTCAAGAACAGATTTACAGATGAAGAGAGAAAGAGCGGTCCTGTTAACTATATTATGGGTCTTTCCTTCATCACAGAAGGTGCAATCCCTTACGCAGCAGCAGACCCCTTAAGAGTAATTCCTTCTTGTATGATTGGTGCAGCAGTAGCCGGCGGACTTTCCATGGCATTTAACTGTACACTTATGGCACCTCACGGCGGTATCTTCGTATTCGCTGTAGTTGGAAACTGGCCTTTCTACCTCCTTGCATTAGCAGCAGGTTCTATCGTAGGTATGCTTTTACTTGGATTGTTAAAGAAGAAGGTTCAGTAAAATTTTATAAAACTATTCAGAGCCATGTGAATATGGTTCTGAATAGTTGAAATAATACATGAAAAATCGGATAATATTAATATAAAAGAAATTGGCGTGAAATCGCTTTAAAACGGAGGAAAATTATGGTAGCAAAAACAGTAAACGTAATCAATGCCCAGGGAATGCATATGCGTCCCGCAGGTCTTCTTGCTAAGGCGGCAGCAGCTCATAAAGAATGTAACGTAACTTTAAAAGTAAACGAAAAAAGCGTAAATGCGAAGGCTGTTATGCAGATTATGTCTGCTTGCATCAAATGCGGCAGCACTGTAGAAATCGTATGTGACGGTGTAGATGAGCAGGCAGTGCTTGATGAAATTGCAGGCATGTTTGAAAGCGGTTTCGGCGAGTAATCAAAAGATTATAAAAGTGTATAGTGAATAGTGTATGGCAGGGTTATCCTGCCATATACTGTAGTTTGGAGGCGGATTATGAAGAAATATACCGGCAAAGGTGTTTACGGGGCAGTAGCCATTGGTAAAATATCGATTTTTAAGCGTCAGGAAGTCTCTGTAAAAAGAGAGAGAATTGACGATATCGATGCGCAGAAGCAACGTGTGGAAGATGCAAAAGCGCAGGCAACGGCGCAGTTGCAGGAGATTTATGACAAGGCTTTAAAAGAAGTAGGAGAAGCCAACGCCCAGATTTTTGAAATTCATATGATGATGTTGGAGGATTTGGATTACAATGATTCTATCTGTAATATCATTGAGACACAGTCCGTAAATGCAGAGTATGCCGTAGCGGTGACTTCAGATAATTTCGCGGAAATGTTTAGCGCTATGGACGATGCTTACATGAAAGAGCGTGCAGCAGATATTCGGGATATTTCAAACCGCTTGATTCGTAATCTTCAGGCAGGCGGAAGTGACAATGCTTTGGGCGATGATAAGGTTATTATTTGTGCTGATGATTTGGCTCCCAGTGAGACGGTGCTTTTAGACAAGGAAAAGGTGCTCGCTTTTGTAACTGCACATGGCTCTTCCAATTCACATACCGCGATTTTAGCCAGAAATATGAATATCCCTGCGATTATCGGCTTAGGCGATGCATTTTTATCTGAAATAAAAGATGGCGACAGTGCAATTGTAGACGGTTTTACCGGAGAAATATTCATTAGTCCCGATGAAGAAACTACGGCCAGACTTGAGAAGAAGCAGAAGGAAGATGAAGAAAAGAAGAAACTTTTGCAGGAGTTAAAAGGCAAAGAAAACGTTACCTTGGACGGTAAAAAGATTAATATCTATGCTAATATCGGCAGCGTAGACAATATCGGTGCAGTGCTTTTAAACGATGCCGGTGGAATCGGCTTATTCCGAAGTGAATTTTTATATCTGGAAAGCAACGACTATCCTACAGAAGAGCAGCAGTTTGCAGCCTATAAAAAGGTGCTTGAGAGCATGGCAGGCAAAAAGGTTATCATCCGTACACTGGATATCGGCGCCGACAAGCAGGTGGATTATTTTAACCTTGCAAAGGAAGAAAATCCTGCTCTTGGTTATCGTGCAATCCGCATTTGCCTGACCAGACCGGAAATTTTTAAGACTCAACTTCGCGCGTTATATCGTGCATCAGCATACGGTAATCTTGGGATTATGTTCCCGATGATTACAAGCGTTAGTGAACTTGAGAAGATTCTTGCAATCTGTAGTGAGGTTCGTGATGAACTTGCTGCAGAAGGCGTGGAAATGGCTGAAAAAGTGGAACTTGGTATTATGATCGAGACTCCGGCAGCAGCCGTAATCAGTGATTTGTTGGCACCTATGGTAGACTTCTTCAGTGTGGGAACCAACGATTTGACCCAGTATACATTGGCAGTGGACCGTCAGAACCCCGAAATAGAAGAATTCTGCGATACTCACCATGAGGCAATTTTAAGACTGATTGAATTCTCCGCACAGAGTGCTCATAAACACGGCGCCTGGATTGGAATTTGCGGCGAATTGGCAGCAGATACCAGCCTGACAGAGAGATTCTTGCGTATGGGAATTGATGAACTTTCCGTATCTCCCACTTTTGTTTTAAAAGTGCGAGAGGCCGTCAGAAGCGTAGATTTATCGCACGCATAAGAAAAAAGAAAGCACGAGCGAAGTGAGTATTTTCTTTTTTCAGTGCGATATCGACAAAATCAGAAGTGCGTAGCACGACAGACGCGAAGCGGATGGATTTTGGAGATAGGACAGATTTAATATAAATAACTTGTAATATCTGATAGATTTGTTATAATACAATCATAAAAAGGCAATCGCCACAGTGTGGTTGGCCAAGTGTAGAAGTAAAAAACCTTCCTGACTCGGGCAAAGTACAGGGGAGGTTTTTTACTTATATATCCTTACTGACAAAATGTAAAAACAAATGTGAGCAATGCCAGAAGAAATATGCCGAAAGTCAGCATATCCTTGAAATCAAAATGATTTTTCATAAGCATCACCTCCTTATCCTATGTAGATAGGAGGCCAACCATCCTGTAACACGATTGCCGGTAGCCAAGTGCTACCGGCTTTATTATATCAAGATAATATTTATGACAAAAGCCTTAAGACGTCGACAAATTGTGACAAAAGAAAGTTGATTTTTAAAATAGTAATATTTAAAAATATCTTGACGGCTAATTCAAATTAGCCTACAATAAGGCTAACAACAATTAGCCAAAGAGGTGAAATTATGAATACAAAACAACGAATTATGGATGAAGCATTAACATTATTTGCCGAAAAAGGGTACGGAAACGTGTTTGTTGCTCAGATTGCGGAAGCGGTAGGAATTAAGGCTCCTTCTCTTTATAAACATTATAAAAGTAAGCAGGATATTTTTAATGCAATTTTAGATGAAATGAAGCAAAGATATGATGCGCAGGCGGAAGCCCTTAATATGAATGGCAACGATGCAACTGCCGACGCTCAAATGTTTGCCGGAATATCAGAGGATGCATTAGTACAAATGGGTATCGGTTTGTTTTCATACTTTCTGCATGATGAATATGCCGGTCGATTCCGCAAAATGTTGACGATGGAGCAGTTCCGTAACCCGGAATTATCGCAATTGTATACGCAGCAATATGTGGATGGTCCGTTATCTTACCAGGCAATGATGTTTACAATTCTTACCGGCGAAGCAATTCTTGCCGGAGACGATGTGAACGTGATGGCAATACAATTTTATGCACCGATTTATATGTTACTGACGCTTTGCGACCGTCATCCGGAGAGGGAAGTAGAGGCGTTGAGACTTTTGGAGCAACATATCCGACAGTTTAACAGAAATTATCAGGTTTAGGAGGGATACAAATGAAAGTCGTACTGATACACGGACAGAATCACAAGGGCAGTTCTTATCATATCGGAAGAATGATTGCAGATAAAATGCAGGAAAGTAATGAAATTCAGGAATTCTTTTTGCCGAAAGACTTGAATCATTTTTGTCTGGGTTGCTATAATTGTATTGAAGATGATGCAAAGTGTCCGTTTTATGGCGAGAAACGTAAAATCATGGATGCTGTGGAAACCGCGGATGTATTGATTTTTACCACACCTACCTATTGTATGCACGCGTCTGCCCCCATGAAGTCTTTTATCGATTTGACTTTTTCATACTGGATGGTACACAGACCCAGGAAGTGTATGTTTTCCAAAAGGGCGGTGGTGGTTTCTGCCGCTGCCGGAACCGGCATGAAGTCCGCGATTAAGGATATTACCAATACACTCTTTTATTGGGGTGTGCCTTATATCAGGTCTTATGGCGTCGCAGTGCAGGCGATGAGTTGGGACGGCGTAAGTGAAAAGAAAAAGGCTAAAATTGACAAAGATACGGCAAAACTTGCGCGGAAACTTTCCGTAGGTAAAAAGCCTTGGGTCGGCATAAAAACCCGTTTTATGTTTAAGGTGATGGGAGGAATGCAGTCGGCAGGTATGGGGTCGTCGCCTGTAGAAAAAGAGTACTGGGAGCAGAACGGCTGGTTTGGTAAGAAACGCCCCTGGAGAGAGTAAAACAGGGATTATTTGTAATATTTTTTGGTAAGTATATTAGTAAGCCTTATATTATAAAGAGAAGCGATGAAAAAATTAAAAATCATAATTCCGGTAGTTGTTTTAATAATAGCGCTTATAACGTTTTTAATTGTCATATTATATCTCCTGATGAAACGGAATATTGTCTATTACGGACGAGGATTACGATTTTTGGAATATTAACAGGGCAAAGGCTTACAGTGTATTGGCTTCCTACAAAACAAATTCCTATGAAGGTATATATTGCCTTACTAATGGAACAAACCGATTTTGCTACTATTACGAGTCGGAAGATTTGTATTTCATTGCTTCGGAAGTATATCACAAATATGATCATTCCTATAACTATACGGTGAGATTTTATCATCCGGATAATTTACACTATGCATATGATATGACGATTGTAACTCCGAAATTGGAAGTTGCTTTTCCAATCATTCATTCTTTTAAACTAACGTATTAAGAGGGATTTACAGAGGTAAAATTTATGACAAAACACAGAACCGATCAAACCAAGAAACTTCTCACAATTATCATTTCCGCGGTGATTGCCGTGGCAGTGATGTGTGCGGTGGAAAGTGTTCTTCAGCCCGGATATATCTGGAAATCTGTGATTAAAATCACTATGTTTTTCGGAAGCGTGGTACTATTTTATCTTATTTTTAAGGATGAGAAGATAAAAGGTCATTTTATCATAAAAAATAAAAAGGCCTTTGCCGTAAGCAGTGTGATTGCATTGCTGACTATCGGCGTTATTTTAGGTGCGTATGCCTTGATTCAGGATTACGTGGATTCCAATCAGATTCAGGACAGTCTTTTAAATAAGGAAAAGGTAAGCGTTGATAATTTTCTGTACGTGGCATTGTACATATCCGCAGTTAATTCGTTTCTGGAGGAGATTTTCTTTCGCGGACTTTTATTTTTACAGGTTAAAAAACTCGGCTATCGCCAATTGGCTTATCACTTAAGTGCAATTTGCTTTGCGATATATCATATCGGAATCGTTACAAGTTGGTTTAATCTTTGGGTGTTTTTCCTGGTTATTTTCCTGTTATATGTGGCCGGCGTGATTTTGAATTTTGCGGCGGAGAAGTGCGACAGTTTCTTAGGCTCCTGGGTGATTCACATTGCGGCAAATATCGGAATTAATGCGATAGGATGTTTCGTGCTGGGTGTGTTTTAATTGTTTTGCACATCCAAATATGTTATGTTCTTGGTATGGTAACTTGTTTTCAGTTGTATAAAAATGCAGTTATGTACGCGTGAGGTAATAAAATGGTTGAATTTTTATGTTTGTTTGTAACACTGGTTTGCTGTATTGTCGGTGCAATCATCGGTTCCGTCAATCAGGTAAAAGGCCCGAAAGGAAATCCTGTCAAAGACGAAACCACCGCAAATTGGTTAAAAGAGATTGACGGGCCGGAAGAGCCTTTAACAGACATTGATTTTAAGCGTCTGAAAAGATCTTATAAAAAGACGCTCACCGGACGCCCTTTCTATGCTATGCTGTTTTTGGTAGCGGCAGCAATGGCTATGATTGTGGGCTGGATGACGGAGTTTGAAGCGGTACATATTGTTTTGAGTATTTTAATGCTGGTGGTAACTGCGGTAATTTTAATGGTTGCCAATTTAAGAAATAAAAAGATTTTCGACAAAGAACGACAGAATTTTACGAAGAAAAAGGCAATTGTTATCAGCACGGAAAATACCACGATAATTAATACACCGGAAACAGCGCGTTACACCGGTCAGCTTACGACAGAAAGTCAAACGATGTACCTTGGTGTATGTAACCGCGATGGAAATCCAAGAATTCATACGATTCCTATTACGGCTGACTTATATGCGATAGCCACTAAGGTCGAAAAGTATGATGTTATTATGTACAAAGGCAACTTTTCGGCGATGATGGCTTTTAAGACGAAAGAAGAGGATGAGGAAGAAGAGTTGCTGAAAGAAGAGGCGGAATAAAGTAAGCCCCTTTTGTCAGATTTATAAGTCTGATAAAAGGGGATTTTTATATCATCTGCAACCTTTTATGGTTTGATGCAGTGTTATAGGTAGAGATCAAAATTCTGAAATAAAAGAAGTAGTTTTAACACGTTTGATAAAAAGCAATATAAGGGGATAAAAATGAAAAGGTCATTTGTAAAAGGCAGCATTGCAATAGCAGTTCTGTTAGGAAGTATAGGCTTATCAGGTTGCAATATGTTGGGAAGCATGATAGGAAACATGTTGCCAAGTAAAGAACCGGGATATGATATAGAAGAGAACGGTACAGATTTGTCTTCGGAAGAGAATACGGAATATTCCACGGAAGAAATTAAAGACTTGTTGCAGGATAAAACATTGCCGGATTTGTTAACGGAGAATGTAGACCAAAGTGTTTTAGAGTATCGACAGTGTGTTGTGAATTGTACAAATCCTGTAGTTGTAGAATACCGCTTATATTTGATTTCGAATTCCAATGAGGATGTTGCCGGGGAAATTAGGAATGCTTATGAGGTGCTGGATCAATATCTGCAGTCGGATGAATATAAGGGAGAAGCGATTAGTATAGCCATACTGACAGACAGTATCCATTGCCATGCATCCAATTACATTGCGGCCATTGAGAATGTTGACTATAGTTATAATTATTATGGTAAAAAAGAGTACTACACTGTAGAAGACCATATATCCTATATTGAACCTCATGGTATAGATGAAGAGTCCGAAATCTACGATGAAAGTATAGATTATTTCATTAATCAGGAAAGTTTTTGGAGTGAATTCGAGGCGGATTGCGTAAATTTCGATTATTTTAATTTGTAATAAAAACGGATAGGTAAAAGAGGAGTAAACAATGAAAAAAGCATTTGTAAAAGGTATTGTGGTTGTAGTATTTCTGTTAGGTAGTATAGGCTTGTCCGGTTGTGATTTGCTGTATAGTTTGTATGATAATATGATGGGTGGTGACACCGGTGCATGGAAAGAAGGAAGTTTTGTTTATCGAGGTTATTGGATTGTTATTGAGGGGCCAAATGCAGGATGCCCTTCCGGAGAAATAGATTGGTCTACTCATTATGATTTGGAAGACGGCACGAAAGTAAATGTTAATCTCACAGCAAAAGAAGGCACATTAGAGGACAGAATAGCAGAAGAAGCTGAAAGAATGACTGTTTCCGAAGGTATACTTTGGGATAATTCCTGTTATTTCTATTATGATGAAGAAGATGACGGGGAGCCTATTACGGTTGCGCTTCTTGAAGTTGGAGAAGAAAATCATTTAGAAATCAGATTTGATTCATATGAAGACGAAGTTGTATTGTTTGAAGAGATTCCGGATACTTTTGCCCTGACAATTAAACCCCAGTAAAAGAGGAGAATTCAACATGAAGAGAGTACTTTTAACAAGTTTGGCAACCATATTTTTTCTGTCCGGTTGTACGGGATTAAATCCCGGTAATATGACTATGCCGGAAGAAAGTTCAGAAACAGGCATGATAATTACACAAGAAGAAATAAGTCAATCTGAAATGTCGGATATAGAACTAGATTTGGGATATTTGGATGAAGTTACTTCCATAGAAATTGTAGATTCCTACGAAGGGAAGTACGAAGAGGAATTGTTGATTGTGCTTACTGAGGAAGAAGTTTTGGCTTTAAAAGAGATAAAAGAAGAAATTAAGCCGGAACCTTTACCTTGGGAATCCAATAGTGTGGGTTATGAAGGATATAAGATGAACTTGTATGATAAAGATGGTAATCTTCTGACGACTTGGAATTATTCATTCTGGCCCAATAAAATTGTGGATACGCAAGGCCAGTTCCTGGACTATGACGATGCTTTAAAAGAATGGATAAAAGAGATGGAAGAAACAGAGGATGTATCGTTCAAACTTTATGCCAGAACGCCCGGTGAGAATTATTTTGCAGAACTTGTCAATGCAGAAAAGGGGCACGGAGAGGACTGTACCGATCGTGTAGGGGATAACGAATACATTCGTTTCGATTTGGATGAAGAAGATATATGCACTTTGCAGGAACTTACGGATACCATATGTATCATAGAAAAGTCCCCTTTGACGATTAAGGAAATGGACCACGAGTATGATAATTTAAAATATATAATATCTGTTTATACAGATACGGAAGCATCTTATGAGTTTTATGCTACGGATGATGGTTCAATATATATACAAACAAAATATACTTTTTTGGTTGGTGGTGAAGGTGTAGAAGAGTGGTTCCGTACACTGGAAGCCAAGTATGGTTTAGATCAAATTTAAAGAAAGAATCCCAAGGTTTTTAAGCCTTGGGATTTTGTTTGTTTTATATATTTATACAGCACATTATAAAAATGTATATCTAAAATTTTAGCAATTCTTCAAATACTTCTCAAAGAAATCCAAATGCAAATTCGATAATCTCTCGTGCATTTCCAAAGGAGGCATTTTGCCCGCAAGAGATTTAAAAGGAATGTAGAATTTGGCATCGGTAAAGCCTAAGTGCTTCATATCTTCGAAAACTTCACACTGTACAGGAGCTTCGGTAGCAATCAGGGAACGGGTTTCCACGTTGTAGTTTTCTTTACAACAAATCTGCAGGAAGGGCTTCTTCATAATCATTCCGTCGTACTCGCCGAATACGCCGCCGTCAATGTTGATACCGCAGACAAAATCTTCTTCGTGATGGCAGAGGTAGTAAGCGGTAGCACCGCCTAAAGAATGGCCTGTGGCACCGATGCCCTTGGAGAAATCAATGCGGTCGGCGTATTTTTCTTTTAAGGTATGAACGGCCTGCATAGTATCCTGTGCCCATTGAGGGATACGCTTAAGGATATAGGTGCAGTGTTTTTTCTGGAATGCATCAAATTTCTCGAATAATTCTTCGGGAGTACCTTTCGCTTTCAATACTTTTTTCTGGTCAAGGACGGCTTTCAGGACACCTTTGTCGTACATAATTTTATTGATGTGCTTATCATACAAGTCGAAACTGCCGTCGTCGTATTCGTTCACCACTGCTTCATATGCATGCCCTACGGAAGCAACGATATAGCCGTTGGACGCCAGCAGACAGCAGAGAAAGGTGTTGCACTCCACATAAGCGTTATAGCCATGGTTATAGATGATAAGAGGAAACTTCTTATTTTCTATATAGGGGACATTCTCATAGTAATCTGCTTTTAAAATAGAAGGGTCTTTTACCTTCATATGGTAAGCCTTTGCAAGGGCTTTTAACTTTCTCTCGGAGAAAACGTCCGCCTTATCCAAGCCGGTCACGCTTGCTTTGTCGGCGGGATAATAAAGGCGTACGGCGATTTTTCGCGGGCCTTCTCCCGGGCCGAGAATCTCGGTACGGCTATTGTCGGTTATGCTGAAACACTCGGTTCCTACAGCATATTCGCCGGTAATGTATTCGGGAATTGTGAGTTTCTTCATAATAAAAGCCTCCTATTCTTATTTGATGTGTACGATTACATATTTGTAATAAAATCATTGATAAAAGTAATTATTCCTCTATGCCCATAAGATATTTTACGGTTGTTGCAAGGACGCGGAATCTCCTTTTGGGTTGAAACATTTCGTCCGCACGCATTTTGTTGTAACACTGCTGTACAATGCAGGCCGTTTGAATGCCGGTGTAGGCGGAAGAGATATAAGCAAGGATTTCCATCGGTTCCAGTCGGGGTGTGAAAGTGCCGGCTTCCATTTTTTGGCCAAAATATTCCGAAGTGCGGTACATTAGGTATTCCTTGTTGCCCACACCCTTGGCGCCGGCAAGGATTTTATCCACACGTTCGGGTGCGTTCATGGCCAGCACCGACATTTCCAGGTCAATCTTCTGGATACCCATCAACTCTGCTTCCATGTTGTCTGCCAGCATATCAAAGACCCGGTCAACAACTTCACCGGCACTATATTCGTCCGCTTTGGCAAGAATGGCGTCCAGTTCGTCTTTGATGGTGACTCTTTGGCGCATATCCGCCAGCATATCACCAAAGATTTCATCAATATCCTTATAAAAGCGGTAAATTCCGCCCTGGCTCAGCCCCGTGCGGTTGATAATGTCCTGCATCGTCACGGTACTGACCGTCTTTTCCAAGCAGAGTTCGTAGGCTGCGTCAATGATTTTTTTCTTTTTATTGAGTATGTATTCCTGCGTTACTTTTGGCATATTGTTTCCTTTCTGATGTGTGTTGTTTCGTTATATATATTGTCTCGCATATAAAAGATATAGGTTCAGTCAATATATAAAAACTTACAACACAATAAAAATGAATATGGTTTCATTTTAAGAGTTATGCATATGTTTGTCAATACAAAGATGAAAGAAGTTTCATTTTTATAAAAATAAGTGTGTATCTAATATTGTGATTACAATCGGAAAGGCATATAATAAGGTCAGTTTAAATATTTAATGCGGGCAAAAAAGAAGATACAATATAATTTACAGAGGCGAACAATGACAGATAACGAAAATACATGGGACAAACTCTTACATATTAAAACCACCGGCAGGGACGATTCAGGGGCCGATCAATATCGTTATCCGTACGAACCCACACCCTACAATGTTTTGGAACGGTTGGCAAACAGCGGTTTGATCGGTAAAAAAGACGTAGTTTTGGACTATGGTTGCGGCAAAGGGCGTGTTGACTTTTATCTTGCTTATCAAACGAAGGCAAATACCATCGGTGTTGAATATGATGAACGCATTTATCAAGGAGCGGTGTCCAATCAGAAAACAGCTGTTTCAAGAACAAGGACAGAGTTTGTGTCGGCGCGGGCAGAAGGGTATAAAGTGCCGGCGGGCGTGAACCGATGCTATTTTTTTAATCCGTTTTCTGTGGAATTGCTTCACAAAGTGATGGCAAGGATTGTAGAATCCTATTATGAGAACCCGCGGGAAGTGATGTTGTTCTTTTATTATCCGTCGGAAGAATATATTTCGTATCTTATGACTGTAGATGAGTTGGAGTTTTATGATGAACTCGATTGCAGTGATTTGTTTGAAGGAAACAGCGCGCGGGAGCGGATTATGATTTTTAAGATTCTTTATGAGATAAGCGGGGAGTAAAATCAGATTTTACGTATAAAGAAGTCGGATGAGTATATGTTAATTTTTGAATGGTGGCATGGTAGTATTGCCACCATTTAATATTTAAATGAAAGATAGAAAAATGAACTTTATTAAAAGTTGCGACAATATATAGGTATAAGGCCTAAAAACTGCAGCCGGCTGGTGGTAGAAAGGAAAAAGATAACTTGTAATGAATACTAATGAATTCGAGCAATTTATTCAGGACAACGGAAAAGACATTCTCAGGTTTTGCAGAATGACATGTGGCGATAAAGAATCCGGAGATGAGTTGTATCAGGATACCATGCTTAAGTTGTTGGAGAAAAAAGAGCATTTGGATTTTCGGCAAAATATAAAAAGTTATGCATTATCCATATCAATATTGCTTTGGAAGAATAAAAAAAAGAAATCTGCTAACAGAAAACGATTAGCACCTATGGAAAGTATTGACCGTATGGAAGAAGAAGGTAATTTGACTGTCAAGGATTTAACAGTCAACTCGCCGGAGAACTATATTATTCAAATGGATATAAGTAACGCAGTTCAACGGATTGTTGCAAATTTGCCGGAAATGTACAGAATGCCTATTCACCTGTATTATTCCGCAAATATGTCTGTTCAGGAAATCGCACAAGTATTACATATACCGGAAGGTACAGTCAAAAGTCGTATGAACAAAGCAAGACGTCTGCTGAAAATTGAATTGGAGGTGTTAGGATATGACAGATGAAAGATTGGATCAGATATTAAAACAGGCCCTTGCGCCGGAAATTAGTGATGCAGAAATTCAGATTCGGAGAAAGGTGAGGAATAATAATATGAAAAAGAAAAGAGTGTTTATAGGCAGATTGGCAGCATGTGCAGCGCTTGCTTTGGTTGTAACAGGCGGTTTTTTGGGATCCCTGTCATCGGAAAAGGGAGATGAAAATAATAATTTGTTTGTAATTACAGCGCATGCTGCAGAACTACCTGAAGGAGCGGGCGCGGGAGAAGTAATAGGCCTTAGTATGGTTGAAGCCGGTCAGGGTAGTTTGTCACATTTAAGTGGAAGGTTTATGATTTCCGGTCATAATATTGAAAAAATCAATATTACTACGGATAAGTGCGAATTATACACGACTGTTCCTGTTTATAAAGGTGATCCTGACTACGAAAATGCACAAAATGGCCAGGAAGACTATTATGTAGTTTATGAAGGCGGGGCGATAGCATACTATGAGTATTCTCCAATTGTAGGACAGTCTTATGAAGGAGAGTACAATAGTCAAATGTATTTTGGAATGTCCGTTCCCAAAGATTTATGGAGTACAAGTGACGACCTTAGAGAAGGGTATCATGAGACGGTAGATCAGGTAAATGGTGCAACACTTACTGTTAAAGTCACATTTACTGATGGAAGTACAGAGGAGCATCATTATAAATTAACAACCGGAAAAATTTATGTGCCGGAGGATGAGAATGGATATCTGCAGTTTGATAATCTTACCAGATTTCTTACAGAGGATGAAAGTAAAGTAGAAACACCTAACATATATGGATATTTGATGGAGAAGATTGATTAATAAATAAGAATTAATGAAAATATGAAATGGTTTATCAATAATATAAAGGTTTTATTTCAAAAATTATCCTTAGAGTAAAGGTTTTTAAAAAGAATATTTTCAACACCGTCGGCTTAAAACACCGGCGGTTACTTTTGTTTTAACTTATTAAAATATAATTAATTTTTAAAAATAACTTAAATATATATAGGAAGAATTTGTACCTTTGAATTTATAACAGAATCTAATTCATCATAAATATTGTGTCTATACATATCTTTGAATACTATCTATAGAAGAAACTCATTCCAATGTCGTTTGTAAACAGTTTCTTCTATATAAAATGTATAAAATTACCACGAATAAATCATACTAAAAAGAGAATAAATTGGGCATTGACATTTAAAATGCTTAATGCTACAATCAAATTCCACCGCGAAAAAAGGCGGTGAAAAAAAGTTTAAAAAAGTTGTTGACAAGGTCAAAACGGTGTGCTAATATAAATCCGTTGCGACTGCGAAACGCAACAAAGTACCTTGACAAATAAACAGCAATCCAACCCTGAAAGTTCAAGAAGCAGTGAGCGGTGCCAAGCCGGAAGACAGGGCACAATTGTGCTTGCACGAGATTGTGACATGGCTTACGGATTGATAGTGCGAACGCACGTGACGAAATAAGCGCGAAGCGCTTATGAGTTGCACAGCGAACAACTGCAAGAGAATTAATTCAGAGAAAGAAACCTAAACAAAGTAAAACGGAAAAATTAGCTAGATGTTGATTTTGAACGGACAAATGATTTAA
>JAFUNC010000017.1 GCA_017473115.1 Lachnospiraceae bacterium
CAGGGTGTTTGAGATTCCGAGGCATATTCAATATATCACGGCCCCTCCCCGTATGAAGAAGTATATCGAGGTGTCGGCGAATATTTATGAGATTTATTTGAAGTATATTTCCAAGGATGATATTCATGTGTATTCCATCGATGAAGTTTTTATGGATGTAACGGATTATTTATCTCTATATCAGATGACGGCAAAGGAACTTGGGATTGCAATTATGAAGGATGTCTATGAACAGACAGGGATTATGGCGACCTGCGGGATCGGAACGAATCTGTACCTGGCTAAGATTGCATTGGACATTACGGCTAAGCATTCCGAAGACCGTATTGGGGAACTGACCGAAGAAACTTATTGTGAAACCTTATGGAATCACAGACCGCTTACAGACTTTTGGCGGGTTGGACCGGGCATTGCGAAGCGGTTGGAACGCTACGGTATTTTTACGATGGAAGGCGTAGCCCATATGGACGAGGATGTGCTGTATCATGATTTTGGAGTGGATGCGGAACTTTTGATTGATCATGCCTGGGGGCGGGAGCCGGTGACCATGGAAGATATCAAGAAGTATAAGGCACAGAGTCGATGTCTTACCAGCGGACAGGTTTTGATGCGGGATTATGAACACGAAGAAGGCAAATTGATTGTGAAGGAAATGATGGATTTATTGTGCCTGGACATGGTGGAAAAAGGGCTGGTGACACAGTCGGTTACTTTGCATATGGGATATTCCAACGAATTAAAAATTTCGGGCGTGCATGGAACGGTTTCCTTTACAACGCCGTCTAATTCGGCACGGAGTATTATTCCGCAGGTGGAGGCTTTGTATGAACGTCTGAAGGACCCGGCATTGCCGATCCGAAGGGTAAATATCTGCTGTAACCGCGTGACGGAAGAAGGCTATCGGCAGTATGACCTGTTTTCCGATCCGGTGGAACTGGAGCGGGAACATAAGATGCAGCAGGCGGTGATTGGTATCAAACGCAAATTTGGCAAAAACGCCATTTTAAAAGGAATGAATCTGGAGGAAGGGGCCATGACGATGGAGCGGAATCTCCAAATCGGCGGTCATAAAAGCGGTGAAATGAAATGATACAAAGACCTAAAATGAGCAGGGAAGAGCGGGCGAAGCAGTTTATGCCTTTTGCTGCGTTAAAAGGATACGAGGAAGCGTTGCGGGAGAAAGAGAGACAGGTCGCAGAGCGGGAAAAGAAGGAACCGTTAAGCGATGAAGAAGTATCCTATTGCTTTGGAGATTTTTTTGATGTAAAATCACAATCAGAGGAATGAGATCGTGTAGGAGGAATCACAATGCAAAAACCTGCAAAAACTTTATTATGGATTGCGATGGGAATTGAAGTTGTATATGCAATAGCAGCATTGATTGCAATGTTTATTGGAAGTACGTTTAGTCCGTTTGGGATGCCGGATAGTTCCGTGTATGGTGTTTTTATTATGCGGTATATTATTCAAGTGGGAATTCCCATGGTAGTTAAAATTATATTTGCAGTTATCGTTTTGTTCAGTCTGAAGGAAAAAAGCGAAAAAATTGTCACGGAGATTATTACGATTGCTACATTTTCCGGAATTCTGTCCTTCGTCTCTATTCTGATTAATAGCATCGGAACCGCGTATACTGCACAAATGATAGGGCAAGAAGGCCTTGTAAGTTACAGTTATATGAATATGGGTATGGATTGGGTTGGTTTCTTGCGGAGTATCTCTACGGTATTACTTATTGTGGCAGTATCTTTCTCCATCGCTTATAAAAAAGTTGAACTTGCAGACTTGCGTCGAATAATTGAAGAAGAAGAGGTATAAAAAAGTTTGACATCAAACCTAAAATAAGGTATCATATTCAATGGTCGCAAAAGTGACCATGAATATCAGCGATGCGTGGCTCAGCTTGGTAGAGCGCTGCGTTCGGGACGCAGAGGTCGCAGGTTCAAATCCTGTCGCATCGATATAAGAATAGCCCTTGCCGTTAGGCAGGGGCTATTCTTATATGTAGAGTTATAGAAGTTGAACCTGCGACTTCAATAGAAGCGGACGCTCGTTCGGGCGCAGAGGGCTCACGAGGTCCGGGGGACCTCGGTTTTGAGCCGACCGAAGCGAAGCGTAGAACGCAGGTTCAAATCCTGTCGCATCGATTGAAAGAGAACTCTCAATTTGAGGGTTCTTTTTTGTTGCTAAATGCAGTGTTTTCGGGGCTTTCCAGAGATTGCGAAGATTGTGTTCCGGTATTGAGTCGGTTGTGCGATTGAAGTAGTTAAAAAAGCAGTTCTAACCGAGTTCTAACCATTTTCTAAAATTTGCAGTTATATTAAAAGAATTTAAATGTTTGAAATGAAAAGGGTAAGTCTATCTAGGTATACTTATGAAAATAAAAAATAAGATGAGTAATTGCTGCCTGTTTTATACATTTTTAAAGAAGTCATTGTATTCGCACTTAAACAGTTCTTTTAAGGATTTTAACTCTGATATACGGATATTATAGGTTCCGCATTCAATTTGAGAATAAGCACTGCGAGATAATTCGCTACCATTTAATTGTAAATGGGTAACAACTTGTTCTTGTGTTAATCCGGCATCTTGTCGCAGGATGCGTATCGTATTTCCTATGGAAATGTCTTGCTTTATTTTCTGTGCCATAAAATCACCTCGTATATTTGCAATAAATAAATTGCATTTATAGATTGATTTTAATTATTTTTGACGATATAATTGCAATATATACATTGCAACAAATAAATAGAGAAAGGAAAATAAAATTATGAAAAAGAAATTTATGACTGTAATGTTAATGATTGTACTTGCCATATCAATGATAGCATGTTCTCAACCTATGAATGAGGAAGAAAAAATTGAGGCAGACCTTATGGAGTATATGCAAGAGGAAGAAGCGTCCCAACAGGCTGCGGAGGCTGAAAGAGAGGAATTGGAAGCGCAAGCAGAAAGCACAAAAAAGTATGATGTTTCGGATGAGTGGAATTCTATTACGGATACGGCATGTGCGATACAGATTGATGATACTGTGTATTATGCTGGAATGACAGTTAGAGAATTAAACGAAAAACTTATGGCTTCGGATGCCGACTATGAATTTGAAATCAATGAATCACAACTGGTTTCTGGAAATAAAGTTGGTGAAATATCAATAAAAAAAGCCGGAACAACTTGGTTTACCGTGCAATATAAAAATTTTACAGAAGAAACGGTAGCGTTGTCTGAAACTGTCGTTATAACCATAGCGCCAAAAGATTGTGCAATAAATCACGTTTATTTTATGGGTGGATACAGCAAAGAAGATGCAGCAGAGTGCAATTACAGCAATATTCAGGATTTTATTCGTAAAGTGTTTATTGAGAATAGTAATATACCGGAAGAAAATGTCGTCATAGAAGAAAAGTCAGTAAACCACAATGGCGTTGATAGTATTTGTTTTTCGGTGTGTTTAAATGTGGAGCAGGCAGAGGGACTTTTGTGGACCGGTTATAAAGCGAGTTATGAATTTGATTATTATTTCTATGTGTCAACGGAAACCAGCGAAGTATATGAAATGGAAATTGGATCTCCCTATGTAGATTATGTGTTATATACGGAATTAATGTCATCGGAAATTTCAGATTATGAGGAACAGATGGATGATTTGTACCAGCAGGTGGTAGCAGAATATAATGAAACACCTTTTGCACAGGAATATGGTATGGCAACAAGGTTATACGGTGCAGCAATTATACGCGAAAAAGGGGCTCTTGCATACGGAACAGAAATCTATTCGGAATACAATATGATGGGGTTATTTATAGAAGTAAATCAGAATGGTGAAACAAAATATATTTTTGCAGAGATAGGGCGAGGCTTTGAAGATTATTTTGGAAATTATATCGTAGAAGAGAGATTTTGGATAAACAATGGTTATTCCGTAGTGCCCGCCGATACATCGGAGGAGGCATACATTCAATCCGGTTATAAATTGGAAGATATCGTTTCAAAAAGTTTTTAGAATAGCGTTTCTATAGATGATGAGTTAAAAGGTATTACTATAAGAAAGAGAATGGAAGAAACAAATGAAAAATGAAATGACACCCAAAATGAAATCATTAAATAATATAAGAATCTTTTGTCTGATTATCGGTTGGATTCTTGCAATTGCAATAGCATTTAATTTTAGTAAAAGTTTGCCTTCGGAAGATTTTTTTGGAAAAATATTTAACTTTTTTGTTGCTTTATTTTTGGGATGCTTTATCGGCGGTATATTTCCCGGTTTGGCACATAGTGGAGAGGCATTAAAAAGTATTCGTAAGTTGTTATATATTTTTGTGATCGGTTGGATTATTTGGTTTTGGTTAGTATGCATTATAGCCATGTTTTCCGGTGCGATTTTCCTTGTTGTAGATACCATTCATTTAATAATGAGAAAGCCATTGGTATCTGAAAAAGAAATGAAAAAGATGTCGGAAGAAGAGCAGGCAGAACAACTTGCAAATACCATTGTTAATACAATGACTACTCAGGAAATGGAAATTCAGCGCTTGCGTGAAGAAAATGAACGTTTAAAAGAAGCGGCAAAAAAATAATTTTCTTAAAAGAAAAAGGAAATTAAGAAAGGAAAATTATGAAGAATAAAGTTTCAATAATTTTAGTACTAATTATTACGACGTTGTCCTTAATTGCTTGCGGTAAGGAACAGGCAACAGGATTGGAAGTTGTTCCTGAAACAAATACCGAAGTGGTTTCCGAAGTAGAAGAAGTAAAAGAAGTAAAAGAAGTTAGTCTGTTGGAAGAACAGAGTTACAGGGTGGATATTGTATCGCAAAACAATACTACTTCTTATAAGAAGACCGTATCAGGAAGTGAATATTCTTATACGCTTTCAGATGTTAATTTATTATTAGGACAGTCGCAGGCGTACTGTAACGGTACTGACCTGTATGTTTATACAAATGTATCGCCTACGGGTGCGTCGATAGATGAATATGTATGGATTAGAAATGGTGCAAATCCGTTTGAACAGATTGAAAATGATATTTTTAATTTATTTGTACCTAGCAATATGACAGAAACCACAGACCTTGCAAGTCTTAGATTTAACTGGGATGAAAATTTCATTGACGATATGCCTTATTTGAAATCATTAGGCTATGAAAGTGTTGAAATGGTTGCGGATATTGGCTGGTATGAATTCAGATTAAAAGATGGAGAAATGAATACTGATTATTTGCGAATTTCAGTAGAAGGACAGTCTTTCTTTGGTGGTGATTCATCCATTATTGTACCCGAAATCACAGACTGCAAAGAAGTAACTGATTTTGAAGCATTACCAGAGCAATCAAGTAATGGTACTGTTGGATGGTTTGTTGATGAACTGCAAAGATACTGAATTTAGTGAACGCTTTGATGAAGTGTATAATACCTTTGAAGTGCGTTACGCCGTAGAAAACTTTGATAAGTTTGATGAAGCAACAAGAGTGTGTTTGGTAGGTATCGCAGAAGCGTGGAACTTTACCATTGACGGTCAGACTTCATTTAAGGATATGTTACTTGCAAGTGGTTTGGAAAATTCTACTTATGTTGATTTAGCGTCCAAATATCATTTGTTGGCAAACGGTGGAACAGTAGAAGTTTCGCATTAAAATAATAAGGGGAAGAAGAAACCGTCAATAAAGAAATGAATAATTTGACTTATGCTATGAGACCATTGCCTATGTGCAGTGGTCTTATTTATTCTGACTTGCAAGATACTAAGTCATAGTAGAAGAAATAAGCAAAAAAATATGCTGACTTATTAGACTGACTAGATTTTGCAAAATGCAGTAAAAACATTGACAAGCAAGTCAGTCAGGCTTACTATATAGTCACATTAAACAGGAGGTAAAAGAGATGTCAGCAAAAATAAATAATGCCGAAGCGAAGAAAAATTTTGCCCATGAACTTAACCAAAAGTTAAGACGATATGATATGTCCGAGTCAAAACTGGCACGAGAAATCAATGTAGCGCAGAAATCAATTAACCGATACTGTAATGCACAGACTTTACCGAGTGAGGATGTGCAGAAGAAGATAAGAGTATATTTTAATACATTGGAGTTGCAGAAATTGCCTCCGGGAGAAAGACCCATGACGGTGAAAGAAATTGAGGAAATGGAGGAGTACTTCCGTTGTGAACAAGTGGATGAGTCAGGGGATGATTATTATGAATATTGTATGAAGTGTGGAAGTAAAGTGGCGAATAATCTGGAATACTATAAGCCTGAGGCACAGAAATACATCCTAAAAAACTTCGAGGTTTTTCAGTATGTGGGTCTTGATGAGATGACATTTATTGAATGTATGCGTAAACTTCCAGAGAAAGAAGAAGAAACGATAAGAGGTATGATGGAACAAGTGCCGGTTACTATTGAAATGTTTCTTATGGATTTGGATGAGGTCTATGCGGCGAGAACCGAATATGAGACTATGAAGCGTTATGAAAAACGTCTTCGTTGTAACGACGAAGAGATTAGTGATTTTTTTGCTACTGTTAGTCGGAAAAGCGGTAAGCCTATAAAAAAGTTGAGCCAAGAATACGTTGACAAATTTATGGAAGAATGTGACACCTGTTTTTATGCATCCGGCGAGGCGGTGCGAAGTGATTTTTTTGATATTGTTAATAAAACAATAGACTATCGCTATACGGATTGGTACTATTTGTTCCTGTTATCCCGTACACGTTTGGCAGACAGAGCAGATTGGCCATGCAAACAATATCATCTGGAAGATTTTCCGGAAAAAGCGATGGGCTCGCGCGAGTTTATGTTGTGGGAAAAACTGAATTGGTATTGCAGAAGAGTATAAAAGTCAGTAAGTAACCTTTTATTTTCTGTATAAAAATAGAAGATGGAAAGAACAAGGAAGGGGGTAAAAAATGGGATATAGAGCAAAAGAAAAAGCAGGACGATTTGTGGAAGATATGATAGATATCCATTTGCAGGAAATAAAAGAAACAGATGAAGCATACCGGGTTGTCTTGCAAGATTTGGAAGAGATAGTAAATGATGTAAAAGAGGTTATGGATCAGTTGGATAAAACGCAAAGGGGACTTTTATCAGACTATGATGAGCGTAAGAATATTGTAGAACAGGAAAAAGGACGCTGTTTGTATTTAGCCGGCATTAAGGACGGTGTCAGATTGGCAAAGTATTTACAAATCAATGATTAAATAAGGAAGAGGTAGTATGAGTTTTTATGAAGCGGTTGTAGGCGTTGTTAAGGTAAAGGAAGAATTTATTCAGGAGATGGAATATTTGTTTCGTGAAGAATACGATAAAATTACAGACAAAGAATTTAAAAAATTTATATCCTATTATAAAGAAGATCTCATTGAATATCCCATACGAAGATGGACACACGATAATGCAAATGGAGAGTGGTTTGGTAAATACAAAACTTCCTATGAAAAAGGAATACTTACATTTGGTGTATACTACAACAGTCGAGGTGGAAATATGCAATGGTATGTAGATGCATTTGAGGACATTGCCTTTTGGTATATTGCAGAAGAGGTATTGGTTCAAGAACGTTGGAATGAAGAAGATTTATGGAAGAAGTAGATAGATAATACAGTAAAAATGTGTATACTCGGTGGGAATTACACATTTTTCCTAATTGATATATGCAGGTCCTCATAAATTTTTTATTACAGAGGTTAAAAATTCCCTCACCATTTGTAAATTTCACTTTTATGGGATATAGTATAAAGTATATATGCAAGAAGGGGGTATTACATATGGCAGAATTAAAATGTCCTCATTGCGGACAGGCTTTTACGGTAGATGATACAGAACTCAGTTCAATTATTAAACAGATTCGTGACAGTGAATTTGAGAAGGATATTCATGTTCGTTTAGAGCAGGAAAACAAGCGCCACGAATTGGAATTAAAGGCACAGGAAAATGATATCCGTCTTAAGACCAAAGAAACTTACGATAAAGAAATAGAACTTTTAAAAGAACAACTCCGGCAGGCGGAGGACCGCACCAAGGAGTTAAAGGCAGAATTAAACAGTTCGGAAGACAGGAAGAAACTGGCCGTAATGGAAGCGGTAAAAAAAGTGGAAGACGAGAAGCGCGACTTGGAGAATGATCTTGCGCAGGAGAAGGATCTGAATCGTCTCCGTCTTGCGCAGAAGGATGAACAGATTGCTTATTACAAGGATTTGAAGACTCGCATGACGACCAAAATGGTGGGCGAAACTTTGGAGCAGCATTGCGAACTTCAGTTTAATCAGTTGCGTGCCACTGCCTTCCGTAACGCTTATTTTGAGAAGGATAACGATGCCCGAAGCGGTAGTAAGGGCGATTATATTTATCGCGAATACGATGAAAACGGCATAGAAATTATCTCCATTATGTTCGAAATGAAGAACGAATCGGATGAAACCAAAACCAAACATAAAAACGAAGATTTCTTCAAAGAACTGGACAAAGACCGTAATGAAAAGAATTGCGAATATGCGGTTTTGGTATCTCTTTTAGAGAGCGACAGCGAATTGTATAACGGCGGTATTGTGGATGTGTCTTACAAGTATGATAAAATGTATGTGGTGCGTCCCCAGTGCTTCATTCCGATTATCACTTTGCTTCGTAATGCGGCCATGAACGCGTTGATGTATAAGCAGGAACTGGCGGCTGTGCGGAATCAGGATATTGATATTACCAATTTCGAAGATAACCTGAAAATGTTTAAGGAAGACTTCGGCAGAAACTATACCTTGGCTCACAACCATTTTGATAAGGCGATTGAGGCCATTGATAAGAGCATTCAGCAGTTGGAAAAAGTAAAGAAAGAGTTGCAGGGCTCTGACAATCAGTTGCGCATCGCCAACAATAAGGTGGATGAGGTCAGCGTGAAGAAACTGACCAAAAATAATCCAACCATGCAGGCAAAGTTTGACGCATTGAAGAAGCAGTAATTTGATTTGTTTCGTGATAAAACAGTATGTATGAAAGCATACAATACGAAAGAACGATAAGAAACGGGGAAAAAGTATGCATTTACAAACGTTAACCGAATCGGAAATAATAGCCACTTTGATTGCATTGTCCCTTCTTTTAATCAGCGCATACGGATTCGGAACTTTATTTGAAAAAATAAAAGCACCCAGAGTTGTGGGTGAGATTTTAGGCGGTATGCTTTGGGGAGGAAGTTGTTTGTATATCTTTTGCCCTAAAATGGTGGACTCTGTTTTTGCAGCATATCCGGAAGAGGGAAAGGTTCTGAATATTTTTTACCAGTTGGGTTTGATTTTTCTGATGTTTTTATCCGGGTATAACACCAATATAGAAGTGGATAAAAAGAACGGCAAAATCATTACCTGTGTATTAATCGGTGCTACGGTTCTTCCTATGCTTGGCGCCATTCCTTTTATATCTATGTTTCAGGAGGATTATATCGGGGTATTGGGCAACGAAGTGGCATTTGGTATTGTATTCACTATAGGCGTGGCGATTACATCCATTCCGGTAATATCAAAGATTTTTTTTGATATGGGAATTATGAATACTACATTTTCCAACACAATTCTGACGGTAGCCACATTACAGGATTTGTGTCTGTGGATTCTTTTAAATGCCGCCACCAGAATTGCAACAACCGGCGAGGTAAAATTTTTGGAAATGCTGGTGGTAGTGGTTGTAACGCTGGGACTTTTTATTGTAGTAAAAGTGATTTCGGACCATACAAAAGCATGGAAGCGACAGTTAAAGCCTATACATTTTTATAGCATCAGTTTTACGGTGTTATTGTTTGTGTGTGGTGTACTTTCCTTTTTTGGTATCAATATTATGTATTCGGCTTTTTTAGTAGGATATGTGCTGAAAGCGGTTGTCGGATATAACGATGAATCCAAGAATAAGATGGATGCTTTGGGGAACTTTGCATTTTCCTTTTTTATACCGATTTATTTTGCCCTGGTAGGAATTCAGTTGAACGTCATTAACGGATTCTCATTTCTGCGGTTTGCGTTGTTTTTTGTGATAGCCTTCGGACTTGAGGCTGTGGGAACCTTGATTATGCTTGTATTTACGAACCTTACTACGGCATCCAAAATTAACTTTGCGGTCACAATGAACGCAAGAGGGGGCCCCGGCATTGTATTGGCTACGGTGGCATATGCCAACGGCATAATCAGTCTGGAATTTTTTACGGTGCTGATTCTTACGACAATGTTGTCTTCGCTGATTGCGGGATATTGGTTGCGTATGCAGCAAAAAAAGGATGCGAATGTATTTATGGTGTTAACCAAACCGGAGAAAAAGTAAGAGCATTTTAAAAGAAGTAATCATAAAAAATTGTGATGAAAGGTTCATAAAATAGTTTTTCAAACCGATAAAAAATGTGTGCGCCGCAATCATTGTAATAAAAAAGCGGTCATCTAAGAAAGGAGCATTACTGCTATGGATCAGATTAAAGAACAGATTGAAAAAATTGTCGAAAAGATTAAGAAAGACCCCAACTTCAAGGAAGATTTTATGAAAGACCCCGAGAAGGCAATTGAAAAAGTAACCGGTATTGATATTCCCGATGGAATGGTTGATAAAGTGGTTGATGGTGTTAAGGCTAAAATTGCCGGCGATAAACTTTCCGGAGCAATGGATTCCATTAAGAAGTTATTCTAAATAAGTATTAAGTTGAAGCACGTAGGATAGATTGTCCTACGTGTTTTTATTAAGATATGTAAGAAACAATCGAAAAAGGGCTAAGATACAGTTAAGAACACATTTGCTATATTGTTTTGTCGACAAAATTTTTTATATAATAGACGCGTAAAAATAAAAATCGGTATAAATTTAAGAAACCGATATATTAGGAGGGAAAATGGAAGTTGCTGATTTTCTTGGTTTGTTAGGTGGTTTGGCGCTGTTTTTGTACGGCATGCAAATGATGAGTGACGGTTTGGAAGATGCTGCAGGTAATCGAATGAAACAGATACTTGAGAAGTTGACTTCAAATCGTTTTTTAGGTGTATTGGTAGGTGCCGGTATTACTGCGGTAATCCAGTCATCTTCTGCGACTACGGTCATGGTTGTAGGTTTTGTAAATTCCGGAATGATGAAACTGCAACAGGCAGTTTGGATTATTATGGGTGCTAATATCGGTACCACAATTACCGGACAGTTGATTGCCTTGGATGTAGGTATGTTGGCTCCGCTTTTTGCATTTTTGGGCGTGGCGCTGGTTGTTTTTATTAAAATGCCAAAGGTAAGACATATTGGTAAAATCCTTGCCGGATTAGGTGTGCTTTTTATCGGTATGGATATGATGGGTGCAGCGATGGCTCCTTTACAGGAATCGGAAGCCTTTATTTCTTTAATGACCCAGTTCTCTAATCCCATACTTGGTATTTTGGCAGGTGCACTTTTTACGGCGTTAATTCAGTCATCTTCTGCTTCTGTCGGCATCTTGCAGACATTAGCGGTTGGCGGATTGATTGGGTTTGACAGTGCGGTATTTGTTTTGTTCGGTCAGAATATCGGTACTTGTATCACGGCGGTATTGGCGTCTATCGGAACGAACCGTAGTGCAAGACGTACCACTATTATTCATTTGATGTTTAATATTATTGGTACTATTATTTTTACGACACTTTGTATTACATTGCCGGTTACGGATTGGGTAGGATCAATTACGCCGAATAATCCTGCGGCTCAGATTGCAAATATGCACACAATTTTCAACATTGTAACAACAACTATTTTACTTCCCTTTGGTACTTATCTTGCTAAAATAGCTGAAAAGATTCTGCCTGAGAAGGAAGAAGAAAAGCAGGAAAGCGTTATTGTGGCATTAAACAAAGAATTCCACAAAGGCAATGCAAAACTCGGTTTTTCAGCAGTACATATGGATGTGCTTCGTCAGGAAATTGAGCGTATGATTGCGCTTGCACAAGAGAATGTTAAGTTGTGTTATCAGGCTGTGCTGGATTCGGATCTTGAATTGCTGAAAAAAGCAGAAGAGACCGAAGAGAGTATCGATACCTTGAATAAAGAAATTTCACAATATATATCTAAAATTTTAGTAAATAACCGAAGCGATGAAAACATTGCAGCGATTGAGGAATATTTCTTAATTACGGGTAATGCAGAGCGTATCGGCGATCATGCACTGAATATCGGTGGTTATGCGGAAGTGATTAAAAAGAAATCAATTGTATTTTCGGATGCGGCGCGTAAGGAACTGATGAACATGCAAAAAATAACGCATGATGCCATTGATTATGTACTTCACAAGGAAGACGATACAACAAAATGGCTGTCACGAATCGCAGCAATGGAGCAAAAAATTGATGATATGCGTAGTACGTATCGTGAAGAGCATTTGCAACGTATGCGTGAAGGGAAATGTTCCGAAGAGGCTTGTGTATTGTATTCAGAATTGCTGACAGACTTTGAACGTGTGGGTGACCATGTATTGAACATCGGACAGTCCTACGCAAAGATTTATTCTAAAATCTAAACCGGAAAAATAAAAAGTATACATACCATATAAAAAACCGATTTCATATTAACGGATAATATCCGAAGTATGGAATCGGTTTTATTTTTATAAGTTTTCTTCATTCATGCGATAGCCTACGCCCAATTCATTGATGACATATTGGTTGTCACCGGGTTTAGAACCTAATTTCTTGCGGATATTGGCCATATTTACCTGAAGTTTCTTGATACTGCCGTCATCGGCGGAACCCCAGATTTCTTTGATAATGGCAGCATAGGTCATTACTTTGCCGGTATGGTAAGAAAGCAACGCCAGTATATTGTATTCTGTCTGGGTTAATTTGATTTCCTCCCCTGACATAAAAACCATTCTGCGGTCGTAGTCAATTGTTAAATCATATAAAGTGAATTTCTCACCGGGAAGAGAACCTGCTCCTGCACCCGGGCGGTTGTTTCGCAGTGACGCACGTACTCTCGCAAGTAACTCACCGGTCCCAAAGGGCTTGGTGATATAATCGTTTGCGCCTAAATCCAAAGACTCTATTTTGTCTTCTTCAGAGGTGCGGGCGGATAATACAATAATGGGAGTGGTATGTGTCTGACGAATGGTACGGATGAATTCCACACCGTCTTTGTCGGGCAATCCCAAATCCAAGATAATCAAATCGGGAGTGTGAGAAGCAAACATCAGAATTCCCTGCTCGCAAGTAGTTGCTTCCAGAGTCTGATATTCATTTGCATTCATAACGGCTCCTATAAAATTACGAATGTTACTTTCATCTTCAATGACAAGTATTTTATATTTACTACTCATGTGCTTCCTCCAATTGTAATGTAAAATAAAATCTTGCACCGCCCTCTTTGCGGTTTTCGGCGTGAATGGAACCGCCGTGAGCTTTTATAATGGTGGAACATACGGAAAGACCGATCCCCATATTACTTCGACTGCCATCAGTCGGTGCATCCGAATGATTAATGTAACCGCTAAAAAGTTTCTCTTGGATATCCGGTGAAATACCGCAGCCGTTGTCCAAGACAGAAAACAGAACTTTTTTATCGAGAAGTTCTACACGTAAAATTAATTCTGTCATACCTTTCGCATGGAAGATGGCATTTTCCAGAATATTGAGAAGAACCTGTTCGATGAGAATCGGGTCCAGGGGAATGCTGATGAAATCATCAGGTATTTCTATTACAATTCCCTGTTCAGGATAGCGTTTATGAAACTTCACAAGCACGGAGTCAATTAATTCTTCCAAAACTACGGGTGTTTTCTTTAAACTTACCTTACTGCTGTCAATTCGGGTGACGGAGAGAAGATTCTCTACCATATGTATCAGCCATTGGGAATCTTTCTGAACATCACCAAGCAGTTTCAGATTCTGTTCTTTGGATAAGGTATCGTAATGTTCAATAACAGCTGAAGTAGAACCATAAATCGAAGTCAGAGGTGTACGCAAATCATGGGAAACCGCACGTAAAAGATTCGCACGCATTCGTTCCATTTCGCTTTCGGCTTTGATTTTTTCCTGTGTTTTCAGTTTGGTGGTTAAGGCACCTGTCATAACCGCAACAATCATCATAACTACTGCGGAAAAGATACATTCCGGAGAAATTAAGTCAAACGCATAAAACGGAAAGGTGAAGGCATAATTTACCGCCAACACGCTTAGCAATGATGCAGTAATGCCCCAAAAATACCCCTGGGTTCTTAAGGAAACTAAAAATACGCCCAGAACGAAGATCATGGGAATCAACGTTCGCGTATCAAAGACAATTTCAATCACCAGGTTGATGGCAAAAAGCACCAACAATGTAAAAATTGTAAATATTCCGTCTCGTATCATAATTTTGTATTTTTTCATAGAGACATTATAGTATAGTGAAGAAACGGATACAAGTTAAAAAGTGGTAAAGGTTGGGGAAAATATGCATAAATTTATTCTTTGTTGCGGCATATTCGGACAGTGACAGAAAAGTGTATTAGTGATAGAATAAATAAGCAAGTAATTTTTAATGGGTTTTTATCCGTATGAATGCAAGGAGATATTGATGACGCAGGAAGAGAAGTTTATAAAAATGACAACAGAACCGGTGCCGAAACTGGTGGGAACGTTGGCGGTGCCCACTATTATCAGTATGTTGGTTACGTCTTTTTATAATATGGCAGATACCTATTTCGTAGGAAAACTGAATACTTCGGCTACGGCAGCGGTAGGCGTGGTATTTTCACTAATGGCAGTGATTCAGGCATTTGGCTTTCTGTTTGGTCATGGGGCCGGCAATTTTATGGCAAGAAAACTGGGTGAGAAGAACCGGGAAGAAGCGTCGCAAATTGCCAATGCAGGGTTTTTCTTCTGTCTGGTATTCGGAATTATTTTTATGATAGCGGGACTGATATTTGTTGAGCCGCTGGCATATTTTTTGGGCTCTACGGAAACAATTTTACCCTATGCCGTGGATTACATGCGGATTATTTTATTCGGAAGTCCTTATATGATGGCATCGTTTGTATTAAATAACCAGATGCGATACCAAGGAAATGCCATGTATGCCATGGTGGGCATTCTTGTGGGTGCGGTCTTGAATATTGGTTTAGATCCGTTATTGATTTTTGGTTTGGATATGGGGATAAAAGGTGCGGCCTGGGCTACGATTATCAGTCAGGCAGTCAGTTTCCTGCTTTTGCTTGGTGCTACGCGAATCGGAGGCAATATTCCCATTACCTTGAAAAGAAATCCTTTTGTCTTCCGACTTTTACCGGAGATTTGTATGGGCGGTCTGCCTTCGCTTTGCAGGCAGGGGATTGCCAGTATTTCGGTGATACTTTTGAATACTTCGGCAAGAGACTTGGCATTTGCCCATGCAGGAGATGCAAGTGCAGTTCTTTATGCGGATGCAGCGATTGCGGGAATGTCTATTGTATCCCGTATTACTATGTTTGCAAATTCCGCACTGATTGGATTCGGTCAGGGATTTCAGCCTGTGTGCAGTTTTAATTACGGTGCGAAAATATATAAGAGGGTAAAGGACTCATTTTGGTTCTGTGTAAAAACATCTCTTATATTTCTGCTTGTTGTTGCGGTGCTGGGTTTCATTTTTGCACCGAATCTGGTAGAATTAATGCGGGATGACGATCCCTTGGTTTCTCAAATCGGTAGTTTTGCGTTAAGAGCACAGTGCATTACTTTTCCTTTGAATGCATGGATTGTTATGTGTAATATGTTGCTACAGGCCTGCGGACAGTCTGTTTCGGCATCATTGGTCGCGTCCTGCAGACAGGGGATTTGTTTTATACCGATGTTATATGTTCTGCCGGCATTTTTTGATTTTACGGGGCTTATGATTGCTCAGCCGGTAGCAGACGTGTTTACTTTAGTTATTTCAATGGGCTTTGGTTTGTACTTTTTAAAAAAATTACAGGATACAGGTATAAAAGGAGGAGAATAAGATGGAACAGAATCAAAATACAGTAGAATATGAAAAAGTAAAGACGTCCAAATTGGCGATAACAGCATTGATTTTGGGGATCGGTTCCATTTTACTTGCCATAGGAATGGGAGGATTTTACCTTGGAATTCCCGGTATTATCATCAGCATTCTTGCATTTATAAATATTGACAGAAAATTTTTGGAAGGAAAGGGTCTGGCTAAGGCCGGTTTGATTACTTCCGTGATAGGTCTGGTTGGAAGTATTCTCGTCATTGTATTGATTGCAAGCGGTATGATGTCTTTTCAAAATAATTTTCAAAAAAAGTTGGATGTTCAAATTGCGGAGTCTATGGCATCTGCAACGAAATGGTTGTATATAGGACCGTACGAAGAGGAATTGCCTGATATTATAGGAACCAAAATTAAAATTGCAGAAGGTGCTGTTATGCCTGATTGTGTGGAAGAAAGTATTGGTACCATGTGGACTGACGGTCAAGTGCATAGTCCGGTTTATACAGGGAATGGTGCATATGCGTATATAATTGAATTGGGCGAAACGGAATGTGAAGCGGTTTATATTACCAACGGTGTTGAAGAATGGGAAGTTTGGCCTACGGTGGATGAAGAATACAGGTAAGAGGAGTTATTATGATCAAAAATATCGTTTTTGATGTGGGAATGGTTTTAGTGGATTTTAAATGGCGTCAAGTGATGGAAAGTATAGGATGCACGCCGGAAGAAATTGAAACCATTGCTGCGGTTATGGTAAATGGTCCTTTGTGGAATGAATTGGACAGGGGCGTTATGGAGGAAGAAGATGTCATTGCGCAAATGGTGGCACAACTTCCGGGATTGGAAGAGAAAGCATGGGACTTTTGGAATCATATACATTTAACCATTGAATCATTTCCTTATGCGGCAGATTGGGTCAGAGGTTTCAAAGAGGAAGGATATCATACCTTTTTACTTACCAATTATCCAAGAAGTTTATATCGGAATACGGCAGAGCAGTATTTTACATTTTTACCCTATGTGGAGAATGTGTTGGTGTCTTCTCACGAGAAAATGATAAAGCCCGATGAAGCAATCTATGAAAGACTTCTTGAGATGTTTGATTTAAAAGCGGAAGAAACCGTTTTTATTGATGACAGACTTGTCAATATAGAAGGGGCAGAACGCGTAGGAATCAAAGGAATTCATTTTACAAATTACGAAGAAGTGAATGCAAAACTGAGAAAGATTTTAGATGAAGAATAAAAGCATATTTTCACGGAAAAGAAAAGGTTCTGCCTTTTCTTTTTTGTTATCAAAAGGCCAAGGGTTAATTTTTTACTGCTTTTAACCGAAATAAATAGTGACTTTACATTTAGACTTGAGGTGCGGCATGATTCATTTATATACCAATTCCGGTCAGGAAGACACACAAGTGAATACAACGTATACAAGACCTGTGGAAACAAACGCATCCCGCGTAATCAAAGCCACGGATTTTGCGATGTCCATCACCGGAAAAAATGCAGAATTCTCTGCCTATGAAGGACAGGGCAAAAATTTGCAGGATATTATGAAAAGTGCCGGAGTAACGGATGTCACCACAAACCGCAATTATATGACGATAATGTCAAATTCATTATCGGATGAAGATTATGCAGAATTGGTCAAAGAAGGCTACAAACCGGGCGAAACTTCGGTGGAAACCGCGGTTACGGTAGTAGATGAAATCAAAGCCAAACTTGCACAAAGCGGTGTTATTATAGAAGGTTACAATGATGACTTGTCTGATGAGGTGTTGCAGGAAATTACCGGCAGTGAAAGCGTTGCCAATGCAGTAAAAAAAGCATTCCGTGAAGCCGACATTCCCATGACAAGAGACAATGTACAAAATGCGGCAGATACCATGCAACTTGCCGGTGAAATTACGGAAATTACCGATGGAATGTGCGATTACCTGTTAAGAAACGGTATCGACCCTACCATCGACCACTTATACAGAGTACGTTTTTCGGGGGCAGAAGTTTCCGAGAATATGGGCGGTTATTATTCGGACGATATCGGCGGATATATGACAAAGCAGTCATCAGATTATGATTGGAAGGGAATGGAGGCCCGTTTGTCACAGACCATTGAGAATGCCGGACTGGATGTTAGCGAAGAGACCTTAAAAGAAGCACAGTGGTTGGTAAAAAGCGGAATTTTATTCAATGAAACCAATATAAAAATTCTTCACGATTTAAAAGAATTGCAACTTCCCATGTCCGAGGAAGACGTGGCAAAATGCATTGCCAATGCCATTGCGGACGGTAAGGAAGCGAAAGAAGCATATTTTAGTAATCACGAAAGTAAACTGGCGGAAGCCGTACAGATTTATGAAGAAGTGCAGACTTTTAGAATGGAAGCGGTCCAAGTAGTGGTGGAAAGCGGTAAGGCTTTGAACATCAGGGAACTTCGTGTAGCGATGCAGTCCATTCATATAGAAGGAGCGGTTAGTGAAAACGGAATCAGCCTCTCCGTAGAGATGAGCGGAGCAAATGTGGAAAGCGTGGCAAGTTTAACAGCCACTGACAATGAGAATCCGGATCTGACAAAGGCAATGCGTATACTGGAAGAAACCAGACTTGCCATGACCGTGGAGAATAACTACAGGTTGATGAAACTTGGTTATCAGATTGAAACCACGGAACTTTCGCAGTTGGTGGAAGATTTGAAAATGGTGGAAGCGCAGAAGCAGAACACCTTATTCCCCAAAGATACAGAGGCGGCGCAGAAGGCTACTTTATGGCAGGCAACAAATGACAAACTTGTCACATTGGCTTTTATGCCGGCAGCAACCGTTGGTAAAATTGTACAGGCAGAAGGCGTGCATACAATATCCGCAGTTCATGATATGGGCGAAGCCCTACGTCAGAACTATATCAAAGCCGGTGAGCAGTACGAACTGCTTGGCACGGAAATTCGTAAAGATTTAGGCGATTCCATTGCAAAGGCATTTACGAATGTAGATGATATTTTGCAGGATTTAAATTTGGAGATAAATGCAACGAACCGCAGAGCGGTGCGGATTCTCGGTTATAACAGCATGGAGATTACGGTATCCAACATTGAGGATGTACGTGATGCGGATGCAGGGCTGCAACGCATAATGAACAAGATGACACCTGCGTCAACTTTGCAATTGATCCGGGATGGTGTGAATCCGTTGGAAACGGATTTGGCAACACTTGAGAATCAATTGGATCTCTATGAAACATCCATTGAACAGACAGCGGAGAAGTACAGTAAGTTCCTTTTTAAATTAGATAAAAATAACGGAATTACACCGGAAGAAAGAGAATCTTACATAGGCATTTATCGTCTTTTACATCAGATTGAGAAGGCGGATGGCGCATTGGTAGGGAATCTTTTAAGCCAAGGTGCGGAAATGACGTTTAAGAACCTTTTATCCGCGATGCGAAGCGGTAAAAGCACCGGAATGGATTACAGTATAGATGACAGTTTTGGTGCTATGACAAAGGCGGCAGGTTTTGAATTCAGTATCAGCAATCAGATTCTCGCAGGATTTGAAAAGGCTTTAATCGGTGAAGACGATGTCAATGCCGAAATAATGGCAGAAGATTTGACTGAACTTCGGGAAGTGCTTGCCGGCAATCACATAGATGCAGTGGAAGAACTGATGTATTATGAACAGGATGTGACACCGGATCATATACAGGCGATGGAGACCCTGCTTCAGATGCCGGAAACAGCACAGAATGCCTGGAGTATTTTCCAAAATGCAGCACAAAGCAATCAATCCGGCAGTCGCGATAAGAAGAAAGCGGCGGAAGGTAATGTTGAAACAACAGATACCAATATTTCCGGACAAGAAGAAATTGGTGCTTTGGAAGATGCGGTATTTGCTCTGCAGGAGGCGTTTACAGATCAGGAAAGTGTACAGGATGCATACAGTGAATTGTTAAAGCAGACCGAAATGATTTTGGAAGACACTATTATGCAAGGCGACGCAAACCGCTTGGATATTAAGTCTATGACAACGGCTTTTAAACAGATTTCTTTTATCGGAAACCTGATGCGGGAAGAGAACTATGAAATCCCGGCTTTTATCGGTGGTAAACTTCAGGGAATCCGGGTTAAAATTATTCATAAGGGTGAAAGTGACGGTAATGTCATAGCCACTCTTTCTACCGAAAAATTCGGTAATATTGTAGCACAGTTCAGGCTCACGGAGGAGAAAGTACAGGGCTACATCGCATGCGACAGTGAAGAGGGCACGGAGGCTCTTAAGGCTGACGGAAGGTTTGAGAATGAACTTGCGGCAGCAGGCAAAGAAGCAGGCGATATCAGATATCTCTACAGTGAGAAACTGGACGGAACCTTTTTGTATCGTAGACATGACAAGAGTGTCAATGATGGCGGTTCGACCAGAGACTTATATGAAACGGCTAAATTATTTATTATGAGTATGCAGGATACGGAAAGGTAAGGTGACAATATGAGTTTAAGAGTTTCACAGAATATTTCAGCAATTACGGCGCAGAATGCGTTACACAGAACAGACAGCAAGTTATCACAGTCTTTGGAAAGATTGTCTTCCGGATTGAAGATTAATCATGCAAAAGACAATCCGGCGGGTGTGGCAATTGCCAAGAGAATGAATTCCCAGATTAAGGGACTTTCCATCGCAGGTGACAATGCCAGCGATGCAATCTCCATCGTGGAAACTGCGGAAGGTGCAATGAGTGAAATTCATGCAATGCTTCAGAGAATGAACGAACTCGCGGTAAGTGCAGCAAACGGAACCAAGAATGATGAAGACCGTGAAATGATTGATGCGGAAATTAAGCAGTTAAAAGAAGAAATCACAAGAATCGCAAAGGATACCGAATTTAACGGACGTCCTCTCCTGGACGGCGGATTTGACTTGAGAGGTTACTCCAGCGATCCTAATGTGGAAGTGCTGTATTACTCTGATGAAGTCGCAGTGAAAGATTATACAATCTCCGGAATTGCAACGTCAACAGATGCAGACGGGAACCTGGTGGTAGACAGTTTAACCCTTCTTACGGCAGGCGACAATGCGTTCCCCGTAGATGCACAGTATGAGGTGGATGGGGATGTTGTAACCATCAAAGCAGCAAATGATTTTGAAATGAAACTGAAGGTCAAAGGTGCGCCGAACGGTGCAGTAAACCTTGATATGACAGGTATTGGTGCTATGCGTATGCAGATCGGTACGGAAGAAGGACAGGTATTGGAGATGCGTATTCCTGCCATCAGCCTTGAATTAATGGGCATTGAAAATATCAGCATTGATACCGTAGAAGGTGCAAATGATGCCATAACCAGAATTGAAGCAGCAATAAATTATGTTTCTTCTGCACGTTCCAGATTGGGTGCATACCAGAACCGTTTGGAATCTACTTCAGCCAGCTTGGATGTTACACATGAAAATATGACCACATCCTACTCACGTATCATGGATGTGGATATGGCCGGTGAAATGACCGAATACACCAATCAACAGGTGCTTTCTCAGGCAGGTACATCCATGCTTGCCCAGGCGAACGAAAGACCGCAGCAGGTTTTACAGTTGTTGCAGTAATTAAGGGGGAAGCAGTATGACCAACGAACAGAAACAGTCTTATACCCTCCGCATTTCCCAGGCAAATAAAAGCGGATTAGTGGTGATTTTATATGAGATGTTTGAAGATTATGTGAAAGAAGCAAAGGTAAGTTTACAAGCCGGTGACAGACAGGCCTTAAAGTTAAGTCTGAACAAAGCCAGAGGCTGCGTAAACGAACTGATGGAATCTTTGCATCCGGAATATGAGGTTGCACAGAATCTTCTTCAACTTTATCTTTATGTATATCGCGAACTGTTAAAGTGTGAAATGCGCAAAGATGACGTACATCTTGAGAACGCGTTAAAAGTAATGGTTCCCTTAAAAGAAACGTATGCCACAGTCAGTGCCGATGATGATTCGCCTGCGGTTATGAGTAATGCACAGACCGTAGTGGCGGGACTTACCTATGGTCGTAATGACTTAAACGAAAGTATGGCAGACCAGGGTGCATCCAGAGGTTTTTACGTATAAATTGCAGGTGTTTCCGGCAGAAAAATTCGATTGGGCGAAGAAGGGAGTTCCGGTTCTTCATCCGTAACGTTATGAATTTTTTCAGCCTGTAAAAGCAGGTAACGATAGCGTTTGAGCGCTGAATTTACCTGATAAATATAACAGTCAATCAAATCAGGGTCAGTTGCATTGTCAAAGCCGCAATAGGCGCTTTCCAATGCAATCATGGCCTTTTTGATTTCTTCCCGAAGGAGTTCATCGTTGTCGGTTTCGCCGGGTGTGGTTTCATAGTCTAACTGACAATAAGCAATCTGCATAGAAGAATGCTCCTTTTCCATAATATTTAACCAATCTGCCGCCGGTCAAAAGCCGGCGGTCTTTTCATGGATATTGTCAGTATTACCGGATTTGCAGTAATTATACATTTTTTGGAAAAGATAAAAGTTGGAACTCATAATTGCCGGGGTTTGTACATATACTGGCATAGAAAAGCATAAAACAAACAAGGTGAAAAATGACATCCATCAATCTTCCCATTCTTATTATCACTGTGGCATCCGTTCTTTTGGTTCTTCTGATCGGACGTAAAAGACCGGACTATGCGGTGAATTTTTTTCTGCGCATCGGGTTGTGTTATGTGGCAATTTACTTTATTAACGATGCCCTGCTGGATAAGGGAATTGAGATGTGTGTGGCAATGAATGCCGTGACATTTTTGGTGTGCGGATTTCTTGGCTTTCCCGGACTGTTTCTTTTGTATGGATTGGTGGTGTGGGGCTATTTTATAGGGATGTAACTACGGTATTGTGCTGTATTAAATTTGGATAAAAGTATTTGTTTTTCAAAAATTTTTAAAATCTTTGGCACTTGATTTTGTTAGAAGAATTAAGGGTTTTCAGGTCTGTTAAAAAGTTTGTTGAGGAAAAAGTTGTTGGATTTTAACAAAGTTAAAAAACCTTTCAAAAACCACTTTACATTTCAAAAAATTGAATCTATAATGCAAAACACAACGAAGCAGTTCGGCTCGTTGTTCTAGCGCTAAAGTAAAAGCAGAGTTCTCTGCAAAATTTCCAAAAATATTTTTAATTTCATAGTAGGAGGTAATCTTATTGTAGTTTTACTGATGCTTTTGTTGGCGGCGGTAATTACGGACTTATCGTTTACCCGCATACCGAATTTAATTATTATAACAGGTTTGATTATCGGTGTCTTTTATCGGGTTTTGTGTCTTGGTGACAGAAATTACTTATTTATTATTGTAGGTATTTTGCTGCCTGTCGTTTTGTTTTTTCCGCTGTTTCTTATACGTGCCATGGGTGCGGGAGATATTAAATTATTTGCTGTGACCGGTGCCTTTTTTACCATAAAAGAGAATACAAAATGTGTTATTTTAGCGATTTTAATTGCAGGAGCGATTGCGTTGCTTAAACTATTTTTTGAGAGGAATGTAAGAAAACGTTTAAAGTATTTGTTCTTATATTTTGGAAATATGTTTCGACATGCGATAACCGGAAACTTTTTGGGAATTCCGTATATTAATACTGAAGACAAAATTGTGGTGAAAGAAGCAGGAATTAAGTTTTCTGTTCCGATTCTTTTGGGAGCGATTGTGGTTATGGGAGGAAGTTTATGAGAAAAAAACAAATTGTATTCTGCGACAGCAATATAGTATATGCAGAGCGTTTGCAGGAGTATGTAACGGAAGAGAAAACGCTTCCCTGCCAATCTGATTTTTATACGGATTGGAAACGATGCAGAGAATTTCTTTCGAAGGCTAAAGTTACGGCCTGTATTGTATCAGAAGATTTAGAGAAATATTTTAAGGAAGATAAAGAGATTCGGGAGAGCGCAGAACATTGGTTACTATTATGTGAGGAAAAAGAAGATGAAAATGATACAAGTATTTTCCGTTACCAAAGTGTGGATGCCCTTTTAAGGCAGATAGGAGATGCGATAGGTATCAAAGGGAGAACGGCAGCAAACCAAACGGCAGGGGGAATTGCCAAATTGATTGGAGTATATACACCGGTCGGACGCTGTTTACAGACCTCATTTTCGCTGGTACTGGGGCAGATGCTGGCGTCAAGATACAAGGTATTATATCTTAATTTCGAAGCCTACTCGGGCTTTACGCAAATGATGCAACAAAATTTCAATGCTGATATGGCAGATCTGTTATTTTTTCTAAAGAATTTATCAAAAGATTTTTCGCAACAATTTTCAGGTATGAAGCAAAATATCAACGGATTGGATTATATCCCGCCGGCATTTTCTTATATGGATATATCTTCCATTTTGCCAAATGAATGGGAGCATTTTCTGACAACACTGGGGGAATTGGGAGAATATGACTATATTATTTTGGATTTAACGGACTATGTACAGGGATTGTATCAGATTCTCCGCAATTGCTCTTACGTTTACACAATAACAAGAAACGAAGGAAGAGCATTGGCTAAAATTGCTCATTATGAGGAAGTGCTCAAGGAGTTGTCTTATGAGGATATCCTGGAAAAAACGCGAAAATGTTCATTTCCCATATACCGGCAACTGCCTGCAGAACCGGAGGATTTGCTTTATTCGGAATTGGCGGATTATGCAAGAAAAATATTAAGAGAGGATTTTGATTTTACATGATAAAAGGGGAATTGAAGGAGGAGATTTATGACAGTGTAAGGGAAAATCTGGATTTATCCCGTGAAATGGAAGATGAAGAAATCCGGGAATTGATTTTTCGGGTTATTGCAGAAAATACAGGGGAACTGTATTTGAGTCTTTATGAAAAAGAAACGCTGGCAAAGGAAATTTTTGCATCCGTAAGAAAACTGGATATTTTACAGGAACTTGTGGATGACGATGGAATTACGGAAATAATGATAAATGGTCCGGAAGATATTTTTATTGAGAAAAAAGGAGTTCTTATGAAGGCGGACAAACAGTTTGTTTCTGCGGAAAAGTTAGAGGATGTAATACAGCAAATTGTGGCGTCCTGTAACCGCGTTGTAAACGACAGTACTCCCATTGCCGATGCCAGACTTGTCAATGGTTCTCGTGTTAGCATTGTATTAAAACCGCCTGCTTTGAACGGACCGATTGTAACCATTCGTCGTTTTCCGGAAATTGCAATTACCATGGAAGATTATATCAGGTTTGGAGCAATCAGCCGTGAAGCAGCAGAGTTTTTACAAAAGGCGGTAACGTTTGGTTATAACATTTTTATATCCGGTGGAACCGGTGCGGGAAAGACTACGCTTTTGAATATTTTATCCGGATTTATTCCAAAAGACAGTCGAGTTATTACCATTGAGGACAGTGCAGAATTACAAATAAAAGGGGTAGAAAATCTTGTAAGAATGGAAACCAGAAATGCTACTCGCGAAGGGTGCGAAGAAATCAGCATTCGGGATTTGATTAAAACTGCATTACGAATGCGGCCGGATCGGATTATTGTGGGTGAGGTGCGTGGTGCAGAGGCATTCGATATGTTACAGGCAATGAATACCGGTCATGACGGAAGTTTATCGACCGGTCATGCCAACAGTGCATCGGATATGTTGATGCGACTGGAAATGATGGTGTTGATGGCAAAAGAATTACCTTTATCGGCCATTCGCAGACAAATTGCATCCGGAATCGATATTTTGGTTCATTTGGGGAGAATGCGCGATAAAAGTCGAAAGGTTATGGAAATTTTGGAGATAAAGGGAGTTGCAGACAATGAAATTATCACCAATCCGTTGTTTGTTTTGGAGGAGGATAAAAAAGGAAAATCTTCCCTGGTCAGAATTAATTCGTTACAGAATAGGTCAAAGTGGGCGGAGGAGTAGCATTGAAATACGATATATACAGTTTTAATCAGAAAGAAAAAGTATTTTTATCGATAGTATGGATTGGAATCAGCGGAGTATTGGCTTATTTCTTTTATCGTTCATGGATTATTTGGGGTGTGATAGTTCTATTTTTTCCGTTCTTTGTAAAATGGCAAAGAAAAGTAGCGGTTAAAAGGCGGAAATGGGAACTAACCTTAGCATTTCGAGAAGCAGTCGTGATGGTAGCGGCTAATTTGCAGGCGGGGAATTCTGTGGAAAATGCATTTCGCAGAACTTACGGAGATTTAAAGAATCTGTTGGGGGAGGAAGCGGATATGACTAAGGAATTTTTGCTGATAGGAAGGGGACTTGATAATAATTTAATACTTGAAAAACTGCTTCTGGATTTAGGAGTGAGAAGCGGCGTGGAGGATATTATGGACTTTGCGGATATTTTTGCTGTTGCCAAACGAAGCGGAGGAAATTTGAGGGAAATTATTACGGATACGGCAGAGGTTATCAGTGAAAAAATTGAAATGAAACGGTCTTTGCGCATATTAATCAGTGAAAAACAGTTTGAACAAAAGATTATGAGTGTAATTCCCTTTTTTATATTGATTTATATCGGTTTTACATCTCCGGGATATTTTGACTCGCTGTATCACACGTTAAGCGGTATGGGAATTATGACTGCCTGTCTGACAGGCTACATATTGGCGCTGATTTGGGGAATGAAAATTACTGCAATCGAAGTATAGGAGGGGAGTATGTCCGGCAATCGAAAAAAAGGATGTATGGTATTGATAATCGGATTATTGATTATGGGAATTTCTTTACTTTTGCCCAAAGGTCAAGGGAAAATATATGAAAATTATCAGATTAAAAGAAATGAGTTTGGAGAAGGAGAGTTAAATATATCTTTAATTGCAATTTCTGAACAGGGCGAAAATACAATTGATTACACTGTGTCGGAAAGAAAATATACCCAATCGGAGATAGAGGAGATGCTCCCGGAATTTTTGGAACAATTGCTTGCGGTGGTTGTAGGTACGAACCGGGCTCAGGACAAAATAAACGATAGTTTAAATTTGGCGGAGAGTATAGACGGATATCCGTTTCTGATTTCATGGAGTTCGGATCGCTCTGATTTGGTGGGTTCCGAAGGAAAGATAAAAGAGGAGATTAAGGTGGATACACCTGTTGTTTTAACGGCTGAAATAGAATATGAGGACTGGATATATGAGCATAGTTTTCCGGTTGTTCTTGTTCCGAGAGAGTATACGCCGCTAGAGGAATGGACTCATATGTTGGAGGATGCTTTGGCAGTGGCAGATGCTACCGGTGGAGAAAAAGAATATGTAACTTTACCCCGGGAGATTAATGGGAATTTCATTGAATGGAGTGAAAAAAAGAGTAATAAGGGAATTCAGATTGGTGGATTTTGTGTTGTGATAGCGTTTCTCTTTTTTTGTTCGGATTCCATTGAACAGAGAGAATTGGAGAAAAAAAGATTGCAACAGATTCGGCGTGCGTATCCGGAGTTTGTTTTAAAATGCGCAATGCTGATCGGAGCGGGAATGACAATCCGGCAGACATTTGAACGATTGGGTACCGCCTATGGAAATCAGTCTGTAAAACGAAATCCTTTGTACGAAGAAATTTTAGTCGGAATCAGAGCGATGGAGAACGGAATTGCGGAACGGAAGGTTTATGAGAATTTTGGTAGAAGATGTGGAATTCGTGAGACCGAAAAGTTAGGAAATATGTTGGCCAGAAATCTGAAAAAAGGTTCCCAAGGGTTAAAAAGTGCATTGCGGGAAGAAGCTAAGGAAGCAATAGAAATGCAAAAAGAGCAAATCAGAAAACAGGGGGAAACTGCAGGAACAAAATTATTATTTCCAATGTTAATACTTCTGCTCATTGTAATGGTAATCATTATGATCCCGGCATTCAGCACTTTTAGCATATAAATTGAAAGAGAGGAGGTAAAAATATGAATTGGAAAAATCAATGGAAAGCATTTCTGAAAGAGGAAAGCGGCTTATCTACAGTAGAAATCATATTGATATTGGTGGTTCTGATTGCATTAGTTTTGATATTTAAAGACGAGATGATTGAAATTGTTGAAGATATTTTTAAAAATATCAATCAAAAAATCGATCGAATATAGGAAAGGGGATTGTCGGATGAAAAAAGGGCATATCACAGTATACCTTACACTTGTTTTTACCCTGATATTGTCGGTTTTTCTGTCGGCTTTTGAAGCGGTTAGAGGAAATTACATGAAGATTAGGGCAGAAAATGCGGTTCAGACGGCAATCCATTCTTCTTTTGCCGAATATCATGAGGTACTTTTCGAACGTTATGGTTTATTGTTTGTAGATACATCCTATATGACAGCAGTGCCGGATTATCGAAAATTGGAGGAACGATTGGAGTTGTATTTAGATTACAATCTAATGCCGGAAAAAGAGCAAACACTTTTGTTTGCAAGAGATTGGTACAATGTGGAAGATTATAATGTTAGTTTGACCAATATCCGTTTGGCAACAGATGACTGGGGAGATGTAATGCGACAACAGGCTGTGCGTTATATGGGAAATTATGTAGGGGATGATTGGTTGGAAGAGGTACATAGTTGGATAAAAGTGACGGAAGAGTATGACATTAGTAGGGAAACGTTTGAAGAATATCATCAGGAAGTATTGAAAGAACAGGAGAAGTGTTGGAAGGAAAACAATCTTTTGAATGAGGAATGGGAGATACGTACCGGCTTACCGTCATTGGATTTGTCTAATACTTATATGGAACCGCTTTTTTCGGAAATTATGAATTACAGTTCCACAGGGATTTCAACCAAAACATTTAATCCCATGAACCATGCTTCTCACAGATGGAATATACAGGGGACCGGAGAACTGGAAGAAGAGGAATTTGATGTGTTGGAAGAACTTCTTTTTGGTGAGTACATTTTACAAAAAATGGGAAACTACCGAGGTGTGAGAGAAGATTCCAAATTAGATTATCAGATTGAATATATATTGTTTGGACATGCACAGGACAGTATGAATCTGTATCGAATGCAGGAGACGTTATTCTTGTTCCGCGGAGCAGCGAATTTGACGATGTTGTTGTCTGACAGTGAAACACAAAAGATGATAGAAACAATCTCACAATTGGGAGTCCTAATTAATATTCCGCCTGAATTTTTGCAGGCGGCAGTTAATGTATGTTGGGCAGCTGCAGAAAGTTTTGATGATGTAAAAAAATTAATGAAAGGAGAAGAAGTACTTTTCTTAAAAGAGCCAAAAGATTTTTCGGTGGGGCTTGGAAGCGTAATCATCGGTAATCTTGTGAATTTCACACCGCAAAGCTCAGAAAGTGAAGCATTGACGGTCAGACTTAAGTATGAAGACTATTTAAGAATTTTTCTGTATACACAATTACCGGTAGTAAAGGTCTATCGCTGTATGGACATGATGGAAGCGGATATACGATTGACGGAAGGAAATGAAGAATTTCGTATGGATGCCTGTGCGGATGCGGTTAGTATGGAAGTTGGAATACATAGCGGTTACGGTTTCTTTTATTCATTGGAAAGAAAGTACAGTTATTTTTAAGAAGGTATTAAGGGGTAGCAAAAGACGTCCTTTTTCCGGGGGCATCTTTTTCATAGATAGTTCACTCTCTTTTGGTCTTTAGGTATTTTCAAAAATGCACGTCTACGCCTAAGAAAAAGGATGTTTTTTGCTATCTCTTATAAAATGTATTATGTCGGTTTTTAATAAAAAATTTAAAAGTGGGAGTATTACGATCGAGACCACTTTGGTATTACCCTTATTTATGTTTCTGTTGCTTAACATTATTTCTTTGTTTGATATGATATATATTCATTCGGCATTAGATTCTGCGTTAAATGATGTGGGGCGGGAAATTTCGGTATCTGCCAATTTTCAATCTTTGTATGAAAGCACTTTATTGACGGAAGTTTACGTGAAAGAGCGTGTTATTCAAATTGTAGGACGAGAGGTAATTGAGGATTCGGTTATTGTAGGCGGAACGGATGGGATTGTTCTATGGCGATCTTCAGTGGACCAAAACGGTAATGTAATTGATTTGGTTATGACCTATCGCGTAGAACCTTGGTTCTCTTTTTTTCAAATTGGAGATATGGTTATGATGAATCGTTGCTATGTTAAGACATATAACGGTTTTAATCATGAGACATATGAGGGAGAACAACGAAAGTTCTATGTGGCGGAATCAGGTGATGTATATCATTTGAGTCGTAGTTGTACACATTTGCAATTATCCATTACTATGGGAAATTTGACTGAAATTGAAAATAGGCGAAATAAAGATGGTGAAAAGTATAAACCGTGTGAAGTTTGCTTTGATGAAGCGCAAACAGGAGGTCATTATTATATTACGAATCAGGGGAACCGCTATCATTCATCTATAGCCTGTACGGGTTTAAAACGTACCATATATGTAGTGAAGGAAAGCAGTCTTGGAAATAAGCCGATGTGCATCAGATGTGGAGAAACTTATGGCTGGAATTTTTGAAATACTAAAAATCATAATATTAGGAATTTTTCTTATTGCGGAAGGTGTTAGAGATTTGAAAAAGCACAGGATATCCATGCTCTCTGTCATGATAGCAGGAGTAATTGGTTTTATTCTCTGCGCACTGTTTATAAAAGATAATATAATGAGTGTCTTGGGCGGAATTTTGATTGGGGTTGTTTTGCTTTTGTTAGCAAAGTTCACGGAAGAAAAGATTGGTTACGGTGATGGCTGGGTATTTATGGTGACAGGAATTTATTTGGGCCTTCGAGCGAATTTATACCTTTTGTTTGTATCATTGTTTCTTTCGGCTGTCGTTTCTATGATTTTGCTGATTTGTAAGAAAGCAGAATACAAGACCGAATTACCTTTTGTACCATTTGTTTTGCCGGGATATCTGTTCTTGATGGTCGCACAATGAAGGAGGGTTATGAAAGAAAGTCAAAAAGGAAGTATGACGCTGGAAACGACACTTATTATGCCGGTTGTTTTGATGATGATTTTAATCATGTTGTTTTTAGTGTTGCATATGTACAATCGAGGGATTATGACGAATGCTGCTACACGTGGAGTAAAGCAGGTATTTTATTATGAGAATGAAAGCAACGATATGATTGAAAAGGAATGTATTCGGGTCGTAATGTCTGATTTGGAAGGGCACTTGGTTGCGGTGACGGAACCGGAAGTACACACTGAGGTATCCGGAACCAAAGTAAAAATTACGATATTCGGGAAATTAAATGTGCCGGAACTGCTTGCGCCGAAAGGGACAATATTTGAAGAATTTTGGGAATATAAAATTTGTAAAGAAATGCATCGAGTGAATCCGGGAGAATTAATACAAGGCGGACAACAAATTGAAAATATCATAAAAGAGGTAAACGAGAATGGAAGTTAGATATAAAAAAGATATGAACCATAACTATTTGATTCTGGAGTATCCCAATGATATAGATTATGAAACAAATATGATGCTGAAAAATAGGATAAATGGTCTGTTAAAAGGAAAAAAGTATAAATTTAACGGTTGTACGGAACTGTACTATGACATTACGTCGAAACAACCATTGAGCAGGATATATGAAAAAAGAGAGTTGTCGGCAGTGGATGTGGAAGGAGTATTGATATCAATCCGTAATTTACATGGGGAATTGAAAAGATATTTGCTCAGTGCTGAGAAGGTGATTTTTGACCCTGATTATTGCTATTGTAATCCGGAGAGTTGTAGACCGGAGTGGGTGTTTTATGGAAAAAGAGCAGATGGAAATGGCCTTCGAAATCTTGCAGAATTTTTGATTGACAGGGTAAATCATGGAGACAAACAAGCCGTAGATATGACGTATCGTTTTTATAAAATGGTAAAAGATGATGTGTTAACCATTAGGGAATTAGAAGAACTTCTGGAAGTGAATTCGCGAAAAGAAAATGAAGAAGTGGATTTGAAGGATAAGCGTCAGGAAGATATGATATTAGATTTCTCCAATGAAATAATGGAGACAAGTCACCAAATGCATTTCGAAGACATATCTTCTGCGGAAGAAGGAAAATTAGCATTTTACGGCAGAAAAATAAAGCAAAAAATAAAGGAGTTATTGGAAGAAAAGATTAAATCCATAAGACCTCAGCAGGAACATAATTATATGAGAAAAGATAATAAAAGAAATATTAATATAAAAGATAAAAGTGAGGATGCACGGAGAGGCAAATTCGAAGAGGATACTTATAATAAAGAGTGGGAGACCTTTGGATTAGAGAAAAATGAATATTATACCGGAGAAACAGTTGTAATGGGATTAAAGAATCCGTTAGATGTAAGAAGATTACGAAGTCTGTCAAAAGGAAGTAAAAGTATTATTTCATTGGATAAGTTACCGTGTACTTTGGGGAAAATGGAAGAATACGCGGATATTGTATTAAATGATCCAAGTATCAGCCGATTACACGTACGCCTATTTGAAGAAGATGGTGAGATTTATATGCAGGATTTAAATTCAAAAAATGGTTCTTATATTAATAATCTTGAATTGGAAGCCAATGAAATCGTGAAGTTAAAATTAGGGGATGAGGTGATATTCGGTAATTTAAGATATGTTTTTGAGTAGTTGATTTTTCACGCTGAAAATCGTATATTTTATATACAGAGGATTTAGCGAATGAAAGAACAATTAAAGGCCTTTTTGGCATTGGAAGGTTATATTACGGTTACCTCCAATCTGCCGGAATTTTTGGTTTTTTTAAAAAAAGAATACAGACATGTCAGTGTGATTTATGTGATAGAGTTAGAGCCCGGTTCTACGTTTACGAAAGAGCGTTATCAGAGTCTATACGACAGTGCGTGCAGGTTATTGGAGAAGAATGAAATTACGGAAATGCATATTTTGACGTTGATATTAACGGATCATACGGAACACGCATTGGAAGTGTGTGAAGAGGACAAATATGCATGGGTTATCAATCGACAGCAGAAGAGAATTTTCATAGAAGAGAATAAAGCACAGGACTTCTATGGAATGAAGGCCGTTTTGGAGAGATTTCTTCAGGCACCGGAAGCGGCATCCAAACAGATAAAAGATGCTGAAGAAAGAGTATTAACAGAACTGAAGGCGCAGGAGAAGAAGTTGCTGAAAAGCATCTATGTTCCTTGGGTTGCGTATGTTCTGGTGGCCATTAATATTGTGGTTTATATTGTATGTACATCCACAGGGGAATTGTTGTATAATATAGGTGGAATGAGTGTTGCTACAATCATTGGTAACGGACAATGGTATCGTATGCTGACAGGTATGTTTTTGCATGGTGATATTACTCATCTTTTGAATAATATGCTTATGCTGTATTTATTGGGAAATATGGTGGAGCAGAGGGTAGGAAGATGGAAGTTTGCATTGTCATATTTCTTATGCGGACTTGTGGCGGGCTTTATTTCTTTGGGAGCCAAGTATTTTAGCGGAATTGATGCCAACAGTATCGGTGCCAGCGGTGCGGTATACGGTATATTCGGTCTTGCTTTGGTTACCGAAATCGCAACAATTAATTGGCGTCGGGTCAGCATTTTTACTATAAGAAGAATCTTTTTGGTGATTTTGTGCATTGCGGTTAGTTTATATGTGGATGCTCAAAGTGCCGGTATTGATTATGAAGCACATATAGGGGGCTTGTGCATGGGTGCCATCATCGGAAGTATATGGTATCTGAATCAGCGCAGAAAGAAGAGGGAGAAAAAACATGAAAATTAACATTTATTACGGCGGAAGAGGTTTAATCGGAGATCCTACGTTATATGTGGTTAATAAAATGAAGAGTGTACTGGAAGAGTTAAACGTAACGGTGGAGCGTTATGATTTGTATGAGAGCAAAAATTCCATCACGACCTTACCTAATACATTGAAGGATGCGGATGGTATTATTCTTGCCAGTACGGTGGAATGGTATGGAATCGGCGGCTATATGCAGTTGTTTTTGGATGCCTGCTGGTTATATGCAGATAAAGAAAAGTTGTCTCGTATTTATATGTGTCCCGTAGTAATGAGTACCACCTATGGTGAACGTGACGGCAAGTTAACTTTGGCTACCGCATGGGAAATTCTTGGTGGACGTCCCTGCAGCGGTATATGCGGATATATTCCGGAAATCTCTATGTTGGAATGCAAAGAGGAATATGACCGCCTGATTGAGAAGAAAGCGGAAAATATGTACAGAACCATTAATCAGAAATTGACAAGTTTTCCGGCAAGCAATCAGGCTGTTAAGCAGAAGGTTTCATACACGCAGAACATTGCTTTGACACCACAGGAAACGGAACAGTTGTCTCTGTATGCGTCTGATGATAATTATGTGCAGCGCCAAAAAGAAGATATCAAAGAATTAACCAATATGTTCAAAGATATGATGGAAAACCGTGAAACAGATGAGAAACAGAGTTTTATTGAGGACTTTACCAAGTGTTTTACACCGCAGCCGGGTTTTAATGCCATCTTTCGAGTTGTAATTAAAAATTATGCGAAACCTATGATTCTTCGTATTCAGAATGCTAAATTGGAGTGTTTTTACGGCACATCGGAATATGCAGACGTAGAATTGCAAGCGGAAGAAAATGTTATTTTGGATGTTGTTTCCGGTAAGATTACGTTCCAGAATGCTTTTATGAACGGAAATATGACAATGAAAGGCGATTTCAAACTTCTGCGTAATTTAGACCATATTTTCCCTTTTTCCGGTACTGTCACGGATGACGGGATGTTTGTATAAAATAAGACATAGAATAAGAGGTAAAATAAGATGAAAAAAGACGATTGTATTTTTTGTAAAATTGCCAATGGAGAGATTCCTACCAATTCCATTTATGAGGATGAAAAATTTCGTGTTATTTTGGATATGAGTCCGGCAACGAAAGGACATGCTTTGATTTTGCCCAAAGAGCATTTTGCCAATCTTTATGAATTGCCTGAGGATTGGGCAGGCGATGTTATGATTCTAGCTAAAAGAATGGCGACCAAGATGACGGAAAAGTTGGGCTGTGACGGTTTTAACCTGGTTCAGAATAATAATGAATGCGCCGGACAGACGGTATTTCATTTCCACTACCATTTAATTCCACGTTATATCGGAGATCATCAGAAGATTCAGTGGAATCCCACCACGCCTACGTCGGAAGAGTTAAAAGAAGTTCATAGCATTTTAACAAAATAAGGATATAATAATTTTATCTTAAAGTAATTGTAGTTATACAAGAGATTTTATGTCCGAAAGGAATACGTAATTTCAAAAACATCATTGTCTAAATGATATGGAGGTCATTATGGAGCAGGAAAAGGTAATGGAAGCAACAGAATCGGAAACACCCCAAGTGGAATTGACGCAGGTAGAGAAATTAAATAACCTGCGAAAAAAATATCGTAATGCGGACCTTTTGTGGAAAGTTATTACGGTTGCTGTGATTTTGCTGGCATTAGTATTCATCTATTTGATATATATGAAACTTCTATTTGATGATGGACTGCTTCGTGTAATTTTAGCATGCGTTTTTTTGTTGGCAATTCCTTTTTGTCTTTATGTATTGCCGCTGCTTTTGAAGATGTCATCCAAATATAAGGCATATAATACAGAATATAAAAATGTATTCCTGCAGGAAAAAATTCTGGGTGAATTTCCCAAGGCTGATTATAAAGCAAAAGACCGTATATCCATTAAGGAAATCAGCGAATGTTCCATGATTCGCAAGGCACGTTCTGCAAATGCAAATGATTGTATTGAAGGAACATATAAAGGTGTGGACTTCTTGCGTTATGATATGGAACTCTCATATAAAAAAAGCGGAAGAACATCAAATTGTGTTTTAATTGCCTGTGCAAACCGCACGGAACTAGACAGTGAAGTGCAGATTATTCAACGCGATTTCAAAATCGGTAAACAATTATATGAAAAGCCGGAAACATATCAGGAATATGTCTGTGATGATGAGAAATTTAATAAAGATTATGCAGTATACGCAGTTAATCAGGAAACAGCAACCGGATTTGTTGATAATGAATTGACGCGTAAACTTAGAAAATTTTCCGGCGGCGGACCGATTGCGGCATTTTTTGATAAAAAGAAAGTATATTTGATTATTAAGAGAAAGAAAGATGCCATGGAAGCACCTGTTTATAAGGCTGTTAGGGAGAACGCTTGCAGACGTGAGGCAGAGAAGGAAATCGAAGTAATCAAAAATTGGGTAGATCTTTTGTATGATTGCGTCGTAAAATAAGCAATACAGGAAGCATACTAAAATATATATTTTTACGATTTGGCTTGGGTATTTTTGAATTCTTCCGGTAATGCCGGATACACCAATTTTCTTAGGCCCAGAGATAAAAACATTTTGGCAATGTCCGGAATGATGAAGGGAAGAATACAGATTTGTAGAACCGGAATCATTTCGGATATTTTATTTATATCGGAATATGCCCATACAAACCAAAAAGTACCAAATGCATAACAGGCGATTAATCCAAGTAACATTCCTAAAATCCTGGCATAAAGGCGTTGCCCAAGACATGCGGTTATAAGCCAATATATTAAGGCCAAAAAAAGAAAACCTACAATATATCCGCCGGTATTACTCAGAAGAATGCCCAACCCGCCACGAAATCCTGAGAATACGGGAATGCCAACGGAACCCAACAGAAGATACAAAAGGACAGAAAAAGTGCCCTTTTTTCCACCCAACAATTCCAGCGTAATAAATATACCCAGCGTTTGTAGGGTAAATGGTATTATTACGGGAATTGTAATATAGGAACAAAGGGCAATGATAACAGTAAAAAGTGAGCAATACACCATAGAAAGGACAGATTTACTTCCCGATTCCTTTTTATGGCTCATATGTATGCTCCTTTCATAATTCTATGGTCTGTTAATGACAGCATCTTCAATCAAACTGATTACCTTATCTACAGCATTTAACTGTGAACTTTGAGACATTGTCTCAATATATGCTTTACGATTACAGTATAATTCATATACTTTATCAACCAAAGTATTTTCGTCTAAGTCATCTTCGTTTAATACAAGGGAATACCCTTGTGATTCAAAAGATTTGGCATTGAGAATTTGGTCGCCACGGCTGCTTGCAGCGGGAAGCGGAATCAGAAGATTTGGCTTCTTTAAAGCAAGAAGTTCACAAATAGCATTCGCTCCGGCACGTGAGATTACAACATCTGCCATAGACAAAACATCTTTTAATTCACTCTTTAAGTATTCGAATTGCGCATATCCCTTTTGGTTCAAAAGCAGATTATCGACGCGATCGGTACCACAAATATGAACAATTTGGAAGTCTTCTAACAATTTGGGTAATGCTGCACGTACTGCTTTGTTAATGGCAACAGAACCTGAACTTCCGCCGATGACCATAATAACAGGAAGATTGGCACTGAACTTACATAAATTCAATGCAGCCACCTTGTCACCACGCATCAATTCGCTACGAATGGGAGAACCGGTCAAAACCGCTTTTTCCGACGGGAGATTATTTAATGTTTCCGGAAAGTTACAGCATACTTTGGATGCTACGGGAATACATAATTTATTTGCAAGCCCGGGTGTCATATCCGATTCATGAATAATGCAGGGAATCTTAAGGGATGCTGCCGCGCGGACAACAGGTACACTTACAAATCCGCCTTTGGAAAAAACGACATCGGGTTTCAATTCCTTCAGAATTTTACGGGCATCGCCATAACCTTTTACAACACGAAAAGGATCGGATAAATTCTTTAAATCCATATATCTTCTGAGTTTGCCGGTCGATACGCCGTAATAAGGAATTTCAAAATCCGTAATCAGTTTCTTTTCGATACCTTCATGTGAACCAATATAGTGGATATCATATCCGAGTTCTTTTAATTTGGGTAAAAGTGCAATATTCGGGGTTACGTGGCCTGCGGTACCGCCACCTGTCAGAACGATGCGTTTCATGAAACGTCCTCCAATGCAAATAGTGTAAAGTAATTTTATAATTATGATATTTCTTAATAAATAAAAATGTTATTGCATTTTACAATTTTTTGCAATTCCTGATTTTAAGAATTTAATGATAAATCAATTACTGATTTAGTGCAGTTTCTAATGCATTTGCCAATTGGTCCGGACAGGAAGTGCTTTTGAAACCGCAACGGATGCCACGGATTTTAGCAATGGCGTCGTTGGCATTCATTCCTTCCACCAGACGTGCAATACCCTGTAGGTTGCCATGGCAGCCTCCGGTAAACTGAACTTTGGTTACAATTTCACCATCTAATTCGATATCAATAGCCTGAGAACAGACTCCTTTGGGAATATATCGCATAATTCGACTCCATTCTTTTTAAAAATTTATATTAAAGAGGATTATAACAGAAATATGCGTCGATTTCTACTCTTTCCTGCAAAATGAGAGAGGTTTTTGTCGATAAAAACCCGCTGTTAATGACTTGTTTCAAAAAAAAGTTTTTTCTATACTGTTACTATTCCCTAAATTAAAAAAATGAAACGGAGGACAGTATGGAATTATTTGAAAATGATTTTTTTCTGAAATTATCTATTTTTTTAATTACATTAAGCATAATATGCCAGATTGTGGCAGGAGTACTTTATCAGAATATGATTCAGGAAACCGATAACATGTCATCAACGGAAAATAAATTACTAAAACAATGTAAATTAAAATTTGCGAATTGCTATGAATTGAACGGAAGTGTAGCAAATATTCCGGTTTTTGTGGACAAGTTTATTAATCGTATTAAAATCGGTTTTCTTACGTTGTCCGGTTTGTCTGCATTTGCCGGACAAATGATGCTTCTTGCTGTGTTAATGTGCGGTATCGGAATTTATTGCCGTATCGTGGAAGGATATTTTATTGTGCAACTTTTTCCCTATTATATCATCAGTTTATTTGGCTTATATGCATATTTCAGTATTTCTTCGCTGGTTGATATAAAAGGAAAAAGAGAAGTTCTTAAAACCAATATTATCGACTATTTGGAGAATCATATGACCAGTCGTCTGAAAGTGTTGCCTAAGGAACGTATCACCAGGGAGATTTTACAATCAGAATCGTCAGAATCGGAACTGCCGAAATTCGGGCGAAAAGAAAAACAGGAGTTAGAGCAGTTGCTACAGGAATTTTTATCTTGAAAAAGGCCTTTATTTTTGCTACACTTTACAAGGAACTTGACATTTTATAAATGTTTCAATAAATAAAGGATAAAAAGGAGAAAATCACATGAGTAAAAAAGTAGCATTTGATTATTCCAAAGCAGCACCCTTTATCAGCGCTAATGAAATGGAACTGATGAAGAAACTTACACTTGACGCAAAAGAATTACTGGTTTCTAAAACCGGTGCAGGAAATGATTTCCTTGGATGGATTGACCTTCCTGAAAACTATGACAAAGAAGAGTTTGCAAGAATTAAAAAGGCAGCTGAAAAGATTCAGAATGATTCAGAAGTTCTTTTGGTTGTTGGTATCGGCGGTTCTTACCTCGGTGCAAGAGCAGCAATCGAATTCTTAAGACACAGCTTTTACAATGTTGTTGATAAGAGCATCCGTAAAACTCCCGAAATTTATTTCGTTGGTAACTCTATCAGTTCTACATACTTAAAGCACTTGATTCAGGTAATCGGCGACAGAGATTTCTCTATCAACATGATTTCTAAGTCAGGTACAACAACAGAACCGGCTATCGCATTCCGTGTATTAAAGAAGATGGCAGAAGAGAAGTACGGCAAGGAAGGCGCTGCTAAGAGAATCTATGCTACAACAGATAAGGCAAGAGGATCTTTGAAGGGTCTTGCAACAGAAGAAGGATACGAAACCTTCGTAGTGCCCGATGATATCGGTGGCCGTTTCTCAGTTCTTACAGCAGTTGGTTTACTTCCCATCGCAGTAAGTGGTGCTGACATTGATAAGTTAATGGAAGGTGCAAGAAGCGGTAGAGAGCGTGCATTAAACAACGCTTTTGAAGAGAACGATGCACTTCAGTATGCTGCTGCTCGTAATATCCTTCTCAGAAAAGGAAAAGAAATCGAAATTCTTGCTAACTACGAACCCAGTGTTCATTATGTATCAGAATGGTGGAAGCAGTTATACGGCGAGAGTGAAGGTAAGGATCAGAAGGGTATCTTCCCTGCAAGCGTTGATTTGACAACAGACTTGCACTCAATGGGACAGTTTATCCAGGACGGTTCCAGAAATATTTTCGAAACCATTATCAACATCGAAACTTCCAGAGAAGAAATCATCATCGAGGAAGAGCCTGTTGATCTTGACGGTTTGAACTACTTAACAGGTAAGACAGTAGACTTCGTAAACAAGAGCGCTATGAACGGAACAATCCTTGCTCATACAGACGGACAGGTTCCCAACTTTCTGGTAAATGTTCCCGAAGTAAACGAATTCTACTTAGGTGAATTGTTCTACTTCTTCGAGTTTGCATGTGGCGTAAGCGGATACATCCTTGGTGTAAATCCTTTCAACCAGCCCGGCGTAGAAAGTTACAAGAAGAACATGTTTGCACTTCTTGGAAAGCCCGGTTTTGAAGCTCAGAGAGAAGAACTTCTTAAGAGATTATAATTTCAATATTTTATAAAAAGACATCGTCGTGAGATATCGCGGCGATGTTTTTATATGCATTAAAATATGGGTGTGTTATAATGGACGAAACACGGGGATTTAAGAAGGGGTGTGCTATGAAGAAATATATATTACCGATTTTAATGCTGACGATATTTGAAACAGTGGCAATTACCTTGTGGCTTACGAAGGATAATTTGTTTTATTTGTTTAATTTCAGTTATATCGGATGTTCTATTGCGTTAGGTCTTTTTCTTTTTATCAAAAAATATAAGCATGCCAGACGGGTAACCCAACTTCTGGTCGGAACGTATATGTTGATTTATTTGGGCTTAATCTGTAACGAAAATATGCAGATTGAAGGCTTTTGGTATTATTTATTTACCGGTGTGTTTGAAGCCGCAACCATACATTATGCAGTTGCAAAAATATTCGGACCGTTAATTTTTGGAAGAGGATGGTGCGGCTATGCCTGTTGGACAGCAATGGTTTTAGATTTTCTACCGTACAAAGTACCTAAGCAACCCCGAAAGAAAATCGGCTGGATTCGTTATATCGTGTTTGCAATATCTTTAATATTTGTGGCAGCTCTTTTCCTTGCTCATGTAGGGAATATAGAACGAATTATGTTCTGGGCTTTTATCATAGGAAACATATTATATTATGCTGTCGGAATTGGACTTGCTTTTCTTTTTAAAGACAACAGGGCGTTCTGCAAGTACATATGTCCGATTACCGTATTTTTGAAGCCTATGAGCTATTTTTCAATGCTTAGAATAAAATGCGATACAAGTAAGTGTATATCGTGTGGAAAGTGTAAGCGTGTATGCCCGATGAATGTGGATGTTACTGATAATTCCCGGAAGCGGGAGAATGGGACAGAGTGTATTCTTTGCTTTGAATGTGTAAAAGAATGTCCTAAAAAGGCGTTGTAGAATCTAAATTTACAGAGGTAACCAATTATGACATTAATTTATAGAAAGGCAACTCTTGCCGATTTAGAAATCTTAACGGAAACAAGAATAGAAGTTTTACGGGCGGCGAATCAATTAGGCAGTGATGCAGACATGACCGAAGTAAAAAAGCAATCCTTGGAGTATTATCAAAATGCATTAAAGAATGATACGCATCTGGCTTATTTGATTTTTGATGATGAGACCTTTGTCGGTGCAGGCGGTATCAGTTATTACCGGGTAATGCCAACCTACCATAATCCGACAGGGAAGAAGGCTTATATCATGAATATGTACACTAAGCCGGATTACAGAAGGCAGGGAATTGCTTTTAAAACATTGGATTTATTGGTTGCAGATGCAAAGGCAAGAGGAATAACGGCTATTTCGCTTGAAGCAACAGATATGGGGAGAACCTTATACTCGAAATATGGTTTCGTTAAAATGAATGACGAAATGGAATTGCCCAATTAGACAACTGCTTTTTCCATGTGAAAGCATATAAAAAACTGTGCAAAAGTAAAACAAACAGGGAGACCGACTATGAATAGTGAGATAAAAGAATATATAAGCAGATATCCAAGCGAGATTGCAGATATGTTTATCAGTTTGCGAAAAATGATATTTGACAGTGTTTCCGGCGAACCGGAAGAAACATTATGGGCGAAATTGCCAAGTTTTTATGTCGGGGAATCTTTTGTGCGGCTTATTCCGTTTAAAGACCATATTAACATTGAGGCGCAGGCGGTAGTTCAACATAAAGAAGAACTGGCAGGTTATAAAATTACGCCCAAAGGAATGCTGCAAATCTACTTAAAGCAAGATATACCAAATGAAGTTATGAAACAGATTTTTGCAGAGACATTGGAAGGATGAAGTTGATGGAGGGCTTATGTATTCCGGACTAATTATTAAAGAAAGCATTGTGAATGAGCAAATATTAGACAAGTTAGATGTAGTAAGCGTTGAACTTTGGAAGACCGACAATAAACCAAAGTATTGGACGGCAATTTCTTTTACCAGCAATTACGAGGATTTTCCCGGGCATCTTTCAAATTCACTAGCCTCATCTTCTGAATCCGGAATGGTGTGGTATGTAGATATTAAAGATACTGTCTATAAGTATATAGTGCTTAAAGATGTTGTTTTAAAATATCATCTGGGAAATGAAGAAGAAAAGAAATTAGTATGTGAAAGATGTATAGAATTGGGCGTAAAAAAAGAGCAACTTGATTGGTTGGAATAATGTCTGATTGAGCGAAATAATCGGGATTATAGTAAGTCTGAAAACACGCAAGAACTTTAAATTTTACGGAGAATTTTATGAATAAAGATTGGGCAGAACTGAATAAAACTATGCAGTTGCAAATTAAGAAAAAAGATACGTTTGAATTAGGCATAGACACATTAATCAAACTCCGTAAGGAACTTATGGAGCAGATTTTGCAATTTAAGAATGAATTATCACCGAATGATTTTTATGCTATGCCTTTTATGAATGCTAAGGGTTATCATAATAAAACGATTGCATATTCCCTTTGGCATATTTTCCGTATTGAAGATATTGTTGCACATTCACTTATTGCAGATGATGAGCAAATTTTCTTTCAAGGGGAGTATCAGAGTCGCATAAATTCACCAATTATTACGACCGCAAACGAACTTGTAAAAGAGGAAATAGGGGAGTTTTCAAAAGAACTGAATATTGAAGAAGTGTATCATTACATAACGGATGTTGATATATCCACAACACAAATTTTGAAGAAACTTGCATTTAACGATATTAAGGTAAAAATGACGGATGAAAAAAAGAAACATTTAGAAAAACTAAATGTCGTAAGTGCAGATGAAAATGCACATTGGTTAATTGATTACTGGTGTGGGAAAGATGTAAAAGGTCTGATACAGATGCCTTTTTCAAGACATTGGATTATACATATTGAAGCATGTTTGAAGATAAAAGATAAATTGTTATCTAAGAAGGAACTTTCAGTTTAAGAGAGATATATTTATGAAAAAGAATTACATATACGCTATATTAACAGTTTTTATATGGTCAACATTGGCGGCTACTGCAAAAATGCTCTTGGCCGATATTCCTAACTTGCAAACACTGGCGGTAAGTAGCATTTTTTCATTTGTTTTTATGTTGGTAATCAATATCATAACCGGATCAATCCGGGGGTTAAAAAAGTATTCCATAAAAGATTATGCGATTATGGCAGGACTTGGATTCTTAGGACTATTTATGTATTCCGCATTGTATTACTACGGATTGGCACAACTCACTTCACAAGAGGCGTGCATATTGAATTACCTTTGGCCTATTATGCTTGTCATTTTTTCGTCCATTATCTTAAAAGAAAAAATCACTGTGACAAAAGCCCTTGCGATGTTCTGTTCCTTTTTAGGGATTATCATTTTATCGACAGGAAGCGGAAGTTTGGCAACAGGCAACGCAGCTGCGGGAATGATTAGTTGTATTGTGGCAGCAGCTTGCTATGGTTTGTTTTCGGTATTGAACAAGAAGGCGGACTATAATCAGAATATCGCAATGATGGTAATATGGATTGTTGTGGTAATTTGTTCAGCCATACTTGGTCTTATGACCGAAGAATGGAAACCGATAGAAGGAATTCAATGGCTGGGTATGCTTTGGTTGGGCGTGGTGATTGATGCAGTTGCCTACCTGTTATGGGCATTGGCATTGAAAGGTGATGAAAATACTGCTAAAATAGCAAATCTGGCATATTTAACTCCTTTTCTGTCCTTGGTGGTATCTGCCATTGTTTTAAAGGAACAGATTAAGATGCGTGCAGTCATTGCCCTGATATTTATTGTGGGTGGTATATTGCTTCAGAGTTTTTATGATTATGCGAGAAAAAAGAAGTGCACATAAAATGTTTAAAAACTCTTGGCATGGCAAAGGCAATAACTTCAATTTTTTATTTTGCGTTTTTTGCAACTTAGACACCCACGTTGCAACATAAACAAATTCGATTTCAAACCCTTAAATTCTTTGATATAGTCCATTCAGAAGCTACAGCAACAACAGCTGTTTCGAGTGAAAGGAAGAGAAGACTATGTCAAAAGAAAACAAATTAAAATCTTTTTTTAAAAGTTATGCTTACCAATATCTTGAGTACGCAATGCTGGCGTTTGGAGGATTGGGGTTAGAGGTGATTTATGCATTTTGGTTGGAGCCGTTTCTTTATGGTCATTCCATGCAGGAGTTTACGACGGCAGAATGTATCATCCATTGGACAGTAACCATTATTACCTGGCTGGTGGTTGCATATCTGATTATCAAAAGCGCCGGAAAGAATCTGGGATTTGAACTAAAAGGAACATCCGCAAAATGGACGCCGGTTGGAATCATTGCAAGTTGCGTCTTAGTAGGGCTTATGTTAGTCATAAATTATGTTGATGTTGGCGGATTAAAAATCATTCATGAATTTCACAGATTGGGAGCCTTAAAATTTACCTTCCAGCATTTGTATTATTTTGCGGAAGTGATTCTTTTTACATTGATTATCGTATTTGGGCAGAATGCCTTGGAGAAGTTGTTTCGAAAGCAAAATGTTCCTTATGGAGCAATTCGGCACTGTGGGTTTTGCAAGAAACAATAAATCCATGTTGGTAAATATTTACCACATCAAAGAGTTAAAAGCGCAGGTAAACATGCGCGTGAATATTGTGCTGGATAACGGTGAGCAAATTGTTTTGAATCGAAGTTATAAAAACGAATTTTACAAATATTTGGAAAAGAGGGTGACGCAATCATGAAAACGATAAAAGAATATTTGCTTTCTGTCTGTGTGGTATATACCATTTTGGCCCTTACCAAGGTGTTGATAGAGGGGATAGGCGGAAAGACGGATCCTTACTATGTAATGAATTTCGGAATATTGTTCGTAATCACCTGCTATGCGGCTTTTATACTGTTTATGCATCGGATTTTTCATAAAGTTCCGTTACTGTTTGTGATGATAGGGCAGTATGTTCTGGTAATCGGCGGCGTTATGGCGGGCATTTTTATCATGAGCAAATTAACGGAGGTTTCCCCGTCTGCATATCGGGATATGTTTATACAAATCACTTTGCCTTATATTGTGTTTGCCGGAATTTATTACATTGCTTATTTTAGAGAAATCAAAAAAGCAAATGAGATTATCAAAGTGATTAAAGAAACAAGTTAGTTTTGAACTTGTACACCTATGATGTGAAATCTATAATGAAAACAGATTAAACTTCCATAAAATTTATGCACCCCGTACGTATATTAAGTATCAAAGCATAGAAAGGGCCATGACAATGAAGAAAAAGATTTTATTGCCAATCATAATAGCTTTTATTGCGGTTGCGCTTATCGCAATTGTTACAATTACAATATATACGGGGAAATACGGCAAGAATGCGCCGATACTGGAAGTAAAAGAAGAAGTTACGGTAATGGAATACAGTACCGTACATATTGATGAATTTATTGTTCACACGGAGAATGTAAGCAGTGTCAGAATTGTAGACATGAAAGTAATGCAAAACGTCAGTACCGGTGCGTCCGGTATCAGTGAGGACGGACAATCTGTATGGATTGGAGATTGGAGCGAAGCCTATATTGTTACTATTGAGGCTACGGGGAACAGCGGTTGGAAAGTAAGAGGTAATGTAAAACTGTATTCTTATCAGGAACCGCCGGTATATGCGTCGGAAGAGAGTTCAGACGAAGTATTAGAAGATGAGATAAATACAGAGGCAGTATCTGAAGAAGCAGTGAGTGAAGACGAAGCATCCGAGACAGAGACAAACGCAGATGACACATCTGAAGAAGTAGGGAATTCAGAAGATGAATCCGAAGAAGCACAGAATTTAGAAGGATTATCGGAAGAAGAACGTTTTCTGGCTGAGTTGGAGAAGATTGAAGGGGATTATACCTATGAAGAAGCTGACGAACTGAGTTGGGATGAACTCATTTATGTTGACAAATGTTATGGCACTGGGGAACATCTTTATTTTAAGGATGCAGAATCTTTTTTGACGGCTTATGGCTTTGATGTGGATGAACCCTTTTATGAGGTTTATGCAGATGGGAAATTGCAGTTGACATTATACTATGACGAGGAAACTCAATTAGGGTGTTGTGTAAGAGGTGGATACGGAGCCTGTTTCCTGGGTGTGACAGAAGCGGAATGGAATGGTTATTTATGGGGAGACTATATGGATCCCGTTATCGTATATGATGGTCACCGTCCGGAAGATTATATGGGTGATTATCACTATGATGAAATAAAAGAATATGATAATGCAGGCAGACTTGTAGAGTATCGTGTTACTAATATAGAAGATTTGATGGAGGAAAAGGTAAGTGGTGCGAAAGACTTTTATCCTATGTGGAATGATGCGTTGAAAGTAACTTATGAATATCAGCCCAATGGGGAATTGGCGTATAGGTACTATATTCACAATTCTTATATGTTCGGTACGAATACAAGCTCCTTGGAGACCTGGTTTGATGAGCAGGGAAGGCCGGTTTACGAGAGAGCGTATATTACCCATGGCTCTTTGGAATGGTTTTATATCTATGAAGATGAAGACGAAATTCCGGAGTTTATACTTTCTACGGATTTTGGATGGAATCCGGCTGAATTTACTAAATATGAATAAATTTGTTGATATTTTGGGAAATAAAAAATGAAAAAATTACTTTTACAAATCGCGCTGATTGTAATAGGTGTTCTGGGTCTAATCTGGTTCTTAACGCCTTTTGCAGTGGGCAGAATTATGAATTTGGGAAACGGAACAGGGGCTGTTATTATGGCACTAATAATGGCTTATGGCGTTTTTATGCCCAAAATCAATCAGGCGATTGTGAAATTACATACAATAAAGATTGGCAAGATTATATTAACCGGCATTCTTATTATTGTAGGAGCAGTTATTCTGTTGGCGGGCGTGGAAACTGCTTTTATGATAAAAGCGGCAACTGCGAAGCCTTCCGAAGATGCTACGGTGGTTGTGCTTGGATGTCGTGCCTATGGCAGCAGACCCAGCATTATGCTTGCGTCAAGACTGGATGCGGCATATGAATATTTGACGGAGCACTCCGATGCGATTTGTATTGTGTCCGGTGGTCAGGGACCGGATGAAAGTATGTCGGAAGCGGAGTGTATGTATCTGTATTTGACGGAAAAAGGGATTGCGCCGGAGCGGATTTATATGGAGGATAAGTCTACCTCTACCAGAGAAAATCTGCTGTTTTCACAGGAGATTATTGAGGCAGAGGGATTGAATCCGGAGATTGCCATTGTAACCAACGAATACCACGAATATCGTGCAGGTATGGTGGCGGATGCGTTGGAAATGGAATATAGTGCGGTGCCGGCGAGAACGCCGTTGTGGTTGTTTCCGACCTATTATATCCGGGAACTGTATGGCATCATATACGAATGGGTGTTGTAAATTTTTATATTGACAAATGCACACATAAGTGTTTTAATGAATAAAAATAAAATATCTAAACCGTTGAGGCGGAGATAAAGGTAATTATGCTTTCACAGAGAGCCCGCGTTGCTGAGAGCCGGGTAAAAAACAGATTATCAAATGGACCGCTGAGGGCGCAGTCAAATGTAGGAATCTACAGAGTATTCTGCGACGAGTGGGCATGCGTCAGTTGCCGGGGATATGATGGTATCTCAGTAAGAGCACGAGCAATCGTGAATGCAAGGTGGCACCGCGGATAAGAAATATTCGTCCTTGACAGAAATGAAATTCTGTCAAGGATTTTTTTATACCTTCAAAAGGCTTTTTGTCGAAACAATCCTTGACCGAAGATAGTAAATCGTTTTATAGTAGGAGGTGCGGATATGTTATTGACGAAACGATGGCGTAGCCTGCAAAGAGTAAACAGAATAAAAAATGATTCCACGGAGTTTCGATGGCGTGGTTAGCAGTATTATTTCAGAAGTAAAACAATGAAGATAATCTTTTATCAATAGAAATTTATTTGAACGAAAATAGAAAATTCAGTTGATGATTTTAGGAGGAAAAAAACATGATTTATAACAATATTGATTTCGATACTTATTTTAAAAATTATCCCGATGCAAACGGTTACTACGGAAAATACGGCGGAGTGTATGTATCTCCCGAATTGGAGAAAGCAATGGCTGACATCAACGAGGCTTATTTTACAATTTGTAAGTCCAGCAAATTTATCAGCGAATTGCGTCGTATCCGTAAGGAATTCCAAGGCAGACCTACCCCTATTTCCCATTTGGAAAGATTATCTGAAAGCATTGGAAACGGTGTGCAGTTATATGTAAAGCGTGAGGACTTAAACCACACAGGTGCACACAAGTTAAATCACTGTATGGGTGAAGCGCTTCTTGCGAAATTCATGGGCAAGAAGAAAGTAATCGCTGAAACCGGTGCCGGTCAGCACGGTGTTGCCCTTGCAACCGCAGCAGCATATTTTGGCTTGGAATGCGATATTTACATGGGTGCCGTAGACATTAAGAAGCAGGCTCCCAACGTGGCAAGAATGAAAATTTTAGGTGCAAACGTAGTTGAAGTAACTCACGGTCTTGCAACCTTAAAAGAAGCGGTAGACGCAGCGTTTGACGCATATATCAAGGAATACAAGGATGCGATTTACTGTATCGGTTCTGTTTTGGGACCTCACCCCTTCCCCATGATGGTGCGTGATTTCCAGAGCGTAATCGGTGTGGAAGCGAGAGAACAGTTCTTACAGATGACAGGCGAATTGCCCGATGCAGTTGTAGCGTGTGTAGGTGGCGGTTCCAACGCAATGGGACTTTTCTCAGGTTTCTTAAACGACCCTGTAGATATTTATGGTGTTGAACCTCTTGGGCGCGGAGAAAAACTGGGCGATCACGCAGCAAGTTTAAAATACGGTACCGAAGGCGTTATGCACGGCTTTAACAGTATCATGTTAAAAGATGAAAACGGCGAGCCTGCTCCCGTATACTCAGTAGCCAGCGGTTTAGATTACCCTTCTTCCGGTCCCGAGCATGCATTTTTACATGATCTTGGAAGAGTAAAATACGATGTAGTTGATGACGAAGAAACTATTGATGCGTTCTTCAAGTTATCCAGAATGGAAGGTATCATTCCCGCTATCGAAAGTTCCCACGCAGTGGCTTACGCTATGAAACTTGCGAAGCAGATGGGCAAGGGTTCTATCCTGATTAACCTTTCCGGACGTGGTGACAAGGATATGGATTATATCATTGAAAATTACGGAATTCGATAAAATATTTGGGTTAGGGGATATCCCTAACCCAAAATAAATTTATATGTGCATTGTCACTTGTCGGAAAATAGACAATGCGCCCTATATACAAAAGGAGGAATTTTATAATGGAACAGGAAAACGTACAGGTACAGGAAGCGGTGCAGGAGCAAGCACAGGAACCCAAAAAGAAGAAAAAGAACCTGGGATTTGATATTTTTTTGGTGTTGCTTATTCTTGGCATAGTGGGAGGAACCTTCCTTTATTCAAGAGGATTGGTTAAGTCAGAGGCTACCGTTAACGGAGTTGAAGTTTCTGCTAACATGACAGTGCAGGAAGTACTGGATGCAGGTTTTGCAATTGACACTTCCATGAGCGGACGCGGTGATACGGATGTAAAAGGCTATGCAGATATTCCGGGAGAAAGTTACACTTCAACATTTTATTATCTCTTTGCTAAGGATGCTTATGGATATTATGAATATGCCAATATTATTATTCAACTTTATAATCCGGATGTAAATTCTGCAGATTTCAAAGATTGTAAGATTTATTCTCTTCAGTATGATCCCAGTTATAATTTCAGCAGCGCGGAGATTATCTTTGTCGGTGTGGATTTTAAGGGCATGAACAAAGAAGAAGCAGTAGCCGCAATGGAAGAAATAGGTATTAAGTTTGATGCGGACGATAAAGCAGAATTTATGAACGGCGAAATTGGTATTCTGATCGGCAAGTCCGGTGAAACTTCGTTTTATATCGAAACGGATTATGATGGCAAGACTGTGAATAAAGTTGAGGCAAGATTAAACGTTTAAAGGTTCAGGAAACCGGGGAATTGATGCTGCGAATGCGGTGGAATGTTATAATGATAAAGGTAAAACTGTCGCTTGGGGAGAAGAAGACCGAAGCGGCAGTTTTTTAGTAATACGCTTAATAATCATATAAAAAAGACGCACTTTTATTTCTGAATTGTGTTTCTGAGAAATAAAAGTTATAATATGAATAATATTTTAAACCAATAGGGAGATAAAATATATGCAGGCAAAAAGTTACCTTATATCCGATACCACCAAAGAAGAGCGAATCGCGTTAATCAAATCCTGGATTCCGGAAGATGAAGTGGCGGACGGATGCGATATTGATCTGTGGGATATGTACGCCGATTATATCAACGGAACCAAAGAAATTGCAGAGTGTAATGCAGCATTTAAGGCCGAATATTACACAGAATAGGAGTTGCCTATGAACAGTGAAATGAAAATCAATGTTTCGCCGGTGACAAGACTTGGAGATAAAAGAGTAGCATATGTTTTATTTACAGATAAAACTTCCAATGCCGAGTTTATTATTCCGGGCGGCGAGTTGATAAGCAACAAGGGATTTGATGAAGAAAAACTTGCTGAAATGAAAGAGTATCTTGAATATGAGCAGGATAGTTTATTTCGGGTGGCAAAAGAGTTAAATCCCATGAGAAGTTTTATGAGGGATTGAGAAGCATGCTCATTTGGGATTGTATTTTAAAGTTTTTATTTTTCGGATTACAGGGATGATAAATAGTGTTATAATATTTGATAACGAACCAATGAACGGAGGCAAATATGAGTCAGGTTGCAACACGTTTAAAAGAAGTGCGGGAAGAAAAGAATTTTACCATAGAAGCAGTGGCTGAGAAAACCGGCATTGCGATAGAAGAACTGCAGGCGTTTGAGGAAGGTAGTAAACTTCCGGACGCAAGCGCATTAATGCAGTTGTCTAAGGCGTATGAAATGTCCATCGACCGTATTTTATACTCCGGCAGTGAAATGCCTAAATATAATGAGAGCAAGGCAGTGTATGCCAATATTAAGCCGGGTGATACAACCCGTATTGATAAGGAACACGCGGCTTTGGTGGAGCGTCGTAGCGCATCCAACAAAAAGATAATGATTCTTACCCATATGGTATTTCCGGTTTTGTGTATTGCAATCTACTTGTTCTTAGGTATAACAGGCGGTTTTTGGCATCCGGGTTGGATTATTTTTCTTGGGATTCCTCTTTACTATGCATTGGTGTTTGTTACAAGTAAAATCGGTAAGGGAGTCGACAATGCCGTGCAGGAATACATGGAAGAAGAGGAGAGTAAGAAGTAGTGAAAACTGTTATCAAAAATATTCAAGCTATTTTACCCGATGGAGCGGGTTCCGATAAAATTGAAAAGGCAACTGTTGTAGTTAACGAAGGCATAATCGAAGCAGTCATTACAGAGGATCAGGCGACCATTGTTGACACAAACGATGCTTGTAAAAAATATGTAAATGCAGAGAAACTTTGTATTGAAAAAGATGCTTACCTTACAGAAGCAGAGCGTACGGCAGACAAAATCATTGACGGCGCCGGCAAGCTTTTGATGCCCGGTTTTATCAACTGCCATACCCATTCGTATATGGCTTTTATGCGTAACGTGGCGGATGATTTGGCTTTCGGTGACTGGCTGTTTGGAACCATTTCCCCTATTGAGGATGCTATGACTGATGAGGACGCATATTGGGGTGCAAATCTTGCCATCCTTGAAATGATGAAGAGCGGTACTACCTGCTTTAATGATATGCAGATGAACATTCATCAGACCACCCGTGCGGTAAAAGAATCCGGCATGCGTGCCGTGATTTCCAGAGGTCTTGTTGGAAGTGGGAATGATGAGGCGGGTGCGATGCGTCTGCGTCAGGCATATGAAGAGAGAGATGCGGCGAAGGATTGCGACAGATTGTCCTTTTTCTTAGGACCTCATGCGCCCTATACCTGCGATGAAGCCTTCTTAAATATTGTGGCGGAAGAGTCGGCAAAGAATGATATGGGCATTCATATTCACCTGTCCGAAAGTCGTACCGAAATTGAGAATTGTCAGAAGCAGTACGGTTGCACACCCATCGAGCTTGCTCGCAGAAGCGGTATTTTTGACCGTCCTACCATTGCGGCTCATTGTGTGCATGTGACAGATGAAGATATTGCTATTTTAAAAGATAAAAATGTTAGTGTGGTAACCAATCCTGCCAGCAACATGAAGTTGGGCAACGGTTTTGCCCCTGTGCCCAAGATGCTTGAGGCAGGTGTTAATGTTTGCCTTGGTACTGATGGAGCCGCAAGCAACAATACTTTGAATATGTTCCATGAATTAAGTCTTTTAACCCTGATTCATAAGGGCGTGGGCGAGACTGCCCAGTGCATCAGTGCCAAGGACGGCTTTAAGATTGCAACGATTAACGGTGCAAGAGCACTTCGCATGGAAGATTCCATCGGTTCCGTGGAAGCCGGAAAGAAAGCGGATTTGGTAATCCTTAACACCAACACACCATCTTTGATGCCCAACAATAACCTGATTGCGGGATTGGCATATTCGGCCAACGGTTCTGAAGTTGAGACTGTGATGATTGATGGTAAAATTACAATGGAGAATCGTCAGGTATTGACGATGGATGAAGAGAAGATTTATTACGAAATCAACCGTATTATCAATCGCATGGGACTGGATAAGAAAGTATATTAGTAAAAAATGATTTTAGCACGAATAAAATGAATACGAATCAGCAAAATAAAAATCGGTAGAGTAAAATCTGCCGGTTTTTTTACAGAAAAACATAAAAATTATACTATAAAAACACGAAATTTTACTAACGGAAGTAAAGTTACTTTTTATATAATAGATATAGTGTAGCATATTGCTAACAGAAGGTATGAATGCTAATAAGGAGGTAGAACTATGCCAATGCAGATGGGGTTTCGCTGGTATGGCGAAGGCAATGACAAAATTAAACTTTCTGACATTAAACAGATTCCCGGCGTAACAAGTATTGTTTGGGCTTTGCATCATAAAATGCCCGGTGAAGTTTGGGAAAAAGAAGAAATTGCAGAAGTAAAAGCACAGTTGGACAAATACGGCTTTAACATGGATGTGGTAGAGTCCGTAAATGTACATGACGATATCAAAATAGGTAAACCTACGAGAGATATGTATATCGAAAATTACAAGCAGTGTATCCGCAATCTCTCTGAGTTTGGGGTTAAGGTAATTTGCTATAATTTTATGCCTATTTTTGACTGGACCAGAAGTGATTTGTTCCATCCGGTAGGCGATGGTTCGACAGCACTCTTTTATCAGAAAAATATGATTCAGGATGATTACAATGCCATGGCAAAGTATATTCTGGATTTTACAGAGAAATATAATATGTCCTTCCCGGGTTGGGAGCCTGAGAGAATGGCGAAATTGGACCAGTTGTTTAAGGACTATAAAGATGTGGACCATGAGACTTTGTGGGCCAATTTAAAGTACTTCCTTGAGGCAATTATGCCTACCTGTGAAGAATGTAACATCAAGATGGCGATTCATATGGACGATCCTCCATGGGATATTTTCGGATTGCCGAGACTCCTGATTAACGAAGCAAATATCGACCGCTTCCTTAAAATGGTTGACCACCCTTGCAACTGTTTAACCTTGTGTTCCGGTTCTTTGGGTGCTGACCCGGATAATGATGTAGCGGCTATCGTTCGTAAGCATTGCGACCGTATTGCCTTTGCACACATCCGTAATGTGAAGCATTTTGAGAACGGTGATTTTTCGGAAGCAAGTCATCGAGATTGCGATGGAGATACCGGCATTCTTGAAATTTTAAAAGCATACCATGATTGCGGTTATGAAGGATATATCCGCCCAGACCACGGAAGACATTTGTGGGATGAAGGCCCCGGAAATGTACGTCCCGGTTATGGTTTATACGACAGAGCATTAGGTGTTATGTATATGTTGGGTGTGTGGGACATGCTTGACAGACTCGACGGAAAAAGATAGGAGGAAATGTAGATGATTAATATTCCCATTCAGATTGATTTTAAGGATAAAGTAGTAGTTGTAACCGGTGCAGGCGGTGTAATTTGCGGCACCATGGCGAGAGCGTTTGCACAGTGCGGCGCAAAGGTTGCAGCGCTTGATTTAAATGAAGAAGCAGTTAAGAAACTTGCAGACGAATTAAAAGCAGAAGGCTTTATTTGTGAAGGTTACAAGGCAAACGTATTGGATGCGGATGCATTGGAAGAAGTTCACCGGAAGGTGCTTGCTGACTTAGGTAAGTGCGATATTCTGGTAAACGGCGCAGGCGGAAACAACCCCAGAGCTACAACAGATAACGAATATCAGCATGAAGCAAAAGAAGGCGGAAAGTCATTCTTCGACTTAGGTGCAGACGGCGTGGATTTTGTGTTCAAGTTAAACTTCCAGGGAACACTTCTTCCTACTCAGGCTTTTGCCAAAGATATGGTTGAGAATCAGAAGGGTTGTATTTTAAATATTTCTTCCATGAATGCATATACACCATTGACCAAGATTCCTGCATATTCAGCAGCGAAGGCAGGTATCTCTAACTTTACACAGTGGCTTGCGACTCACTTTGCAGGCACGGGCATCAGATGTAATGCAATTGCACCCGGCTTCCTGGTTTCTGCTCAGAACAAGGCATTGTTATTCAATGAAGACGGCACACCGACCGAGCGTAGCAAAAAGATTCTGAACAGCACACCCACCCATCGTTTCGTGGATGCGGATGAATTGTTAGGTGCAACACTTTTCCTTTGCGATGATAAGAGTGCCAGCGCTATCACCGGTGTTGTCTTACCGGTAGATGCAGGCTTCTCCGCATATTCAGGCGTATAAAAGTAATTCAACATTCTCCATCAAAAAACAGCTACGATATTCCGTTTTGGATTGTCGTAGCTGTTTTGGTTTTACTGAAAATTTTATTGATGCGGTTTGTACTCTCAAGGATTCATTAAAATTACGTATTCTCCTCATCATTCTCATCAATATCCGAAATGGGCAGGCTGAAAATAAACTCGCTGCCTTCGCCTTCGGTACTGATTACATTAATATTCTCGCCGTGGGAACGGATGATTTCGCGAGTGATGGAAAGGCCCAGGCCGGTGCCTTTTTTATCTTTACCACGGGAAAGGTCCGTTTTATAAAAGCGGTCCCAAATCTGGCGGATGCTCTCTTTCGGGATACCGATACCGGAATCCTTCACGCTGACAAATACTTTATTGTGCTTCTCAACGGTTTCAATCTTAATATCAGAGTCTTTGTGGCTGAACTTAATGGCATTGTCCAGAAGGTTATAAAGTACTTGCTGGATTTTGGTCATGTCCGCGTGAACAAATAGTTTATCCCCTGTTAAAACAAGTTTCAGACTGATACGCTTCTGGCGACAACTTCCTTCAAACGTAGCCACGGTTTTATGAATGATTTCATTGATGTCAAAATCACTTTTATCCAGAATCATACCGTCGGTATTTAAGTTATTTAAGGTTAAAAGACTGTTGGTCAACTTAATCAGGCGGTCGGATTCGTCCCGGACAATTGTCAAATATTTCTCATACAGTTCCGGAGGAATGGTTCCGTCCAGCATTGCTTCCGAATAACCTTTGATGGAGGTTAGAGGCGAACGGAAGTCGTGGGAAACATTGGCAACCAGTTTTTTCTGATCATCTTCCCCGCGGGCCAATTCGCTTGCCATGTAGGAAAGAGACGCAGCCAAATAACCGATTTCGTCACCGCTGTCTACCTGAAACTGATAATGTAAGTTTCCGGATGCGTATTCTTCGGTTGCCTTAGTAATTTTACGCAAAGGCCTGTACACCAGGTTTGTAAAGAAAATTAAAATAATCAACGATAACAGGAAGAGAATTACAAGCATAATATACGAGATATTCAGTAATTGATTGGTAAAATCCTCAATGCTCTTCATTGTGGAATGAATTACCACGTAACCCTGCACTTTATAGTTGATAATAATCGGTGCGGTAACGCTTAATACTTCTTCGTCAAAACTGTTAAAATATTTGCCCACCGTATAGTAATTGCCTGCAATCGCAGCGGGGTCAAAGCCTTCTACCGTAACAGGATTCTCAATATCTACAGGGACCGAAGAGTCCAAAATAATTGAGCCGGACGGGCTGATAATCCAGATGGTGGAAGACAGGTAGACATCCAGCATATCAATTTCTCTTTTTACGATATCCAGGGAGGTTTTACTGTTATAAAGGTCGGTAGCATAGGTATCCGCAATCAAAGTTGCCTCCGTGTAGAGAGACTCGGCTTTATTTTGAGTCAGCATATTTCGGGTCATATTGGATACAAATGTTGCCACTACGATAAAACCGAAAAAACCGAAAATCAAATATGCAATTAGGAATTTTAGATAAAGTGTTTTTTTCATATAAAAAGTTCCTAACAATAAAATCAGTAGTAAAAATTACAGTGCATCAAGCAACCAAAAATGTCGGATGACTTATTTGATAACTTCAAATTTATAGCCTACGCCCCAAACCGTATCAATGTGCCATACGGGGTGGTCATTTAATTTCTCGCGGAGACGTTTGATGTGTACGTCTACGGTTCTGGTGTCACCGGCATATTCGTAGCCCCAGATTTGATCCAAAAGCTGCTCACGTGTGAATACCTGATTGGGTGAAGAAGCCAGGAAATATAAAAGTTCCAACTCCTTGGGAGGCATATCAATGGAAGTGCCTTTGTAGACCACGGAGTAGTTGGAAAGACTGATTTTTAAATCGGGATATTCTACCAGTTTTTCTCCGGTAGGAGCGGTTGGCGCAGGTGCGGCAACCATTTTGTAACGACGTAAAACAGCTTTTACGCGGGCTACCAATTCCTTGGAATCAAAAGGTTTCTCCATATAATCATCCGCACCCAATTCCAAACCTAAAACTTTATCAAAGATTTCACCTTTTGCAGACAACATAATGATTGGCGTCTGGCTTTTGGTGCGCACTTCGCGGCATACCTGATAACCGTCGATGCCGGGGAGCATTAAATCCAGAAGAATTAAGTTGGGTTCGAATGCATCTACAGCCGTCAATGCGGACTCGCCGTCGTTGACAATCATGGTTTCAAAGCATTCTTTGGTAAGATAAAGAGAGATTAACTCCGCAATATTGTTGTCGTCATCTACGATTAAAATTTTCTGTTTGGATACCATAAATTCCTCCTTGATGTTAAATGTATTAATCTGTCAGAGCGTGTTCGCAAAATCGCTCGGCGTTGAAAAACTACTTGAACTCTACAATGGTTACGCCTGCATCGCCTTCGCCGAATTCGCCCAAGCGGAAGGCTTTGACATAGCGGACACCTTTTAAGTAACGGTGAACTCCGGACCGTAATGCACCGGTTCCTTTGCCGTGTACCACGCGGACGCTGGTTAGGTGTGACATATAAGCATCGTCCAGGTACTTATCCAAAGCAGCCAATGCTTCATCCACGGTTTTGCCCAGAAGGTTGATTTCCGGTGAGATGGATGCCGATTTGGAGAAGGAGCCGCTGTAGTTGGTACGTTTGGTTTTTTCTGTGGCAGCAGGTTTCTCCTGAACAAGGCGCAGGTCTTTAATATTGGATTTTACACGCATAATGCCGCACTGGATGAAAAGGTCTCCTTTGGCATCGGGTTTGGTGCTGACCGTACCTTTCATCTGCATGGAAATGATCTCCACGTTTTCGCCAATCAGTAACTGCTCGGGTTTTAGTAGTTCATGTTGTTCTTTCTTTTTATTCTCTTTTAAAGAACTGTCCTTGGCAGAGATTTTATCACGAAGTTTCTGACGGGTTTTCTCCATTTCCTGAATGCTGGTGCCTTTTTGATAAGCGCGGATTGCCCGGTCAGCGGTATCTTTGGCTTCCTGAAGAATTTCCCTTGCCTCTTCGTTGGCTTCCCGCAGGATTCGTTCTCTGGATTGGTCCAGTTTTTCCTGCTTTTTGGATAACTGTGCCTTAAGAGATTCAATTTCCCTGCGGTATTCTTCAATTTGAATACGTTCGTTTTCAATGGTAATTCTGGACTGCTCCAAATCCGTTAAAAGGTCTTCAAAACTTTCTTCGGATTCACTGATTTCTTCCTTAGCGGAATCAATGATTTCGTCTGCAAGTCCCAGTTTGCGTGAAATGGCAAAGGCGTTACTTTTGCCGGGGATACCGATTAAAAGACGGTAAGTGGGAGACAGGGTCTCCACGTCAAATTCGCAGCAGGCATTTTCCACAAAGTCCGTGGAGAGTGCAAACACTTTTAACTCACTGTAATGTGTGGTTGCCATAGTGCGGATTCCTCTGTCGTGTAAATGACGCAAAATACTGATGGCAAGGGCTGCACCTTCGGTGGGGTCCGTACCTGCACACAATTCGTCAAAAAGACATAAGGAATCGGCGTCTGCCTTATTTAAAATTGATATAATATTGGTCATATGCGCGGAGAAGGTACTTAAACTTTGCTCAATGCTCTGTTCATCACCGATGTCCGCAAAAATATCATAAAACACACAAAGTTCGCTGTTGTCCCCGGCCGGAATATGAAGTCCTGACTGTCCCATGGCACATAAAAGGCCTGTGGTTTTTAGGGAAACGGTTTTACCGCCGGTATTGGGTCCCGTGACAATTAAAAGGTCGTAATCCTTGCCGAGACGGATGTCTATGGGCACAACCTTCTTTTTATCAATCAACGGGTGGCGGGCTTTGCGTATATGCAGGATTTTGTCTTCTCCGTAGACCGGTCTTGAGGCATTCATATCCAACGCAAGTCCTGCCTTGGCAAAGATAAAATCCAATCTGGTTAAATTCTGCTGATTTACGGTAAGTTCTGCAGTATATTCCGAAGCCTGTATACTTAAGTTTGCTAAAATGACTTCTATTTCTTCCTGCTCCTGAATGCTTAGTTCCTGCAGTTTATTATTAAGTTCCACTACGGCTGCGGGTTCGATAAAAAAGGTAGAACCTGCTTTGGACTGGTCATGGACCATACCGTGAACCATTCCCTTGTATTCGGACTTGACCGGAATGCAGTAGCGGTTGTTTCGCATGGTAATGACTGCGTCCTGTAAGTAAGTACGATGTGTGGAATTTACCATGGTGTTTAACTGGCTGTGGATTCGTTCTCCGGTCACAACCATACTTCTGCGGATGTGTTTTAACGTGGGAGATGCATCATCTGCAATTTCTTCTTCGGAAAGAATGCATCTTCTGATTTCTCTGGAAAGTTGTACAAGCGGAACCAATTCTTCAAACATAGCGGTTAAAGAATCATCCGGTTCTTCTTCCCGCTCCTTGGAACCGTATTGTTTCACTCTTGCGGCACATTCTGCCAGAGCGGCAATTTTAAGTAATTCCGGAGCAGAAAGGCTTCCGCCCAACGTAAGATTTTGAATGCTTCGGAATAACTCATAATTGCCCTGGAAGGTAATGCGTCCTTTGCGAAGCAATCTTCCCGTCGCATCTGCGGTCTCTGTTTGTGCCTGATTTATTGCAACTGCGTCTGTTATGGGAAGCAGGGATTCGCATTCTCTTTTACCCAAGGGAGAAGATGCGTGCTCCACCAGAAGACGAATGATTTTATCATATTCTAAAATTCTTAATGCACGTTCGTTCATAGTTAAAAATCCTTTCGTTCCTATCATAGCATAGTTTTAACGAAAATGCTATTTTCTATTGCGTGTAATTTTGGTATACTATATGCGGGATAAAAACAAGCGGCATAGAGTGACATTTGTTTTTTGTCCGCGATATGAGCAAATGGTCTGCGACAGCAGATGTAGAGTGCGGAACACGGAATTTGCGAATACGGGAGGAATAAGATTGAAAGAACATCAGGACAGCGATTATTCGTTTTTACAAGAGAAAATAAAAGAACGTCCCATTAACAGGAAAAAATTAATCAGAACCAGTATTAACACTGCCACATTTGCAGTTGTGTTTGGTTTGGTTGCCTGCGTTACTTTTATCCTGTTGGAGCCGGTAATCGGTAATTGGTTGAATCCGCAGAAAGAGGAAGGTGTTGGAATTGTTACATTGCCTGCGGAAGAAGAAGAAATGCTTCCGGAGGATATGGTGCAGGATGAGAATGAGTTAAATCAGAATGAAAACATATCCAACGCGGTATCCACGGTGGAATTGCAGTTATCGGATTATGAAGCCATGTACGACAAACTTTACGATGTGGCAAAAGAAGCGGGAAGAGGTATGGTTACGGTTACCGCTATGAGTTCCAATGTGGACTGGTTTAACAATACTTTGGAAAGCGAAAATGAAACCACAGGTTTTATTGTTGCGGATAACGGAAGGGAAATTCTCATTCTTGCCGATTATCGTTTTGTATCCAAGGCTACGGAAATAATGGTTACTTTTACGGATAAAACCCAGGCATCCGCTACGGTAAAAAAATATGACCGTAATACCGGTCTGGCAATATTGGCGGTGGATATGTCCCTGTTGTCCTTAGATACCAAAGAAGCCATCAAATATATGAGTCTGGGCAGTTCCAACAGTGGAAATAACGTAGGGGATTTGGTCATTGCCGTAGGCAGTCCTTTGGGACACGTGAACTCGCTGTGCTATGGAAATATCACTTCTCTCGGCAATGAAATCAATACCATTGACATAAATTATAAACTGATGACTACAGACATTTACGGCAGCAGTAATGCCAGTGGTGCAATTCTGAATACGAAGGGTCAAATTATCGGAATGATTAACCAGAATTATAACAGTACGGATTTGGAGAATCAGATTTCTGCAATCGGAATTTCCGAACTTCGTAAAGTGATGGAGTCCATGTCCAACGGAAATGATATTACGTATCTCGGTTTGTACGTAACGGATGTAACTGATGTTGCGCAGACACAGTTGTCTATTCCGGAAGGCGCGTATGTCACGGATATCCGTTTGAACTCACCGGCTATGCTGGTCGGTATACAGAAGGGTGACGTGGTCACTGCAATTGATGATGCCGTGGTTACCAATGTGACAGAGTATGTAAGTGAGTTAAGGGCACATGCTTCCGGTGAGGAAATTACCGTAACCATTCAGCGAATGAGTGTGGACGGTTATCGCGAAATTGATGTCAAAGTCACGCTTGGCGTGTTAGAGTAAATGAGTATTGAATATAAACTGCCGATTATTTATCTAATATTCTCTGCAAGGAAGACATTTTAGAAAAATAATCGGCAGTAGATAAAATAAACAATTTATAAGAAAGGATGTGCGGTGCAGGCCGCCAAAACAAAGATGAGATATATTCAGGAATTAAAAGAAGGTGCAGCGGTTAAGGATGTATATTTGTGTAAACAGAAGAATGCTGCCACAACAAAGAACGGGAAAGAATATTATAACGTGATTTTACAGGATAAAACAGGAACCATTGATGCTAAAATCTGGGATACCGGTAATTCCGGAATTGCTGAGTTTGCGGCGCATGATTATGTTTATATTTATGGTGAAGTTACCTCTTTTAACGGTGCGTTGCAGGTGAACATCCGACAGGCCCGCGTGGCAGAGCCGGGGGATTATAACGAAGGCGATTATTTCCCGATCAGCAGTAAAAATATCGGCGAGATGTATGCGGAACTTCTCGGTATTATCGGTAAGGTTGAGAACGTATACTTGAAGAAATTGTTGGAGTCCTTTTTTATTGAAGATAAGGATTTTGTTGAGCGTTTTCAGAAGTCATCAGCGGCGAAGACCGTACACCACGGTTTTATCGGAGGTTTGCTGGAACATACCTTAAGTGTAACGAAGTTATGCCAGTATTTTTGTACTACATACCCCGTGTTAAAAAAGGATTTACTGATTACCGCAGCAATTTGCCATGATATCGGAAAGACCAGGGAATTGTCATTGTTCCCTGATAATGACTATACCGATGAAGGGAATCTTTTGGGACATATCGTGATGGGTACGGAAATGATTTCGGATAAAATCCGTTCGATTCCCAATTTTCCGCCTGTACTTGCGGGAGAGTTAAAACACTGCATCGTGGCGCACCACGGTAAACTGGAATTCGGTTCACCGAAGGTTCCTGCGTTAATGGAGGCTGTGGCGCTGAATTATGCGGATGATGCGGATGCAAAATTGCAGATGTTTACGGAACTTGTGAATAAGACCGACAACTACGAATGGCAAGGCTATAACCGTTTGCTGGAAAGCAATGTGCGCCTGACAAAGGGCGAGTAAGCGCGAATTTGTAAGGTTTATAACAGGAAAGACGGATTCCGGGCAAATCGTAACGATATTATAGATGATAGAGTGGAACATATCGACAAAGGAATAAGATAATATGGATATGTATAAAAAAGGTGACCTGCTGACGGTCACGATAGAGGATATGGATACCGACGGTCAGGGCATCGGTAAGGCGGATGGCTACACGCTGTTTATAAAAGATGCTTTGATTGGCGATGTTGTAAAAGTTAAAATTATGAAGGCAAAGAAAAACTATGCTTTCGCAAGGTTAGAGGAGGTCTTAACGCCCTCCTCTTATCGCATTGAACCCAAATGTGAGCATCATCGCAGATGCGGCGGTTGTCAGTTACAGTGTCTGTCCTATGACGCACAACTTGCATTTAAAGAGAAGAAGGTACGTAATAATCTGGTGCGTATCGGTGGTTTTGAGGAAGGGCTCATTGATGAGATTATGCAGCCGATTATCGGAATGGAAGTGCCTTTTTATTATCGTAATAAGGCGCAGTATCCTATCGGTAAGGATAAAAAGACCGGAAAGCCGATAGCGGGTTTTTATGCCCAACGGACACATGATATTATTCCCAATACGGACTGTGCTTTGGGCGTGGCCGAAAATAAAGAGATTTTAGAAAGAATTTTGGCATGGATGGAAGAGTGTAAAGTGTCTGCCTATGATGAGGAAACAGGCAAGGGACTTGTGCGCCATGTTTTAATTCGTAAGGGTTTTGTCAGTGGGGAATTGATGGTGTGTCTTGTGGTGAACGGCAGGGAATTGCCCCAGGTTGGCAGACTGATTGAAAGTCTTAAGACCGTGCCCGGAATGAAGAGTATTTCTCTCAATGTGAATCGTGAGAATACCAATGTGATTATGGGCAAAACCATCCGCACTTTGTGGGGAAGCGATACCATCGAGGATACTTTGGGCGGCATTCAGTTTCGGATTTCGCCCCTGTCCTTTTATCAGGTAAATCCTGTGCAGACAGAGAAGTTATATGGTAGGGCTGTGGAATTCGCGGGGCTGACCGGTAAAGAAACCGTGTGGGATTTGTATTGCGGCATCGGTACGATTTCACTTTTTATGGCAAAAAATGCAGGTAAGGTGTACGGCGTGGAAATCATTCCGGAGGCCATTGAAGATGCCAAAGGAAATGCGGAACGTAACGGCTTTACCAATGCGGAGTTTTTTGTGGGTAAGGCGGAAGAAGTGTTGCCGGAGTTTTATGAGAAGGCGAGTAAGGAAGACTCTGCACCGAATGTACAGGAAAACGATGATGTTGAGTCTTACAAGAATGAGAAAAGTGCAGATGCCGAAAGTGCGACAGACATGCTTCATCCGGACGTAATTGTAGTGGATCCGCCCCGCAAGGGTTGTGATGTGCAGTGTTTGGATACGATGCTGAAAATGCAGCCGAAGAGGATTGTCTATGTAAGTTGTGACAGTGCTACGCTGGCGCGGGATTTGAAGATTCTGTGCGAGGGCGGTTATGAGTTGAAGAAGGCTGTATGTGTGGATATGTTTGGGCAGACGGGGCATGTGGAGACAGTCTGCCTTCTGTCAAGAAAAGCCCAATAAATCAAAGATTTTCGCCATTTGGGGAATAAAATAGATGTGTGTTTCTGTTTCCGTAGAGTGTGATATAACAGGAGGTTTACCCCAGGGGATAGACTTTGGAAACAGGAGATATACATTTTGGCGAAAGGATACTTTTTGACGAAAGAACATCACGATTGGAGGATGAAAATATATGGATAATTTTAATAGCGGAAAGATTAAAGAAATGGTTTATGATGTTCTTCAGAATCCAACACGAGAGAACTTTATTGATATTTTAGATAATGGTCTTGGAGAACAGGATAATTTAGATTTTAAGGTACAATGGATTGAGGCACAGAAATTAGCAGAAATACTATTAGGAATTGCTAACTCGGGTGGAGGGGCAATAATACTTGGAGTAAAAGAAAATGAGGATGGAACATTAGAGAGTATTGGTTTATCTAAAATAGAAGATAAAGAAAAAATAAATAGTAAGATGGCGAAATTTTTACCAGAAACAATTAAATTTGAAATAGCAGATTTTGACTTTTCAAATGAAAGTTATAGTAAATTGAAAGGAAGGCTTTTTCAACTAATCCTTATCTATTCAGAGGATATAAATTTACCATATATTTGGGAAAAGGATAGTAATTCGGCAGAAGCCGGGAGTATATTTTTTCGTAGAGGAACAAAAACAGTAAAGGCTAATTCTTATGAAATAAAAGAGATGTTGGACAAAAGATTAGAAGCAACGTATGTTGAACAGTCAAGTTTGCATCTGGAAGAACATTTAAAGCAATTAAATACATTATATAAAAATATGTCATCTCAGATGTATTCGTCTTCGGTGATTAGTAATTTATTTAAGAACATGAGTGCATTTGGAACTTTGGCGGGGACACCACAAAATAATCCATATTACCCTAAAGAGTCCTATGATGAATTTATTGCCAAGATGATTGAAAAAAAGAAGATGAAAATAGAGAAGGTTTTAGATTTGAAATAATTAGGGAAACAGAAGGGATAAAACCATTACCCCATTTTGAAAATCTATAGCATACTTTCGCTATGCAGTATAAAATCAAAGTTCAGAGGAATATTGAAACCGTTTGTCTGCTTTCGAGGAAACCTTGATTTTCTGCGGTTTGTTGGATAATAAAGAAAGATAATGGACGTGTGTTTTCTGGTCTTTTGAATGAACCATCTGAATATTGTAACAGCGGGGTGGTTTGAAACCTTGCTGAATAATAGGCTTTTGCTAAAAGGTATCACTTTTGCGAAAATGTATGATACCTTCTGGCAGAAGCCTTTTTATATAAAGATAACTTGACTTGCAAATCTTACGGGTGTAATATTTAAGAGAGTATATTGTATTGCAGGAGAAAATTTTTTTACTCAAAAATCTTACAGATGTAATAATTAAAGTGCTGTACATTGAAAATAAGGATATTACCATATTAGAAAAAAGAACGGAGGTCTATATGAAAGAAAAAAAGAGAGGCATGGGAATGAGACTATGCATGATACAAATACTTCTGAGTTGTACCATTTCGGGGTGTAGTGATACGCCCCCGGAAGAAATACAGGTTGATGATTCCTTCATTGAGGTTCAGGAGGCAACAGAAAATTCTCAGAAGAATGCGGAAGAAATTATAGAAATCTGTGTGGATCTTTATAAAGAAGGAGCAGAACAAAATAAGATAGCTGATTTGGAAATGATTCGAAGTATTGTTAATCGCCTTGGAGAAAATGGATATCCGGCTGTTGACAGCAGAAATCAAATTAACATGACGGAACCAGAGAAGGTAGTGGAATTCTGCGAAAAGGTGGATGCACAGGAGGAAGCAGAAATAACGATTCTTGAAGTCAGCTATTTGGGCGGATTTGTAGAATATGATTTGTACACAAAAGACGGAAATGTGGATGTGGTCAGAAGCTATTACAAGTATGAAAACGGAGATATGCATAGGGAGGTTACTGGAAGTTATCAAGCGGAGTATTGGAATTATACAGAAGAAGGCTACCTGATGTTTTCCGGTGTTTGGTTTTCAGAAGAATTATATGTTCTTACATTGAGTGGAGCAGAGGAGCATACAGCATTACGGGTACAGCCATTGGATGAAACATATAGGGAGTTGAGTCGGAAATATCTCCGACCAATCAGCTTTGAACGGAATAATATGTTCATTGTGGATTGGAGTGAGGAGGATTTCGGGGATTTGAATTTCTATGATATGTATGACATTCTCTATCCAAAAGTAAACGGTCAGTATGTTCCTTATGTTGCTGATGACAACTTATCAGTCAGTGCAGTTTATCAGATTCCAAAAGAGGAATTTGAAAGTGTTATTATGAAATATTTCAATATTGACAGTGAAACACTGCAATCCAAAACCATCTATGATTCGGAGAATTTAACTTATGAATATAAACCAAGAGGCTTTGAAGAAGTAGAGTACCCGGAATATCCATATTCAGAGGTAATCGATTTTACAGAAAACAGCGATGGGACAATTACACTTACAGCTAATGTAGTTTTCCCTCATGCGGGTGATTCCAAGGTATATGCTCACGAGGTTGTGGTCCGTCCGTTAGAGGACGGAGGGGTACAATATGTATCTAATCGAATTATACCATCTGAATACAACTACAGAGAAACTTGGCATACACCACGATTGACGTTAGAAGAATGGGAAGAATTGTACGGAGGAGAATAATGGAAGATGTGAGATGGTTGCTTAGAAGATTCGGACTTCCGATTTTACTGCTGTTAATTTTTGTAATAGTTGGAGTAATCTGTTGGGGGAAAATACATGAAGAACAAAAGGTGGCAGAAGAAGTATGGGAGCCACCTATAGAAATGGAAAGCAGTGAAGCAGCAACAGAAGCAGATACGGACACTTCTACAGAGTCAGCATATTGGTTTGTTCCGCAAGCCAGTGATTGTCTTATCTCAGATGAGGAAAGGAACAATTGAAGAGTATGGCTTTGTCAGCGGCAGATTCGGTCGCAGAAATCTATAAGGGTATTGTAATTGCAGATGCATCAAGTTATTCTTCCGGCATTGGCGAATTTACAAGCGAGCAGAGGAAAACTGTGGTGGAGCAATTGGGCAGAAGCGGTCTGGTAAGTGTTGAAGAAGATACTGCCATGCAAAACCATGAAGCAATTGAAACATTTTATGCAGATTACTTGGATGGACAGGACTCAATGGTTACGGTATACGAAGTACATAGAGATGGGCTGATTGGAGCAGTTACCTTCATTTATCGGAAAGGTAAGCTGCAGACCTATTATATAGGAATTCGTTGGAAGGAAAGCGGGGTGCCTGAAATACAGGGAACTTCGGTAAGTAATGTGGCTGAAATTAAGCTGACCGAAAAAGGATATTTTATCTATGCATATGAATATGTGATTCCACATGCAAGTTTGAGACAGTATTGGAGAATAGAATCGCTTCCGGAAGACTGCCGGGAACTGACAGAGAAATACATATCAGGACTAAGCTATGTGAATTACAATCTGCTTGTCACAAACTGGAACAGTAGCAATGTAGAGGATATTTTGATGCCTTGTATGTATGAAGATATCTATCGGATTTATACAGGCGAAAATCTGAAGACACAGGGATGGGAAATTCCGGCAGAGGAGTATGAAAAAATAATGACTACCTATTTCCCGGTGTCTGTGGAGCAGTTGAGAGAACATTGTAGATACAACGCAGACCACAACAGTTATGAATATGAAATGATTTATGCCAGTCCATATCCGCCTTTTGGAGAAGTGGTTGATTACAAAGAAAACACGGACGGAACGATTACTCTTATTGTAGACGGAGTATGGCCGGATTATAATTCTGATCTTGCATTCAGGAATGAGATTGTGGTTCAGCCATTTGAAGATGGAACTTTCAAATATCTTTCCAATTCTATAGAGCAAATAGAATTGGAACTGCCACCAATAGCAAGAAAGAAGGGATGATATTATGGCATTAAAAAGAAAAAGTATTCTGCTGATTATGGTATTTTTGATTGGGTGCTTTGTGTGTTCCTGTGGAGAAGAAGGTATTACAGGTAAACCTCTTGTAGAAGATGAGGAAGATGCATTTTTTACAGAGGAAATAAAAAGTGCAGAGGAAGAGGCTGCAGAACAATGGGAAAAGGGTTATGACCTTCCAGTAGATGTACAGGAAAGGGAAGAAGCTGAGACGGACTGTAAAAAGCTGATGGAACTTTATCTTGACATTTATGAATCAGCAGATAAAGGGATGGCGTCCAATGTTGTTTTAGAGGATGAAACGGCTCTTGAAATGCAGAAGAAATTAACAGATGCAGGATGTCCTGTTACAACGATGGTAACGTATTCTAACATGGAGAATTATGAAAGTGTTGACGCTTTTCTTAAAGAATGCATGGAAGGGAAAAGCGGTTCTGTAGTAATTTATGAAGTCCACAACGATGGTGGATTGGGAAGAATGAAATTCATTTTTGATGGAACGGATATGTATGTTGTGAGTACAAGAGGAATCTGGAATACTGACAACAAGCCGGGAATTTCGTACATTTCTTATACGAGACTCAAAGAATGGAAATACACGGAAAAAGGATGGTTCTGCTACGAACTGTGTGTGCCAGAGCCGCCGGAGGTTAGTGAAATTATGGATGGAAGCTGTCTGATCAGAGTAAAGCCTATGACAAAGGAACAGCGAGAGATGTCTGAGCGCCTCGTCCTGGGACTTGGATATCAGGGACAGAACATTTTGTGTTCCAACTGGAATGCAGAAAACATGAGTGAATTGGATTATAACGGAATGTTTGAATATCTGTATGGAATGAAATATAGAGAGAAGTTCAATTCCGAAGATTATCCCAATGGCATCCCGAAAGAAGAATTCGAAAATCTGATTATGGAGTATCTTCCGGTAACAGCAGAGCAGATACGAGAGTACGCAGCATTTGATGAGGAAAATCAGACCTATCTTTGGGCGAGACTTGGGTGTTTCAATTATGCTCCTACCTTTTTTGGAACTTCTCTGCCAGAGGTTGTCGATATCAAAGAAAATGAAGATGGAACAGTCACATTAACAGTTGAGGCGGTTTGTGACATGGTCATTTGCGACGATGCGGTCATAACCCATGAACTTACTGTAAGGTTTGCAGAGGATGGCAGTTTTCAGTATTTGGGGAATGAAATCTTAAATGACGGAGTTATGCATATACCAGACTACCAATACCGCATTAAAGATTGATTTGATAATAGTGGTGTTCTATGGTAATCTTACAGATGTAAGAAAAGGAAGGAGAACACATGAAGAAATTAAAGTTAGTTGGAATATTGGCAGCAGTTGTATTGATAGGCGGTGTGATTTCAATTCCACTTATAAATAACCATACAGCCTATAAGGTGGAAAAGGCATTATGTGAAATTCCATTGCCAGAGGAAACAGAATTGATAGAGTCGTTGTCACAGGCTGGGAAACTGACGGGTAACGGAAATGGAATGCAGTATTTCGGAGCAATTTTAATTAGAAGTGATTTGTCTTTGGAAGAATTGGATGTTTACTATTCAGGGTACAGAAGTAATGAGTGGGAATGTCTGGTGGAAACTCAGGAAGGTCAGGCCATTGAGGTGATTGATCACGAGACACTACAATTTTCGGAAGAAATAAAGGACAACGGTTATTACATTGTATATTCTTGGGGAAGTGGAAATTCTCTATTGGAAGAACTGGATATACGTGGACA
>JAFUNC010000018.1 GCA_017473115.1 Lachnospiraceae bacterium
CTTACCAACTTTACGTCTGATAACTTCATCAGCATACTTGATACCCTTGCCCTTGTAAGGTTCAGGTCTTCTCTTATCTCTGATTTCAGCTGCGAATTGGCCAACTTTTTCTTTATCAATACCCTTAACAACGATGATATTGTTATCAACTGTTGTTTCGATACCTTCAGGATCTTCCATCTCAACCGGATGTGAGAATCCTAAACTTAATGTAAGTTTTTTTCCGGCCTTAGATACCTTATAACCAACACCGTTTACTTCAAGTTTCTTTTCATAACCTGCAGTAACACCAACTACCATGTTGTTGATTAAGGTTCTTGTAAGACCGTGTAAAGATTTCATTTTCTTTAAGTCGTTAGGTCTTGAAACAACGATTTCAGCACCTTCAACTTTAATTTCCATCTCTGCGGGTAATACTCTTTCAAGAATACCCTTGGGACCTTTTACAGTCACTTTATTATTTTCTGCAACTTCTACAGTAACGCCTGCAGGAATCGCGATTGGCATTCTTCCTATACGTGACATGCCCGTACCTCCTTATTTTACTAAGTGAGTTTCGCATTCGTTTAAATTACCAAACAAACGCCAAAACTTCACCACCAACGTTTAATTTTCTAGCTTCCTTATCTGTGATAACACCCTGGTTTGTAGAAATAATTGCTACACCAAGTCCGCCGAGTACCTTAGGTAACTCATCCTTGCCAGCGTATACACGAAGACCGGGCTTAGAAATTCTCTTAATACCTGTGATAATCTTATCGTTCTTATCCACACCATACTTTAATGTGATGCGAATTGTCTTAAAATTACCGTCTTCAATAATATCGTAGGCTTTAATATAACCTTCATCTAAAAGAATCTTTGCAATAGCAAGTTTCATCTTAGAAGAAGACACATCTACTGTATCATGTTTTGCAGCGTTTGCATTACGAATTCTTGTAAGCATATCTGCAATAGGATCGCTCATTGTCATTGATTTTGCCTCCTTATAAATTTATCTCGTGATCTTACCAGCTTGATTTCTTAACGCCAGGAATCTGACCTTTGTATGCCAATTCTCTAAAGCAAATACGACAGATACCGTATTTTCTTAAATATGCATGAGGACGACCACAGATTCTGCAACGATTGTATTCTCTTACAGCGAATTTCTTTGTACGCTGCTGCTTAATCTTCATTGCTGTTTTAGCCATGAATTTATACCTCCTTTAATTTACGACAACTGTTTATTTTGCAAACGGCATGTTGAAAAGTCTTAATAACTCGCGTGCTTCTTCGTCAGACTTAGCAGTTGTAACGAAGATAACATCCATACCTCTTACTTTATCTACCTTATCATATTCGATTTCAGGGAAGATAAGCTGTTCCTTGATACCAAGTGCGTAGTTACCTCTACCATCGAATGCGTTAGGATTAACACCTCTAAAGTCACGTACACGAGGCAATGCAAGGTTTACAAGACGATCTAAAAATTCATACATCTTGTCACCACGAAGGGTTACCTTACAACCAATGTTCATGCCTTCACGGATTTTGAAGTTAGCAACTGAATTTTTAGCCTTTGTAAGAACTGCCTTCTGGCCTGCGATAATTTCCATATCTCTTACGGCTGATTCGAGTGCTTTTGCATTATCTTTTGCTTCGCCAACGCCCATGTTGATAACAATCTTATCAAGTTTGGGAACTTCCATAACGTTCTTGTAGCCAAACTTCTTTGTCATAGCGTCAACGATTTCATTCTTATATAAATCTTTAAGTCTACTCAACGTTTTAGACCTCCTTCCTTAGAATTAATCAATCACTTCGCCTGTTGCCTTAGCAACACGTACTTTTTTGCCGTCCTCAACTTTGAAACCTACTCTTGTAGCTTTTCCTTTGTGAACAAGCATTACGTTTGAAATATCAATAGGCGCTTCTTTCTGAATAATTCCACCATTGGGGTTAGCTGCTGAAGGCTTAGAATGCTTGCTAACTACGTTAACACCTTCTACTAAAACTTTACCCTTCTTAGGATCAACAGAAATAACTTTTCCTTCTTTACCATTAGAAGCTCCGGCGATTACTTTAACGTTATCGCCCTTCTTAATCTTCATCATAGACATATCTCGGCACCTCCTTATAATACTTCGGGAGCCAGAGAAACGATCTTCATATACTGTTTCTCACGAAGCTCTCTTGCTACGGGCCCGAAAATACGTGTTCCTCTCGGGGTCTTGTCATCTTTAATGATAACTGCAGCATTTTCATCAAACTTAATGTAAGAACCGTCTTTACGGCGAGCACCCTTAACAGTACGTACCACTACGGCCTTTACTACATCGCCTTTTTTGACAACACCGCCGGGTGTTGCATCTTTAACAGAAGCAATGATAACATCACCAATATTTGCATATCTTCTTGTTGAGCCGCCTACAACACGGATGCAAAGTAATTCTTTTGCACCGGTATTGTCAGCAACTTTCAATCTGCTTTCTTGCTGAACCATGCTATTTTCTCCTTCCAAATTCTTGAAAATAAGTCTTTATAAAACTTATTTTACTCTTTCAATAATCTCAACAAGTCTCCATCTCTTATCTTTTGATAAAGGTCTTGTTTCGACAACTTTTACGGTATCACCGATGTTGCACTCATTCTTTTCGTCATGAGCTTTTAACTTGTAAGTCTTCTTAACGATCTTGCCGTAAAGAGGATGCTTTACGTGGTTTTCAACTGCAACAACGATTGTTTTATCCATTTTATTGCTGACTACCTTACCGGTACGCACTTTTCTTAAATTTCTTTCCACAGCTGTTCTCCTTTCTCAATTATCCGGCCAAAATCTTAGGCCTGCTGTTCCTTTGCTTTTTCAGTTATAACGGTCTGAATTCTTGCGATATTCTTTCTTACTTCTTTGATTCTTGAAGTATTGTCCAACTGATTTGTAGCGTTCTGGAATCTCAAATTGAAAAGTTCTTTCTTAGCATCAACTAACGCCTGAGCTAATTCTGCAGGGGATTTTGCTTTTAAATCTTCTACATACTTATTAGTTTTCATTTGATACACCGCCTTCCAAGTCTGCTTTAGAAACGATCTTACACTTACAAGGAAGCTTGTGTGTTGCAAGACGTAAAGCTTCTCTAGCAACTTCTTCGTTTACGCCGGAGATTTCGAACATTACACGACCCGGCTTAACAACTGCTACCCAGTATTCAAGTGTTCCCTTACCGGAACCCATACGTGTTTCAGCAGGTTTAGTAGTTACAGGTTTGTCAGGGAAAATCTTAATCCAAACTTTACCACCACGTTTGATATGACGTGTCATAGCAATACGGGCTGCTTCAATCTGGTTAGATCTAATCCAACAAGGTTCCATAGCAACAATACCGAATTCACCGTAAGAGATTGTGTTACCTCTTAACGCTTTACCTCTCATACTGCCGCGGAACTGTTTACGACGTTTTACTCTTTTAGGCATTAACATTATTTAGCTCCCCCTTCCTGGTTGTTCTTGACAGGAAGAACTTCGCCTTTGTAGATCCAAACCTTGATACCCATTTTACCATAGGTTGTATCTGCTTCTGCGAATCCATAGTCAATATCTGCACGAAGTGTCTGTAAGGGAATGGTTCCCTCGCTGTAAAATTCTGTACGAGCCATATCAGCACCACCTAAACGGCCTGATACTGCAGTCTTAATACCGAGAGCGCCTGACTTCATTGCTCTACCCATGCAAGACTTCATTGCTCTACGGAATGATACACGGTTTTCCAACTGTGCTGCAATGTTTTCTGCAACAAGCTGAGCTTCTTTATCCGGTCTCTTAACTTCCTGAATATCAACGTTAACTTTCTTGCCTGTCATCTTCTGAAGTTCTTTCTTGGTAACTTCGATGTCAGCACCGCCCTTACCGATTACAACACCGGGCTTAGCAGTGTGAACGATAACTTTCACTTTGTCAGCTGCTCTTTCGATTTCAATTCTGCTGATTCCTGCAGAGTATAATTTTTTCTTTAAATATTCTCTAATCTTGTGGTCTTCCACTAAGCAATCTGCAAAGTCTGCTTCTGCATACCACTTAGAATCCCAGTCTTTGATAACTCCGACTCTAAGTCCATGAGGATTAACTTTCTGTCCCATACTTTTCCTCCTATTTCTCGTCAAGCACGATGGTGATGTGGCTTAATCTCTTTTCGATTCTGTAAGCTCTACCCTGTGCTCGCGGTCTTACTCTCTTCATTGTAGGTCCCTTGTTTGCAAAGCATTCTGCAATGTAGAGGTTTTCAACGTTCATTCCGTTGTTGTTTTCTGCATTTGCGATTGCTGACTGCAATAACTTTTTGATAATGCTTGAAGCATATCTGGGATTATACTCTAAGATTGCCAAAGCAGTCTGTACATCTTTACCTCTGATAGCATCGAGTACGAAACATGCTTTCTGAACGGAAACTCTTGCATAAGATAACTTTGCAAAAGGTCTTGTTTCCCTATTATTGGCATTTCTTTCTCTTTTAAATTTAGATCTGCTAATTCCTGTCTTTTCCATGGATAAAAACCTCCTTTCAAAAATTATCTTACTTTAGATTTCTTTTCGTCTTTTCCATGTCCTCTAAAGGTTCTGGTTGCAACGAATTCTCCAAGTTTGTGTCCAACCATATCTTCGGTTACATATACAGGCACATGCTTTCTACCGTCGTGTACTGCAATTGTGTGTCCAACGAAGGACGGGAAAATTGTAGAACGACGAGACCATGTCTTGATAACCTGCTTATTACCTGATGCATTCATAGCGTCTACTTTCTTAAGTAAACTGGCATCTGCAAAAGGTCCTTTTTTTAATGATCTAGCCATTGTGTTTCCTCCTTATCAACTATGCGGGCTTATTTAATACCGCGTCCATCTCTTCTTCTAACAATAAGCTTATTAGACTGCTTGTTTTTCTTTCTTGTCTTTAAGCCAAGAGCAGGTTTTCCCCAAGGTGTGCAGGGACCGGAACGACCGATACCACACTTACCTTCACCACCACCGTGAGGATGGTCGTTAGGGTTCATTACGGAACCGCGAACTGTAGGTCTGATACCCATGTGACGCTTACGTCCTGCTTTACCGATATTGATAAGGTTGTGGTCTACGTTACCAACAACACCAACTGTTGCTCTACATCCGATAGGAACCATTCTCATTTCGCCTGAAGGAAGTCTTAATGTTGCATACTTACCTTCTTTCGCCATGAGCTGTGCGCTGTTACCAGCAGAACGAACCAACTGGCCGCCCTTTCCGGGATATAATTCAATGTTGTGTACCTGTGTACCTACAGGAATCTTTTCCAAAGGTAAGCAGTTACCAACTTTAACTTCTGCTTCAGGTCCGTTCATAACCTTCATTCCGTCTGTTAAACCTTCGGGAGCGATGATGTATGATTTTTCACCGTCTGCATATGCGATTAATGCGATGTTTGCTGTTCTGTTAGGATCGTATTCGATGCCGATTACAGTTGCAGGAACGCCATCTTTCAATCTTCTGAAATCTACCATTCTGTATTTCTTTCTGTTTCCGCCACCACGATGTCTAACTGTGATTTTACCCTGATTATTACGTCCAGCGTTCTTCTCTAAAGATACACATAATGATTTCTCAGGTGTGCTCTTTGTGATTTCAGAGAAGTCCGAACCAGTCATATTTCTTCTGGAAGGTGTATACGGGTTATATGTCTTAATACCCATTTTCTTTTCTCCTTTTCTATCAATTATTTATTGTCATGCTTCATTGCATATAGTTGACCTTTTAGATACCTGCAAAAAGTTCGATATCCTTGCTGCCTTCTGTTAACTTAACGATGGCTTTCTTGGTCTGAGCAGTCTTGCCGTATACCATACCGCGTCTCTTGTTCTTGCCTTCGCAGTTCATGGTGTTAACCTGAGCCACTTCAGTTCCGGGGAACATTTTTTCAACTGCTTCTTTAATCTGATTCTTGGTTGCATCGGGATGAACCAGGAATGTATATTTCTTTTCGCCCATGCCGGCCATACTTCTTTCGGTAACAACCGGTTTGAGGATTACGTCGTAATATTTAATATCTGCCATTATGCGTACACCTCCTCAATTTTTGCAACTGAGTCCTTAGTAAGAACTACTGTGCCAGCCTTCATGATGTCATATACGTTGATTGAATCAGCAACGATTGTCTGAGCATCAGGAATATTTCTAGCTGATAATACGATGTTCTTGTCGTTTTCTTTGATCACAACAAGTGCCTTCTTCGCATTGAGGTTTGTTAAAACCTCCTGGAATTTCTTTGTCTTAATTTCATCAAGTTTTAATTCATCGAGAACCATTACCTTGCCATCCTGAACTTTGCTTGTCAAAGCAGACTTAAGTGCAATTCTCTTTTCTTTCTTATTCAACTTGAAAGAGTAATCTCTCGGAGTGGGAGCAAATACAACGCCGCCATGTGTCCACTGGGGTGATCTGGTAGAACCCTGTCTTGCATGACCTGTTCCCTTCTGTCTCCAAGGTTTTCTTCCGCCGCCGGAAACCTCTGCACGAGTTTTTGCTTTCTGTGTTCCCTGACGCTTGTTTGCAAGGTGCTGAACTACTGCAAGATGCACAAGGTGTTCGTTAACCTCTACACCGAAAATAGCATCGCTCAAGTCCATCTTTCCAACTTCCTTGCCTTCCATATTGTAAACAGATACGTTTGCCATCTGTGTGTTCCTCCTTTCGTCCCGATTATGCGTTTGCCTTAGTAGTTTCTTTGATTGTTACTAAAGCTTTCTTAGGTCCGGGTACTGCACCCTTTACCAAAAGCAGATTCTTTTCAGCATCTACTCTGACTACTTCAAGATTCTTTACAGTAGTCTGCTTGTGTCCCATGTGACCGGGCATACCTTTGCCCTTGAATACACGGCTGGGGCTTGAGCAAGCACCGTTTGAACCCTGGTGACGATGGAACTTAGAACCGTGAGCCATGGGTCCTCTATGCTGTCCTAATCTCTTGATGGCACCCTGGAAGCCTTTACCTTTGCTGATTGCAGTTGCGTCAATCTTGTCGCCTTCTGCAAAGATGTCAGCCTTGATTTCCTGTGCAAGAGCGTACTCAGAAGCGTTTTCGAACTTGAATTCTCTTACATAACGCTTAGATGTAACGCCTGCTTTCTTGAAATGTCCCTGCATAGCCTTGGTTGTACCATGTGCATGAACGATTTCTTTCTTGCCGGATGCATCTTTGTTGATGATCTTGTCTTTCTTGTCTACAAAACCTACCTGAACTGCTTCGTAACCATCATTCTCAACTGTCTTGATCTGAGTTACTACGCAAGGGCCGGCCTGAAGAACTGTTACCGGAATAAGGCTGCCGTCTTCTGCGAAGATCTGAGTCATTCCGACTTTGGTTGCTAAAATAGCTTTCTTCATTTCTTTACCTCCATTTGTTTCTACTACAGCGGCATCTGAGGTTTGTTCGGATGCATACTAGTTGTAGAAGGCTTTATTTTTTGTTTTTAGTTACTTCTTTTATTAATATCAATTATTTCATTTTGATATCAATGTAAACGCCTGCAGGAACTTCAAGGTTCTGCAATGACTCTCTGACTTTGGTGTCAGGATTAATCACATCGATCAGTCTCTTGTGAGTTCTCTGTTCGAACTGCTCTCTGGAGTCTTTGTACTTGTGTACGGCACGGATGATTGTAACTACTTCCTTCTTAGTAGGAAGGGGCACGGGTCCGCTAACCTTTGCTCCGTTCTTCTTAACTGTTTCGATGATTTTCTTGGCAGCTGCATCTACTGTCTGATGCTCATAAGCTTTAAGTGTGATTCTCATTACTTCGTTTGCCATAAAAAAAGTCGCCTCCTTTTCGCACTTTATAAAATCTAAGTACGACAAGCGGTGACTGTACACTCTCCCGTGTGTGTCCTAATCGTTTACGCAACCCCAGAATTGCTTCCGAACCGTATCCGTTAAAACTCTCACGTCGTTTCTACCTGTTTGTAGACATGTTGTTTTGTACAGTGACTTGTCGCCAGTATCTTGACTTGACATTCGCTCCATGTAAAAACCTATCCATTTTGCCGGATAGCAACCTTACATTTCATCGCTATCATGCCACAGCAATGCCTAGTATACAACATGTTTTGGCAATGTGCAAGAGTTTTTTTCAAAAATTTTATTACTTTTTAACAAAAAGATTTCTGCACCTTTTATATAGAAGAAACAGACTCAATATCCTGTGGTTTTACATTTTTTATCCACAAGAAAAGCGAGATGCATTAACATCCCGCCTTATAATTAATTCCAATCTTCCAACGCGTCTTCTACTTCATCCCAATCAACATCTTCATAATTATAATCATCATAGTCATAATTATAGTCATAGTCATCGTATTCATAATCATAATCATAGTAGTAATCGTCGTAATCATAACCGTTTTCTTCCATATATTCCATCATGAAAGCAGGTGTCGCCATCATACCCGTGAAAATCAGGACAGAGAAAACTATAATGATAACAGACAACAACAAGCCTACCACGCTACAAATAATGCCGGCGATGCCCGTGCCTTTTCCGCCTTTCTTTGCGATACCGATAATACCGAATATAATACTGAGCACTCCCAGAATCGCTGCAAACACCAACACAAAAGGCAGACAACATGACATAAAGGTAAGCACCAGCGCTATAATGCCCAAAACCATTGATGCGATACCCATACCATGTCCAGGACGCACAGGGTCAGGCTGCTGATAAGTATTATTATATTGATAATTCATATTATTTCCATCCATTAAAATATCCCCCTCATTTGATCGTGAATAAAGCATATCATATTTTAGTGTTATTGTAAATCCGGGTGTCAAAACAAATACCGGCCGGTTATGTTACCAGAATTAAAAAAGCGGAGCGCTGTGCACTCCGCCTTTCATTGATTACAAACCAAATCTTAGTAGTAGTAATATGAATCCAAACCTTCACCTGAGAATGTAAGTACAAGATTAATGATAAACATAATGAATCCGAGTACTACACCAACGATACCGAGAATCATACCGATTCTTGCCATACCGATTTTTTCACATCTCTTCATACCAAGTACACCACATACGATGCCGGCAGCACCTGTAATCCAACTAGCGATAGGCACGCAGCAACAAACGATTGAAAGAATACCTGTAACTAAAGAAACGATTGCAAGAGCATTGCTCTTCTGTTCTACCACTTCATATGTACCGTTTGCTTCATATGAATATTCAGAATAATTATTGTTCATGTTATTTCCGTCCATTTTTTCTTCTCCTCCTAACAAACGAATATTAATAAACTACAGAACAATACTAACATATTCAAAGTATTTTGTAAATAAAATCATTTTATAATATTTTAATAATTAAAACCGTAATTTATCCGGCCATAATCATTTCCGTTTCCTTACATTCCGCATAAAAAGAATTGCAGTCTCTTCAAAATTATTATAATATGATAAAGAATTATAAATGAATAACTTATTGTTCATTCCGAACAAAAATAATATTATTCAAACAAACTCAATACTCAGAACGGAGCATATTATGTGGATTGCAAATAATTGGAAAGATTACGAAGTTCTCGCCACCTCAAACGGTGAAAAGTTAGAACGTTGGGGAGATTACATATTGGTACGTCCGGACCCCCAGGTCATTTGGGATACCCCTCACACCCACAGCGGTTGGAAACACAAAAACGGACACTATCACCGCAGCAACAAAGGCGGTGGCGAATGGGAGTTTTTCAGCCTTCCCGATGAGTGGTCCATCAACTACAAAGATTTAACCTTTCACTTGAAGCCTTTTAAGTTTAAACACACAGGCCTGTTCCCTGAGCAGGCGGTAAACTGGGATTGGTTTTCTTCTATTATAAAAGAATCCGACCGACCTTTGAAAATTTTAAATCTTTTTGCCTATACCGGCGGTGCAACTTTAGCCGCTGCCAAGGCAGGTGCCAGTGTTACCCATGTGGATGCATCCAAAGGTATGGTACAATGGGCCAAAGAAAATGCAGTCGCTTCCGGTTTGGGCGATGCTCCCATTCGCTGGCTGGTAGATGACTGTGTTAAATTCGTAGAACGCGAAATCCGCCGCGGCAATCATTACGACGGCATCATTATGGATCCGCCCTCTTACGGTCGCGGCCCCAAAGGCGAAATTTGGAAAATTGAAGAATCCATCTTCCCTTTTATTGAGTTAACTGCACAACTCCTTACCAAGGATTCCAAATTCCTCCTGATTAACTCCTATACTACAGGACTTCAGCCGGCAGTACTTTCCTATATGATTAACACCGCCATTGTATCGAAGTTTGGCGGCAGTGTGGATGCCAACGAAATCGGACTTCCCGTTTCAGAAGACGGTCTGGTACTTCCTTGCGGCGCTTCAGGTCGTTGGACGAAATAATTTTGACATATTATAATTTTTATTTTTAAAAAAGAAAGAGAATTGCTTCCATGAAACAATTCTCTTTTTCTATTACGATTCTTCGCATTATTCTATTCAACCGGCACTCTGTCAGAATATCGTCAATCCGAATCCCAAAAACAATATATTTCGAATAATGCACTGTCCAATCAAAATTCCGATACCGACATAAATCAATCCAACGATGGGGAACTTCTCAATTCCGATTTTTTTCGTATGCATATATAAAAACGTATTCATCATAAAAAATACATATATCACCATCATATAAATGACAAACGGATTATAAAGAAAACTCTTCCAGAACTGTCCGTGCACCAAATAATAAAAGGCCCGCGTCCCGCCGCATCCGGCGCAATAGAACCCTACGGTTTCACGGAACACGCATCCGTGTTCGCGACTGATGATGGCATCTCCTTTCCACCAGAAAAGAATCGCCGCCGCCACAAAAATCATCAGGGCAATTTTACCGACAAAATACCATTCTTCAATTATCTGTTCCGGATGTCTTTTTGCTTTGTCGTACATTACTCCAACACTTTCTTAATCTTTATTTGGCACTTCAGTTTCCGGTGCGTTCACACAAAATCAACGCCCGGTCAAAACCTCTTCTATAAAATAAGTTCCATGCCTACCTTCTGCGGCTTCAATCCGCACTTTTCATAAAACTTCATAGCCCCCTCATTGCAGGACCACACATTTAAGGTGACATTGTAAAATCCCTGTTCCTTTGCAAAGGCAATAACATAATCATATAACTGCTTTCCGATATGCTGTCCGCGCAAACTTTCATCTACGCACAAATCATCAATATATAATGTTTTAACATCCGTTAAAATATTATTGTTCACGCATTGCTGATACACACAAAACGCATACCCCGTAACTGCTCCGCCGTCATCCACGGCAACAAAAATCGGTCGGGCATCATCCCTGATAATAGCCCCCAACTCTTCATCGGTATACTTTTTTACATTGGCCTTAAACAAATCCGGTCTGCCGTTGTGATGTACCATTAACACCTGCTTTAAAAGTTTGTTTATGCCTGCCATATCTTCAAGGCCCGCTCGTCTGATTATCATATTGAATTCCTCTGCTGTTTTTATTTCTGCATATGTCTTTTATTTCTCGTTCCTGTCGGAAGTCGAAAAAGGCTCCATGCTTCTTGCTAAAATTCCGTTCATATGGGCAATCGCCATACCGTAATTGGTAACCGGGACACCGTTTTCTTTGCAATGCTTTAATCTTCTCTGCATCATCTGTTCCGTCAATGTGCAACCACCACAATGTATCACCAATACGTACTCATCCAAATCTTCCGGAAAATCATTGCCGGAGCAAAGCACAATCTCAATATTCTTTCCCGTATAGTTCCGAATCAGCGCAGGAATTTTAACACTTCCGATATCCCCGCATTGTCTGTGGTGGGTACAGCCTTCTGCCATAAGAATTTTATCACCGTCCCGCAAAGAATCCAGCACTTTGGCTCCGCTTACCAAAGTATCCAAATTCCCTTTGTACCTTGCAAACAAAATAGAAAACGATGTTAATAAAACATCCTTAGGTACTATCGCTGACACTTTCGCAAACGCTTGAGAGTCCGTAATGACCATTTTCGGTTTTACGCCAAGTTTCTCCAATGTATCCGCAAGTTCCGTATCCTTGCAAACCACACTGATTGCTCCCGCATCCAATAAATCACGAATCGTCTGCTGCTGCGGCAAAATTAATCTTCCCTTGGGAGCGGCTTCATCAATGGGCACCACCAGTACAACCACATCTCCGGGTTCCAACAAATCCGCCACAATCTTTTTTTCCGTAATTTGCTTTTTCCCCAGTTCTGCAATTTTTTCTTTCAAACGATTGAGTTGATAACCGGTGTGGGCACTTACATACAAAATCTTTTCTTCCCTGCTTTTGGAGGCAACTGTTTCTTTCGTTCCAACAGAAGTCGTTTCTGCCCAAGGCATCTCCTCGTTTTCCCTGCCCTCCTGCAAATCCACCTTGTTCATTGCAATGATATAGGGAATCTTTAACTGTTCCAGTCTTGCAATCAATTTTTCATCTTCTTCCAGCAAACCGGTTCCGATGTCCGCAACCACTACTGCAAGATTCACTTCTTTTAAAATTGCTTCTGTTTTTTTAACACGGAGTTCCCCAAGTTCGCCTATATCATCTATTCCAGGAGTATCAATCATCACCACCGGTCCCAAAGGCAAAAGTTCCATGGCTTTTCTCACCGGGTCTGTTGTAGTACCTTCCGTTTCGGATACCACCGCCAAATCCTGTCCGGTCACGGCATTCATCAAACTGGACTTCCCGGCATTTCTTCTCCCAAAGAAACCGATATGGATTCGTTCCGATGATGGTGTGGTATTCAAACTCATTGGATGCTCCTTTCTTAAAAACGAAAATCTCGCGCATTGGAATTTTTAATATCTTCAATATGTTCTTTCGCAATTTCCTTGGTACGCTCTCTGGGTATTTTCTCCAGTTCCTTCTCAATTAAGGCAAAACCTGTTTTCTTCGTTTCCACCGAAGCATAATCCACCAGGTATTCCGCCAGCGTCATCAATGCATTGGGATGACAGAAGTTGAGAATCTGCCCGCTTTTACAAAAACTCATAAAACGATCGCCGGTACGTCCTTCTCGGTAACAAGCCGTACAGAAGGAAGGAATGTGTCCGTTATCCATCAGCCACTTCACCACCTCATCCAAAGTACGCTGATCTGAAACATCAAACTGTTCTGAATCGTGCGGACGCTCTTCTTCGGTATATCCGCCCACGGAAGTTCTGGACCCGCCGCTAATCTGCGAAATACCCAAACGAAGTACACGCTCACGGACCTTCTCATTTTCACGGGTAGAAATGATCATACCGGTATAAGGCACTGCCAGACGGATGCAGGCAATGATTTTTTCAAACTTGTCATCTGCAAGTGAATTGTCAAACTCATCCGGATCAATATCGTCGGCACGCTTCAAACGGGGAACACTGATTGTGTGCGGTCCCACACCGTGCACTGACTCCAAATGCTCTGCATGCATAATCAGGCCGGCAAATTCATACTTGTAGGTTTCCAAGCCGAACAATACGCCAAGGCCTACATCATCGATACCGCCTTCCATAGCACGGTCCATCGCCTCGGTATGATAATCATAATCATGCTTCGGACCCGTAGGATGCAGTTTCAAATAACTTTCTTTGTTGTAAGTTTCCTGGAATAAAATATAGGTTCCGATGCCCGCTTCTTTTAACTTGCGGTAATCCTCCACCGTGGTTGCCGCAATGTTTACATTCACACGACGGATGGCACCGTTTTTGTGATTGATGCTGTAAATCGTCTTAATACATTCCAAAATATATTCAAGCGGGTTGTTTACAGGATCTTCGCCCGCCTCAATGGCAAGACGCTTATGCCCCATATCCTGCAACGCAATTACTTCCGCTTTTACTTCTTCCTGGGTCAGTTTCTTACGCGTAATATGTTTATTTTTAAAATGATACGGACAGTACACACAGCCGTTTACACAATAATTGGAAAGATACAGCGGCGCAAACATAACGATTCTGTTGCCGTAAAAAGCCAGTTTAATCTCTTCCGCAATTTTATAAATTTCTTCAATCTTCTCCGGAATTTCACACGCAAGTAAAACCGATGCCTCCCTGTGGGTAAGTCCGTTACACACAAGTCCGTTCCCGTCCTTCTTCGGGCGCGCCTTCTCCAGAATTTCATCAATCAGCGCAACATTGTTTTTGTTTGCCTCCGCATATGCAATTGTCTCAAGAATCTCCCCGTCATTGATAAACTCTTCTGCTTTTAATGACTTCGGATTATAAACTGCCATCTGTATTTCCTCGTCTTTCATTTGTTTTTATTGAATATTTTCGTCCGCCCTGCCCTTGGTAAAGTTTTTTTGCACAGCCCTTCTTTCTGGCACACGACGTGACTTTTCTCAATACATTTTTCCTTATAAGCGGACGTCCCCTCTGTCCGTCACTACACGACAACCAATCGCTTCCATACGTTTCTTTAACGCTTCCACGTTCTTTGCCGCCTCACTTCCGCCGTAAGCCTTGTTATCATACAGTTCATACTTCTGCTTCGCAGATATTGGCGAAACGTTTGGCATTACTACATTAGCACCTGCGAGAATCCCTTTCTCACAGCCTTTCGCATCCAAGGTTGCCAGTGCCGTAGTTGCCGGTAACAGTATATTCGGTTTGATTAATCTGATGATGGATAAAAGGTAACAGGTCAATCCCACATCCCCTGCTTTATCGTTTGCAAACCGCGTTGCGTGATGCGGGATAAAAGGACCGATTCCGCACATAGCAGGCTGAAATGCTTCAATCCATTTTATATCCTTGGCAAGCATCTGTGTTGTCTGTCCGGGACTTCCTACCATAAAACCACAACCGGTCTGATAACCGATTTCTTTCAAATCTCTCAACGCCTGTAATCTGTTTTGCAACGTTAATTCCGTCGGATGCAGACTTGCATAATGTGTTTCGTCCGCCGTCTCATGTCGCAGCAGATAACGGTCTGCTCCCGCTTCAAACAAACACCGAAAACTTTCTTTTCCACGCTCGCCCAATGACAAAGTAACAGCACAGTCAGGATATGACTCTTTTACTTTTCTAATCAAATCGCACAAGAAATCATCCGTATAAAAAGCATCTTCGCCACCCTGCATAACAAAGGTGCGAAACCCCAGTGCATAGCCTTCTTCGCAACAGGATAAAATCTCTTCCCTGCTTAAACGATAACGTTCACAGGTTTTATTGCTTCTTCTTATGCCACAGTAAAAGCAATCATTCTTACAGTAGTTGCTGATTTCAATCAATCCTCGGACAAAAACATCCTTGCCGTAAACTTCCTTGCGCACCTCTCTCGCGCGCTTAGCAAACAGTTCCGCCAATGACGCATCATATCCGTCAATCAGTTCTGCATATTCTTCAAGCGTAAGACTATGATTCTTACACAACTTATCCGCTATAAAAATCAATCGCTCCTTCATACGCTCTCCATTCTTTTTTATATCATCGTAAAATATGGAATCCCTTTAATCACATCCGTTTTGTTTTTTTATCACAATCAGCAATCATCTCCGGCAAACGGCATTCCTTACTCTCCTGCCACATTACCCACAGCACGCCTTCTTTTACGGAAATTTCCGACGCCTGCCCCGTAAATTCATTGCTGACGCCCAAGGCTTTGTTATTCACAAGCGTTGCATCATCCAGGGTATATTTCAGTCCTTTGATGCAAACCCCTTTCGCTTCCTGCGCTGCCGCAAACACGGAAACCGTTCCGTAATAATCTGCGCCAAATTGCGCAGTTGCACCGGTCAGTGCCGTAATGGTGCAATCCGGACAGAAGCAATACACTTCCGCTCCTTTTTGACTCAAATCCGTCAGCAGCTGAAGATTCGCCAACGTATGGTCCAAACGCCCGCCGCTGATGCCAAAGAAGTACAGTTTGCGATATCCTTTCTCCAACGCAATCTCTGCCGCCAACGCCACATCCGTATCATCTTTTTCTACCGGATGACAGATGATATTATCACCCTTAGGACGATATCCCAAATAATCAAAATCGCCCACAATCCAATGCGGATGATACCCTGCTTCTTCAATGTATACCAAGCCGCTGTCTGCCGCAATAATACAATCTTCTTTTCCGGGATAAAAGCGGTCTATGTCAAAATCACCACCGCCTACAATATAACAAATTCCGGTCTGCGTCATTTATTCACTCCTCCACGCACACTTTCTTTCTCTTTTTACACAATCTGCTTTGATACGCAATAGTTCTTCATCATCGCCTTAATACATAACACAAGAACTATCCTTACCGTTTTACGTATCCGTGCTCTGAAGTACCTGATTTAATGCATTTAAAACCTTCTTCTTGTCAGCACTCCACTCAGGCGCAATCAGGGTCTTTTTATTTCCGTCTCCCGTCAGCCGGTGAATGATCATAGTCTCCGGAATCAAATCCACACACGCTTTGATCATTTGAAGATACTCTTCCATGGTAAGTGTGTTAAAATTTCCCGCCGCATAATCCTTGGCAAGATCCGTTCCTTCTATCACATGAAGAAGTTGTAATTTAATTCCTTCCGATTTGCTTTCCACTACATATTCCACGGTTGAAAACATCTCTTCTTTGGTCTCACCGGGAAGTCCGATAATCACGTGGGTAATGACTTCCACGCCTATCGCATGCAAATCTTTTACTGCCTGATCATAAACTGCCAGCGGATATCCACGGCGAATATACTCTGCAGTCCTTGGATGAATGGTTTGAAGCCCCAGTTCCACCCAAACAGGTTTTATGGTGTTTAATCTTGTCAGCATCCTCAAGATATCTTCCTGCAAACAATCCGGTCTTGTGGCAATGGATATCGCCACCACTTCCTCATCTTCCATCGCTTCCCTGAATTTGGGTTCTAAAAATTCCACGCTTCCGTAAGTATTGGTAAAAGACTGAAAGTAGGCAATGTATTTACCGTCTTTGTTCTTAGATGCTACCTTTTCTTTTGCAAGTTTTATCTGCTCTCTAATAGGAAGTGCGGCGCTCTGCGCAAAATCTCCCGAACCGGTATCTGCGCAAAAAATACAACCACCCACCCCAACCGTTCCGTCACGGTTGGGGCAGGTGCATCCACTACTTAATGCAATTTTATAAACCTTAGTTCCAAATCTCTCTTTGAGATGTTGGTTCAAACTTTTATACATGATAGATATCCGTAAACTCTGCAATTTCTCTGTCTACCGTGCAAAGATCCTTGACGTTCAAATCTTCCACATCATAGTGACCTGTAATTCTTGCGTATTTCTTCAATCCTTCCGTCATCTTAATCATGTCTTCGGGACGGTTACGGAGTGCAATAACATCAGCACCCATTGCCATAATCTTGGCAAGTTCTTCCGCATCTTTCGCGCCATCCAATGCAATTACGATATCCATATCGGACTGTACCGTATTCAGGTACTTGGTTGCACGATGCAATGCATAGGGAAGAGGTACTACATCAAAATTATTCAAAACCACGTAGTCGGGTTTTGCAAATACACAGAATTCCAAATCTCTTTCAATTCTGGCGGCACCCATCTTAATACCGATGGGACATCCGTCTGATTCGAGACGCAAGAAGTTTACAACCTGACGTAAATCTTCCTTGGAATTAATGGTCTTCTCAATGCCGTTTCCGTGACCTACGATTACTTCGATGGCATCTGCCTTCTGGTAATCTTCGCTGGTCAAACCGCTGTTGGGAATGTACTGAACCATATTGTAATCTCCGGTAGAGAATACAGGATTATCCAGTACCAAAGGTCTCTCGGACGCAATGCCAAGAACAGTTCTTCCTTCCACCTCAGTTCCTTCCGGTAAGGGCATCGGATTTAACTGTGCGGGTACAATGAGAATCTTCTCAAGATTATTACAGTAGGACACTTTTGCTTCTTCCACGGTATCACACTGTTCTGCCAAAGGAACTTCTTCTTTAAATTCCGCAGGTTCCTGTGCAAACAACTCTTCCGCCAAAGTTGCCTTAAATTCATGCTCCTTTGCATCTTCTTTTACTTCTTCCGCAAAGTCTACAAATACTTCTTCAATATCTTCATCTGTTACTTCTTCGTCTACAACCTCATCCATTGCCTTGGTTACAAAATTCACACCGGCAACGCCTGCACCGGTTGCTACGCCTGCACCTACTACATCATCTAAGAACGACCAACCTTTTACGACCGGTGTTTCTTCCGCTGCGCTTTCCGGAGTAGTTTCCGCATCCGTTTCAATCTCTATTGTCTCTTCGTCACTCTCTTCCACCGTTTCTTCCGTTACTTCTGCGATCTCTTCTGCTGCTTCGCTGACATCTTCCGTTACTTCTTCTGCTACGTTCTCAGACTCTTCTTTTATCTCTTCTTCGAAAGCATCAATATCTTCGAAAATAAACGGTTCGTCATCTTCATCAAACACATCTGCTGCCGCTTCAACAGTCTCTTCCAAAGCCGCATCCTCAGCCACTTCCGATGCACTCTCTTCCGCAGCCATTGTCATATCCTCAGCAACATTTTCTACGATTTCATCTGCGAAAACTTCATCGTTCTCCGGCTCTTCCTCATCAAAGAAGAACGGTTCATCCTCCGCAACAACGTCATCAACGCCATCTCTTGCAATATCGTCTGCTGCTTCTACAGTTTCTTCTACATCTTCTTCATAGATGCTTTCTTCTGCCTGTTCCGTTTCCGGTTCTTCATCCCACAACTCAATGGTCTCTGTTCCCTCAGCGCTTACTACTTCCACACGTCCGCCTTCCGGAACATCATCATCAAATACAATGGCATCAATGGCACTGAATACATCTTCTTCCGCAATACCGGAATCTCCGTGACTATGATGTTCTTCTGGCATATCCATCATTGCATCCACAGTCATCTCCGTAAAGAAATCTTCGTCATCTTCTTCAAAAATATCTTCAACCGCATCATCTGTCACGGCATCCTCAACAACTTCTCCTTCAGCCGCTTCTTCAAAAGCAACTTCTGCGCTGCTGCCTTCCATACCGTCTGCGACACTCTCAACTGTCACTTCCGCAACATCCTCTGCTGCCACTTCTTCTACTGTTTCCATGGCATCCTCTGCAATCGCTTCCTCTGCTGTTTCCATGGCATCCTCCGTAGCAACTTCTTCTGCAGTTTCCGCAAAATCAATTACATCTTCCACCGCCTCATCGTCACCAAGAATTTCTTCCACGACAGGTTCTTCCGCAGGCATTACCATACCGATATTCTCTGCTTTTACTACGGAATCACTTTTATCATTAAAAGGATCAATCACACGCTGTACGGTTCCTCCGCCTGCATTCCACAACGGCTTAAATGTTTCTTCCTCATCCTCGGAAATAATATGGGATGCTCCGATAGGTTCCGCGGATGAATAGAAACTTTCAATTCTGCTGCTGAAAGCATCCTTTTCTTCATCCTCTTCTTTTACCGGTTCTTCCACAATGGTTGCTGCCATTGTATTGGTATCTTCGTCGGCATTCTCTTCTTCTGCACCGATTACTTTCTCCACGCTGCCCATGGCATTGCTGATAGTCCAGCCGGTAGTGTTATTGTTCACGGACTCTTCTTTCTTCTCTGCGCCGGCAGATACCGGTGTCCAGAAATCCTGACGTCTTTCTACCACAAAATCAGAAGCCGGAGTTACAACAGACTCTGTTTCTTCCTTCTCAACGACAACCTCGTCCTGTTTTGCTTCCGTAAAGAAATCATCCTCTGCTTTTACTTCTTCCTTCACATCTTCCATAGGATTGTTGTCCGCATCCAACGCTACAAAATTTTCTTTGCCTTCATTACAAATCGGACATTCCGATAATTCCTCGAAAGATCTGCTTGCGTGCTGCTCATTATAAATATAACCGCACACTTTACATTCGTATTTTGCCATATGTATCCTCCCTTAATTCGGTAACCCGTTTTTATACCCAAAACATATAAAACAGCATACCATACTATTCGACTTTTTTCAATGAAAAACCACAGGCATTCAAACCCGTGGTTTTTCATTTTGTATGCAAATAAATCTGTATTTATGCATTCCCCTGCATAACCTTCCACTCTTTTCCCCTTTTATATCGCACAATAATAAAACAAATCACGTGCGCAAGAAACGTCAAAGTCCAGGACACCGGATAAGAAAGATAAATCGTCTCAATGCAATGGTACTCCGGAATCTGAAAAATCGTGGCAAGCCATACCAAACGAAACGCACAGGCTCCCATGAGCGAGACAATCATCGGAACGATGGAGCATCCCATACCGCGCAAAGAACCAACCATAACATCCATCATACCGCAAAGTGCATACACGCTACAGATGTATATCAGACGCACCATTCCGGCCTCAATCACCGCCGGGCTGTCCGTATACAGGGATAAAAGCGGTCGTCCGAAGAGCACCACCAAATTTCCCATAATCACACCGGTCGCAATAACCAATCCCTGGGCAGTGTAAAGAATTTTATTTACACGCTCAAACTTCATGGCACCGATATTCTGGCTGGTAAAAGAAATCGCCGCCTGATACATGGAATTCATTGCCACATACACAAACCCTTCCACACTGCTTGCGGATGAATTACCCGCAATGACCGTTTCTCCGAAAAGATTGACCGAGGACTGGATAAAAACATTGGAAAGCGAAAAAAGTGTTCCCTGAAATCCTGCGGGCAAACCAATCTGCACGATTTTCCAAAACTTATCCGCCTGAATGCGCAACTCTTTTAATTCCAGATGAATGCCACCCTCTTCTTTGATGAGACAACGCAATACAAGGAATGCGGAAATAAACTGGGAAATCACCGTTGCAAGGGCAACACCGGCCACATCCATATGAAAACATATTACAAAAATCAAATTCAACACGACATTTACCACACCGGCAAACGCAAGATAATAAAGCGGTCTTCTGGTATCTCCCACCGCACGTAAAATGGCACTGCCGAAATTATAGACCATGGTTGCCGGCATCCCCAGAAAATAAATCCGCAGATACAAGGATGCCAGTTTCAGCACCTCCGGCGGCGTATTCATTTTGCTCATGATAAAAGGCGCTCCCACAAAACCGATGACCGCCAGAATCACACCGCTTACCAGACTCAGCATAATGGATGTGTGTACCGTTTCTTTTAATTCCTTCTGCTGGTTTGCCCCATAAAAACGGGCCGTTAACACATTGGAGCCTACTGATAAACCGATAAAAACATTGGTTAAAAGATTAATCAGCGAAGAAGTCGCTCCCACTGCTGCCAGCGAATTGTCCCCGGCATAATTTCCTACCACAATGATATCCGCTGCATTGAATAATAATTGTAAAATGCCCGAACACATTAACGGCAGGGAAAACAACAGCATTTTCTTTAAGATGGAGCCGCTGCACATATCCATTTCGTATTTTTTACCACGCATAACTACCACTCTTTTCTAACATACAATTCTACAAGAAGTAAAAGTGTACTGCCGAAACCGGCCGTACACTTTTGTAACCCTTCTTTATTCTCTTATCTCTGATGTACAATGAGGACATCTTGTAGCCTCAATATCAATCTCGCTCTTGCAGAACGGACATACCTTTGTAGTCGGTGCCGGTTCTTCTTCTTTTTTCTTACGGGTAAAAGCCTTACTCATGGTATTGATGGTCTTAATCATAATAAATACCACAACTGCCATAATCAAAAAGTTAATGATTGCGGTAAGAAAACTTCCGTAATTTAACACTGCATCATCTTTTAAAACCAAAGCATAACCGGTCAAATCCGTTCCGCCAATCATACCGATTAAAGGATTGATAATGTCATTTACCAGCGAATTTACAATACCGGTAAACGCACCACCGATAATAATACCTACTGCCATATCCATTACATTTCCACGGCTGATAAATTCTTTAAATTCTTTTAAAATTTTCATCTTTTTGTTCTCCTTACTCATCATCTCAATGTATCTTGCCTGCCCAAAACCGGATACCGGTTTCTCAAACACTTAATATATATCGTCACAAACTAAAAAATATTATACACCCGATATAAAAAAGTGGCAAATATAATTTTACAAAAAACATTTCTCTCTTATTTGCTGATGAAACACACACTTTTACTCGCCCACCAAAGTCACTTCCGTATATTCGTGCCCCGTAAACGGGAGAAACTTCTGCAGCATATCCGCCGTCCTCATGGCAATACTGGAAGTATTCATACAGGGATGACAGCCAAACCACTCCATTGCCAGCAAATCTTTATCAATTAACAGACGGACCTTTTGCTCCGTATCATACATCAGTCCCAGAACCGTAGCCGAACCCGGGGTCAAATTTAAATACTGCTCCAGTTCTTCCGGTCCTGCAAAAGACAGGCGCGCCGAATTAATCTGCGCCGATAATTCCTTGGTTTTAAACACCTTATCTCCGGGCATTAACAACAAATAAAAATCCGTCTTCTGACGATTACATAAAAATAAATTTTTACAGATATGGGCATCCAGTGCCTCTCCGATGGCGATACAGTCTTCCATGGTCATGGCAACCTCGTGGTCTGCTCTTTTATAATTAATTCCCAGGGCATCCAGGGTATCATATGCTTTTATTTCTTTTTCCGTTCTGCCTGCAGTGTCCGCAGGTCTTCCTTCGTAAACATTCATCTTTATTCTCCAATCTGATAAACCGCACCGCTGCACAATGACTGCAACGTGCCTACTTCCAACCGCTCCTTCAGCATCTGCATCGCCGGTGCTCCCGTGCAATGTCCGGTCAAAAGAATCTCAATGCCTTCCGTCTTGATAAAATCCGTAAGTTCCTGCACTTCCGCTTCCGTAAACGTACAGATTTCCTCCCCGTTTCGTTTACCTTTCATATGTAATCCGCCTACATAGGCATAAATGTGCTTATCCGGAAGAGCCGCTTTTACTTCTTTTACAATGTTTTGCACACCGCCGTGAGAACAACTGTTACAAATCACAAGCCCCTTGTCCGTTTCAAACACTACACTCATTTCGTGCAAAAAATCATCCGGCACCCACCTGATGTCACCGGTACGGCATAATGCATTTTCGCCTTCTTTTGCTTCCCTGTAAAGTCCCGCCTTCTCACCGATTTGGGCAAATTCCGCCCCTGCGGTACTGTGGGGTACCAGGACAATTCCGCCTGCAATCTCCGTCATTTCTTTGAGCAAAACAAAACGCTCACTGCAGTTTTTTAATACCGCTTCGGGCACTCCGATTTCATGCAAAATTCCGCCGGATGCTGACGCATACCGTTTCCGGGCCTGTTCCATGGCATATATCGGCGCCTTTTTATTACGCTCACAAAATATACCAAAACCGCCGGAATGGTCGTAATGTCCATGGGATAAAAATGCCAAATCCACTTCTTCCAAATCAACGCCCATTTTATCTGCATTTTCGGCAAATGCACATGTACTGCCGGCATCCAATAATACTTTTTTATTTTTATATTCAATGTACAGACTCAATCCATGCTCACACTTCAGATTGGAATCTGTGGTATTTTCAATCAGCACTTTAATAATCAACGCAATCTCTCCCATAACTTCACTGACGGTCATATACGCCTTTGTTCCGATTTCCTGCATGCTTTTATAATTTCCTTTTTATCTTATCACAGTTTTCTTTATAAAAGAATGAAAATTTTATGGATTTCTTGGTACGGCACGGATATAATGTCGATAGACGCTATCATTGGTTGCAAAACAGTTGCCATATATTGAATGCGTCCGCAATCGTTTCACAAAAAAGGATACACAAAGATGAAAAATATGACCGACTTGGAACTCTACTACAATAAATTTAACGAAGAAAAACGTTTGAACTCCCGACACGGGCAAGTGGAATTTATCACTTCCATGAAATATATTCACAAGTATATACCCGATGACCGCACGCCCTCCGATATCAAAATTCTGGACATCGGTGCAGGTACCGGACGCTACAGCATTGCACTGGCAGAAGAAGGCTATGACGCGACCGCCGTGGAACTGGTCAAATATAATCTTGGTATTTTAAAACAAAAACGAGACGCCTTGGGCAATGCATTAAAAGGTTCTTTGACCGCAATGCAAGGCAATGCCCTCAAATTAAAAAAATTGGAGGATAACGTTTTTGATGTCACCCTCCTGTTTGGTCCCATGTACCATTTATTCGGTCACGATGATAAAAGAAAAGCCCTGTCGGAAGCTATGCGCGTCACCAAACCGAACGGAATCATTTTGGTTGCTTACTGTATGAATGAATACAGCGTACTGACCTTCGCTTTTAAGGAACGTAATATTTTACAGTGCAAAGAAGAAGGCCGTTTAAGCGCTGATTATAAAACCCTTTCACAACCGGAGCATTTGTACGACTACATGCGATTGGAAGACATTGATGCTTTAAATAATGAACTTGGTTTACAGCGTCTTCAAATCATTTCTCCCGACGGACCTGCCAATTATATGAGACCCTTCCTGAATCAGTTAACGGAAGAAGAATTCCGGTATTTTATCGAATATCAACTTGCCACCTGTGAGCGTGCTGATTTAATCGGTGCCGGCGCTCATACCGTGGACATTTTACGCAATAAAAAAGAATAATCTTTTTTACAACACTTTTACGTACCGCACGGCAACTTCCGCCAAGGCTGCCGTTCCATATGCAAATGCCTTCGCATCCAATCTCATTTCGGGATGATGCAGCGGATGAATAAAACCCTCTCTGCTGTCACCGGCAGCCAATGCTACCATAACAGACGGCACCTTTTGGGACACATAGGCAAAGTCTTCCGAGCCGCCACCGTGGTTTTGCGGCAGTTCGCAACTGCAAAGAACCTTATCCTGACCCAAAATTTCTTTTAACCAAATAGTTGTTTTCTCAGACAATTCCTTATCATTCACTAACGTAGGAGCACCGCTTGTATAGGTTACGATTGTCTCTGCACGAAAAGCACGTCCTATATTCTCCGCAATTTCCGCAAGACGCTTTTTCATATTATTACGAACCGCTTCATCAAATGCCCGCATGGAACCTTTTAAAGTAACCGTTCCGGGAATTGCATTGGGTACCTCTGCTCCCTCCAGCGCCCCGATGGTAAGTGCCGCCTCATCAAATGCACTTAACTCCCTCGCTTGAATTTCCTGTAACCCGATTATAATATGGGACGCCACCGTTAATGCATCCACTCCGAGATGAGGCGCAGAGCCGTGACACCCTTTTCCCTTGACCTCAATCTTAAAAAAGTCTGCTGCCGGCGCACTGACTCCCGGTGCCGACACAATAACCGTTCCTGAATCCACGGGCACTCCCGTCATCACATGCACCATCATTGCCCCATCTGCTTTCGGATTTTCAAGCACACCTCCGTCTATCATATTTTTGGCACCCTCCAGGATTTCTTCAGCGGGTTGAAACATAAATTTTACAATACCGCCCAGTTCCTGCTCATGATATTTAATTAACTTGGCTGCTCCAAGCAGCATAGCCGTATGTGCATCATGACCGCAGGCATGCATATTGCCGTTTGTACTACGGAACGGAACTTCCGCTTCTTCTTTTATACGCAATGCATCCATATCCGCACGAAGCATAAAACATTTTCCGCTATCCATCGTTCCTGCGCACGCCACAATTCCGGCCTTGCCGCAATCAAGCGGTGCATAGCCCATTTCTTTCAAACGCTTCTTCACGTAAGCCCTTGTCTTCGTCAAATCAAACCCTACTTCCGCACAATAATGTAAATGTGCATAATCCTCTTCTATCTGTTTCTGTATTTCCAATGCTTCTTTTAACATGACAACTCTCCTTTTATTGGGGGTATAACTCCGATTTCGGAAGTTGTTGTAAGATTAGCCGCTGTGTGACTATTGATTCCAACAGAACACGCTTCCGCTCGTTCGACTGATGTAACAGTACTAAACTCGCAGTGCATTTCATTTCTGCTCGTTAAGTGCTGACACAGTCGAAAACGGTTCTTTATGGAATCAAATAGTTCACAGCGATTCATAAAATGACTTCCGAAATCGTTACCGGACTTTTTACATATAAACCGGTCTTTATAACAGAGAGTGTCCTTTTTATTAATTTTTTATACTGCATTTACGGTTATTTACTTTCTCTTTCTTTTTTTATATAATTTATTTAGACCATTCTATATTTTTATGGTTTCAGAATGTATTACATAATAACCAAAGCAACGGATATACTAATCCGAAAATAGTGAAATACAAGTGAATAAACAAAGGAGGCAACAATATGGCATTAATCAAATTTACAAGAGACAATTTTGAAAGTGAAGCATTAACAAGTTCCCTTCCCGTATTGGTAGATTTTTATGCAGAATGGTGCGGTCCCTGCCGTATGTTAGGTCCCGTCATCGACGAAATAGCAGAAGAAGCATCCGACTTCAAAGTAGGAAAAGTAAACATCGATGAACAACCTGAACTTGCTACCAAATATCAAATTATGAGCGTTCCCACACTGTTAGTTATCAAAAACGGCGAAGTGACAAACCGTATTACGGGAGTTACTTCCAAACAGAAAATTCTGGATATGTTGGCATAATAAAAACCCTCGTTACCGCCGGTAGCGAGGGTTTATTTATATGTCTGATATAAATCAAATTCAAAAAATTCTATTCTTCCGTTTCCGTGACTTGCGTATAATATAATTCCAACATCAATTCTCTCAGTTCATTTTCGTTTGGATAAAATTCCTCATACACTTCGCCCTGAACAGTTTCTCCCGGCATGGTATGAATCTTTACTTCACTAAAATTATAATCTATAACCTCTTCTGCCAAAAACAATATTTCATCTGCCGACAAATCCGTTACGATATACTCCTGCACGCCCTGGTACAGACGAATTGGCAAGGTAATGTCTTCTTTGGACTGCTGAAACAATTGATTCACAAATGCTGACAAATACTCTTTTTGACGCATCGTTCGCAATCGTGCGCTTTCAAAAATCGTAGTATCACGATATCGGATAAAAATAATTGCCTCATGTCCGTATAAAACAACCCTCTCGCCTTCCGTCCAATGCGTATCTCCAAGCACATCTTTCGTAATGGTAACCTCAACGCCGCCTACGGAATCATTCAAATACGGAATGGCACTGTATCCGATTGCCGCATACCCATGAATCGGTAAATTATAAAGCGTCGAAGAAACCGTCTCCTTCGTCAGTTCGCAACTGCCTTCCCTTCCGTCTCCATATCCGTATTGCAGGGTAATCTGGCCCTCGGTATATGCATCCTCACCGTTCTCACCCATTTTCGGTAACGTAAGGGTAGTAATCAGATTCCGGTCAACCGCCAAAACATCAATACTTTTGGTTTCCGGATTCAGCAACGCAAGAAACAGCGCGTCGCTTTGACCACCGGCCGCCTCTTCTTCCGTGGCAATCAACGGACCTTCTTTATCTACTCCCATAATTAAAAAAGTGAGGATTTTATCATTATACTCATATACTTTTCCCTGGTATCTTACTTTTCCCGGCCGCCACATCACATCAGCCAATTCCTCATTGGACAGATAACTGATGTTAACAATTTCTCCGTTGCCTTCCGCATTTCCTGTAGCATATAAACTGTTTTCACCGATTTTACTTATAATCAACCAAACAACAAAAAGAATCAGAACGATACCGGCCAAACCGCCAAGAATCATTCCGATTACTTTTGCGTTTTTTCTTTTTTTTGCACTCTTCATTGCTTTTATCTTTTTCACGGTATTATCCCAAATATCAATTTAAAAATTGTGTCACATGTAAATATGGTATTAATTATGCAAAATATTTTTTAGATAAAACTACTGCACCGCCTGCACTAACCAATGCAAGTACAGCAATCCATGCCATATTCATATCTGCAGTCTTAGGTGCTGTTGCGTTTACAACAACAGCTACCGGTGAGTAAGAACTCATTGTAAAAGTAACAGAACCGTTATTTACTGCGGTAACAGGAAGAACTTCGATGTCTGTTGCTGATTTTAAGTGAAGAACAGTTACTGACTGACCTGCAACCAATGAAGGTACGCTTAATGTAAAGCTTGCAGTTCCGGTTCCTTCGGGAACCTGAATATCAACCATAGTAACAATGTTTGCATTTGCGCCAACTACTTCGTTTGCCTTGTTAACCAAGCAAGCAGCAGCCTGAGGACCAACGTTTGTAAGAGATGCTCCTTCTACACTTGTTGATAATGTTGTTGCGTTTAAATCTGCATACAAAGATGCTTCTGTAATTGCCTCTCCTGAACCAGTTGTAGCAATTGTTTCCTTAGAAGGTTTCCATGATGATGAAGTGGTGTCATTTCCTGCAACAGGGCTGGGTGCCGCCATTACAGTCATGCTCATACCTAATGTGAACACTAAGATAGAAACCATAGCCAAAACTCTTTTTTTCATGATCGTTTTTCAATCCTTTCTCTTTTATTTACATGTGACACATATATATTAAACGGCATAACCGTTCAATAACGTTTTATTGCCGGCCGTCGGCCACCAACACTGCCGATACGAGATATCTTTTATCCGGCTTATTGCCGATACAGGTTGCCATCGTCAGAATATTATCTTCCGTCGTTACCGCGATATCCATATTATAATTGTTTGTTTTTCCTTCCGCGGTAAAAACATTATTCAGATAAATCCGGCGCACTTCCTCGGATGATAAATCAAATCCCATAATCAGGTGGATATCGCTAAACTCATAGGCTGCAAAAATCTGATACACCAAAACGCCGGTCTCGGTATATACGTATATGTACGGATTCTCTTCAAAAAAAACATCGTCCTCGTATTTATGTAAGTCTTTAAACATGGAACCGTTTCGCATATTGTGTCCGTATACAACAGTGTTAAAATCATCAAATTCCTTACTGTTAATATACTGCGTATAAATTCCGCCGGGATATCCTTCGCTTCCGTCCAGATTGTGTGTCAGATAGTAATCCAGTTCCTCCGGATGCTGAACAATCGGATAATCAATTTCCGTTCCGGGAATATAGACCCACGCATAAATATCCTCATTGATTTCTTTCAATGCCGCAAAATCCGGTTGCTTATCCTCCGGTATATTGTACAGACTCAAATCAACTTTCTCTTCTTCGGGTTCTGCAACCGACTCCTCTTCCGGCTCTTCAATCTCCAATGATGCCACAGGAATCGTAACCGCTTTTAAATCATTATAGTATTCTTCCTGCTCTTTCAAAAGAGATTGTTCCCGAATCAAACACACAATACATACAACGGAACAAGTTGCCAAAAGTATGGCCAATATCAAAAAAATCGGTTTTTTTCGCAGTTTACGTTTCTTCTTTTTGCTCATTTTTATCTCAATTCCTTTTGTATCTTTTCCCTTAATTCTTATATAGGTTTATGCAGTTTCCCGTATCCTAAAATGTTACTTCCCCGTCATGCGATAAAAGAGAGGCGGATGTTACCCCTTTGATTTCCATTATCCGCTGAATCAATTCCGCACCTTCTTTGGTTCTGACTTCAATTATCAGATCCAATGCATCTTTGGTCATATTTCTGGATTTTACTTTCAAATACTTGGTTCCCTTTTTAATTTCTTCGATTACTGCCTTTTCAGCATCCATTGCATCTGCATTTACAATCAGAATCATGGGCGCTTTTGCTACGGGCAATAACTGTAGCAGAATAATACCCACGGTAACCACTACCGAAAGAATTAACGCAATCTCCGCAAATCCCGCGCCGCAGATAATACCTACACTGATGGACCAGAATAAAAACATCAAATCCATGGCATCCTTAATCGCCGTTCGGAAACGCACAATGGACAGGGCACCAACCATACCCAAAGAAACGATAACACTGGATTGCATGGTTAATACAATTGCTGCCGTAATTACCGCCACTCCGGCCAACGCAATGTTAAAACTCTTGGAGTAAAACGTTTTACGGGTTGCAATGCGATATACAAAAAAGATATACAACGCCAACGCGCATACCAGTAAAAAAGTTACGAGAATGGTTCTTGTTCCGATATCCGTATCGGTGTATCCTTCCAAAAATGATTGTTTTAAAATATCCTTAAAACTCATGACGTTCTCCTTTAATCATTGTAAATTTTCTGCATAAATAAAACTTTGAAAAAGTGGTTTGTCTCAAATCTTTTAACTGTAAATTATTATAGATATAGTCCGGAAGCAATTCATCATACTTTACCTCCAGCAACTGCTGTCCGGCTCCCATAATCGGCCGCTTGAGAATGTCTTCATCCAGAAATCGGTCCACTGCAGTGGATGCCGCCATATTATGGTCCAGTGTAATACGCACATTTCCCAACTTGTAAGTATACGGTATCCTGTCATATTCCACAATCACAACCGGTCGCATCCGCCTTGTCATCATCCGATACGTAAACCGTTTCAGCACTTCCGGTTGCCCGGCCACATCCCGCAAATACTGCCCTTTCATCAGAGTTTGCGTCTGCTCAACCGTCAACGGACAACTGCTTTTATGAATCTTTCCATGCTCTTTCCTTTTGCATTCCAACATAATCCGTTCAGCGGAATGATTATAAATTCGGATGCGGAACTTTTCTCTTGGCTCCGTACCGTTTTCATTTTCATAAAAACAGCGGTTATCATAATCATCAAAGTATAAACTCCGAATATTATATACGCCTTCCGCTCCCACATGCGGATCCGGTGACAGCATACGGTTCATTTGATTCTGAAGCATTTTCATTTGCGCCGTACTGATTAAATATTTTATTTCATGCCGAAACTTCATTTGTTTCTCTTTGTCCATACACTTCTCTCCGATTCTTTCTCAGAAAAAATGCTTATTCCGTCGCTTCCCACTTCGCGTATATGTGCATATCTCCCGTAATTGGTTGCTCCGGGTCAAACGGTTCGTTGGTATCCGCACGATACCAGCCGGCAAAACGCAAGCCTTCCTGCTCCGGAAGGACAGGCATTTCCATTCTGTTTTCCTCCGTCGGAACCGTATAATACAGATAAAAGGAGTCCACACCGGTTTCTACACTGACTGTGTAATACTGCATATTATCCAGCCATACCCTGTCCAAAAATGCGACCCTGCGCTCCAGGAATTCATAAATTGCTTCCGTTTCCTGCTCAAACAAGTTCTCTGTTCCGGGAAACCATCTTGCATCGTTCATCTTCGCAGAAGCCTTAATTTGGGCCACGTACGCAGGCAATTGTGTTCCCTGAAGATATTGCAACTCCGCTTTAAACTCTTCCCGATACAACCGGACAATCTCACCATAGAAATCTTCTTTCTGATATAGGTGATATAACCATGGCGTATAGCCTTCCCGATTTGCATATTCACGATTTGCCAACAACGTCTCCGGAGATGCAATTTGTTGCACCGCTAAAGCATTATCATAATCCCACACCGGACCGGCATAGATTTTCGTCCCTTCACTTTGACTGTCATAATAGAAGTATTGGCTGCCGTGCCCTGCATCGGCATTCATAAAAATTTCTTCCACCATATATTTACGTGCCCAAGAATCCACATCAATCGCATCCGCATAATGCGTTCCGCTCCATCCGTCGATGTCATTCTCTGCCATAATACCATTCTCCGCAATCAAAAATTGCAATGCAACCTCATTGAGTTGCAATCCCGTAATTTCTTCCGGTTCATGCACACCAAATCCGAGTCCGTACTGCGTCTCAAATCTCGCAATTTCCTTGTTGTAGATACGTTCTTTTATCTCCTGAGATACAATATAACTGCAATCTAAATCTTCACTGACGGGTGTGATATTCACACGATTCTCTCCGATTTCAATTCGCTCGGATAAGAGATATAAGCCTGCATACTCATTATTCAAATAAACATCTACCCACTCCGCATCCGGAGTATAAGCAAGACCAATCCGGTCGGCAAAATCAAAAACAATTTTATTATTCAAATTGGAAGCATCCTTGGCATTGGCCAACAAAATCCATTTTTCCGCAGTCCCCATATTTAAAAGGTCTGCACCGGCCTCCAATTTAAGGGAATAAGGCTTTTTCATATAATTATTCCACGTATCGTTACCGCGTCCTTTAATCGAGTCAATCTTACCCTCATAATTTAACGCACCATCCGCCGCATACAATACCATCTCGCCGGATTCTTCCTTGCCTTTTGCTTCATGAATATAGTCCATATTCCCCGATGCAGTGTCCACGTATAAAGTTGCCACATTGGCAGACTGCATAAACATAATCCGGTAAGAATACTTATGACCCCAACTTGTATAACTGAACTCATAAAAACAGTCTTTCTCAAAAGCACTGCAACTCATACCATCCTCAAGAAGTTGTCCGCCCACATAAACATCATTGGATGTTTCCAATGCAATCACTGCATCCTCGTAAGCAACATAACCCGGCAAAAAAACATATATGTTTCCATCCGGACCTTCACAATAATCCACATATTCCGTATGTCCGTCCGAGGTAATCTGCACACGAAATGCCGACGGATACTCTTCTTTGATATGTTCGTATCCGAAATATCCGCCCACAATAACAAGGAGTAATGTAATGATTATAATGACAATTCTGTTTTTCATACATCCGCTCCTTTTTTACATAATTTAACATCTTATTATATCACAAATGCTTTTATGAATCTATGTTTATTTTGTTCCGATAACCGCCCTTTTATCAATATACCGAAACACAAACAAATCCATACACAAAAGAAGCACTGATTCCCCAAAGAAACAGTGCTTCCATATGTCTTTACATATCACTCAATATTATTTTGTTCGTAATGATTCTCTATTCCTGCGTTTTATTGTCTTTTACAACCAAATTAATGTCTTCAAGACCTGTTAAATTAACATTTCTGTTCACCTTAGCATCGTAAGATTCCGCATTAATGATGTTAGCCAAATCAATGCCGGTTGCTTCCTTCATGCTTTCAAAAACCTTAGCCATAACAACAGGCACATTGCCTGCAACCTGGTCTACACCATTACTTCCGCCTTCACCGCCACCGATAATGGTAATCTTATCAATCTGACCGAGAGGCTGAGCAACTTTCTCTGCAATTTCAGGCAATACTTTGATCATCATTTCAGCCACAGCAGCCTTGTTGTACTTCGCATACGCTTCCGCTTTCTTTTCCATGGCTTCCGCTTCGGCAAGACCTTTTGCTGCGATTGCTGCCGCTTCCGCTTCACCGACAGCACGGATACCTTCCGCTTCCTGCTCTCTTGCGAAACGGTCAGCCTCTGCCTGCGCCTTACGGGCCTCTGCTTCACGCTGAGCCTCAAACTGCTTTGCTTCTGCTTCTTTCTGACGCTGATACAACTGTGCATCAGCTTTCTGCTGAGCCGCATACTTATCTGCTTCCGCCTGCTTCTTAACTTCTGCTTCCAAAGCCTGTTCCTTAACAGCAACTTCTTTCTGTTTTAATTCAATCTCACGTTCCTGACGTGCGATATCCGCATTGGCGGTAGAAATTTCGATCGACTTACGCTGCTCTTCCTTCTGGATATCGTAAGCAGCATCCGCCATAGCCTTCTTGGTATCCGCATCCATCTGGAGTTCGGATTTCTTAATGGCAAGTTCAGTCTGCTTCTTAGCGATTTCGGTTTCAGCTGCAACCTTAGCATCATTGGATTCTTTGTCTGCTGCTGCCTGTGCAACCTTAATGTCTCTTTCACTTTCCGCACGGGCAATGGCTGCTGCCTTTTTGATTTTAACAATGTTATCAATACCGAGGTTCTCGATTACTTCATTACCGTCCACGAAATTCTGAACGTTAAAACTGATAATATCAAGACCCATAGCCGCAAGGTCAGGCTCTGCATTTTCTTTTACAAGATTTGCAAACTTCTGACGGTCAGAAACCATTTCTTCCAACTTCATCTTACCTACGATTTCACGTACGTTACCTTCCAAAACTTCTCTTGCAACATTTGCTATGTACTCGGTGGGTTTATTTAAGAAGTTCTCTGCTGCAAGCTGGAGTTTATCCGCTTCGTTGCTGATTTTAACGTTAACGGTAGCATCCACATTGATGTTGATGTAGTCAGCAGTAGGAACTGCGTTGCTGGTCTTAACATCGATGGGAATCAAACGTAAATTCAGTTTATCCAATCGCTCAAAGAAAGGGATACGCACCGTAGCCTTACCAATGGCATAACGGGGCTTCTTTCTGAGACCTGAAATAATGTAGGCCATATCGGGCGGAGCCTTCACATAGCCTAAAAGAATCAATGCAACAACAACAATCACGGCAATCACAATTACCGCAGGAATCAATAACAATTCCGGCATAATTCATTCCTCCTTTTATTCCTTAATACTTTTATATTATATGACAAAATATGTCTTGTCATTATCCGTAGCGGATAAAAAAGGACTGCTCCCGCTCGAGAACAGTCCTCTTCATTTCTGTTCCTATTCTACCTTTGCATCTGCGGCGTTTTTCTTAACGCTTTCAATACCCTTTAAGCATGCTGCCTTGGTTGTATAACCTTCACCGGTAGCAATAATCTGTCCGTTGGTTGCTTTTAAACGGAAACGTGTTTCACCCTTCTTGTCTGTATAAACTTCAAACTTAGGATTCTTAGCAGTTGCATAACCTTCTTCTGTCTGGTCTTCAATTGCTGCAACGGGAGCGTTCTTCTGAACACTTGCGATACCCTTTAAGCATGCTGCTTTGGAAGAATAAACTTCTGAAGTTGCGATTACTTCGCCGTTTCCTGCCTTTAAATCAAATTTAACCCCTGTGTTTGTTTCTTTGACTACGAATTTACCCATAATTGTAACCCTCCTGTTTTTTATAAAGTAGTCTTAAATTCCTTATTTATCGATAACAAACATGGATACGACTCTTTTGTATTGGCCGCTGTCCAAAAATGTTTGTATATCTTCATACTTATGCGTGTAATCACGATTACCGTATTCATTGTAAACGTTAATTCCTTCATCGGTCCGCTCAATGGAAACATAGTGCGCACCGCATCCTTTCCGGCTTACCCACCAGTATAAAAGGATGGCAACCTGATCTTTACCGAGACAGGCATCCCAGTCTTTGGATTTGGAATAAAACTTCCACTGCAATCCTTTGGATTTGAGATATTTCTTAACCGCAGAAGGATTCACGCCCATTCTGGCATTTAAAATCAAACCATTGCGCTCATAAAAATCCACAATATCTTCCATCTTAGGCTCCAACCCCAAAACGCTCATGGCGTTGAATGTGGCTATGGCGCCGCAGCCGCTATGGTTAAAACCGCAACTGCCCATACGCAACTCTTTCAAGTCCCCCATCCCCTGACCGTTCAACGGAAAGGTAAGGTTCTTGCTCCTGTTGATTTCCCGGTTTTTAACCGCTTTTTTCTTCAAAGAAAAATACGGAAAACGCAACAGTTGAATCGTTGCAAAGAAGCCGTATCCCAAGGCATGCGCAACACATTTATAGAAAAAACCGGGCTTTATGTTTGCTGTATTCTTTTGTGTTTTTTTGTCGGAATTTGTTGTACTCATATTAATTCTATTTTATTACATTTATGGGAATATGCAAGTACTATTTCCGAAATATTAAAATAAACAACTTACATTAAAATACCGCTTTATCTTTCTGTCGCATCCTTATAAACATTAAAAATGCGTGGAAGAAAAATATAAAAATATGCATTTCCGCTCTTCATGTTTTGCCCCGCTCAACCGATACATTTTATAGTGATTTTTCTGTACATTAAAACAAGGAGGTTATTTGCATGAAAAAGTTGATTGCCGAATTTATCGGCACAGCAGTGCTTGTCACTTTAGGTTGCGGTACTGCAATGCTGGTTGGATGCAACGCAGCACAGGGTTGCGGCTACATCTTAACTGCACTGGCATTCGGTCTTGTCATCGTTGGTATGGCTTACTGCGTAGGTAACATTTCAGGTTGCCACATCAATCCCGCAGTTTCATTGGGCGTACTGATAAGCAAAGGGATGACCGTAAAAGAGTTCTTCGGTTATGTTTGTGCACAGTGCTTGGGTGCATTGGCAGGCGCAGGAATTCTTGCCGCAATCTTTGGTCTTGGCGGAGTGACCGACATGACAGGCGGCTTCGGTTCAAACGGTCTTGCCGGAGTGAACGGCAGCATCGTTGCAGGCTTACTGGTAGAAGTTGTTTTAACTTTTATCTTTGTAATGACTATTTTAGGCGTGACCAGCAAAAAAGGCGGACATGGTTCTTTCGGCGGTTTGATCATCGGTCTTACACTTACTTTGGTACATATCCTTGGTATCGGTTTGACAGGCACATCCGTAAACCCTGCAAGAAGTATCGGTCCCGCTATCGTTGCAGCAATTGCAGGAAATACTGCTCCCATCGCTTGCGTTTGGGTGTTCATTGTAGGTCCTTTGGTTGGTGCGGCACTGGCTGCTTTGGTTTATAATTTCTTAGAAAAAGAGAAATAAAAAACAAATCATTTAGGAATTTAAAAAGACTTTGTTGTTGCGATTTACCCCTTCTCTTACAGAGAGATATCGCTCAAACAAAGTCTTTTTTATTTTATAATATCTTTTATTTCTCGCGTTCTTCGGCAAACGCCTGCTTCAACTTCTTGTGGTTTCCGTAGTTGGGACTATTTTACTTCAACTTCTCACAAAACTCCGCAATCAGTGAATCGTCTTCTTCTTTCACATTATCCTTCGGATCTACAAGTATTAACTCAGCCTCGAATTTCGAGGCTTCAAGGAACTTTTGCAACTTCGCAAGGGCCTTGTCCGCACCACCGCCGCTAAAACAGGTAAACACTGCGATTTGCTTCTCTTTTACCGCAGGATTCTCATTGATAAACGTTCGGATGGGCGGTGTAAAAGTACTTGCCCAAACAGGAGTGCCAAAGATGATTCTGTCGTATTTTGTAGCGTCAAATTCATAGGGTTGCAATGTGGGCATCTCTGCCATAACGGCACTTTTACCGCCCCAGAAGAATTTCTTAAAACCTTTATCGGGGTAAGCCTTCTTAGGCTCGATACGAATAATATCTACTTCGCAGGATGCTTTTAAAATATCGGCGATTTTATCTGCTGTGTACTTGGTGTTGCCTTCCAATGAGTAATATACGATTGCTGTTTTCATTTCTGCCACTCCTTTATTTGTTCTTTTGCTTCCCGGCACCATTCCAGATAGGACTCATAAGTCTTGATGCCGAATCTAACAGTTAAATAATAATGCTTGTGTGTATCATCTTCCAGATGGTGCGACAGATTCTCTGCAAATAAGTTTAGAACAACTAATTCATCTTTGCACTTCGCTTCAAAACGCTCAATATGTTCCATAGCACCTTCCATGCCGGTTTCGTTTCCAAAAAAAAGTTTTAAAAGCGTTTCGTAGCGAAGTTCATCTTTTTCCACCGGTTTGGCGAGCCACTCTTTCAATGATACTCTCCCGCAATCCGTAATGGAATAGGAAAGTTTTTCACGACCGTTAGAACTGGTGTCTTCCTTCGTGACCTTACCTTCTTTTTCCAGTTGATTTAAGGTCGGATAGATGCTTCCGTAACTACCACCCCAGAAAAAACGAAGCGTTGTGTCGAGCCTCTTTTTTATTTCATATCCTGTCATGGGCTCATGGCTTAGTAAACCCAGCAGGACATAATCCATTTTCTTCGTGTTAGCCATTAAGTTTTCTCCTTTTAGGATGTATGATGTATCGGCTTGATATATTGCATGGTATATCAGTTTGATACATTTGTCAAGTGTAAAATTGAAATAAAGGCAACGAAAACCTAACTTCCGGGTCTATGCGCGAAGATGAATACTATAAAACTGTTTAATATGGCTATTGATGATTATGCGTAAATATAAAAAGAAATTCGCTTTAAACCGGTTTAAGGCGAATTTCTTTTTGATTAAGGCGAATTTCTATGATGTGATAACATGGTTATATATTTTTGTAATATCCTCATCCATATTGATTGGCACTATTTGAATATCTAAATGCTCTCTGGCAAATATAACAAATAACTGGTGAGCAAAACCTTGTCCCATCCACTGTACCCCCTCAAAATCTATAACAAGGAGCTGTTTAAACGTATTTTGATTAAGCGAATAGATAAAAAACCATCAGAATTTAAGATTCTTGATTTATTCTGTGGTGCAGGAGGATTGTCTTGGGGAATGGATAAAAATCCATATTTTAAGACAATGGTAGCATTAGATTTTGATGAGAATGCGGCAAATACTTTTAAAAAGAATATGCCTTATGCAGAAGTTGTTGTAGGGGATATTACAGATTCTAAGATAAAAGAGAATATAGTATCTTTGGCAAAAAAGACGGGTGTAAATATGATAGTCGGTGGACCGCCGTGCCAAGGATATTCGATGAAAGGAAAAAAATTAGGATTGCAGGATCCACGTAATTTTTTGTTTAGAGAATATTTGGATTTGGTTCAAAGATTGCAACCGGATGTGTTTGTTATTGAAAATGTTAAAGGATTGCTTTTATCAGCTAATGGATGGTTTAAGGATCAGATAGTTAGCACTATAGAAAAATTGGGATATACGGTAAGATTCGGTATATTAAACGCTGCAAATTTTGGGGTGCCTCAACCGCCTATGATTTTGCAAAATCATAGGCCAGCTACATTTTTTCATGCTATAATCTATATAGGAGGAAGTTCATCTATGAAATGTATTTTTTGTAAACAACCTACCGGTTTTATGCGCAGATACCATAGCGATTGTCATCATAAAACCAAAATCATAATTCAGCAAATCGAGACCATAATAAACCAGTATAAAGATATAGATGTTGTTCCAAGGATGCCAAACAGCAACTCAAGGAACTTACCAATTCCAGTACACTATATAAAAACTATATGGCCTCTAAACTGATTGACCGAACAACCAAATATACAGATGAAACAATCATTCATATTGAATCGGGGCTTAAAATCTTTGAATCCAAGAATCGATGCAAAATGGTTGAAAGCGGATATAGGTATGAAAAGATGCCTACTTGGTCAGAAAAAGAATATTTACTTGATAACTCTGGTGCCATTATTTTTACCGATGCTGCAATCTATTTATATGTCAATTCAAAAACTATGCGTTATCCGTACACCAAAATAGTAAATTATGGTTTTGAAAAGATATTTACTATGAATCAGGCTTATTTTGATGTAAAGACATCCTCACCTTTTCCTCATAGATTTTCTTTTACAGATACATTCAGAGAAAAGAACAAAATATTTGTTTATTTCTACATTTTCTCAAATAGTAGAAGAAACACACATGCTCCTTCTGCATTATATTGCAATGAATTAAGAGGAAATCGTTTCCACTTTTATTTAGTGTGCTACCGACATCCTATCATTTTCCGACATACTTTCCAAACAAAGAAGATATGCTTTCGCATCCCCTTCCTATTTACTTAACTTTTCACCCTGCGGTAGTCTGACAACAAAATTTTTCCCTCATCTTATCCCCTTCACAGAAATCGCTCTATATACCGCTCCAACACATTAATATCCAACGGATTTCCCGTCGTCTCATGCGTTATAATTAACCCATCGCCCAGCAAAATCCCATTTTTCTCATACATATCTATTTTTTGCATTGCGTTTTCGCTATAAGACATTTTATCCATCATCCCCAAATGTTCAAGAATATACTTCTTTCCGGTCCTTTTATTGAGCACCGTAAAATCAGGATACACTACGATAATCCGATTTCTGTATTTCAATTCCAAAGGAAGTTCATAATGATAAAGGATTCCTCTTCTATACAAAGTATCTGCAATGATTTTTTCTGACTTAGAACGCACTCTTTCTCCCTTTTCGGTATAATATGCCGTTGTATCATCCTCAGCAAATCCTTTTCCCTTATACTCCAGTTTCTCAAATTCTTCTTTCATATTCTCCAGCGGTTTTATATACGGCTTCACCAGTTGTTTTCGTGCCGGATGAAGTTTAGCATAGACTTCATCCAGCCTATACTTCTCCAAAGTTACTAAAAGATTTTCCAATGCAAGTATCTGTTTCTTTATACATCCCAACAACTGCAGATTGTATTCTTTCTGCGCAATTTTCTCGACTAAATTTCTCTTTTTCTTCCCCTGATATTCCTTTCCGATATAATATTGATAGCATCCTTTGTTGATTGCACAGCGAAGTTTCCCCTCCGGTGCGAACTTTACATATCGCTTTGCTTGTTCTTCCAACTCTATTAGTTCCTGCAAAGTACCCCTTAATTCTTTTTCCAAATTTATTTAATCCTCCTCTTTTTACCTACTATTGTTTTATTTACTTGCTCTAATTTGTATTTTTTATCATTTGTTTTTTTAATTTACCTACCTTAAGTGTTTCATCAGCAGCAAATAGGGAAATCTAAGTGCACTAAGTAATATTTTACCTACTGGCACTTCTTCACAATCCTATAAGTAGGTATTTCCCTGGGGCATCTGCACTCTTTTACCTACCGACACCTCTCTACAAGCCTCTCAATAGGTATTTCCCCGGGACATCCGCACTCTTTTACCTACTGACGCCTCTCCACAAGCCTACAATAGGTATTTCCCCGGAGCATTAGTACACTTTTTACCTGCTGACGACTCTTCATATGCCTACAGTAGGTACTTTCCCGGGACATCCGCACATATTTACCTACTTACACTTCTTTGTATCATACCAATAGGTAATTCCCCACGCATCAGACGTATTTTTACCTACTAGGAAGCATCAAATTATAAATGGTAGGTAATTCCCCCATAAACACTAACTCGCAAGATAATACAAGGAATCGCCGGACAAGCCCAAGCAAGCACTCACTCATTCATTTATCTATATGTGAATATTTCATCCCGAAACAGGATGTATACGATATGGCATCGAATCTGCCAACAAATGAGAAATAATGAAAATTACAGCCCTCTAATAACTTAGAGGGCTGCAAAAAATAGATATTAATTACAATTATTCAATGATAGTAGCAACACGACCAGAACCTACTGTTCTACCACCTTCACGGATAGCGAATGTAAGACCCTGTTCCATAGCGATGGGATGGATCAATTCGATTGTCATTTCTACGTTATCACCAGGCATGCACATTTCTGTACCTGCAGGAAGGTTACAAACACCTGTTACGTCAGTTGTTCTGAAGTAGAACTGAGGTCTGTAGTTGTTGAAGAAAGGAGTATGACGTCCACCTTCATCTTTTGTTAAAACGTAAACCTGAGCTGTGAACTTTGTGTGGCACTTTACTGAGCCGGGTTTAGAAAGAACCTGTCCTCTTTCGATTTCAGTTCTCTGAACACCACGAAGAAGTGCACCAATGTTATCACCAGCCTGAGCTTCGTCAAGCATCTTACGGAACATTTCGATACCTGTACATACAGTCTTCTTTGTTTCTTCCTTGATACCAACGATTTCAACTTCGTCGTTAAGGTGAAGAACACCACGTTCTACTCTACCGGTAGCAACTGTACCACGACCTGTGATTGTGAAAACGTCTTCTACAGGCATAAGGAAAGGCTTATCTGTATCACGCTGAGGATCAGGAATATGAGCATCTACTGTTGCCATAAGTTCCATGATCTTGTCACCCCATTCACCCATGGGATCTTCAAGAGCCTTAAGAGCAGAACCCTGAACGATAGGGCAATCTGTGAACTCATATTCTTCAAGCTGTTCTGTGATTTCCATTTCTACTAATTCAAGTAATTCAGGATCTTCAACCATATCACACTTGTTCATAAATACTACGATGTAAGGTACACCTACCTGACGAGAAAGAAGGATGTGTTCCTTAGTCTGAGCCATAACACCGTCAGTAGCAGCAACTACGAGGATAGCGCCGTCCATCTGAGCAGCACCGGTAATCATGTTCTTAACGTAGTCAGCATGGCCCGGGCAGTCAACGTGTGCATAGTGTCTGTTTTCTGTCTGGTATTCAACGTGTGCTGTAGAGATAGTGATACCACGTTCTCTTTCTTCGGGAGCCTTATCGATGTTTTCGAAGTCTACCTTTTCGTTACCAGATACTCTTTCAGCCAAAACCTTGGTAATAGCTGCTGTAGTAGTTGTTTTACCATGGTCTACGTGACCGATGGTACCGATATTACAATGGGGTTTTGTTCTTTCAAATTTAGCTTTAGCCATTTTCTAAAGTCCTCCTTGTTAAAATAGATAATATTGGTTTATTTTTGTTTTTATATCGCTAACTTTGATTATATTAAATAATCAAAACATTTTCAAGTAGTATTTTGTTGAATCCTACTTATCTGCACGTCCGGCAAGTACCTTTTCCTGGATATTCTTAGGAACGGGTTCGTACTTCTCAAAGAACATTGAGTAGTTACCACGACCCTGTGTCTTAGAACGTAAGTCTGTAGAGTAACCGAACATTTCCGCAAGAGGAACGAAACCTCTTACGATCTTACCGCCGCCGAGGTCATCCATACCTTCGATACGACCACGTCTTGAGTTGATATCACCGATAACATCACCCATGTATTCTTCGGGCATGGTTACTTCAACCTTCATGATGGGTTCGAGAAGTACGGCATCACCCTTCTTCATAGCGTCCTTAAATGCCATGGAACCGGCAATGTGGAATGCCATTTCGGAAGAGTCGACTTCATGGTAAGAACCGTCGTATACATTAGCGTGAACACCCAATACAGGGAATCCGCCAAGGATACCGGATTTAGCAGCTTCTTCGATACCTTCACCAACTGCAGGGATGTATTCCTTGGGAATAGCACCACCAACAACGGTAGATTCGAACTTGAATGTCTCTTCACCGTTAGGATCCATAGGAGCGAATTTAACTTTACAGTGACCGTACTGACCACGACCACCGGACTGCTTTGCATACTTACTGTCAACTTCAACAGCCTTGGTAAAGGTTTCTTTGTAAGCAACCTGAGGTGCACCTACGTTTGCTTCTACCTTGAATTCACGTAACAAACGGTCAACGATGATTTCCAAGTGAAGTTCACCCATACCTGCGATGATTGTCTGACCTGTTTCAGTATCTGTGTGAGCGCGGAATGTAGGATCTTCTTCAGCAAGTTTTGCCAAAGCTTCACCCATCTTGCCCTGACCTGCTTTGGTCTTAGGTTCGATTGCAAGCTCGATAACGGGCTCGGGGAATTCCATAGATTCAAGGATTACAGGATGCTGTTCGTCACAGATTGTATCACCTGTACTTGTTACCTTGAAACCAACAGCTGCTGCAATATCACCGGAGTAAACTTTATCAAGTTCTTCTCTCTTGTTTGCATGCATCTGAAGGATACGTCCAACACGTTCTTTTTTATCTTTGGTTGCATTTAATACATATGAACCTGAGTTCATTGTTCCTGAATATACACGGAAGAATGCAAGTTTACCAACGAAGGGGTCAGTCATAATCTTGAATGCAAGTGCTGAGAAAGGTTCTTCGTCTGAAGAATGTCTTTCTACTTCGTTACCTTCCATATCAACACCCTTAATAGCCGGGATATCAACAGGTGAAGGCATGAATTCGATGACAGCATCCAACAACTTCTGTACACCCTTGTTTCTGTAAGCGGTACCGCAGCATACAGGGATTGCCTGACATTCACAGGTAGCCTTACGTAAAACTTTCTTCATTTCTTCCACTGAAGGTTCTTCACCTTCCAAATACATCATCATAAGGTCGTCGTCTAATTCGCAAATCTTTTCAACGAGCTCTGAACGATATAATTCAGCTTCATCAGCCATATCTTCGGGAATGTCAACAATTGAAATATCATCACCCTTATCATCGTTGTAGATGTAAGCTTTCATTTCAAATAAGTCAATGATTCCCTTGAATTCATCTTCTTTACCGATAGGTAACTGGATGCAGATTGCATTCTTACCTAATCTGGTACGGATCTGATCTACAGCGCCGTAGAAGTTTGCACCAAGAATATCCATCTTGTTGATGAATGCCATTCTGGGTACATTGTAAGTGTCAGCCTGACGCCAAACGTTTTCTGACTGAGGTTCAACACCACCCTTAGCACAGAATACACCAACAGCACCATCAAGTACACGCAATGAACGCTCTACTTCTACAGTAAAGTCAACGTGACCCGGAGTATCAATGATATTGATACGATGCTCTAATGCACCAGGCTTGGGCTGGCAATTTTCCTGCAATGTCCAGTGACATGTTGTCGCAGCTGAAGTGATTGTGATACCTCTTTCCTGTTCCTGCTCCATCCAGTCCATGGTTGCAGTACCTTCGTGAGTATCACCGATCTTATAATTAACACCAGTATAGTATAAGATACGCTCGGTTGTGGTAGTCTTACCTGCATCGATATGCGCCATAATACCAATATTTCTGGTTCTCTCTAACGGATATTGTCTTCCAGCCAAGGTCGTTCCTCCTTCTAGAATCTATAATGTGCAAATGCCTTATTAGCTTCAGCCATCTTATGCACATCTTCTTTCTTCTTTACTGATGCACCTGTGTTGTTTGCTGCATCTAAAATTTCGTTTGCTAATCTGTCTTCCATGGTCTTTTCGCCTCTCTTACGAGAATATGTTGTTAACCAACGAAGACCGAGAGCCTGACGTCTGTCAGCTCTAACTTCGATAGGCACCTGATAGGTAGCACCACCGATACGGCGAGCCTTAACTTCCAAAACGGGCATAATGTTGTTCATAGCCTCTTGGAAAACTTCAAGAGCGGGCTTGCCTGCTTTTTCTTCTACTTGAGCAAATGCACCGTATACAATCTTCTGTGCAACACCCTTCTTACCATCTAACATAATGTTGTTGATAAGTTTGGTAACCACTTTGTCATTGTATAAAGGATCTGCTAAAACATCTCTTTTCTGAATATGTCCTTTACGTGGCACGATTCTTCCCTCCTTAATATAATAAATTAATTCACAGGTACTCACATGTGTCCTCTAATGTGTTCGTGCGGTATTTCATTTATCCTGCACATACGGCGTGAAAAGTGAATCCCAACACTAAATTAGTTCTGTTTGTGGTACATAGACAAGGCAAATTACTTACCTGCCTTAGGTCTCTTGGCGCCGTATTTAGAACGAGCCTGACGTCTGTTTGCAACACCTGCTGTATCGAGTGTACCTCTGATGATGTGGTATCTGGTACCGGGTAAGTCCTTTACTCTACCACCACGAATCAGAACAACGCTATGCTCCTGAAGGTTGTGACCTTCACCGGGAATGTAGCTTGTTACTTCGATACCGTTTGAAAGACGAACTCTGGCGATCTTTCTAAGAGCTGAGTTAGGCTTCTTCGGTGTAGCAGTCTTAACTGCTGTACACACACCTCTCTTCTGAGGAGAAGGAGCTTCAACAGCTTTCTTGTGCAAAGAGTTGTAGCTTCTCTGCAAAGCAGGAGCTGTAGACTTCTTTACAGATGTCTGTCTTCCCTTACGTACTAACTGATTAATTGTGGGCATTCAATTTCACCTCCTATGATAATATTTTGCTTAATGCTTTGCTTTATACATTTTCTGTAAAAAGCGCCACAATAAAAACATGCATAAACATGCACGCTAAATCATTATACTTTTCCGTTTTTTCATTGTCAATGATTTTTTTCGTAAAAAATAAGGTTTTTCGGGCAAAAACAGAGTTTTCTTCGTTTTTAGTGAATTTCCGATATATTTTTCTTATAATAAGTGTTCCGATACTCTTTCGGCGTCATATTGCGATACTTTTTAAAAACACTGATAAAAGCACTTTGGGAAGAATACCCCAACATCAGGGCAATATCCAAATAAGAATGCTCCGAATAAATCAGCATATCGGCTGCTGTGGCGATTTTAACCTCTGCCACGTAATCTTTCACGGACACTCCCGTTTCCTTATAAAAGAGTTTCGCATAATAATCCGGTGACAACCCCACCTGTCCGGCAATCTCTTTTACGCTGAGTTTTTCCTGTAAATGTTCCTGGATATAATCAACACTTTTACGGATATGAATGGAATAAATCTTCTCTTTCTTTAACTCCCTCATACGCTTGGCAAAATCCACCTGCATCTCTTCCAGCAAATCCATCAGCCCCTCAATACTTGTAGTCTTATCACCTTTTCGGATGTAAATATCACTTAATGTATATGCCACGTCATGATTCATTCCGGATTCCACGCATACACGGGAAACCATAGCCACGGAAACCACAAAATGATACATCACGTTTCGGACGGGATTGTCCGACAATTCGCCTTTACCTTCAAAGAAATTCTGACGGATTTTCTTTAGATTCTTTTTAACGCCTTCTACATCACCGTTACTGATTACCGCATAGCGCTCAAACTCGCTTTGAAAAGCCGTCCTTATAAAACCGTTTTCTTTCTGTGCATACAAACTATAATTCAAATCACGATTCGTACCCATATAGAAATTCTTTCTCCTTTACATCTGCAAAATAAATTCCGTTCAGAAACAGTCTTGCATAAAGTATTTATTTGCTGTTTTTTTACAAACCGCCATTTATATAATATCGTTTTTTTGTTATGAAAACAAGTTTTTTGTTATATTGTAAAAAAGCACTTCTTTTATAATATAAAAAGAGGAAAAATCAATGGAAAAGACACAAGATTTGACACAAGGGAAAGTATTACCGCAAATTCTGCGGTTTTACTTCCCCATGTTTTTTACAAATATGTTGCAACAGGTATACAACATTGCCGACACTGCCATCGTGGGAAAAGGATTAGGGGACGACCCCCTCGCCGCGGTAGGAAATATGGCCTCGCTGAGTTTTTTGATTGTAGGATTCTCCGTAGGACTGGCCAATGGATTCTGTGTACCGATTGCTCACAATTTCGGTGCCAAAGACTATGGCGAACTCCGAAGAAGTACAGCTTCTGCAATTAAACTATCCTTATTTTTGGCAATTATTTTAACTTTTGCAAGCATTCTCTATTTAGATGATATATTAATCCTTCTGCAGACGTCTCCTGACATTATCAAGGACAGTCTGACATACGGATACATCATCTTTGGTGGTTTAATCACCACCATTTCTTATAATTTGTGTGCAGGCATATTGAGGTCGTTGGGCGACAGCACGACACCTTTTATTGCTATTGTAATATCTACCCTAACAAATATCGCTTTAAACTGTTTCTTCATCTTCGGATGCAAAACAGGCGTAGAAGGTGTGGCAATCGCTACGATTATTGCACAAATCTTATCGACTTTCATATGTCTGCACAAATTATCCCGCATTCACATACTCAAATTAAATCGTGCGGATTTTGCGACCGATTATGTTCTTTACGGGAAATTGCTCAAAAACGGTGTGCCTATGGCTTTGATGAATTCCATTACCGCCGTAGGATGTATGGTGGTTCAGTATTTTGTAAACGGCCTCGGTGTAGCATACACCACTGCATACTCGGTATGCAGCCGCTATGTGAATATGTTTATCCAACCCTCCTGCACAGCAGGATATGTAATGTCTTCTTTTACAGGTCAGAATCACGGCGCAAACCGTTTTGACCGTATCCAAAAAGGATTGCGGGTCTGTGTTGGCATTGCGATGGTGAATTATATTCTTTTAGGCACCGTATTGTACTTCTTCCCGGATTTTCTCGCAGGTCTTATGGTCAACGGAAGCCAACCGATTCAATTAATCAGTGAATTTCTCCCTCCTTGCGGAATTATGATGCTTTTTATTAACCTTCTGTTCGTTTACAGAAGCGGCGTACAGGGACTTGGCAAACCGTTAATCCCAATGCTTTCCGGCATAATGGAAATGGTTATGCGCATTTCCGTGATATTCTTCGGTCTCGATTATTTCGGCTTTGTTACTACGGCATACGCGGATATTGCCGCATGGTTCGGAGCATTGGCCATGAATTTAATCGCTTACTATGTTTTTGTTCATCGGCTGTCCGGAAAATAATTTTGAACATCTTTTATGATAAAATCAACACATTTTATTTTATACGGGCAACAACTGTGCTATGATTAACATATACAAGAAAAATATGCTGGCAATGCCGCATTTTTTCACTGTTGTATTTTATCAACAAACTATTATTTATATAAAAGGGGGTACTACTTTCAATGGAAAATTTTAATTTTTACAGTCCGACAGAGTTTGTCTTCGGTAAGGATACCGAAAATGAATGCGGCAAATATGTGCGTAAGCACGGCGGAAGCAAAGTGCTGATTCACTACGGTTCAAACTCTGCCGAAAAATCAGGCCTTTTGGACCGCGTCAAAAAATCTCTGGATGCGGAAGGTATCGCTTACGTCGCATTAGGCGGTGTAAAACCCAATCCCAGGGACACATTAATTTATGAAGGCATTGAATTATGTCGAAAGGAAAATGTAGACTTTATCCTTTCCGTAGGCGGCGGTTCCTGCATCGACTCCTCCAAAGGTATTGCTTTAGGTGTACCTTATGACGGTGATTTCTGGGACTTCTACGGCACAGGTAAGGTAGTAGAGAAAGCATTGCCCATCGGTACGGTTTTAACCATTGCGGCAGCCGGCAGCGAAGGTTCCCCGGGTTCCGTAGTTACCAAAGAAGACGGCATGTTAAAAAGAGATGTGGGCTCTGATCTTTTAAGACCGAAGTTCTCGATTTTAAATCCGGCCTTGACACAAACGCTTCCCGCTTACCAGACAGCCTGCGGTGCTACTGATATTATGGCTCACGTATTTGAACGCTATTTTACAAATACCTCAGAAGTGGAAATTACCGACAGACTTTGTGAAGCAGTTCTTTTAACCATGATAAAAGAAACACCTCGTGTCATTGAAAATCCGGATAATTACGAAGCGCGTGCCAACATTATGTGGGCAGGTACTGTTGCTCACAACGATATTGTCGGCGTAGGAAGAAGCCAGGATTGGAACAGCCACGGCATTGAACACGAACTTTCCGGTTTATATGACTGTGCGCACGGAGCAGGTCTTGCGGTAATTATGCCCGCTTGGATGGAATTCGTTTATAAACACAATGTAATGCGTTTTGCCCAAATGGCAGTCCGCATCTGGGGTTGTGAGATGAATTTTGAAAATCCGGAATTTACTGCACTTCGGGGAATTAAATGCTTCAGAACATTCCTTCACGACATCGGAATGCCCATCAACTTCGAAGAACTCGGAGCCAAAGCAGAAGATATTCCTACTCTGGTTGATAAATTCGGTTTGGGCGACGGCAAAACCGGCGGCTTTGTCCCCTTAAGTTCTGATGATGTGGCAGAAATCTATACAATTGCATCCAAAGCAACCTTGTAAATACTTCGATTAGATTTTATATTAGCATATTGGAAACAATTTTCTTAAATATAGGCTAATACAATAAAAAGCAAACTCCGGAAATCAGAGTTTGCTTTTTTCATGTAGCAATTCGGTTATTTGCACTTGAAGTGTAAAGGATTGTGAGGATATTTTCATTCCATAAAGAACCGTTTTCGACTGTGTCAGCACTTAACGAGCAGAAATGAAATGCACTGCGAGTTTAGTACTGCTACATCAGTCGAACGAGCGAGAGCGTGTTCTGTTGGAATGAAAATATCCCCACAATTCTACACCAAACTCCAAATGTAAAAAAACGAATGTAACCACATAAAAAACCCGGAAACCTAAAAGTTTCCGGGTTTTATCATTTTATTCTTCGTCTGAAACGGTTTCTTCCACTGCATCAAGATTATCAAGTTCTTCTACATCAACTTCTGTTTCAGTTGCGTCTATAAACTCTTCATCCAAAACAGTATCGGAAATTTCACGCATGGTATCGATTTTAACGTCACGATAACGTTTCATACCTGTACCTGCAGGAATCAACTTACCGATGATAACGTTTTCTTTTAAGCCGTACAGAGGGTCAACCTTACCCTTAATTGCAGCTTCTGTAAGAACCTTCGTTGTTTCCTGGAAGGATGCTGCTGACATAAAGGAGTTGGTCGCAAGGGAAGCCTTGGTAATACCCAAAATGATGTCCTTTGCTACTGCAGGAGCAGCATCAGGATTCTCAGCCAAAAGTTTTTCGTTTACTTCTTCCAAAACAAGTCTGTCAACAAGACTGCCGGGAAGCAAATCGGTATCTCCGCTTTCTTCTACACGCTGTTTCTTTAACATCTGGCGAACGATAACTTCAATGTGCTTGTCGTTCAAGTCTACACCCTGAAGGCTGTAAACCTTCTGAACTTCACGGATGATGTAGTTTTCAACCGCTTCAATCTTCTTAATTTCAAGTAAATCATGAGGATTGATGCTACCTTCGGTCAATTCATTACCGGCTTCAATGGTCATACCATCAAGCACTTTAATACGTGAGCCATAAGGAATCAAATAACTCTTTTCCTGCTCGTTGTTTTTGATTACAACTTCGCGCTTCTTGGAAGTTTCTTTGATTTCCACAGTACCGCCGAACTCTGCAATAATTGCAAGTCCCTTCGGTTTTCTTGCTTCGAATAATTCTTCCACACGAGGAAGACCCTGTGTGATATCGTTACCCGCAACACCACCGGTATGGAATGTACGCATGGTCAACTGTGTACCGGGTTCACCGATAGACTGTGCAGCGATAATACCAACTGCTTCACCAACCTGTACCGCTTCACCGGTAGCCATGTTGGCACCGTAACATTTCGCACAAATACCATTCTGTGATTTACAGGTTAAAATACTTCTGATTTTAACAGTATCAATAGGGTTACCATTTTCATCCACACCAACGGAAACAATCTTTGCAGCTCTGCTGGGAGTAATCATATGGTTTCTCTTAACGATAACATTTCCGTCTTTATCAAAGATGGTATTAACAGAATATCTGCCCTTAATTCTGGTTTCAAGGCTTTCAATGTTAGCATCGCCTTCTGTAAATGCAGATACGTTCATACCTACAATTTCATCTCTGTTTGCACAGCAATCCACATCACGTACAATCAATTCCTGACAAACGTCAACCATACGACGTGTCAAGTAACCGGAGTCCGCTGTACGAAGCGCTGTATCGGAAAGACCTTTACGCGCACCATGTGCAGACATAAAATATTCCAAAACGTCAAGACCTTCACGGAAGTTTGACTTAATAGGCAATTCAATGGTACGACCGGTTGTATCGGCCATCAAACCACGCATACCTGCAAGCTGCTTCATCTGCTGCTTAGAACCACGGGCACCGGAGTCAGCCATCATCTTAATATTATTGTAAGCATCAAGACCTGTCATCAACTCTTCTGTCAAACGATCATCGGTTGCGTTCCATACACGCTTAACGCTTTCGTATCTTTCTTCTTCGGTACACATACCACGACGATAATTCATAGCAATCTGGTCTACCTTAGCCTGAGCTTCTTCCAACAACTGTTTCTTGATAGGAGGCACTGTCATATCCGATACGGATACTGTCATTGCCGCACGGGTTGAGTACTTATAACCTGTTGCTTTTACAAGGTCAAGTACTTCTGCAGTCTTGGTAGCACCATGCTTATTGATTACTTTGTCAAGGATCGGCTTTAACTGCTTCTTGCCAACCAAGAAATCAATTTCAAGTTTAATTGCATTCTCAGGAATGCTTCTGTCTACATATTCAAGGTCCTGAGGAAGGATTTCATTGAAGAGGAAACGTCCAAGAGTGGATTCTACAATACCCTTTACAACCGTTCCGTCTGCCAATGTTTTGGTTACACCAACCTTGATACGTGCATGTAAAGTAATTACTTCATTCTCGTATGCGAGAATTGCTTCATTCAAATCCTTAAAGAACTTACCTTCACCCTTTGCACCGGGTCTCTCCTGTGTGAGGTAGTAAATACCAAGTACCATATCCTGTGAAGGAACGGCTACGGGAGCACCGTCAGAAGGCTTCAATAAGTTGTTGGGTGAGAGCAGGAGGAAACGACATTCTGCCTGAGCCTCTACGGACAAAGGAAGATGTACCGCCATCTGGTCACCGTCAAAGTCAGCGTTGAACGCTGTACATACCAAAGGATGGAGTTTGATTGCCTTACCTTCTACAAGGATAGGCTCAAACGCCTGAATACCAAGCCTGTGAAGTGTCGGAGCACGGTTCAACATAACCGGATGTTCACGAATTACTTCTTCCAAAACATCCCATACGGTATCATCAAGTTTTTCAACGAGTTTCTTTGCATGCTTAATGTTCTGGCTGATTCCCTTTCCAACCAATTCTTTCATAACGAAGGGTTTGAAAAGTTCGATAGCCATTTCTTTAGGAAGACCACACTGGTAAATCTTTAACTCAGGTCCAACTACGATTACGGAACGTCCTGAATAGTCAACACGCTTACCTAACAGGTTCTGACGGAAACGTCCGGACTTACCTTTTAACATATCGGAAAGTGACTTTAATGCACGGTTTCCGGGTCCTGTTACCGCTCTTCCTCTTCTACCGTTATCAATCAAAGCATCCACTGCTTCCTGAAGCATTCTCTTTTCGTTACGCACGATAATATCGGGTGCACCCAAATCAAGAAGTCTTGCAAGACGATTGTTACGGTTGATAATTCTTCTGTATAAATCGTTCAAGTCAGAAGTAGCAAAACGTCCGCCATCCAACTGAACCATAGGTCTTAAATCGGGGGGAATTACCGGAATGGCATCCATAATCATCCATTCAGGTCTGTTTCCGGATTCACGGAATGCTTCCACCACTTCGAGACGCTTCACAATCTTCGCTCTCTTCTGGCCTTTGGTGCTTTCGTTCTCTAATTCTGCTTTTAATTCTGCATTTTCTTTTTCAAGATCAATCGCAGATAAAAGTTCTTTGATTGCTTCTGCACCCATGCCAACGCGGAACTCATTGCCCCAGATTTCTCTCTGTTTCTGATATTCTACTTCAGATAAAATATCTTTTACTTTTAAATCTGTATTTCCTGCATCCAAAACGATGTAAGATGCAAAATACAATACCTTTTCAAGTACTCTCGGTGTAAGGTCAAGAATAAGACCCATACGGCTGGGAATACCCTTAAAATACCAAATGTGTGAAACGGGTGCTGCAAGTTTAATGTGACCCATTCTTTCACGACGAACATTTGCCTTGGTTACTTCTACACCACAACGGTCACAAATAATACCTTTGTAACGTACTTTTTTGTACTTACCGCAGTGGCACTCCCAGTCCTTGCTGGGTCCGAAAATCTTTTCACAATATAAACCTTCGCGTTCCGGTTTTAAAGTTCTGTAGTTGATGGTCTCGGGCTTGGTAACCTCGCCTTTAGACCATTCTAAAATCTTTTCCGGTGACGCCAAACCGATTTTGATGGAGTCAAAACTAATCGGTTCATATATCTCTTTTTTTACATCAGACATTATTGGCACTCCTTCCAAAATTAGGCTGTCGCCTTATTAGTTTTCTTCGTCATCATCAAATGCTTCGCCGAAATCCACATCTTCATCTGCGTAATCGTCTGCATACTCTTCCTCTTCGGGTTCGTCATATGCATCTGTTAATTCGCCGTCTTCGTTGAATTCCTGTTTCTGATAGCCGTAACTTGCCATATCATCACGTTCATAGTCGTATTCTCTGGCTTCGCCTTCCATCTCGAAACGATAGTTATTGGTGGGCGGTTCAACATTTTCTCTGATTTCAACCTCTTCACCGTTTTCATCAAGTACTTTGACATCCAGACACAGGGACTGTAATTCCTTCAACAATACCTTGAAGGATTCAGGAATACCCGGTGTAGGAATATTTTCACCCTTGATAATCGCTTCGTAGGTCTTTACACGTCCAACCACGTCGTCTGACTTAACGGTCAGGATTTCCTGTAAGGTGTATGATGCTCCGTATGCTTCCAGAGCCCAAACTTCCATTTCACCGAAACGCTGTCCACCGAACTGCGCTTTACCACCCAGAGGCTGCTGTGTAACCAATGAGTACGGTCCTGTAGAACGGGCATGAATCTTATCGTCTACAAGGTGGTGGAGTTTCAGGTAATGCATGTGACCGATGGTTACGGGACTGTCAAAGTATTCACCCGTTCTACCGTCACGAAGTCTAACCTTACCGTCTCTTGAAATTTCAACACCCTTCCAGAGTTCTCTGTGTGCTCTGTTTTCATATAAGTATTCCAATACTTCAGGACGAAGGGTATCTTTGTGTTTTGCTTCAAACTCTTCCCATGTTGTATTAACATAGTCGTTTGCAAGGTCCAAAGTATCCATAATATCCGCTTCGTTTGCACCATCAAATACCGGAGTGGCAATGTTAAAGCCGAGGGCCTTAGCCGCCAATGACAAGTGAATTTCGAGCACCTGTCCGATATTCATACGGGAAGGTACACCCAAAGGATTCAATACGATATCCAAAGGACGTCCGTTGGGTAAGTAAGGCATATCTTCAACAGGTAATACGCGGGAAACAACACCCTTGTTACCGTGACGACCGGCCATCTTGTCACCTACGGAAATCTTTCTCTTCTGTGCAATATAGATACGTACCTTCTGGTTTACGCCGGGAGATAATTCGGAATCGCCTGCTGCTCTGGAGAATACCTTCGCATCCACAACAACACCATACTCACCGTGAGGAACCTTTAAGGATGTATCACGCACTTCTCTTGCTTTTTCACCGAAAATTGCACGGAGGAGTCTTTCTTCCGCGGTAAGTTCTGTTTCACCCTTCGGTGTAACCTTACCAACCAAAATGTCACCGGCACGTACTTCCGCACCGATACGGATGATACCTCTGTCATCCAAATCCTTCAATGCATCTTCGCCAACGCCCGGAACATCTCTGGTAATTTCTTCCGCACCAAGTTTGGTATCACGGGCTTCTGTTTCATATTCTTCAATGTGAACAGATGTATAAACATCTTCACGTACCAATCTTTCACTTAAAAGAACAGCATCTTCGTAGTTGTAACCTTCCCATGTCATAAAACCAATCAAAGGGTTTTTACCAAGACCGAGTTCACCTTCTGCGGTAGAAGGACCGTCAGCGATTACCTGACCTTCTGCCACATGATCACCCTTAAATACGATGGGTTTCTGGTTGTAGCAGTTACTCTGGTTACTTCTTACAAACTTAGACAACTGATATTCCATTGCTTCGCCGTCATCTGCTGTAATTTTAATCAATTCGGAAGATACATAAGTTACGGTACCTGCCTTCTTGGCAACCACACACACACCGGAGTCAACCGCTGTTTTTACTTCCATACCTGTACCGATTACAGGTGCCTCTGTGAAAAGAAGGGGCACTGCCTGACGCTGCATGTTGGAACCCATCAGCGCACGGTTCGCATCGTCGTTCTGCAAGAAAGGAATCAACGCTGTAGCCACAGAGAATACCATTTTAGGAGACACGTCCATAAAATCAAACATAGCCTTCGGATATTCCTGTGTTTCCTCTCTGTAACGACCGGATACCATGTTCTTTACAAAGTGTCCGTCTGCATCTAATTTTTCGTTTGCCTGTGCTACATGATAGTTATCTTCTTCATCTGCTGTCATATAGATAACTTCATCCGTCACACGGGGATTCTCGGGATCTGACTTATCAATACGGCGATAAGGAGCCTCTACAAATCCGTATTCATTAATTCTTGCATAAGATGCAAGTGAGTTAATCAAACCGATGTTGGGACCTTCCGGTGTTTCAATCGGACACATTCTTCCATAGTGAGTATAGTGAACGTCTCGAACCTCGAAACCTGCACGGTCTCTGGAGAGACCACCGGGTCCTAATGCAGAAAGACGTCTCTTATGTGTCAATTCACCAAGAGGGTTATTCTGATCCATAAACTGTGACAACTGTGAAGAACCAAAGAATTCTTTGATTGCAGCCTGCACAGGTTTAATATTGATTAATTTATCGGGAGTGATGCTTTCTGAATCATGTGTTGTCATTCTTTCACGTACAACACGTTCCATTCTGGAAAGACCGATTCTGTACTGATTCTGTAACAACTCACCAACCGCACGAATACGTCTGTTACCCAAATGGTCGATATCGTCATCATGACCGATACCATATTCCAAATGAATGTTATAGTTGATGGATGCAAGCATATCTTCCTTGGTAATGTGCTTCGGAATCAACTCCTGCGCATTACGCATAATTGCTTCAGCCAATTCTTCCGGCTTCTCTGCATATTCGCCTAAAATTTTCTGAAGAGCAGGGAAGTAAACCAACTCTGTAATACCTAATTCTTTGGCATCACAATCAACCCATTCATTGATGTCTACCATCATATTGGAAAGAACTTTTACATTCTTTTCTTCTACCTGAATTAACACAGAAGCAACCGCTGCATTCTGAATAGCATCAGCTAATTCTGCAGTCACGGTATCGCCTGCTTTCGCAATTAATTCTCCTGTGTACTCATTTACAACATCTGCTGCAAGAACATGATTGCGGATTCTGTTCTTAAGCATAAGTTTTTTATTGAATTTATAACGTCCTACTTTTGCCAAATCATATCTTCTGGCATCAAAGAACATGGAACTCAAGAAACTTTCAGCACTTTCCACGGTAAAAGGCTCACCGGGATGTACTTTTGCATACAATTCCTTCAAACCGTCTACATAGTTCTTAGAAGGATCCTTTGCAAAACTTGCACGAATCTTGGGTTCATCACCAAACACCTCAAGAATCTCTTCGTCTGTTCCCAGACCAAGAGCACGAATAAATACAGTGATGGGGAATTTTCTGGTTCTGTCAACACGAACATATGCCACATCATTAGAGTCTGTTTCATACTCTAACCATGCACCACGATTCGGGATAACGGTAGACGAGAACAATTCTTTACCAATTTTATCATGTCCGATTGCATAATAAATACCGGGCGAACGCACCAACTGGCTAACGATTACTCGCTCTGCACCATTGATAACGAATGTACCTGTTTCAGTCATTAAAGGGAAATTACCCATAAAAATAGTACGTTCTATGAGATTTTCCTTCTCATTTTCATTGAAAAAGCGGACCTTTACATTCAAAGGTGCTTCATAAGTAAGGTCTCTTTCTTTACATTCCGCAATTGTATGCTTGATTTTGTCTTCCGCAAGTTCAAAATCAACAAATTCCATGCGCAAATCACCGCCGAAATTGGTAATGGGCGAAATATCATCAAACGCTTCCTTCAAACCTTCTTCCAAGAACCACTTGTAAGAATTCTTCTGCACTTCGATGAGATTCGGCATCTCCAGAACTTCTTTCTGACGTGAATAGCTCATACGCATACTGTTGCCGTTAACAATAGGACGTATTCTGTTCTTTTCCATTGACACTTCACTCCGTTCTTATTATGTTATATAGCCTTTTTTGCCTATTTCTGATAACCTGTCTGATTTTTGTCCGCAAAGAATCAACCTCTTGTGTCAAAAGACAAAAAGAGACAGTAAACCACAATAGTGCATCATCCATATTAGCAGAAAACAAGATGGAAGTCAAACATTATTTTCCATTTTTATAAAATATTTTACAACATAAAAAAACCGCGAAAGAAAACTCTTTCGCGGTTCATATTCACTCCGGGTAAAAATTACTTTAATGTAACCTTTGCGCCTTCAGCTTCTAACTTAGCCTTGATATCATCAGCTTCTTCCTTAGAAGCGCCTTCCTTAAGCATCTTAGGAGCAGCATCTACTAAGTCTTTTGCTTCCTTTAAGCCAAGGCCTGTAGCTTCACGTACAACCTTAATAACCTTAACCTTGTTAGGTCCAACGTCTGTTAATTCAACGTCGAATTCAGTCTTTTCTTCAGCTGCTTCAGCTGCACCACCTACAGCACCTGCTGCTACAACAACACCTGCTGCTGCAGATACACCAAATTCTTCTTCACATGCTTTTACTAATTCGTTTAATTCAAGTACGCTTAACTCTTTGATAGCGTCGATAAATTCCTGAGTTGTTAACTTTGCCATTTTATTTTCCTCCATTTTAAAATATTGTTTGTTCTAAAAGTTTCAAATGCAACAATTACTCTGCTGCGGGAGCACCCTGCTGTTCTGCAATCTGATTGAGAACGCGTGCAAGGTTTGTAATAGGTGACTGGATGCTTCCAAGTAATTTGCCAAGTAATTCTTCTCTTGAAGGTACGTTGGAAATTGCTTCGATGCCCTTGCTGTCATATACAGTTCCTTCAACAACACCGCCCTTGATTTCAAGTGCTTTTGCGTTCTTAGCAAACTTGCAAAGAATTCTTGCAGGAGCTGTAGCGTCATCCTTGGAAATTGCAATTGCGCTGGGTCCCTCTAAATAAGGAGCAAGTCCTTCGCAATCTGTTCCCTTGAATGCAAAATTCATCATGGTGTTTTTGTATACCTTGTAAGTAATGCCTGCTTCACGAAGCTGCTTACGAAGTTCGGTATCTTCAGCTACGGTAAGTCCGCGGTGGTCAACGATAACAACTGACTGCGCATCCTTAATATTTGCTGAAATCTCTTCCACGATGGGTTTCTTCAATTCAACTTTTGCCATTTTGTTTTACCTCCTTCTTTATTTCGTGCCGAAAGAGTTTTTATAAAGAATAAAAAACCTCTCATCTTCGCAGAAGACGAGAGGGTAAAAATTCATTCAAAATCTACTCATCCTCGGTAGGCGTTGTCTCCTTACGTCGCTTAGCGACACCTACTGTCTTCGGCGCGGTTGCTTTTACAACCTCAATAAACTTATCATATGTATTCCACATTGTCAAGCATTTTTATTATTTTATTCTGCCGGCATTTCACTGTCAATCTGCCGTTGGCTTTTCACGGGTTCTCCGTCCCGCCGACAAACAGGTTATTGCGGTGTTACATATCCGTCCGCATCAATACTTACACCTTCCGATAATCCGCGCATATAATCCAGAATTCGGGTTGCTTCTTCTCCCGTCGCCAAATATGTTCTGCTGCTTTCGGTCCGGCAGGGAATGAATTTCGCCGAAACCAATCCTTCCTCACCAATTTCCAAGGTTACAAGACAACTGTCCTGACTCTTGGAATTAAACCAGTAATTTCCCAAACTGTAAAATACCGGTACATCATTCACGTAAGCAATTTCCTGCAATACATGAGGATGTGCACCAATCACCACATCGGCTCCCGCCGCCGTAAAATCCGCCGCCTGGCCGGGCTGACTCCAATCCGGTTCATCCGTACTCTCCGTTCCCCAATGCACATATACAATCAGGAAATCACATTCCTTCTTCGCCTCACGGATTACTTCTTCCAAAGCATCATTTTGGAAACAACGGAAGGTTCCCGGCGAATCTGCCGTTGCACCTTTGGTATCCGGCGTAGCAAGACGCTCCACTTCCGTCGCGGACACGATACCGATTTTCACATCTCCGTTTTGATAAAAAACCACTTTGGATGCCTCGTCCAAATCACGCCCCGCGCCTACATACGGAATCCCTGCGCCTTCCAACGTATCCAGCGTGTCCAGCAGTGATATCTCTCCGTAATCCGAAGCATGATTATTGGCAAGGGACACAATATCCACACCCATATCCTTCAGAACCTGCACATTAGCCGGATCCGCACAAAAGGTAAAAGCCTTATTTGCCAAAGGGGTCCCGCGATTCGTATAGGGAAATTCATTATTAATCATAAAAATATCCGACCCGCGCATAATATCCAGCAGTTCCGGGTCAATACATTCTTCCAGAACGCTTCCGTTTGCGCGATAAGTACTCATCACCGCATATTCTTCATCCAAAAGCACATCTCCCGCAAAGGTAAACGTCACCGTATCTTTATCCGGCAAAGCATATGTATTCTCCGGCAGATTTTGAACCGATTCTTCATTTTCCTGCAGTTGTTCACCATTTCCCGAAACACTTACATCACTTTCACCCAAAATCGCCCCGTCTTCGTACAATTCCGGAAATAATTCTTCTCCCGAAATTTGCGGAATCGGTTGCGCGTTCTGGTTCGTAGCCAATTCTGCCTCCCTTATATTGTTTTTACGTACAATAAGAAACGCAAGAAATGCCGCAAACAGCAATACGCTGATTACGGTTGCCGCAATACCCGCTATTCTGTTTTTACCCGCATTTACATCTAATGTATCTCTCATAATTTCATTTTACCATTTTCAAATTCATTTGAACAGACCAAATAAAAAGACAGCGGATTGCTCCACTGTCTTTTGAAAATGCTGATTACAGCTTCATTACATTAACTTTTACACCAGGTCCCATTGTACTTGAAAGGGTTACGCTTCTTAAGTACTGACCCTTTAATGAGCTGGGTTTTGCCTTCTTGATTGCTTCCATTAAAGCATCGAAGTTTTCATTCAACTTTTCTTCTGAGAAAGATACCTTTCCGATAGGGCAGTGAATGATGTTCTGCTTGTCAAGTCTGTATTCAATCTTACCAGCCTTGATATCAGCGATAGCCTTGGTAACGTCCATTGTTACGGTACCTGCCTTGGGGTTAGGCATTAAGCCCTTAGGTCCTAAAACCTTACCAAGACGACCAACAACACCCATCATGTCGGGAGTTGCTACAACTACGTCGAAATCTAACCAACCATCGTTCTGAATCTTGGGAATAAGTTCTTCGCCGCCTACATAATCAGCACCAGCTGCTTCAGCTTCGTTTACCTTATCGCCCTTAGCGAATACGAGAACCTTAACGGTCTTACCTGTACCGTTGGGTAATACTACCGCACCACGGATCTGTTCTTCAGCGTGACGTCCGTCACAACCTGTTCTGATGTGAATTTCTACTGTTTCATCAAATTTAGCACCAGCAGTCTTCTTTACCAAAGCAACTGCGTCAGCAGGATCATAGAGTGTTGCTCTATCAACAAGCTTAGCTGCTTCGTTATATTTCTTACCATGTTTCATAACTTATTTACCTCCTTGTGGTTCAATGCACACACGTGCTCCCACCTTCTAAAATTAATCTTCTACTACGATACCCATACTGCGAGCTGTACCCGCGATCATGCTCATAGCTGCTTCGATACTTGCTGCGTTTAAGTCCGGCATCTTCATTTCTGCGATTTCACGAACCTTATCCTTAGAAATTGTTGCAACCTTCTGCTTGTTAGGCTTAGCAGATGCTGTCTTAAGGTTACAAGCCTTCTTTAAAAGAACTGCAGCGGGAGGAGTCTTAGTAATGAAACTAAAGCTTCTGTCTGCATAAACTGTGATAACAACAGGGATGATTAAGTCACCCTTATCTGCTGTCTTAGCGTTGAACTGCTTTGTGAATTCAACGATGTTAACGCCGTGCTGTCCAAGTGCAGGACCTACAGGCGGTGCCGGTGTTGCTTTGCCGGCAGGAATCTGTAATTTGATATAACCTGTTACTTTCTTTGCCATTTTGGCTACCTCCTAATAAATTGTGGTTCGGCGCCGTGCCCTATGCAACGGCTCCCACTGTTCATATAACAACATTACTGTTGCTAAAATAGGATACAATCCTATGAACAAGCATTTTTACATTTTCTTGATATCTGAGAAACTAATTTCAACCGGAGTCTCGCGACCGAACATTTCAACATTGATGGTAACGGACTGCTTACCTTCATCCACACGTTTTACAATACCTGCAGTATCTTTCCAAACGCCTGCGATAACGGTAATGGCATCGCCTTCTTTTACATCGATGTGTGATGTTTCTCCACCAACATTGAGCATCTTCATTTCTGCTTCCGTTAAAGGAACGGGCTTACTTCCGGGACCTACGAAACCTGTAACACCTCTGGTATTTCTTACTACATACCATGCATCATTGTTGTCTGCATCCATATGAAGTAAAACATAACCGGGGAATAACTTCTTCTGCACAACTTTCTTGGTGTTGTTCTTCATTTCAACAACTTCCTGCATCGGAACACGTACTTCCAAGATTTCATTCTCAAGATGACGGTTCTCAATTGCTTTCTCGATGTTGGCTTTTACCTTATTCTCATATCCGGAATAGGTGTGAACAACATACCATCCCATACCCTTGCCGCTCTTATTATCACTCTGGCCAATGTCAAATTCTTTATTTTCTTCCATACGTCCACCCTCACCTTAAAAACTTAAATTTGTTAACCATTCCATGCCGAGTTTTACCAGTGCATCCACACCGAAAATCAAAGCTCCGACAAAAATAATTGCCACCAGGACAACTGCTGTCTGTTTTACAACATCGTTTTTAGAGGGCCAGGTAATCTTCTTCCATTCCTGTTTTACGCCACGAAAGAAACTTGTTTTCTTAGGTTTCTCTGTGTTTGACGCATTTGCCATAATCCTAATTTCCTTTCAAATAAAAAAGACAAATTATTTAGTTTCTTTGTGCAAAGTATGAGCCTTGCAGAATCTACAATACTTCTTTGTTTCCATTCTGTCAGGATGTGTCTTCTTATCCTTAGTTGTGTTGTAATTACGCTGCTTGCATTCTGTACATGCTAAAGTAATTCTTGTACGCATTTTCCCACCTCCACGCGTATTTATTTCTATTTTCTTGTTGAATCTTTTGCTTGATTTAATGAAATTTAAGCGCATAAAAAAAAGGCCTAAAAACCAATCTTGCCATAGTAGAATACCACACGGGTGGTCGTTCGTCAATGAGTTTTTTTAAATTTCTTTTTTATAAGTCGCAGGGCGTAGGATTTCTTTGCAGGACACGCTCCCGCTCGCTTCTGCCGCGTAACGGTACTAAACTCGAAGTCTTGTATACAAGCCTTCTCATTAAGTACCGACGGGCAGAAAAACGGTCCTCAAAGAAATTCCTACGCCCTGCTCGGTGTTGAGAAAAAATAAATAATGATATTTCCGTATAATATTTTCTGTATTTTTATCGATATATCTCTATAGGGGAAATGATTAGAAATCCGTTACCGCTTTGTTATAAAGATAATATAAAATACTTCATCTCTTCGGCTATCAATTCATACTCATGATCATGCACGTAATGCGAACAATTCAGTTCAACAAGCCTTCCGTCCGAAACTTCCTGAATGTAATCTTTCTGATAATTACGCCAGGCCTCTTCCTCCCAGCCGGTGCCGCTTCCGTTTGATACGAACAAAAGCATAGGCACCTGCGGAACACCTGCATCATCTACCACCTTTGCGCTCTCTTTGATACTGCCCACTTCATTCATCATAGTAGTGGTTGCCGTACGGCTGAAAAACACCGCCTTGTAAATCTCTTTTTCCGCTTCTGTTAGGGTGTCGTACTTCATCGCCTCGCTTTCCGCAACGCCCGGAAGAAGTCTTATGATCCCCATGCGCGCAGCAAACTGCGATAATTTTAACATAGGCACATTGATTTGATAATCTTCATACGCTCCGGGAACTGCCATATCCAAACCGACAATCGCCAATACTTCCTCGGGATACTGCTGCGCCCAATACAAGGCCTCAATGCCCGACATAGAATGCGGACATAAAATATACGGTCCTTCCACGCCTGCTGCCGCAAGTGCCGCTCTCGTATCCGCAAGCACGGACGCAACGTCTCTGTCTTTATCCACCACATCACTGAACCCATAGCCGAACTTTTCCACTACGACCACCTTATAGTCGTCACTCAATAAAGAGTACAACGATTTAAAATCCAAGACGGGCGAACAGGTTCCGCCGCCGGAAAGGAATACAATGGTCTGTTCTCCTTCACCTTCTATATATATGTTCATTTTATGGCCGTCCACTTCCACAAGTTGTCCGATAGGTGTTAAAAGTTTCGCTTCCCTTTTCAATTGAATTTTATGATTGATAAAAATTGCAAGACATAAAAAGATTACGATTCCTAAAATAATCAGCGTCATTTTTATTCCCTTCTTCATAAACAGCCTCCTGTTTTTTTACTCCTACAATTCTCTGTAATACGGGCAGATATCTTCATACCGTCCATCCTCCATGCGGAATCCGCCGGGAATCGTGCCCAGCCGGACAAACCCTAATCTCTCATACAAATGTCTTGCATGAATGTTGGTTGCCACAACGGCGTTGAATTGCAATACCTTAAAGCCGTGCATTTTACCTTGGGCCATACAATCTTTTACCAGTTTCTCACCAATATGCAACCCGCGGCTGTCTGCTGCCACCGCATAACTTGCGTTACAGATGTGTCCGCATCTTCCTATATTATTAGGATGTAAAATATACAGTCCATGGATTCGGTCCGTTTCGGAATCCACCGCTACGCCCGTATAAGTCTGAGATGCAAAAAATTCTCTTCCTGACTCAATTGTTAAAAGTTCTTCCTGCGGGAAGGCGATGCCTTCCTCCACGATTTCGTTCCAGATCTGAATCATCCGGGGAAGGTCGTCTTCGGTGTGTTTACGTATTATAATGTTCATATTCTCCTACTACCTCTACTCCACCAAACTAAAGTTTATACTACCGCTCGTCGTTGTCACTTCACACACACCACCGCTTGTTGTCTCCGGCACCTTCACACTTCCGCTGGTTGCATTCGCTTGGAAAATCTTCTCCGTAAGCAAGGTTCCTCTGATGCTTCCGCTGGTTGCTTCAAGTTTTAAATTTGTCGCATCGCAGGCTTCCAGTGCAATTCCGCCGCTACTGTTGTCCAAGTTGATATCACCGGTGGCAATTACCTCGGCACACTCTATTCTTCCGCTGGAATTACTTCCTGTTAAATTTGCACATTCTACTTCATCAAGATGCAAACCTCCACTGGTTCCTTTTACATTAACATCGCCGGTCGCAACGATTTCAGACAGATGCATAACACCACTGGAATTTTCCACAGATAAGTTGACACACTCCACTTTGGAAACGCCGATGCCGCCACTGCTTCCGTTCACTTCTATAGTTCCGGCAGCGCACACAGAAGTCACATCTATGATTCCGCTGGTTCCTTTTACCCAAAGGTCACCAACGCTATTATCGCCCACATAAATTCCGCCGCTGGTATTCTCCACCTTTAAGGTACCTTCCACATCTGCCATAAAATTCGTTTTGCCGCTGGTGTTTGAAACCTCAGCCCCCGCAAAAGTAAAATCGCCCTGCACATCAATTCTTCCGCTGCTGTTATCAATAAAAAGTGTCTCATACTCGCTTTCAGGAAGATATACCGTAATTTTAATCTCACCAAAATGTAAACCAATGTTGTGATACCATTTACTCTCATCCACGCGCTCAATCATTAAGGTATTGTCAACAACCGCCACTTTATCGTAAATGACATCATTCTCCGTACATACCACTTTACAATTACCGTCCGTTGCAGGCACAATACCTACCGTCGCATCTCCACCCAGAACCGATATATTGGTAAAAGGTTCTTCCACCGCATAGGTTTTGGTTTCCCATTCCATTGTATTTAATTTTGTCGCATCAAACCGAACAAAAGCCAGACTTCCCACGATAGAGATTACTCCCACCGCTATCATGGATACAGCCACTATAATCGCAATCTTTTTTGCTTTCTTCATTTTTACATACTCCTTTATATTGTCGTATCTGTTTTCACAAAAACAGATTAAATTAACACTGTCGCTACCGAAATTATTTTATTTCCCGATAAACAAGCCCTTAATGCCAATCAACACCTTCTTGCTCACCCAAAGAATACCCTTTGTCACTAGGTTAAAAGCAAAGAACAGCAAGATTGCAAGACCCATACACACAAGCCCCGCCCCAAAAACTACTCCACAAGGTACGAACTGTCCGCCAAATAAAAGTGCCACTGCCACTCCCACAAACGCAAGCCCACATATTGCCACCGATAAATCCACTGCATACAGGGATATAATCACACTCCAGATTGAAAGATAAATTGCCAGTGCAGTTAAAATCACGGTTGCCAGTAAAGGTATCCAAAGCGGCGCCCCAAGAATCAGTAATACAATCTCCCATGCTTTTAATGCACGTTTCGGTTTTACCTTTTCTTTTACCAACTTAGGTAACGATACCGCCGATAAAATCTGTGAAATAATTTCCTCTATATTACCCAAATCCGAAACTGCTTCCACTTCACTCATACCGTCTTCCATGCGGTCATCCAACATCTCACCGTAAAAATCTATGGATTTTATAATATCTTCTTCCGGCAAACCGTTTAAGCGTTCGCGAAGTGTTGCCAAAAATTCATTCTTATTCATTGTCATTCTCCTCCCTTGCCACAAAACTGTAAATGGACATAATCTCTTTCCACTCTTCCTTGAAATCTTCGATACGTTTCAAACCCGCTTCTTCAATATGGTAATATTTCCGAAGTCTTCCGTTATGTTCCGCCGAACGCACCGTCAGCATATCCGCCGCCTCCAGTCTTCGAAGTATCGGATACAGCGTAGACTCCGAAATATCTATGTATGGCTTAATATCTTTGATAATCTGATAGCCATAAGAATCTTCATTTTTAATTGCTGCAAGGACGCAAACATCCAAGAGCCCTCTTTTCATCTGAATATCCATATTAATCCTCTTTTCTGAGCGATTTTTCACTCCAATACCATTCCTTGCATAATACTATATGTCGCATAGTATTATATGTCAAGGGGTATTTTGCAAAAAATAAAAAAGTCCCTCTTTAAAAGAGAGACTTTATTTCATCGCATAAACCAAAAGCAATGGCTTCTTCCGCATTCATAAAATTGTCAAAGGAAGTTGCTTCATCCACTTCTTCGATGGTTTTTCCGGTGTGCTTGGAAATAATACCATTAATAATTTCTTTTGTCTCCAAAATGGATTCTGCAGTCTTTTTAATGGTAGAGGCAGAACCACCCATACCATCGGCAATCAGGGGTTCGTGAATCATCACCTTACTGTGAGGCAGGATATAGCGGCGCCCCTTCTGCCCACCTGCAAGAATCACCGCACCCATGGAAGAAGCGGAACCAATGCAATACATATTAATAGGAATTTTACCTTCGCAAGACTGAATCACATCATAGATTACCAGACCGGCATTTACCGAACCGCCGGGGCTGTTAATATAGATGTCAATCGGCTCATCGGTCTGGGAAAGATATAAAAGTTCCGATACAAATGTATTGGCCATCTTAGGACTTACAGTACCTGTCAAAAACAACTTACGATTGCTAAAATGTCTGGTCTCAAGCGAAAGTTCCCGGACGCCGCCATAGGATTCCACCTCAATCCCGTGGTCGCCGCACACCATTTCCGGTACCTTCTGTTTCATACTATCAAAATATACATCATACATAACAATATTCTCCTTTCCATTGCCACCCCTTTTATGAGATGGCATTTTACTGTGCTTAAAAGTTACATGCCTAAACGGCTTCCGCATACTTGCCCGGTTCCTGTTTATCTCGCATCATTTCCAGATAAATAGGATCTTCCATTACCTGATAACGACGGCTCACCATAGGAATCGCTCCTCTGCGGAATACAATCACCTGCTCCAATGGCATATTAAGTACGTGTCCCAGCGGTTTATTTAATTTTTTGGCAATGCGTTCGCAAGTCTCCAAATCTGCACCGCCCATATAAACATAGGTATCACAATTGTTGATAATGGTCGTTGCTGCTACAGGACCGTACATACCAGACAACTGGGACTCGCTTTGCAAAAGGAGTGTGACGCTGATGCCGGCGGCCCTAAAAATACTAATGTATTCTTCAAAGTCGTTAATCGTACTTCCGCAGGCGAAATCATCGCAAATAATATGCACCGGAACCTTCAGGCAATTATCCGCGTTTCCTTCTGCCGTCTCAAAAAGTGTGCGGAACATATCAGCATACATTAAATTAACGTAATTTCTTAAGGTTGTATTAACCGGTGAAGTGGTAACAAAAATCACCATCTTCTTTTCACCAAGTTCCTTAAAAGAAATTCTGTTACGCTTCCGTGCCATCATTACGATTTTATCGGAGAAAATTTTATCCAAAGCATTATTTAAGATGGAAAGAATACAACTTGCCGTCTTCATGGACAAACCGGAGATGGTTTTCCAAAGTTCAACCGCTTGACAGCCCGGACATTCATATTCCGCTTCTATGAATTCCTCATCCATACTGGAAGAAAAGTGACCGTTTTTTTCCCTTACAATCATTCCGCGATACTTGTCTAACACATCAGCAAAACTGGGTTTGCGTTTTGACCATTTAGCCTGCAATCTTACCAATGCAATGAATGCCGCCAATACGCTGGTCGCACTGTCGTTCCAATACGGATCCGGATTTCCGGAACGGTTCTTGGTACCGGCCATATCAATCAGGTTTCTGGCTGTTTGTACGACATCCATATCGTTTTGGATATAATCCATAGGGTCATAACCCACTTCACATTTTTCCGGATGTGTAAAATCCAAATTAATTACTTTATAGCCGCGTGCCTCTAACAAAGAAGCGCATTTCTCGCGAACTGCTTTTTTAGCAATCGGTACCACAAGACTGCTGTTATATGTATGTAAAATACGCGGAATGGTAACTGAGTAGGTTTTACCGCACCCTGTAGGACCTACAACCAATTCATTAATGTTAATACCCACCTCTTCAAAATTGGCAGGAAACACCTGTCCTTCCGCTAAACAGGTCATATCTTTCATTGTCTGATTCATAGCATCGCCCCTTTCTTTGTCATGCTTTTATCATAGCAATCGCCCCGGTTTTCCACAATCAACCCGTAGTTTAAAACGCATTGTTATTTTTTTAACATTTTTACAAAAATAGTATTGCATCTTGTAAAAAAATGTGTTACGTTTACTATAAGAAAGTATCATAAAATTGCTATGTCCCTGCCCGGGAACAAGAAGTTTCCCAGCCGGAACGGTATCCGGCCAAAGCAGTTTTCATGGAAGAAAGGAGGGGACGGGATGGCACATCAGTATGCTTTAAGTAATATCTATAATCACTATCTCTCTACTTATGCGCCCAAAAGCACTACGCGCTACGATGCCCATAAGAAGAGTGAACTTCGTAATGTATACAATTCCATCATCAAATTAAATAAAGAAGCCCCTCTGTCTATTGTGGACACCAGCGAAGCCGCGCAGAAATACGTGGTGAGCATTAAGGAAAATGCCCGCGGACTGCGTAATACCATTACTTCATTAAGCGGTTCCGACGAAACGGAACTTCTCAATCGTAAAATCGCTTACAGTTCCAACAGTGCGGTTGTAGATGCCAAATACATCGGTGATATATCAAAGCAAAATGAAGACGAAAGCATGGAAATCAGTGTAGAGCAATTGGCTCAGACACAGGTCAATACCGGTAATTATTTAAGGAAGGATGCAATGGCATTGTCTTCCGGCACCTATTCTTTCGATATAGCCATAAATAATACCGGATATGAATTTCAGTTTAATATTAATCCAGGAGATACTAATTTCGATTTGCAAAATAAACTGGCCCGACTGATTAACAATTCCAATATTGGTTTATCAGCAAGTATCAAGGAATACGATACCGACCATACTGCCCTTTCTTTGGAATCCGTTTCCACCGGTATCGATTTAGGACGCGTGACCTTATTTGATATTTCAGAAGACGATTCCAGTAAATCCGGCGGAGTTGCAGAATATTTGGGAATCAATAACGTCAGTCGTTATCCGCAAAATGCAATTTTCTCTTTAAATGATGAACGACGGGTATCATACACCAATCATTTTACGGTGCAGGGCAAGTATGACATCACCTTAAAAGGTCTTCCTGCTTCAAACGAAGAAACCGTAACGATAGGTCTAAAGCCGGATATGGAATCCATCGCCGAAAATATTAACCATTTTATCGGCGGATACAATGACTTCATTCGGGCAGCAGCCGAGTATCAAAATTCACAACCTAAGAGCAGTCAGTTAATTCGCGAAATGTCACGCATTTCAGGATTGTACAACAATGAACTCGCACCATTGGGAATTTCACTTACCGAAGATGGTACCATTAACGTAAACAATACTATTTTAAAAGCAGGTCTGGAAGAAAACGGTGCCAAAGAATCCTTGGACGGTATCAAACGTTATGCCAACGCTGTTTTAAATAAGAGCAATGCGATTTCATTGAATCCTATGGACTATGTAAATAAAACCATTGTTGCTTATAAAAACCCCGGCAAAAATCTTGCACCGGCCTATATCACCAGCCAATATAGCGGTATGATGTTTAACAGTTATGTATAAAATATCAAACTATGATGAACAACATAAAAGAGTAGTTGCATTCGCAACTACTCTTTTTTATTTACCTGTTCGGTAAACATCTTATATTCATTTATTCACCTAATCCGGCTTCAATCACTTCCACCAAACGATTTAACGCTTCCTGTTCGTCTTCGCCTTCACAACATAAGGTAATTTCATCACCGCTTTTTACACAAGCCCCTAATACACTAAGAACGCTTTTGGCATTCGCTGTGGTATCACGGAACGAAAATGTAATGTGCGCCTTAAACTGAATCGCCTCTTTGCAGAGGATGCCAGCCGGACGCAAATGCAATCCTGTAGGATTTTTCACTACTACTTTCTGACTTACCATATACATTCCCCCATTCTATTCAATTATACATTATTTAACCCCATAAAAATTATATCACATAACCACATTTTACACAAGTCTGACCCCCATCAGAAACCTGTGCGAGTATACGATACCGATTAAATAGTTTCTATCTCTGCAATTATATTGATATATGCAATACTATTATAACATCGTATTCTGAATCAAACTTGCAAGTTTCTTCGCTTCTGCTTCTATCATTGCCTGATCCTTACCTTCAATCATAACGCGAACCTTCGGTTCCGTTCCGGAAGGACGAATCAATACTCTTCCCTCACCTGCAAACTTTGCATTTAATTCTTCAATAGCCGCTGCAATTTCAGGATATTCCATATAACGTTCTTTTTTATGGTTTGGCACTTTAGCATTTACCAATGCCTGAGGCAATACTTCCATAACAGATGCCAGTTCAGACAACGGCTTACCGGTTTTTACCAAAACTTCTAATAGAAGCAATGCACTTAACAAACCATCTCCTGTAGTATTACGATCCAACATAATAATATGTCCGGACTGTTCTCCACCTAAATTAGCTCCGACTTCCTGCATACGCTCCAATACATAACGGTCACCCACTTTGGTCTGTTCCAAAGTAATACCTTCCCGTTGTGCCATCAGAGTCATACCCAGATTACTCATAACAGTAACAACAATCATATCCTTTTTCAAGGTTCCCTGCTGCTTCATAAAATTACCGATGATTGACATGATTTGGTCACCGTCTACCAGTTTACCATTCTCATCTACCGCCAACATTCTGTCAGCATCACCATCAAAAGCAATACCCAAATTTGCTTTTTCGTAAACTACTCTTGCACAAAGTTCCTGCATATGGGTGGAACCGCAATTTGCATTGATGTTTGTTCCATCCGGCATATTATGAATGGCAACAACATTTGCACCAAGTTCTTTCAGCGCTTCTACGGAAGTATAATAGGATGCACCCTCTGCACAATCCACTACAATTTTCATTCCGCTTAAATCTACATTTACAGACCTGATAGAATGGTTGATATATTCCTCACAGGCGTCAGTACGATATTTAATCTTACCAACCCCGGAGCCCGTCGGGAATTGTACACCATCCATATCACTATTAATCAATGCCTCAATTTCATCTTCCATTGCATCCGGAAGTTTATATCCGTTTCCGTCAAAAAACTTAATTCCGTTAAATTCTACGGGATTATGTGATGCTGAAATAACAACACCTGCATCCACCTTATACTTTCTTGTAAGGTATGCAACCGCCGGTGTAGGAACAACTCCTACATACACGGCATTGGCTCCCACGGAACAAACTCCTGCCATTAGAGCATTCGCTAACATATCTCCTGAAATTCGGGTATCACACCCCACCATAATGGTTGGCTTATGATTGGTTTCTTTGGTTAAAACGTAAGCGCCGGCCTGCCCTAACTGCATTGCCAAAAGCGGTGTTAATTCTTCATTTGCCACTCCTCTTACGCCATCTGTTCCAAATAATCTTGCCATTTGATTTTACCGTTCCTTCCCGTCTGATTTTGTTTCACTTTATGCTATTCGGAAATTCTGATTTGAATTTTGAAGTTATCCTTAATGTATGCGCCTTCCGGCAAACCAAAATCCGGTGTTATGTTATAAACTCCGGGTGACAGTTCAGTCAAACTGTTCTGAAGCATATATGCCGCCATATCCACACGGGGTTTTGCGTTATCCGCATCAAACTCTTCCAATACACTGGCCAGACCATATACTTTCAAAATCGTTTCCTGATTCGTCAGATAATTACCATCTGCCAAAACATCTGCATAATAACCCTCCGGCAGATTTTCTACCGTAACCTCACTTTTGCTAAAGGAAATCGTTACAAAGGTTTCCTTTTGTACTTCAACATTAATCTTTGTAAAACCATTCATATTATCTTCTACAAAAATAACATTACCCGGAAGATAATCCTGCAGTTTGATACGTACTTCTAAACTGTTCTGCAATCCTTCTACGTTTAAAGCGCTCTCAGGAATAACAATACTGTTGACTTCATCCAAAACTGTCTTTCGACCTGCAATCAATACTGTCTGCACATCAGATTCAACCACACCGGTTAATGCATAACCTTCCGCAGGCTTGCCACCGATACGGTATTCCACCGGTACTTCCTTGGTCATAAGAATCTCCTGATTAACACTTACCGTATCAATATTCATGGAAATACGTTCATCATTGATTTCTTTTCCCAAAGCATCATACAACTTGATGGGTACACTGGAACTGACATTTGCTTTTACACCATCCACATTAATCTGTGCCTGGGCATAACTGATTTTATTAATCAGAGATTCCGGACCCTCCAAATAAATCTGATTCATGGTTGTCGTCAAAGCACCTGTAATATATCCGTCATCCGGCTCACCGGTAACCTTAACTTCAATTACCTTTTGAACTTTCTTCAGATCCTCAATGCTTAAACGTACGTTTTCTTTATCGCTCTTAATATCATCCAGTTCATTAGCATATTTGTTGGAAGTAACTTCAATACTTAACGTATCCATAGACGTCAAGTCTTTCATATCTGCCACTGCAGTAATATTTTCTTTTGCAATGTCCTCTACGATAGACCGGCGTCCTTTTACCGTTACCGTAATTTCTCCGGTATTATCCAATATATCGTAGACCTTACCCTGCGCTTCGAGTTCCTCCGCGTTCATAATCTGTACTTCAACGCCTGAAAACTGTACTGTTTTCACGGGATCATCAATATTTACAACAATCAGCCATAAAATTACAGAAAACAGGAGCGCCAGAATTTTCAGGTCAAGATTGTTCATTATTTTCTTTTTCATCTTTATTCTTCTTGCTCCGTCCTTTCTGCCAAAATCTGGCTTTTTTCTCTGTCTGCGGCTTATTTTGGATAATGGCTAACTGTTCACGTAATCCATCCGCATTTAAGTTGCGATATAACTGTCCCTTATACGCCACACTTACCTTACCGGTTTCTTCCGATACGATAATTGTCATGGAATCGGTAAGTTCCGAAATACCCACACCAGCACGATGTCTGGTTCCCAAATCCTTGCTCAATGTTCTGGTATCTGTTAACGGAAGATAGCAGGTTGCCGAAACAATACGATCCTTGCGAATAATCACCGCTCCGTCATGCAACGGAGTGTTATGCTCAAAAATATTGATAAGCAACTGGCTGCTCACAATACCATCTACTGCAATACCGGTTCTTTCATACTCGCCCAACGGAGTATTCTGCTCTACCACAATAAGGGCACCGGTACGCACCTTGCCCATTTCAAAACTTGCATTTACAATTTCATTTAACGTTTTATCCGAAAAAGCACCTTCATTCTCTTTCACATCAAAAGGATTTAACGTAGTAAAAAAATTCTTCTGTCCGATTGTTTCAATCACACGACGAATCTCCGGCTGCAACGCAACGATAACCGCCATTGCCACAATGTATAACAGATTTTTGGCAATCCAAATAATGGTAGTCATATTAAGCATAACTGCCACGGCCAAAAAAATCAGCACTACTGCAATACCTTTTAAGAATGTCCATGCTCTGGTATTTTTAATCATAATCATGGCTTCATAAATCAAGAATGCCAAGATAAAAATTTCCAGAATATCCAAAATACCTACATGCGGAATTCGAAAAGCTGACAAATATTCACTTGTAAAATCGCCGATACGCTCCAGCATACTACTTCCCATCCCGCGAATTATATATCACGTTTATTATTTGTTATCAATATGATAAGTTCTCTTAATTCCTTCTGTAGGATTTGCTCCTACAGTATTTCTTGTGGCTCCGGCCGCTCCCGATGCCTTATTGACCTGCGACACTGTTCTTGTCGCCGCACTTCCTACCGAACGGGTTCCCACACTGCTAGCGGTACTTCTTGTACCTGTATTCACCGAACTTCTGACAGCAGCCCCCGGCACACCTTTGACGCCGCTTCCCGTTGCACTTACTCCGGTTCTTGCTGTCGAACTCACTGTTCTTCCGGTTCTGGCAGCGGTTCTTTCGCCGGAATCACCGGTCGTTTTGGCAGTTCTTTCTCTTGCCGCTTCATTCTGTTCGCTCACAGTCCGCGCGATTTTCTCCCGGCTCTGCTCGCGTTTTTCTGCCGTACTTGAACTTTTACCGGATACTTTCTTTACCTTTATTTCCGGAGTTGAAATGGTAATTTTAGGTACTGCTTTTACATAATAATAATATTCATCATCTTCAAACTGCACACGCTCTGTACGGGCATAATCCACGTTGAACACAAAAAACTGCAAAACTTTTACGACGCCGAAAGCAAGTGCACTGCCCAAAATCACACCGAGAATGGAAATATTGGTGGTATACATCAAATCACCGATAAGCAGAATTAAAATATCCGCAAGACCGCCCACAATAATTGCTATGGTCCACGCATAATCAATATTCATTCTGCGAACAACATATACCAATATAACAGTAACCGCAAATGCAATGACCATTACGAACATCTCTTTATTGCCGATGATACCGTCAATCAAATACTTGAATTTTGCCATCATACCATCCGCATCCAATGCAGAAAGGGCATTTGCCGACTCTTTGATATATCGCAAAATATGATATACCACTACACCGCATCCCACCGAAACCACAGATGCAGGTGTACCTACCAATCCAAGCGATAAAGGAATCGCATAGGGAATCTGAAGTACACAACAAATCGGCGTTAAAATTACCACAAATGTATCCTTCGGCGAAAAACGAAAATATAAAAGGAACATCAAAAGATAAATTACACCTACAATAATTGCGCATTCCATCGACAATGCATATACATGCAACAGAGATAAAAGTGCTCCGCAAATTATAATAAAATTAACGGGAAGAAACGAACAAAGTAACGCCAGAATTAAAGCAATCGGAAACTTTGCCACTTTCTCCATATAACCTAAGTTTGCGTTGATAATCAAAAAAGTAATCAAAGACGCAAGGAATTTACCAATCGGTACCAAATACACTTCGTATTTGCCGCATAGTTTTTTCAGTTGTTCTCGTATTACCAACAATTGTGTCATTATTGCGTTTTATCCTTTCTTTCTCTTTGGTAGAGAATCTGGAGTCTCTTTAAATTATTAAAGTATACCTTCAAACGACGTTTCGCCTTCCGGTAACGAATTGCATAGATGATATAAGAAATTAATACATACACACCCGTAAAAATAAAATAGTACAGAATCAATTTCTTCAAATATTCCAGAATATCAATTTTATAAATATCCGATAAAAACAATTCGGAATCATACAATACGAAAAGACCTACTATCAATAAGAATGCAAGGGTTGCACTGATTACCGACTTCAGAATCTGGAGACTGATATAATCTCCCCGGAAATAAGAACCGATTTCTTCATTCTTTTTTCCTTCCTTCTGTTCGTAAGCAGCAAGTCTTGTCATTAATTTCACACGCTGTTCACTAATCATAATAACCTCTGTCTCAATTTGACTTTATCAACCGTTTCCTAATCCAGATAACGCATTCTGGGATTATCCTTCGGATCCTTACGCGCAGGCGCAGGTGCTTCCAATTTCGGCTTGGTAATATTGGTAATACCTCTTGCCAAATCAATCTTACACTTATCGCAAAAACGTCCGGTTTTAATCATGGCACCACAGCCCTCACAATTAATACCAATAGGAGAATCCTCAGCAAAAACCAAACGCTCCTGGCGAATCCACTGATTCACCTGGGTGTGGCTGACATCACACTGCTCCACAATTTCATTAATACCTGCCGTTTTGCAATCCTGTACGAACTTCTTAACTTCTTGGAACTTTTCCTCTTCCAATTCACGACAAGCCTGACAAATAGGCACACCTGATATATAGTTAAATACCTTACCACATTTTCTGCAATTTCGTACGTCCATTTTTACCCTCCCAATGAATGCTTTTAAACAGCACTACAAGCCCTTTCCGATTGCCAGGGCTATAAAAAATACTTTCTCTGCACCTCCGCGCTTTAATTCTAAAGCCGCGGACTCAATGGTGTTTCCTGTAGTGAATACATCATCCACCAGTATAATCGTCTTTAATTTTACATCATTTTTGACCATATGAAAAGCCTTTTTCATATTATTTTGTCGCGTTATGTGGTCCATTTTTTTCTGAGATGCGGTTTTTCGTACTCTGATAAGGATATCCTCCCTTACCGGGATACCTGTCGCTCTTGAAATCTCCTTTGCCAAAAGTGCAGCCTGATTATATCCCCGGCTTCTTAATTTGGATGAATGCAAGGGAATTGGTACCAATGCATCCCCTCCCATCCGTTTGATTGCGGGCAATAAAAACTGCCGCATCCGGCTTCCGTAAAAGGTTGCATACTCAGCCCGTCCTAAATTTTTAAAGGCATGAATGGAATCATGGACCGATGCATATTCATATAGGGCAACACCCCATTCGAAATTTCTTCTTTTCCCGCCGCAGTCTCTGCATCTGACCTGCTCCTGCTGCTCCAAATGTTTGCTGCAGCAGACACATCGCGGTGCTTTTACCAAGCGGGGAATATCACTGCAATCTTTACAAATTAATACTTCTCTTCCCGCCAACACCGTATCGCAAACAGGACAATGTCTGGGAAAAAAGAAATCTTTTATCGCTTCCGAATATTTATCTTTTGCAGAACGTAACTTATATTCTTTCTCTTTCGTGCAACTTCTCTTAACCGTTTTATCTTCGGTTGCTACGTTCTTACCAAAATTAATTTTCACTCACCTCTTTGATTCTGTTCTTGAAATCCGTATATCGTTTCTGTTCATCACCTCTTGCAATCATTTGTCGCACGGTTTCCTTACTGCCGAGGATTACAACACTTTTTGACGCTCTGGTCACCGCCGTATACAAAAGATTACGGTTAAAAAGCATCCTGGGGCCATCCAACAAAGGTAAAACCACCGCCGGATATTCACCGCCTTGGGATTTATGAATGGTAATGGCATAAGCCAGTTCCAGTTCTTCCAACTGTCCGTTTGGATATTCTACCTGCCGGTTGTCATCAAACATAACGGTAAGGCTTTTATTGTATTCATCAATTCGTTTTATTACCCCTACGTCACCGTTAAAAACACCCTTGCCCTCGTCAACCTTGATTTCATTATAGCCCCTTATAACCCATACCGCTTCATAATTGTTCTTAATCTGCATCACCTTATCGCCCACACGGAAAATCCGTTCTCCCCTGCAGATTTCCTTTTTATTTCCGTCCGGCGGGTTTAATTTTTGCTGTAAAATAATATTCAGATTTTCCACCCCGAGATTGCCCTTGCGCATAGGCGTAAGCACCTGTATCTCATAGGGTTTTACCCCTAAAAAGCGTGGTAATTTTTCTTCGGTCAGGGATACAATTTCATTGTGGATTACCGACACATCATTTCGCTCCACACAACAGAATTCCCTGCTCTCATTGCCGAGCACCACATCCTCGCCGCGATTGATTTTATGCGCATTGATTACGATGTCGCTTTCCAGACTTTGCCGGTATATCTTTTCTAATTTTACAACCGGATAAGCCTTGCTGTTCAATAAATCTTTTAATACATTTCCGGGGCCTACCGAAGGAAGTTGGTCTACATCGCCGGCCATAATCAGCCTTGTTCCCGTTGCGATTGCCTTCACAAGCGCATAAAACAGTGAAATATCTACCATAGACATCTCATCAATAATGATAACGTCTGCCTCCAATGGATTATATTCATTTCGACCAAATTCCGCACGTTCTTCACCGCCTTCATCGTGTACCCCGCTTACCTCCAGCAAACGATGAATGGTTTTCGCCATATATCCCGTCGTTTCTTCCATACGCTTCGCTGCCCGTCCCGTAGGTGCCGCCAAAACGACATTGTGCTTGGTACGAACATAATACTCGATAATGGTACGCATTGTTGTGGTTTTTCCCGTACCCGGACCGCCGGTCAAAATAAAAACGCCGTTGCGGATGGCTTCCATAACCGCTTCCTTCTGCAAATCATCCAGTTCTGCCTGTCCCTCCCGCAAAATATCCTCAACACAACTGTTCACATCCTGCCGCGCTTCTTCCGACAATTCATATCCGTCGTACGCCTCCTGTAAACGTTTCATTTCTCTGGCACAGGTAAGTTCTGCATAATAAAAGTAACTCAGAAAAACCTTAACCTCTTCTTCTGTGCTTTTCATTACAATTTTTCTATCAAACAGTAAATCCGTCAGCGCCGGCTCCAATGCATCTTTGCTTACCTCAAGAATATCAGCCGAACGCTCTAACAACTCTTTTTGCGGTAAAAAAGTATGTCCCTCCGCTGCCGCCAATTGTAAACAATATAAAATGCCGCCTTTCATGCGGTCCTCCGAATCCGCAGACATTCCCAACTTCATGGCAATTTCGTCTGCCGTCTTAAAACCGATGCCTTTCACATCTTCCGCCAATTTATACGGATTTTCCTTTAAAATGCTGTACATTGCAATTCCGTACTTCTCATATATACGTACTGCCAGTGTATTTCCCACACCATATTCCTGCAAATAAAGCATTGCATCCCGGAGTTCTTTCTTATCAGCCATTTGTCCGGCAATTTCCCGGGCTTTATTTTCACTGATACCTTTTACCTCGGCCAACCGTTCCGGTTCTTCCTCCATAATGCGAAACGTATCCTCGCCGAATTTCTTTACAATGCGCATGGCCAATGCCGGGCCAATGCCTTTGATAGCTCCGGAAGCGAGATACTTTTCCACGGAAATCGTATCCGGCGGCGGAAGAATTTTATAAGTCTTATACTTAATCTGAGGGCCGTAATTCGGATGCTCTACCATATCGCCATCCAATTCCACATAATCCCCTTTTTCAATTCCTTTACTCAATCCTGCACAGGTTACTTCTCCTTCATCCAGGTCTTCCGTTACAAGCACAAAAACACCATAGCCGTTTTCCTGACTTCGAAATTTGAAATTGTCAACATAGCCTTTTATAATCATCAAAAACTCCCACAATAAGAAAAACAGACCTGACACCATCGGACAGGTCTGTAAGAACTTTGTCAAAAATTATACTTCGTAATTTCGTTTCATCTGTTCATACAAAGTCTGCGCAAGACCCATATTACTCTGTTCAGCAGTCTGTGCTGACACTTTCTTAATCATTTCATCTTTGTAGTAATCTACCAAGGTGGAATTAGCACTTGAGGTCAATTCCGACTCCGGTATGGTCTTCATCATTTCTTTGTACATCTGTTCCAGAAAATATGCTTCAAACTCCTTGCACACTTCCATCAATTCTTCATCGGTTGCTTTGGAATAATCCGCACCTGACACCTTCTTGGTCAGAGCGTCCGTCTTCGCATTACCCGAAATACTTTCGGCATACTGGCTGTATGCTGATGTCAAACCGCTGATATCCATTTAGCCACACACCCTTTCTAATGCACTACTATCTTCTTAAATTGTTTGCCTGCTGCATCATTTCATCGGAAGCCTGAATCGCCTTGGAATTCAATTCATAGGCTCTCTGGGCAACAATCATATTTACCATTTCGTCTGCGACCTGTACGTTGGAACCTTCCAAATATCCCTGTCTTAATTCACTACGTACAAGACTGTCATTGGTATACTCATTCATTGCTCCGCCGCTGGCTGCTGATTCCGAGAACAAACCGCTGTCTTTTTTCTCCAGGCCGGAAGGATTGTTAAACTGCCAAAGACCGATTTCAATGCCCAAAGGCTGGGGATTGTTTGCCTCGTCCGGGTAACAAATCTGACCGTCTGCAGTTACGGTAATCTGACTGGCTACAAAACTTTCATCAAAAGTAATCGGCTTACCGTCTGCATCCAAAACCTTTAATCCGTCTGTGGTTGTTAACGCCAGTCCCTTGGTATCCGTAGCCAAAACAAAGTTACCGTTTCTTGTATAATATGTATTACCATCCTGTCCTTTTACCCCAAAGAATCCGTCTCCGTTGATGGCAAATGCCAAATCATTGCTGGAATCCAAAAATGCACCCTGGGTAAAAACGGATGTAATTGCCGAATTTCGTACACCCAATCCAACCTGCGAAGGAATAGGTTTTTGTTCTGAATTTGCCGAAGTGGATTTTGAATTAATATCCTGATATAAAAGGGACTTAAACTCTGCCACTTCTGTTTTATAACCGCTTGTATTTACATTTGCAAGATTATTTGCAATCGTATCCACATTATTCTGCTGGGCAATCATACCGGATGCCGCTGTCCAAAGTGATCTTACCATCTGCTATCCCTCCTATTGTAATTTACCAAGCTGATTGACTGAAATCTGTAACGTTTCATCGTACGCCTGCAATATCTTCTGATTGGATTCATACTGTCTTGTAACGCTAATCAATTCTACCATTTCACGTACTACCTGAACATTAGACGCTTCCAAATATCCGGATTGTACTTTGGCGGAAGATTCCGTAATTTCCGCACCTTCTACCGGCTGATAAAAGTTTTCGCCGTAGTGCTCCAAATAATTATAATCCTCAAAATCCGTAATCTGTAAGGTTGCAAGGACCTGATCATTTTGAATTACGCGTCCTTCCGTATCAATGGCAGCCGCATGCGTCGGGTCAATCTTAATATGTCCTACTTCGCCGTTGGCGCCCTTACCAAGAACATAATCGCCGTCTTTGGTTACCAGATAACCTTCTTTGGTCAAAGTAAAGGAACCGTCTCTGGTGTACATAGTGGAAGTCTCTCCGGCACGATTTGTATACTCAATGGTAAAAAATCCTTCTCCCGATAATGCCAAATCGTATGTATTTCCGGTCTCACGGAACGAACCCTGGGAATAATCGGTATAGGTTTCACCTATTTTTACACCGGGATTGTTATTACCTAAATACACACCGCCGGCATACCCATCCTGTTCATCCTTGATTCGATATGCCAACATGGCATCAAACGTCTGGCTGGTTGCTCCCTCTGCCTTGTAACCCGTCGTTGCCGAATTTGCAAGGTTATTGGTAAGTACATCCATTCTATTCTGTTCGTTTACCATACCGCTGTATGCAGTGTACAATCCTTTTAACATACGTTTTTGACCTTTCTTTCGGTTCCTGCAACAACGGTTAGGTTACGATAGCATGTCCGTTAAAACAACTGCTTACGGTTCTTCACGATTGTCTGCAAGGAACTCAACATATTTACCTGTTCCGATTGCAACACATGTCATAGGTTCTTCTGCGGTCATTGTGTTAATGCCGGTTCTGGATTCAATCAAATCTTCCAAACCTCTCAACATACTTCCGCCACCGGTTAAAACAATACCTCTGTCAGCAATATCCGCTGCCAACTCAGGAGGTGTTTTCTCCAATACGCTATGAATTGCTTCTACAATCTGGGATGTGGTTTCCTTTAATGCTTCTTCCGTTTCTTCCGAAGAAACTTTTACGGTGTTGGGAAGACCTGTTACCAGGTTACGTCCTCTTACATCCATATAATCAACCTCGGCACGCTTGTATGCGGAACCGATTTTAATTTTAATATCTTCTGCAGTTCTTTCACCAATCATAAGATTGTGTTTCTTTCTCATATAACGAATCAACGCTTCGTCAAAATCGTCGCCGGCAATCTTAATGGATTCGCTGACAACGGTTCCGCCTAATGAAATAACCGCAATGTCTGAAGTACCGCCACCAATATCTACGATCATATTACCGCAAGGTTTGCCGATATCAATCCCTGCACCGATCGCTGCTGCAATAGGTTCTTCAATGATTGCCACTTCTCTTGCACCTGCCTGATAAGTAGCATCTTCTACTGCCTTACGCTCAACTTCGGTTACACCACTGGGCACACATACCGCAATACGGGGTTTACGGAAGGTCTTCTTTCCAAGAGCCTTCTGAATAAAATACTTCATCATCTTTTCGGTAACGGTATAGTTAGAAATAACACCCTGACGTAACGGTCTTACCGCTACAATGTTTCCGGGGGTTCTACCAAGCATAAGACGCGCATCCTCACCGATAGCCTTAATCTTATTGGTATCGCGATCAAAAGCAACCACTGAGGGTTCTTTTAACACTACACCTTTACCTCTTATATAAACCAGAATACTGGCTGTTCCCAAGTCAATTCCTATATCTGTATATTGCATATCTCTTCTCCTTCCTAAGGATTCTGTTTACATTTTTACCCAATCTAAGTAATTATAACCCAATCGCAAGGAAAATCAAAGAGTTTTACACTAAAAAATATAAGAAAAACGCAAAAAGAACGCAGTAATCACAAGTGTCGGCTCCGTCCGACCTTTTACTACGTCCTTGTTTCTGCCATTTATATCGGCAAAAAATCTTTGATTCTTAACCTTTAGGGATAGTTTTTTATAATGACGGTGCGGATTATTTTATATTCCGTAACGAACACGCTCTCGCTCGTTCGACTGATGTAGCAGTACTAAACTCGCAGCGCATTCCATTTCTGCTCGTTAAGTGCTGACACAGTCGAAAACGGTTCTTTGCGAAATATAAAATAATCCGCACCAGTCTAACATTCGACTAATTCAAATCAAAAGAATCAATTGGCACCTTCTTTGAGTTTCCGATCGCGGTCAAGCATCTTCTTGATGTAATGACCGGTGTATGATTTTTTGTCCGCCGCCACTTCCTCAGGAGTTCCCTTGGATAAAAGAGTACCGCCTTTGTCACCGCCTTCCGGACCCATATCAATAATATAGTCTGCAGTCTTAATGACATCTAAATTATGCTCAATCACAACCACCGTATTACCGCCGTCGGCCAATCGTTGTAAAATGGTTACCAATTTATGCACGTCCGCAAAGTGCAGACCTGTAGTAGGTTCATCTAAAATGTATATCGTCTTTCCTGTACTCTTGCGGCTTAATTCGGTAGCAAGTTTAATACGCTGTGCTTCACCACCGGAAAGTGTCGTGGAAGGTTGTCCCAATTTCACATAGGAAAGACCTACATCATAAAGTGTCTGAATTTTTCGCTGGATGGAAGGTACGTTCTCAAAGAATGTCAACGCCTCCTCTACCGTCATATCCAGCACATCATAAATATTTTTACCCTTATAATGTACATCCAGAGTTTCACGATTATAACGTTTACCGCCGCACACTTCACACGGCACATAAACATCCGGCAAAAAGTGCATCTCAATTTTAATAATACCGTCTCCGCTACATGCCTCACAACGCCCGCCTTTTACATTAAAACTAAAACGTCCTTTACTGTAGCCCTTTGCCTTTGCATCCACCGTAGACGCAAACAAGTCGCGAATCTGATCAAACACACCGGTATAGGTTGCCGGATTCGAGCGGGGTGTTCTTCCGATGGGGGACTGATCAATATCGATGACCTTATCTAACTGCTCCACACCTTTTATACTCTTATGTTTGCCGGGAATAGTTCTAGCACGGTTCAATTTCTTTGCGAGCGATTTGTACAAAATCTCATTGATGAGAGAACTCTTTCCCGAACCGGACACGCCGGTTACACAGGTCATTACTCCCAAAGGTATATCCACATCAATCTTCTTAAGATTATTCTCTTCCGCCCCCCTAATGGTAAGCCATCCTGTAGGCATCTTCCGTTTGTCGGGCACCGGAATAAATTTTTTGCCGCATAAATACTGACCGGTAACGGATTCTTTTACCTTCATAATATCTTCTGCCGTTCCGGCAGCGATTACTTCTCCGCCGTGTTCACCGGCACCCGGGCCGATATCCACAATGTAATCCGCCGCATACATGGTATCCTCATCATGTTCTACCACAATTAAGGTATTTCCCAAATCCTTCAGATTCTTTAACGCACCGATTAACTTATCATTATCTCTCTGATGCAAACCGATGCTTGGTTCATCCAAAATATAACACACACCAACCAGACCGGAACCAATCTGGGTTGCAAGTCGGATACGCTGTGCTTCTCCGCCCGAAAGTGACGACGTTGCCCTTCCCAAAGATAAATATTCCAATCCTACTTCCGCAAGAAAACCGACTCTGGCCCGAATCTCTTTTAAAACCTGTTTACCGATTATCTCCTGTTGCCTGGTCAGTGTCATTTTATTTAAAAATTCCTGCAAGTCCACTACGGAAAGGTTCGTAACTTCGTAAATGTTTTTATCGCATACGGTCACTGCCAGTGAAGACTTTTTAAGGCGCATTCCTTTACAACATTCACAAGGCATAATACTCATAAACGTTTCATATTCCTGCTTCATGGTATCAGATGATGTTTCCCGGTATCTGCGCTGTGAATTCTTAATAATGCCTTCAAATGCAATGGGATACACGCCGCGTCCGCGTTGCCCTTCATAATACACATCCACTTCCACATCCGTACCGTGTACCAAAATGTGTCTGACCTCATCCGACAATTCTTCGTATGGTGTGTCCAAACTAAATTGAAAGCGTTCCGCCAGGGCCCTCAATAATGCATTCGAAAAACTTCCCTTATCCTTACTGGACTGCCAGCCCATTACTGCGATAGCCCCCTGATTAATACTGAGACTTTTATCCGGAATAATCAACTCCTCTACAAACTCCATGGTATAACCAATTCCAAAACATTCCGGGCAGGCACCAAACGGATTGTTAAAAGAAAAACTTCTCGGTTCAATTTCTTCAATACTAACACCACAATCGGGGCATGAAAAACTTTGACTGAAGTGCAGTTCTTCGCCTCCGATTACATCAACCGTCAACAATCCTTCCGCAAGGCTCAAAACAGTTTCCACCGAACTTGTCAAACGGCTCAAAATCTCCGATTTTATCACAAGACGATCTACCACTATATCAATACTGTGCTTGATATTTTTATCCAGTTTAATCTCTTCATTCAGTTCATACAGATTGCCGTCAATGCGTACACGAACATAACCGCTTTTTCTGGCACGGTCAAGAATTTTAACATGTTCACCTTTTCGCCCCCGAACCATAGGCGCAAGCAACTGAATCTTGCTTCCTTCCGGCAATTCCATAATCTGATTGGCCATTTCATCCACACTCTGTCTGCGGATTTCCCTTCCGCACTCCGGACAATGCGGTGTACCGATTCTGGCATATAAAAGTCGGAAATAATCATAGATTTCCGTTACGGTACCTACCGTAGAGCGCGGATTACGATTGGTAGACTTTTGGTCAATACTAATCGCCGGTGACAATCCTTCTATGCTCTCCACATTGGGCTTTTCCATCTGTCCGAGAAACTGTCTTGCATAAGAAGATAGGGACTCCATATATCTTCTTTGCCCCTCCGCATAAATGGTATCAAACGCAAGGGATGATTTACCGGAACCGGACAAACCCGTCAAGACCACAAATTGATTTCTGGGTATCTCTAAATCAATATTTTTTAAGTTATGCTCGCAGGCTCCTTTAATACGGATACTTTCACTGCGGGACAACATTTTCTGTGCCATTTGTTCACCATCTGCTTCACTCTGAAGCAGAATTTCCTTTCTTTACTCAACTCCTGTCGACACGTCAATCATCATATCAGTTTATTCTCTGTCATGCCGAATTTTCTTTAATTCTGTCATCTTATCACGAAGTTCTGCTGCCGCTTCAAAATTCAGTTCCATAGCAGCCTTCTTCATATTCTTTTCAATCTTGGCAATCAAATCATCCAGTTCTTTATCGCTCATGGATTCAGGATCTTTTTCAAGACGCAATTCTTCCTTGGCAATTGCCTTGCTTACGCTGATCAAATCCCTGACTGCCTTTTTGATTGTCTGCGGTGTAATACCATGTTCCTCATTATAGGCCTGCTGAATACTGCGACGACGGTTGGTCTCTTCAATCGCCGCCTTCATGGAATCCGTCATATTGTCCGCATACATCACCACATGACCTTCTGCATTTCTGGCAGCACGACCTATGGTCTGAATCAGCGATGTCGTAGAACGAAGGAATCCTTCCTTGTCCGCATCTAAAATAGCCACCAAGGAAATTTCAGGAATATCCAATCCTTCTCGCAACAAGTTAATTCCAACCAGAACATCAAAAACATCCAGACGCATATCACGGATAATTTCCGCACGTTCCAACGTATCAATATCCGAATGCAAATATTTTACACGGATGCCTACTTCTTTTAGATAGTCGGTTAAATCTTCCGCCATTCTCTTGGTAAGTGTAGTGACCAAAACTTTGTTTTTGGCAGCAATGGTTTTATTGATTTCCGCTACCAAATCATCAATCTGGCCTTCTACAGGCCGCACATCAATTTCCGGATCCAAAAGTCCCGTAGGGCGGATAATCTGCTCTGCACGTAAAATCTCATGCGTCCTCTCATATTCGGAAGGCGTCGCCGACACACACAGAATCTGATCTATCCTACTCTCAAACTCCTCAAAACACAAGGGTCTGTTATCCAATGCCGAAGGCAGACGAAAACCATAGTCCACCAATGTATTCTTACGCGAACGGTCTCCCGCAAACATACCTCCCACCTGTGGAACGGTGATATGCGACTCGTCCACAATCATCAAAAAATCATCTTTAAAATAATCTAAAAGACAATGGGGCGGTTCTCCCGGCGCAGCACCGCTTAAATGTCTGGAGTAATTCTCAATCCCCGAACAGAACCCGGTCTCACGCAACATTTCAATGTCAAAGTTCGTGCGCTCCGAAATACGCTGTGCCTCCAATAATTTATCTTCGCTCTTAAAAAAGGCAACTCTCTCTTTCAACTCAGCCTCAATGCTTTCACAAGCCTTCTGCATTTTCTCCGGTGCCACCACATAATGAGAGGCCGGAAAAATTACAATATGTTCCAAAGTCGCATGAGGTTTTCCTGTCAACTGGTCTACTTCTGATATTCTATCAATTTCATCTCCAAAAAATTCTATACGGATAATATACTGCCCGCCCTGCGCAGGTGCCACTTCCAGAACATCCCCCCGAACGCGGAAACAACCACGGTTCAAATCCATATCATTACGTTCATACTGTATCTGAATCAGTTCGTGAATAACCTCATCCCTATCCTTTTGCTGTCCGGGGCGCAACGATACCATCATATCCATATAGTCGTCAGGACTTCCCAAACCATAGATACATGACACGGAGGCAATCACAATAACATCTTTACGCTCCACCAAAGATGCAGTTGCTGACAAACGCAATTTATCAATTTCCTCATTGATGGAAGAATCTTTGGCAATATAAGTATCACTGGAAGGTACATACGCTTCCGGCTGATAATAATCGTAATAGGATACAAAATATTCCACCGCATTCTCCGGAAAGAACTCCTTAAATTCACCATAAAGTTGCGCCGCCAATGTTTTATTATGCGCAATTACCAGCGTCGGTTTGTTTAACGCCGCAATTACGTTTGCCATTGTAAAAGTTTTACCGGAACCGGTAACGCCAAGAAGCGTCTGGAATTGGTTACCTTTTTGAAACCCTTCCACCAGTGCTTTTATTGCTTGCGGTTGGTCGCCGGTAGGTTGATATTCGGAATGTAGTTTAAAGTGTTCCATAAAACCTCTTTTCCTAACTTCTTAAACTATATAATTCTTCGAAAAATGATTACGACATAGTACTGTACTTGCTTATATTATCGAACATACATTCTAATATAGTATAACACATTTTTTTAAAATGTATAGTGGGAAGTAAAGGATTTTTCTCACAAAAACAGCATTTTGATTCCTCCGAGTCAAAATGCTGTTATATTTATCTTTTATGTTAAAAGTCTACTTCTCAATTTCTTCCGTTATAATCTCTATCGCCTTTTCCAACTGATTATCAATTTCTTCTTCCAAATATAAATCAGCATCAAAAGGAACTTCCACATCCGGTTCAATGCCTACGCCATGGATATTATATCCGTTCGGCGTATAATATTTACTTACGGTAATCTTGGCTGCAGAGCCGTCCTCGTAAGAGAATATTTTCTGTACAATACCCTTGCCATAGGTCGTGGTTCCGACCAAAGTACCTATTTTATAATCCTTAACGGCACCTGCAAGAATTTCCGATGCACTGGCCGAACTTCCGTCAATCAGTAATACAAGGGGCAATTTAAATTCATGTGCACCGTCGCATTTATATTCATTACGCTGCCCGTACTTATCTTCGGTATATACAATCATACCTTCCGGCAACATCAACTGACACATTTCAACAACCGTCGAAAGATTTCCTCCGGGATTACCACGTACATCCAGAATCAATCCTTTCGCCTGGTCCGCCTCCAGTTGATCTAATGCTTCCTTAAATTGCGAAGTAGTCACATCATCAAATTCCGTCACGGTAATATATGCAATATCATTTTCCAGCAATTCATATTTTACCGTAGGGGTTTCAATATTTTGGCGGGTAACCGTAACCTCCAGTTCAGAACCGTTACGATTTAAAGTAAGAGTTACCTGAGTCCCTGCATCGCCGCGAATCATAGCTACAACATCCGTTAAGGTCATTTCATAAGTGTCCACGCCATCTACTTCAACAACATAATCGCCAACTTTAATATCCGATTGGCTTGCCGGAGTTCCATCAATAATTCCGCTGATTTTGGCATATCCTTTATCGTAATCCATCTCTAAGTATGCGCCAATGCCATGGAAAATTCCTTCGATATCCGCTGTCAATTCTTCCATTTCTTCCACGGAATAGTAACAGGTGTATGGATCTCCCACTGTCTCCATTAATCCGTATAAAACACCATCTGCCAATTCTTCTCTGGAAACGTCCTCATAATAATAGGTTTCCAATAATCTCTGAAAATGTTCTATCTTCTCCACGTTCGCGTCGGTAACCGCACCACTGTCTTTATCACCCTTCGGTCCCAGGATTCCGCAACTGATTAACAGGCAAATACCTCCAATCACCAGAAACCAAAGTGAGGCCACCAAAAGGCCCAATGTAAAATATTTGATTTTACCCTTATTTGTCATGGTTTTCTTCTTTCCCAAGATAATGCATTTTATAAAATTACTTTTATAAAATACTTTTCTTAAATTAAATTTATTACTTTAGTTTTAACAATATTACCATCGCATAAACAATAGAATTCTTTTTTCAACCTTACGGCTTGCTGATATAACCCCAGGGACTCACATAACTTCCGTTCAAACGAACGCTGAAGTGCAAATGGTTACCGGTACTTCTTCCGGTAGTTCCTACCGTTGCAATCTGTTCGCCTCTGCTTACTTCCTCACCCGAACTTACCATCAGTTTTTGGGCATGCATGTAAATAGTATACAGTCCGCTTCCGTGGTCAATCATAACGTAATTACCCATAGACGCATTATAAGACGCCTGCACAACCATACCATCGTATGCCGCAAGAATGGGTGTTCCGCCCGGTGCCGCCATATCTACACCTGTATGGAACTGCTGCACATTCAAAATGGGGTGTTGTCTGTATCCGTAATCATCAGAAATACGGGTATAAGAAGGCGCCGGCCAACAAAACATGCCGCCATTGTATACACGCTCTCCCCACAGACTTTGTCGGTCTGCCTCAACCGCTGCCTCCAACGCTTCAATAACAGAGGTTTGTTCTGCTATTTCAGCCTCATAAGCCGCAATCAATTCTTCTTTCTTTGAAATATCTTCTTCATATGCTTTAATCTCTGCTTCTTTTTCCGCAATCAGTTCTTCCATAGCGCGCTGTTCTGCTTCCGCAGCCACCTTGGTTTCATTCAAAACTTCCTGCTCGACTTCCAGTTTCTCTTTGCAAAGACTTACATACTCAACCACACCACGATATTCTATCAATAAATTGTTATCATATTGTGATAACTGCTCAATATAATCCAGACGATTTAAAAAATCTGCCAAACTTCCGGACTCTGCCAGCAGTTCAAGATAATACATGTCACCCTGCTCATAGATGCTCTGCATACGATTCTGCATCGCCTCATATTGATCTGCTTCCGTCTGTTCCGCTTCTGCCAGTTCCTGTTTTGTTTTCTGAATTTCAGCCTCTTTCTCCGCAATCTGTTCGGTTAATGTATCAATTTTCTCCTGGATGTTTGCCACGGAAGCATCCAGTTCTTTTACATATGATGTCAGATTTGCTTTGCTTTTTTCCAATTCCTTTTTGACATTTTCCACATTTGTCAAACCGGCTGTCAATTCTTTCTTTTCCTTCTCCGCTGCATTAATCTCCGCTTCTTTTTCCTGTATACTGGCTTCCAGTTCCGCAATACGATTGGCGGATACTTCGCTGTCAGAAATCAAAAGCACGGCAAGAAATACGAAACAAACCAGAATTCCCTTGATTAAATACCTTTTCACACTTTTCTTCATTCTATCGTTTTTACCCTAATTTTAAACTTTTAAATGTTTTCTGACCGTAAAGAAACTTCCAAAGAAACCGATACCCACACCAATTGCCAAAGAAACCGGAATCAATACCGTAAAAACATCCCATACCGGTAATGTTACCAACAGGTTGGAAAGGAATGCAAATTTATCGGCAAGGAACTTTAATGCCACTTCGTAGATATAGTAAAGCAAAACCAACGGCAATGCAGAACCAATCAGTCCGATAATAATACCTTCAAATACGAAAGGCGCACGTACAAAAAAGTCTGTTGCACCGATGTATTTCATAACCGTAATTTCTTCCTTACGTACAGAAATACCAATGGTTACGGTATTGCTGATTAAGAATACGGATACGGATAAAAGAATGGCAATCATACCGATGGATACATAGGTTACCAATGAGTTCACACCCGTAAAAAGGTTGGCCGTAAATTCCGACTGATTTACCTTACGCACACCTTCAATTTGTTCAATATATTTTACCAACTGTGTCTGCGCAGATACGTCACTCAAATAAATTTCATGGTTTGCGGAATTAACCAACGGATTCTCTGTAATACCTTCCGCCGCTTCCCCAAGTTCCGCAGAAAACTCTGCCCATGCTTCATCCGCAGATACAAATACCACACGGGATACTTCCGTTCTTGCTCCAATCTGGGCACCAATCAAATCAATTTCTTCCTGAGGCAGTCCTTCATCATAAAAAACGGTGATGGACACACCCTCTTCCGCGGTTTTAATCATATGTTGAAAATTGACCAAAAGAGAATATGCAAGGCCGAAAATAAATAAACAGGCACTAATGGTCGCCAAAGATGCCAACGTAAACCATTTATTCCGGAATACATTTATAATTCCCTGTCTTAATGTATAAAAAAATGTACTAATCTTCATCAATATATCCACCCTTTTCCTCGTCGCTTACAATAACACCTTTTCTGAGGGTAATAACACGTCTCTGCATCAGGTTTACAATTTCACGGTTATGGGTTACCACCACTACCGTAGTACCGTTCTCATTGATTTTCTCCAAAAGATGCATGATTTCAGTAGTATTCTTCGGGTCCAGATTACCGGTAGGCTCATCCGCCAACAAAATTGACGGCTTATTTACCAAGGCTCTCGCCAAGGCTACACGCTGTTGCTCTCCACCCGATAACTGCTTCGGTTTTGCCTTATATTTACCTGCAAGACCTACCGCAGATAAAATGCTGGGCACATTCTTACGGATTTCACGTTCGGACTTCTGGATAATTCTCTGCGCAAATGCTACGTTGTCGTATACATTACGCTCTTTTAAAAGTCGGAAGTTCTGGAATACCACACCCAAGTTTCGGCGGAACTTCGGAACATTTCTTCTTTTAATCCGCATCAAATCGTAACCGCATACATTGATGTTTCCGCTGTCTGCTTTAATTTCTCTCAAAAGCAGTTTGATCAATGTTGATTTACCGGAACCGGTCTCACCTGCAATAAAGACAAATTCTCCGGGCGTAATTTTTAAATTAACATCTGTTAAGGCAGGCACTCCGTCCTCATAAGACTTATTGATATTTTCAAGACAAATTGCGTATTTTTCCACATTGGAATTCGCTTTTACCTTACGCTTCTTTTTTGTGTCTTTTGCCATTTTGTTCTCCTCTTTAATTACTCATTCTTTTGAGCGCATCATCTTCCCGGTCAAAAGAATTAATACTCAAAACTTTCCATATACTTCATGTATTTTACAACCATCAATGCAATCTTAAAGGTAATTGCATCTTCAAACACGCGCAAATCAAGCCCTGTGCTCTTCTGCAATTTATCCAAACGATATACCAAAGTATTTCTGTGGATAAAAAGTTGTCGTGAAGTCTCGGATACGTTCAAACTGTTTTCGAAGAACTTATGGATGGTAACCAAAGTTTCTTCATCAAAATCATCCGGACTCTTACCGTCAAAAATTTCTTTGATAAACATTTTACACAGCGGAATCGGTAACTGATAAATCAAACGACCGATACCAAGTTCACTGTACGCAATCACACTTCTCTCATTAAAGAAAATTTTACCTACATCCAGCGCCATCTTCGCTTCTTTGTAAGAACGGCTCACATCCTTAATTTCATTTACGTTCGTTCCGTATGCAATATGTACGTCTTTCAAGCCTTCCTTCTGCAGGAATGCGACAATTCCTTTGGCAGTTTTATCAATCTCTTTGTTGTTCTGTTCGTCGGTCAAATCCTTAACAATAACAACATTGTTTTCGTCTACCGCCGTGACAAATTCTTTACTGCTGTTTCCAAGCGCATGCTTTACCAATTCCAGTGCATTGTTGTCTCTTCCGCTTTCGGTTTCCACAATCATAACCACACGTTTGGCATCCGTTTGAATATGTAATCTCTTTGCACGACCGTAAATATCCACCAACAACAAATTATCCAGCAAAAGATTCTTAATAAAGTTATCTTTGTCAAAACGTTCTTTATAAGCCACCAGCAACGTCTGGATTTGGAACGCTGCCATTTTACCCACGGTATAAGAATTCTCACCGGCACCTGCAGAAATTAAAACATACTCTAACTGCTGTTCATCATAAATCTTAAAAAACTGACTTCCCTGAATCTCCTGGCTGTCTGCAGGCGACTTGGCAAACTCCACGATTGCCATTGTCAAATTATTCGGTGAAAGTTGCGTTGTCGCTATAACCTTGCCATCCACATCCGCAACCGTCAAATCTACCCTGCTAATCCCCTTAATACCATCAATGGTGCTCTGTAAAATCTGATTCGATATCATAAAAGTAACCTCCAATAATACAACACGAAAAATCTTTCGCTGTTTTCCCCAAATTCTAATCTACATTTTAATACATTTTCACAGTAAAATCCACATAAACTTACAAGTTTTTTATGCAAATTTGTCATTTTCAGTTAAAGATTTTGGTTATTGTTTCCATAACTACGTTGTGAAAATGTGACAAGAGTATTTATGCAAATAAAAAACACTGCATAACATCCTGTTATTAGAATAATATGCAGTGTTCTTTACCTTAATTAATTTTGTATACTTTCAGAGAAATAATATGTAATATCGTACACATCCTCTTCCTTACGTTTATCGTTTATATCCATAAAAAAGGAATTATCCAGCTTCTGCGTCGCAGTAAAAACATAATCCCTTACACGAGCAGCCATTCCGTCTTCCGAATATACCACATAGGAGTATGTAATATTCTGCATAGGATTTCCGTCTTTATCAAAAGTAGTGGTAATATAATATTCATTTTCCCCCCAGGCATTAATGGAATATTCTTCAATATAAATAATATTCCCCTGTGCATCATAATATGTTTTTTCATAAATACCGGGAATCCGATTACTCATATAATGCAAAACCTGAACATCTGCAGCCTCCGTTGCCGTATAATGCAACGTCATTGCAGCAGTACCCGAAGGCACGTCTGCCAGCCATCCCCAATGCACTTCTTCATACCCTTCATAAAATTGATATGTATACTGATATCTCCCCGTAGCACTATCATAATTTTCCGTACTGTCACAAAAAACAGTTCCCGCAAAATCCGTAGTCTCTTTTATTATACCGTTATGATAATAGTATGTAATTTCTTCACCGGCAGATGACTCTGCCACTAATTTACCTTCAGCAGAATAACGTTTTAAATCGTATCCGGTAATTTCTCCGTTTTCAGTTTCATCATCATAACTTCGTTCTTCCCAACCGCCGTCTTCCAATGCAATTCTTGCAGTACACGTACCCATATATCCTCCGGCTCCGTAATTGTAACATTCCATAGGCACATTTGCATCAACAACATAAATACGTTCCTCTTCACCAACCACTTCACCCATAAAATCATCATACTCCTGCAATTTTACTTTTACTTTAGCAGAACCTGCATCATATGTAACAGACCACGGCGTATATTGGGAAACCGACGAATAATCATAACTTTGGAAATATTCTTTTCTCTGGGTTAACTGTCCGTTTCCGTTATAAGTATATTGTTCCTTTAAATTACCATCAATCATCTTCTTCTGCATTTGTCCGTTCTCATAAAAAATTTCGAGTTTTCTATCCGTACCCCAAATATCTGCAGTAGCAGTAATTTTAGACAATAAACCATTTTCATCATACTCAAATATAATATCTTTACAATCATATCCCGCAACAGATGCAAAAGATGCAGATACAATTCTGCCCTGTTCATCCGCCTGTGCTACATAATTCTCCAGTTGCGACCATTCACAATCAATGCCATAATCCGGACCTGTTATATACGGCTGTTCATTCTGATATACCTGTACATATGACAATTCCTTATCCACCAATACATTCTGCATAATTGACAGTTTTGTACTATCCACCACAACAGAATCCGCATACCCTTTCGCATCAATATACGCCCTTATTGCCTCCATATCCTTCGGATTCACTTTTAACCATTCCAGCAGTTCTTCCGCACTTGCTGTCGCATAATTAATCTGCACTTCTTCCACAACTTCCGAACTTACCACTTCATCGGAAGACGGCTGTTCAACAGAACTATCGCTATTTTGGCATCCCAACATTATAGTCATTGTCAAAACAATACTTAAGGCTACCAGTTTTTTACATTTCTTTTTCATTTGTTCCTCCCAGAATATATTAACCATTTTTGGTTAATATGATTATATACCGCTTTCGGTTAATATTCAAGAGAAAGATGACACAATAAAATTTTATTCAACTTATAATAATTCATTGGGAGACAACCTATGATTGTATATGACAAACTTTGGGATACAATGAAAGAAAAAGGAATTTCACAATACACATTAATCAAAAAATACCATGTCAGCCCTGCACAAATTACGCGACTGAAAAGAAATGAAAGCGTAAGTACTCATACGATTGATGTTTTTTGTAAAATATTGGATTGTTCCGTTTCAGATATTATGGAGTATAAAAAAGACGAAAGCGAGGCTTAAAACCTCGCTTTTATTTCCTCTCCGGTACACAAATTTGAAATGCTTTTCCGATATTGTTTATTTCTACATCCTTATGCACACCACCGTTTTCTCCGTCTAACGTCCAAGCTACCGGTTCCTCGGAATGAATCTCCAGATGAGATGTTTTAAAATAATACATATAGTCCGGATCCGGTTCTTGCGCCAGAAGGGAAGAAACCATCATATTAATTTCTTCGATACTTCTTGGGTACTTAATCAAAAGCACCTCAAACTCACCATCATCCAACGCAATTTCATTGACCGGTAAAATTTTCATTCCGCCGATGGAAGCCGAATTAGACACCATACCATAAATAAAATCATCCTTAATCATCCGGTCATCCGTAATCACACTTAAATTATAAGGCTTTAATGTTGCGGGATTAAAACTGCGGATTGCTTCGCCCACATATGCCATATGTCCGAGCACATTTTTGACCTTTTGATCCGTTTCATAAGAGACTTCCGTCAGTATGCCGAAAGCCGACACATATACGAAGTAATCGTCATTAAATTTACCGATATCACACGCAAAGGGTTCTCCGTACACCGCTACTTTTGCTGCTTTTAATGGAGAAGAGGGAATTCCCAAACTTGTCGCAAAATCATTGGTACTCCCCGCCGGAATATAACCAATCGGAATATCGCATCCTGATTCCAACAACCCTTTTACCACTTCATCCAATGTACCGTCGCCGCCGCTGCAAATAATTTTATCAAACCGTTGTCCGTTCTCTGACACGTATTCCATCGCATCCAATGCAGCCTGGGTCGGACGTATGGTTACCTCATATCCTTCTTTGACACACATGTCTATTACATCAGATAATTTGCCTTTGATTCTTCCCGTTCCGGACTTAGGATTATATATAAATAAAAGTTTCTTCATTCCCACAATTTTCCTCCTGCACAAAGGTATCCTATCAACCATTTATGCCTAAAACGTGAAAAAAGAACACTTTTTTTGTGTTCTCTTTTCATGTGTGTTTTATTCTTCACCGCTTAAGTACTTTTCAATGCTCTCTAATGCTTCCTTCTCATCGGCACCATCAACTAAAACAGTTACTTCTTCGCCGGAATTTAAGCCAAGGCTCATCATACCCATAATACTTTTAGCATTTACCTTCTTGTTATCAATCTGAAGATAAACTGTGCTGTCGTACTGACTTGCTACCTGAACCAGCACTGCTATCGGTCTCGCTTCCAGACCGCCGGACAATTTGATCTTAATATCCTTCTGAATCATGTCCAATCCTCCTTATCTTTACACATGACCATCACTTTGTCCCCCAACAAAGCACTTGCCTTTTCACTAAAGTTTATCTGCTATCTCCCCTAATTTTCTCAATCTGTGGTTTACTCCCGACTTACCAATCGGCGGGGACAGATAATTCCCCAATTCTCCCAACGTAGCATCCGGATACTGTAATCTTACTTCTGCCATTTCCCGCAAAGGTGCCGGCAGACTGTCAAGACCCTTTACATCGCGAATTCGCTCAATCCCTTCAATCTGCTTATTTGCTGCATTTACCGCTTTAATCAGATTGGCTGTTTCACAATTTACCTTGCGATTGGTATGATTCCCGATTTCTTTTAAAATACGGGTATTCTCCAAATTCATCAGACTGATATGTGCCTCCATAACATTCAAAAGTTCTACAATGGATGCACCTTCCTTGATATAAACCACATAATATTTCTTACGGCGTACCGTTTTGGCCTCTACCCCAAAATCTGCAATCACTTTCAGCAATTGTCCTGCCATTTCCTCGTTGTTGCAAAGATATTCCAGGTGATAACCTTTCTGCGGATCACTCATGGAACCTGCGCACAGGAAACATCCCCGCAAAAAAGCCCTTTTACAGCAGGCCGACTTCAGCAACACATCCGAAACATCACTTTGTTTCCGCATGGTCTGCTTCTCATCATTCCACATTTTTACGGCTTTTAGAACAGTTTCCATAAGGGCTTCGTCTTCTAAAACCCCTTCAAACATATGCCCTGCATTTTCTGTCGAAATGACGGGATTTAACACGCCATTTTCTATATTAAATGTTTTTTTCAACAATGTAAAGTATTTTCTTACAATTGTTTCATGTTCAGACGACACAATTAGTTGTTTTTGTCCGGTTTGCGCCGTTTCAACCCGTCCGTAAGATAACAAAATCACTGCCAGTTCCGCAATACGACAATGTCTTGCCTGACCGATTTGTTTTTCTAATTCATCTTTTACTTCCTGTGAAAATGACATTTTTCCACTCCCGTTATGCATCTCGATGGGATACTGTCAATCCATAGTTCCCCTTATCTTTTAACTGCTCATATAACTTATTTGCCAAAGTTACACTTCTGTGTTTTCCGCCGGTACAACCAATACCTACAATCAACTGATTCTTTCCTTCCTTGATATAATTTGGAATTAAGAAAGAAATCATATCTGTTAATTTCTGTAAAAAATCTCCCGCCTCCGGAAAACTCATGACATAATCCCTTACTTCCTGATCATTTCCGGTTTTCGGTTTTAACTCATCAATATAAAACGGATTCGGAAGGAATCGTACATCAAATAATAAATCAACATCCGCCGGAATACCGTGTTTAAAGCCAAAGGAAACAATATTTACCATCAGGCTGTTATAATCCTTGTTACTGATAAAAATACGGTCTAATTCCTCTTTTAATTCTCTTGTTAAAAGATGTGATGTATCAATAATATAATCCGCATCCGACTTCATCTTTTCAAGAATTTGACGTTCCCGTGCAATACCGTCTGCCACACGGCCGCCCATAGCCAAAGGATGCATTCTTCTGGTTTCCTTATACCGTTTCATAAGGGTTGCATCGCTGGCCTCCATAAAAAGAATCTCATAAGAAAATCCTTTCGCTTTCAAATTATCCAGCGCTGTCATAACATCATCAAAAGACTGATCCGCCCGGACATCAATGCCTAATACTACCTTAGTAATCTCCTGACTGGGCTCCAGAATCAGTTCCACAAATTTGTCAATCAAAGGGACAGGAAGATTATCAACGCAATAATAGCCCATATCTTCCATCATTTTCTGCGCTGTCAGTTTTCCTGCGCCGCTCATACCCGTAACGATTACAAATCTCATTCGAATTCTCCTTCTTCTTATGCTTCCAAATTCACACGTTTCATAACATGACCGCTATCCATCCTCTAAATCGGTAATACACTCTACATAAAATCACCGAGATAAATTACTTCCCGCTCCAATTCTACACCAAACTGTTCATATACTTTACATTGTATGATTTCGATTAATGTCTGCACATCTTGGGCCGATGCCTTTCCCCGGTTAATAACGAATCCGTTATGTTTCTCAGAAACACAGGCATCTCCTACTGCATAACCTCCAAGGCCTGCATCACCGATTAATTTCCCGGCAAAATATCCCTCCGGTCTTTTGAACGTACTGCCCGCACTGGGATACTCCAAAGGTTGCTTTTCACGTCTACACACTGCCAGTTCCTGCATTTTCTTAAGAATTTCTTCTTTATCTCCCGGCTGTAATAGCATCTCTATTTCCAGCACAATATATTCAGGCTTATTTTTTAATGCACTGGTACGATAACCGAAACACATTTCCTCACCGGTATACTCTTTAACACTGCCGTCCCTGCACAAAAACCGTACTTTAGAAATCACATCTTTCATTTCTCCGCCATATGCGCCGGCATTCATAATGACACCGCCGCCGACACTTCCGGGAATGCCTGCTGCAAATTCCAAACCTGTTAATCCGTTCTGTTGCGCTGCCTTGGCAATCATTGCCATACTCGCTCCTGCGCAGGCCGTAATTACATTAAGATTCACTTTTACGGTTTCAAACGTATCCGCCAACTGGAGAACTACGCCACGAAATCCTTTATCTCCCACCAGCAGATTACTTCCTTTTCCAATCACATAATAAGGAATGTGTTTCTCGGTAAGATACGGAATCAACGTCTTGAGTTGTTCTTCTTCGGATATTTTAATAAAAACATCTGCCGCACCGCCAATGCGAAACGTTGTATGTTTACTCATAGGTTCTTCATAAAAAATTTCCGCTGTAGGAAGCAGTTCTTTTAATTGGTTATAAAATACTGTATTCACGTTTACCTCTTCCCGTTTGAATTTCATAAAAACTCATTTTGGTTGATTGCGAACTTATCAACTTCTTTTTCATTCTACGCAGTTTACATACTCTTTATGACAATTTGTCCTACTGCAAAAGGAAGGTGGAAATAATTTCCACCTTTCCGGTTTATCACTTATTCTAAAACCAGTTTTGCTGCACCGTAAATTCCTGCATCGTTTCCGAGTGTTGCCAATGCAAATTTTGTATCTCTGCTGCCATGGAATACATTCGGTGTGTAATTTTTGACAATGTAATCCAAAAGTACGGGGCCTGCCTTACTTACACCACCGCCGATTACAAACACGTCAGGATTTACTACACACGCAATCATTGCACATGCCTTACCGAGACATTCACCAAATTCCTCTGCCACTTCGATTGCAAGCGCATCTCCTTCTTTTACCGCATCAAATACGGACTTTGCAGAGATTGCACAATCACGAAGAGTACTGGGCATATCATCTTTCGCAAGACGGATATTGGCAAGTCTTGCAATACCGGTTGCTGATACGTACTGTTCCAGACAACCTTTCTTTCCGCAACCGCAAACCGCTTCTTCATTCTCATTTACACAAATATGACCGATTTCACCGCCGGAACCCGTTGCTCCTGCAAGCACTTTCCCTTCAATAATAATACCGCCGCCAACGCCGGTTCCCAAAGTTACGGCTACCATATTGGAATATCCCTGACCGCCGCCTTTCCACATTTCGCCTAAAGCGGCAACGTTTGCATCATTACCGGACTTAACAGGAAGTCCAACCAATTCGCTTAAGGTTTCACTTACGTTGAATACACCCCAACCCAAGTTTGCTGCCTTATGTATAACACCCTGCGCATCCACAGGTCCGGGAACACCGATACCTACACCGATTACATCAGCCTTATCCATATTACGTTCTGCCATTTTCGCAAGGATGCTGTCCGCGATATCCGGAAGAATTTTAGAACCGTTGTTTTCTGTTACCGTAACAATTTCCCACTTATCAAGTACAGTACCTTCCGCATCGAAAAGACCCATTTTAACGGTAGTACCGCCCAAATCAACACCAAAAATAAATTTGCTCATTTCGTTATCTCCTATTTTTTCTTATATTACACTTTGTTTTTTATATCATTCTTTTGACTTCTACTCGTCGTCCTCATCTTCGCGTTTCTTTGCAAGAGAATTCTGTACACGCTGATACAGTTCCTGTGCTGCGTTATATCCCATCTTCTTCTGACGATGGTTAACCGCTGCCGACTCACAAATTACCGCAAGGTTACGGCCGGGACGAATCGGAATGTTATGACAAACTACTTTTTTACCAAGATATTCGGTATACTCTTCTTCCAGACCGAGTCTGTCATATTCCGTATCCTTATTCCAGTCTGCCAACTTAATTACCAAGTCAATATTCTGGGTATCCCTTACGCTGGATACACCGTATAAAGTCTTAACATCGACAATACCTACACCACGGATTTCAATAAAATGCTTGGTAATATCCGGCGCCGTACCGATAATGGTATCATCACTGACCTTACGAATCTCTACCACGTCATCGGTAACCAGACGATGACCACGTTTTACAAGTTCCAAGGCTGCCTCACTTTTACCGATACCGCTTTCACCTACAATCAATACACCCTCACCATAAACATCAACCAATACACCGTGTACCGAAATACAGGGAGCAAGTTTTACGTTGAGCCAACGGATAATTTCCGCCATAAAAGCAGAAGTCGTCTTCTTTGTTTTAAAAAGAGGAACATTATTTTCGATTGCTTTTTTCAAAAACAGTTCATCCGGCTCCAATTCTCTGCAGAATACAATACAAGGAATCGGATAACTTAAAAGTTTGGTATAGATTTCTTCTTTGCGTTCTTCCGTCAAAGACATCATATACTTATATTCCACGAAACCGATAATCTGTAATCGGGTCGCTTCATAATGTTCAAAGAAACCTGCAATCTGCAACGCAGGACGATTGATATCCGGTTGTTTGATTTTAATTCCCTTAATATCGATTTCCGGAGTCAATGACTCCAACTTCATTTTTTCTACAATTTTCGCCAAACTTATACTGGGCATATTGATATGTCCTCCCCTACATTATTTTATCAAAAGCACATAATTGCATAAACTGATTTTAACATAGTTGTATTTTTAATTCAACTATGGGAGTATTGCATTTTTTATTGCTGCAAGTCTCCCGCAAACAGTTTTTTTCTTTTATTTTTTCCCTTTTCCCGAAAAGAAAGTTACGATTCCTTCTGCAATGTGAAGAGGTAAACCGGCACGTTCTGAAATGGTGTTTGCATCTGCCTGCTTTAACTCATCAATGGACACAAAACTCTTCATCAGGGATTTTCGTCTTGCAGGACCCACCCCCGGTATTTCATCCAACACAGAATGTACCTGAGCCTGGGAGCGCAACGAACGATGATATTCAATGGCAAAACGATGCGCCTCATCCTGAATTCTGGTAATCAAATGAAAACCTTCTGACCGGGTATCAATCGGTATTTCAATATTATTATAATATAAGCCTCTGGTTCTGTGATTGTCATCTTTTACCATACCGCATACCGGTATGCAAAGTTTCAGTTCCTCCAAAACCTGTTTTGCAATATTTACCTGACCTTTACCGCCGTCCATAAGCAGCAAGTCCGGAAATCTTGTAAAACTGCCATATTCCCTGTCTGTATTTTCCCGCTCTTCCAGACCGTGCACAAATCGTCTGGTAAGCACTTCTTTCATACAGGCATAATCATCCGGTCCCGACACGGATTTAATACGGAACTTACGATAATCACTGCGCTTTGGTTTTCCCTTTTCATAAACCACCATGGAACCCACATTGGCAAAACCGCTGATATTGGAAATATCAAACGCTTCCATTCGCTCAATATGCTGTAATCCCAAAAGCGTCTGAATTTCTTTTACGGCACCTATGGTACGCAATTCTTCACGCTTAATCCGTTCGGTGTCACGGCTTAAAACAAGTTCTGCATTCTGTCGGGCCAGTTCCAACATTTTTTCTTTTTGACCTTTTTGGGGTATGCGGATATATACGCGGTTTTCACGTTTTTTAGTCAGCCATTCTTCAATCAGCGCGCCTTCTTCAATTTCTTCCTGCAGAAAAATCTCTTTCGGTATAAAAGGGGTTCCTGCATAAAATTGCTTTAAAAAAGTCTGTAATATCTCTGCATCCGTATCGTGCAGAGCCTGCTTCATATAGAAATGTTCCCTGCCGATTAATTTGCCTTCACGCACAAAAAAGACCTGAATGATAACATCCCTCTCATTTCTTGCAAGTGCAATATAATCTTTGTTCTCTCCTTCACTATCCGTAATCTTCTGCTTCTGGGCGACACTTTTTACACTGTATAAAAGTTCCTTCAAACGCCCTGCTTCTTCAAATTCCAGGGCCTCGGAAGCAGCATACATCTTCTCTTCCAATTCTTTTAAAATCGGTCCGTAATTTCCGTTTAAGAACTCCAAGGCCTTACTGATCTGTTCACGATATTCTTCCTCGGAAATATATCCCTGACACGGTGCATGACACTGCTTAATATGATAATTTAAACACGGACGTCCTTTCTTTATATCCTGCGGCAAACTACGGTTACAGGTACGCAATTTATACAATTTATTCATTAACTCAATCGTGTCTTTTACTGCAGCCGCGCTGGTATATGGTCCGAAATATTTGCTTCGGTCCTTCTTCATCTGTCGTGCAAACAGAATACGCGGATACGGTTCCGAAATCGTCACTTTGATATAAGGATAGGTTTTATCATCCTTCAACATGGTATTATATTTCGGAGAGTGTTCCTTAATAAGATTATTCTCAAGTACAAGCGCTTCCAATTCCGAATCGGTAATGATGTATTCAAATCTTGCAATCAAAGATACCATCTTTTGAATTTTGGGAGTTTTTTTAGTGCTTGCACGAAAATAAGACCGCACTCTGTTTTTCAGACTTACGGCCTTACCCACATAAATAATTGCATCCTTGGAATCATGCATAATGTACACTCCCGGTTTTCCCGGGAGTTTTTTTAATTCTTCTTCAAAATCAAATTGCTCCATGCATACCTCGTCAACTTTCCGATTACGGGACACAACAGTATCTTTTGTTTTATTTTATTTATAAAATCTGTTTTTTAACTCACTGGCAAAATCCATTTCTTTATCGCTCAAAACTACTTCGTCGGCAGTTTCGACCAAATCGGAGGAATCACTTTCACCGTCAGATTCATCATCAGATTCTTCAACATCACCGGCAACGTTTTGCTCTGCTGCATTGGTTGCTTCATCCGTAGCAGAAGGTTCCGTCACTTCATCTTCTTTGGCAACTTCATTCTCCTCTGCATCCGCTAACGCTTTTTCTTCCGCTACTTCGCTCTTTTCCTTTGCGGCACGCTCTTTTCGCATCGTCTCCGCTTTCGGTTCCGGAACAGGAATTCCCTTTTCTTTACAGTAGATTTCCATAAATTCTTTTCCGGTAATGGTTTCCTTCTGAATCAGGTAATCCGCCAGTTTATCCATAATTTCACGGTTTTCTTTTAAAAGACTCATTGCTTCTTCATAACTGTCTTTTAAAATTTTCATAACCTCTTCATCGACTGCCGCTGCGGTTTCATCCGCACAATTCATCACTACGCGACCGTCCAAATATCTGCTCTCCACGGTTTCCAGACCAATCAAACCAAATTTTTTGCTCATACCATATTGAGTTACCATGGAACGGGCAATTGATGTGGCTTTTTCAATATCATTGGATGCACCGGTTGTTACGGAATCGAATACCAACTCTTCCGCCGCACGACCGGCCAAAAGTCCAACCAACATATCCTTTAATTCCGCTTCCGAATTCAAGTACTTTTCTTCCTCGGGAACATGCATTACGTATCCCAATGCCCCCATCGTACGGGGAACAATGGTAATCTTCTGCACCGGTTCGGAATTTTTCTGTAAAGCACTTACCAAAGCATGCCCTACTTCATGATAAGATACAATCTTTCTTTCCTGTTCGCTTAAAATACGGTCTTTCTTCTCTTTACCCACCAATACAATTTCGACTGCATTAAACAGATCTTTTTGACTGACAAATTCTCTTCCCTGCTTAACGGCATTGATTGCTGCCTCATTAATCATATTGGCCAAATCCGAACCAACCGCGCCGCTGGTTGCCAATGCAATTTCTTCCAAATCCACGGTTTCGTCCATTAATACATCTTTTGCATGTACTTTTAAAATTTCCACACGACCTTTTAAGTCCGGTTTCTCTACAATAATTCTTCTGTCAAAACGTCCGGGACGCAACAGCGCCTTATCCAAAATCTCGGGGCGATTGGTTGCGGCAAGGATAATAATACCCTTCTTCCCGTCAAATCCATCCATTTCCGCAAGCAACTGGTTCAATGTCTGCTCACGCTCTTCGTTACCGCCGCCGTATTTCGAATCACGACTACGACCGATTGCATCAATTTCATCAATAAAAATAATACAGGGGGCATTTTTCTCTGCTTCCTGAAACAAATCTCTTACTCTGGATGCACCGACACCAACGTATAATTCCACAAAATCAGAACCAGTCAATGAAAAGAACGGTACCTTTGCTTCACCGGCCACAGCCTTGGCAAGCAATGTTTTACCTGTACCGGGAGGTCCCACCAATAAGGCACCTTTGGGCAAGCGCGCACCGATTTTAACATAACGGTCCGGATTGTGTAGAAAATCTACCACTTCCTGCAAAGATTCAATCGCTTCATCCTCTCCTGCCACATCCTTAAACGTAATGCCGGTTTCTTTCTGAACGTATACTTTGGCATTGTTTTTGCCCACGTTCATAAAACCGCCCATACCGCCGCCCTTGGACATTTTACGGAATAATATAATTGTCAAGAGAACCATTAAACCAATCGGCAGTACTGTTGTCAGCAGAAAATACCACACTTCTCCGGAATTATCAGGAATTTCACCGCTGACTTTAATATCATTTTCCAACAAACGCGCGGTCAGAGTTTCATCTTCTTCTACTTTACCGGTATATAAATAGTTGACTGCCGGCGCAAAAAAAGGATTGATTGCACCGCTATCCTCTTTCGCCGGTATGATTGTAATACGGTCGCTTCCGATTACAACCTCAGAAACCTCACCGTCTTCAATCATTCTTACAAACTCACTGTATTCAATTACATTCATATCCTGGGGCATCATTGTCCGTACCATAATAAAAATAAAAAATGCAATGATACTTCCTATAAAAAGCAGACTCCATAAACCACTCGGTCTTTGACCATTGTTATTTTGACCGTTATTGTTATTTCCGCGTCCATTGTTGTTGCGATTATCATTACGGTCATCCGGCTCTTCCGGCATACGGTTTCTTTGATTATTGTTTTCGTAGTTATTATTTTCCATCTTTGTCGTTTTACACCTATTCTTCTTTTAAATCTAATAAATCATAATATATTATAGTGTTCCCCATTCGATAAATCAATATAATTAATTGCGAAAAAACTGTGATATAGAATTTTAAAGTTCAAAATCATATTCTTTATAAAATTCGTCATTCCCCCACAAACCACGGCGGTTCTGTCCGGCATCTTTCATTGCCTCGTCTAGATAATTATTAAACGCGGTATTCGGTTCAATTTTAATTGCCCAAGCATATCCATCCTTTACCATCTGATATTGATATAAATTATTGATATCATCATTATCCTCACATACCCACACATAAGCCAACATTCTGCCATATTGGTCATATTTTTCTTTATCAAATGATAAAAAAATATTTGTACCCGTTTTTAAATGCTCTTCTGTATATGCCGAAGCAATATCACCAAATACAGAATTTTCTTCTTCATCCGGATCTACACTTTCCGGAGCATCAATTCCTATCATACGAATATTATGTTCCTTTCCGTTCATATTTACCACAATGGTATCACCATCTATAACTCGTACAACCTTTGCTAAACATATACCGGAATGAGTACTCTCTTTAAAATCCAATACCCCTTTAAAAGAGAGAAATAATACAATAAAAATTGCCATTGCCGCAAAAAAACATTTTGAACGCAAATAATATTTATTATTTCGGTTTGGTTTTATTTTTATATTATCAGGATATGGTGTCTTTTTATATTTTCTCATATATACCTTTATATTTAGAATTATATTTTAACATCTCCCACTACAAATGATACCGGGAAACAGCGACTGTTTACATAGAACATTATAAGATTATTGAATAACAATATAGAAGACCAAAACGAAAAAACGATTAAATGTATATCATTTAATCGTTTTCGTAAGAGGCGCCAACCAGATTTGAACTGGTGATCAGGGTGTTGCAGACCCACGCCTTACCGCTTGGCTATGGCGCCATATCATATTCACAAAACTATTATATGCAAAAATAATAGTTTTAATGACTCCGACGGGAATCGAACCCGTGTTACCGCCGTGAAAGGGCGATGTCTTAACCGCTTGACCACGGAGCCAGTTTGCTAAACGGTTTCCCGCCTAAACTCCCCAAGCAGGACTCGAACCTGCGACACTTCGGTTAACAGCCGAATGCTCTACCGACTGAGCTATTGAGGAAAACTTCATTTTCATATCTCTTGAAAGTTCTCTCAAACCTTCAAAACCGAACACAGATACTTCTTACCACCAAGCGATTCCTTCCACACTACTCCTTACCTGGATAAGCTTTCGACCTATTAGTAACCATCAGCTGAATGCATTACTGCACTTACACCTTGGCCCTATCTACC
>JAFUNC010000020.1 GCA_017473115.1 Lachnospiraceae bacterium
ACAACAGTCATCACACATCATATCAAACATTTAATTGATCATCAGGGCGTATCGCCTAAAGAAATCCTGGTTATAACTTTTACAAAATCAGCAGCAACGGAAATGAAGGAACGCTTTCTTCGTTTGGTTAATCAACGAAATACCGAAGTGGTATTCGGTACGTTTCACGCCTTTTTTTATCAGATATTAAGGCAATCCGGCGGATTTGACCACAGCAGCATATTAAAAGAAAAAGATAAGCAAATGATTTTGCGTGACATTTTAAAAGCAAAGAAACTATATTTTTATGAAAATGCATTTTTGGAAGAATTGCTTGGGGAAATCAGTCAGGCGAAAAACAAAAATAATATGATGGAATATGAATCCGCATTGATAGAAAAAGAGATGTTTCAAGACATCTATAAAGAATATCAATGCAGAAAATATAGTTTACATAAAATTGATTTTGATGATATGGTAATTCATTGTTATGATTTGCTTCAAAAGGATGAAACCGTGTTAAGGAAGTGGCAGGGTTGTTTTCATTATATTCTAATTGATGAGTTTCAGGATATTAATTACTTGCAATATGAAATTGTAAAAATGTTGGCAAAAGAACATCAGAATATTTTCGCGGTGGGGGACGAAGACCAGTCTATATATTCTTTTCGCGGAGCAAATCCAAAGATTTGTTTTGAGTTTTTAAAAGATTTTCCGGATGCCGAACAAATTTTTTTAACCACCAATTATCGCTGTCATAATGAAATCGTGGAAGCATCCAAACGACTGATTTCACACAATAAAGAACGATTTGAGAAAGAAATACGGTCAGCAAAAAATTCAAATACAGATGATAATCAGGCAGAAGAAAATATCCCAATGCGTAAAAAAATAAATGCAGTAGAAATCAGGCAATTTCATTATGAACAAGAGTCGTATGAGGATATGGCACAAATATTAAAAAAATACGAGAAAGATGGAAGACTAAAGGATTGTGCCGTTTTATTCCGGACAAATATGATTTCTCCATTGTTTATACAGGAATTAAAAAAACATAGAATACCATATCGTATGAAGAACAATTGTAAAGACTGGAAAGAGAATCCTGTGGTAAAAGATATTCTTGCATACCTTGACTTGGCGCGAGGGAATTTACAGAGAAAGAATTTTTATCGCATTATGAATAAACCGGTTCGATATATTTCAAGGGAAATGATTTCGGAAGAGGTAATGAACTGGCGGATTTTGGAAGAAAATACGAAAGGTTATTTTGGGGTACAGGAACAGGCAAGAAAGTTGCGGCAGGATCTGGAATATATTAGACGATTACCTGTATTTGCGGCGTTAGGTTATATCCGCAGGGGTATGGGGTATGAGTCATGGTTGAAGGAACAGGGCGGTAAATCATATCAGGAAGGAATGGAAGCATTGGAAATACTGCGGACCATGGCCAGAGACTGTGAAACATCGGAAGAACTGACAGAAATGATTGAGACAGTAACGATACAGGATGCTATAGGTGCAACAGAGGATGCATTGCAGATTATGACATATCACGGTGCGAAAGGGTTAGAATGGCCTGTTGTATTTTTGCCGGATGTAGTAGAAGGAATTGTGCCTTATAAAAGAGCACACAGCAAAGAAGAAACGGAAGAGGAACGAAGAATGTTTTATGTAGCGCTTACAAGAGCCAGGGAACAGGTATATATCTATAGTTTGATTGAGGATGAAAAGCATAAAAAATCCCCTTCCGTATTCTTAAAAGAACTGAAAGGGGAGTGATTTAAAAGATATAATGGATTATTCCTCGTCTTCATCAGGAATCAATTCGTCATATTCCTGCTTGTCCAAGAACTCATCAAAAGCATCTGCAACCGCCTCATAAACATTGTCATCCGCAATGTATTTTAACTGAGGTTCGGTATCTTCGTCATCATCGTCTTCTTCGTATTCATAGAACCATACATCGCCATAATTTTCATCATCTTCATCCACCATGGGAAGAAGCGCAATGTAATCTTTGCCATCCACTTCAAGAATTGTAATGATGGCACAGTTCACTACGGAACCATCTTCTAATTCAAGTTCAACGGTAATATCTTCTGCTTCCTCGTCAGGAATGTTATTTATCATATCTGCCATAATTTTATCCTCCATAAAATAAAATGTTAGATTTATTTTATCAGTAAGATACATAAAATGCAAGATATATTGTGAATTGCATAGAAACACATTTTATGATAGAATAGAATGGCTTATGGAAGGAAAGAGGTATAGGAATGGCAGAGTTTAAAATCACAAAAGGTACAACCTATCCTCTGGGCGCTACCATTACCAAAGATGGCGTTCAGTTTGCGGCAGTGCTTCATAAAGAAGGAGACTGCGGTGTTGTTTTGATTGATAAAAAAAGCGGCGATAAAATCAGAATTCCTTTTACGGAGGGAAAAAGAATCGGTAATATTTCCTCTGTGCTGGTAAAAGGGCTGGATATTTCGTCATATGATTATAATTTTTATTGTAATGAAGAAGAGTATGTGGATCCGCATGCCAAACGTATTATAGGCAATGAAGTTTGGGGCATCAAAGAGGAAGAGGTGTCCTTGCGTTCCGGTTTTGGAACCGTCTATGATAACTGGGAAGGTGACGAACCTCTGTGTATTCCTTATGAAGACAGTGTGATTTATTGTCTTCATGTGCGCGGATTTACCGTACATCCCTCTTCTAAAGTAAAAGGTGGCGGGACTTTTCAGGGGATTATTTCCAAGACGGAGTATTTAAAGTCTTTGGGTGTGACGGCGATTGAATTGATGCCTGCGTATGAGTTTGAAGAATATAATCCTCCGCAAAAAGAGGAAAATAGTGATGGTGTGATGTCCTTTTTAAAAGAAAATCCTGTGATGCCGATTAATTATTGGGGTTACAAGGAAGGCTATTACTTTGCACCGAAGGCATCCTATGCCTATGGTAATGATGCCTGCAGTGAATTTAAGGATATGGTGAAACATCTTCACAAGAACGGCATTGAAGTCATTATGCAGTTTTATTTTCCGGAACATGTAAAACAGGGATTTATTTTTGATTCCATTCGTTATTGGGTAACGGAATATCATATTGACGGTGTGCATTTAAAAGGCAGCAAAGTACCCATTTCATTTATGGGTACAGAGCCGTTGTTTGCCAACACGAAGATTTTTTATCATTATATTCCCGAGCAGGAAATTTATGGTATTCATGAGATACCTCCTTACAAGAATATGTGCGTTTATACAGACGATTTTATGTATCAAATGCGTAAATTCTTAAAAGGGGATGATGATATGTTGTCCGGCATGTTGTCTTTGACCAGGAGAAAACCGGAACGTGTCGGAAGTGTGAATTTTATCACAAATTATTATGGCTTTACCTTAAATGATTTGGTTTCTTATGATAAAAAACATAACGAAGAAAATGGTGAGAATAATCACGATGGTGCTGATTATAACTATAGTTGGAATTGTGGTGTGGAAGGCAGAAGTCGTAAGAATGCGGTGAGTTCTCTTCGCAAAAAAATGATGAGAAATGCTTTGATGCTTGTAATGTTATCTCAGGGAACGCCGGTGTTACTTGCAGGCGATGAGTTCTGTAACAGCCAAAACGGTAATAATAATCCGTATTGTCAGGACAATGAGATTTCATGGTTAAATTGGAATTTGACCAAACCTGGAAAAGAAATGCTGGAATTTACACGGGCATTGATTGTATATCGTAAAAAGGCGGATTTTTTACATGTGAAGAAGGAATTTACCATGCTTGATATGCATCATTGCGGATATCCGGATTTGTCTTATCACGGCGAAGAGGCTTGGAGGGCTGAATTGGCCAATTACAACCACCATGTAGGCATTATGTACAGCAGTGTGGAATCTTTGGAATCTGCCGGAGAGCAAACGGTAAAAGAAGAAAATACTGCACTTGTTTCCAAGAATGGCAATGCGAAAACCGCAAAGACAAAGCAGAATGTAAAACTTTGGTATGTGGCATATAATATGCATTGGGAGAAAAAACAATTTTCTTTGCCGAAATTGGACAAGGATAAAACTTGGAGAGTCGTTATGACTACCGGAGAATCGGTAAAAGAAATGGAAGGCGCAACCAAATCCGCAACTTTTGAATTGGCAGAGCGCAGTATTACGGTATTTGAAGCGTAAAGATCTATTATTTCAGAATAAATATGTAATAAACGGAGGTTTTATAAAATGATAGACGGTAAGAAAGTGCTTTTTAGCGGTATGCAATCCACAGGTTCCTTAACCTTGGGAAATTACCTTGGAGCATTAAAAAACTGGGTTAGTTTAAGTGATGATTATGAGTGTTTTTATTCTGTGGTTGATATGCATTCCATTACGGTGCGTCAGGATCCGGCAGAACTTCGCAAAAAGGCCAGAAATCTTCTGACACTTTATATTGCTGCAGGATTGGATCCCAAGAAAAATTGTATTTATTATCAGTCACATGTTTCCGGACATGCTGAATTGGCGTGGATTTTGAACTGTTTCACTTATATGGGTGAATTAAACCGTATGACACAGTTTAAGGATAAGTCTGCAAAACATGCGGATAATATCAATGCCGGTTTGTTTACATATCCTGTATTGATGGCTGCAGATATTCTTTTATATCAGGCTGATGTTGTGCCTGTCGGAAAGGATCAGTTACAGCATTTGGAATTAACCAGAGACCTTGCTCAGAGATTTAATGCAATTTATGGTGATGTATTTGTAGTTCCGGAGCCTTATCTGGGTAAGAGCGGTGCTAAAATCATGAGTTTACAGGATCCGACAAAGAAGATGTCCAAATCCGATGAAAATGTAAATGCCAGCATTTATCTTACGGATGATACGGATACCATTATTCGCAAGTTTAAACGTGCGGTAACGGATTCGGAAGCACGAATCAAATATTGCGAAGAACAGCCCGGTATCAGTAATTTAATTGAAATTTACAGCGCATGTACCGGCAAAACTTTTGCGGAAGTAGAAGCAGAGTTTGCAGGAAAAGGCTATGGTGATTTTAAACTTGCGGTAGGTGAAACGGTAGCAGACACCTTAAGACCTGTTCAGACCCGTTTTGACGAACTTTGTAAGGATAAAGCCTATATTGACGGTATTATCAAAGAAAACGCGGAAAAAGCCAATTATTATGCAACCAAGACTCTTCGCAAAGTGCAGAAGAAAGTTGGTTTTCCTGAGAGAGTAAGATAATATAAAATAAAACCTCGGTTCTAATGAACCGAGGTTTTTGTTTTGTCTTAAATTAAACTTTATTCAGATTTTATTTCTTTCCAAAGATTGTTGTATAATTCATCGCCTTCTTCGCCAAGGTATGAGAATGTTTCAAGATTTTCATACTGAGAGAGATCAGGGAATGCGATGGTTGAATTACGGATATCATCGTCTTCGATTAATTCTCTTGCTGCATCATTGGGAGTAGAGTATGTAATGTACTCAAAGTTCATAAGCGCGATGTCGGGTCTGCACATAAAATCAATGAATTTTTCGGCATTTTCAACGTTTTGAGCATCTTTTAAAATACACCATGAATCAATCCAAACATTGGTACCTTCCTTAGGAATAACATATTCAAGGTCGGGATTCTCGCGCTGGGTATAAATGGCTTCTCCTGAGTAAATAACGCCGATAGCAGCTTCGCCACCAATCATTTTATCACGAACCTGATCAACTACATAGGCCTGAACGAGAGGCTTTTGTTCAATCAAAAGTTCTTTTGCGGCCTGAAGTTCTGCTTCGTCCATAGAGTTCATAGAGTGGCCGTTAACTTTTAAGGCAACCATAAATGCATCTCTTACGGAGTCCTGCATTAAGATATTGTTTTCGTATTTTTCATCCCAGAGTACGGTCCATGAGTCAATGGGTTCATCTACCATGGTTTTGTTGTAGAGAATGCCAACGGTTCCCCAGCAGTAGGGTACGGCATATTTGTTTCCGGGATCAAATTCTTCAGACTGTACATAATACTGCTCGCCGATATTGCTTGCATTGGGGATATTTGCCCAGTTGATTTCCTGCAGTAAATCATTGTCAATCATCTTCTGAATCATGTAATCGGAAGGGCACACAAGGTCGTAACTAACGGCACCGGCTTCTACCTTGGGGTACATGATTTCGTTAGTTTCATACTCATCATATACCACCTCGATGCCTGTTTCTTCTTCAAACATTTCGATGGTTTCGGGATCAATATATTCCCCCCAGTTGTATACATATACAACACCGTTTTCTCCGCCGGAACTGCTGCAAGCGGAAAGAATTGTCATGCTCAGTACGGAAACCAGCATAACAATAAGGATTTTTTTCACAATTTTTTTCATTCGAATGTTCCTCCTTAAACTTTATTCTTAGACTTGTCTTTGGGAGTTCTGTTTACCAGTAACAGTAAAATCAGAACACTGACAAATATAAGCGTTGATAATGCGTACATTTCGGGTTTGATACCCTTACGTACTTCCGAATAAATTTTGGTGGATAATGTATCCACGCCGGGGCCTTTGGTAAAGTGTGTAATGATAAAATCATCCAATGACATGGTAAAGGCCATCAAAAGTCCGGAAAAGATGCCGGGCGCAAGATCCGGTAACACTACCTTGAAAAATGCTTTTAAGGGAGGTGCACCCAAATCCAGGGCGGCTTCGTAGGTGGAAGGATTTAACTGCTTTAATCTGGGCATTACACTTAAAATAACATAAGGAATGTTAAAAGTAATGTGAGAGAGCAGAATGGTCACAAATCCAAACCGCATGCCTACGGTAATAAACAGAAGCATTAAAGAAATACCTGTTACAATTTCAGCATTCAACATAGGAATGTTGGTAACACCCATCCAAATGGTACGTCCCGTACGATTCATTTTATTGATGGCAATCGCAGCAACCGTACCGATAATGGTTGCGATTACGGAAGAAAGAACTGCCAGCAGGATGGTATTGGTTAATGCCTGCATAATGGCTTCATTCTGGAATAATTCCGCATACCATTTAAAGGTAAATCCGCCCCATTTGGCTCTTGATTTACTTGCGTTGAAACTTAATACAATCAAGGTTCCAATCGGTGCATATAAAAAGATAAAAATTAAAGCAACATAAATTTTACGGAGAACATTTGTCATAGTGCTGAGCCCTCCCCGTCTTTGTCAAAGATTGCGGTAACAATCATACTGATGACAATAAAAATCATCAATACCATGGACAAACCGCTTCCTAAATGCCAGTTGTTTGCCTGCAGGAATTCCTGCTCAATAACGTTACCAATCAAGAGAATTTTACTTCCGCCCAATAAGTTACTGATAATGAAAGTGGTAAGAGCGGGTACAAAAACCATCGTAATACCACTGATGATACCGGGTATGCTTAAAGGCAGGGTTATTTTTATAAAGGTCATAAAATTATTGGCGCCCAAATCCTTTGCGGCGTTGATAACGTTAGGGTCAATTTTACAAAGTACGTTATAAATCGGCAAAATCATAAAGGGCAGGAAATTATATACCATACCTAAAATGATGGCATAGGGGGTGTTAATAATTTCCAATGCAGGTAAATGAAGAAATTCCAATACCTGATTGATTACACCTGATTTTTCTAATAATGTCTGCCATGCAAGTGTACGAAGCAGGAAATTCATCCACATGGGAAGGATAAAAATCAAAACAATCAGTTTATCCTGATTTCCTTTCATGTTGGCCAGTATCATTGCAAGCGGATATGCCAATAATAAACAGATTACTGTACTGATTAAGGATAACAGCAAAGCAATGCTTAAAGCTTTAATATGCTCCGGAGCGGTAATGGCCGTAATATTTTCAAGTGTAAATGCGCCGTCCTTATCGGTTAGTCCATAGTAAAATACCATAATCAAGGGAATGATGATAAAAGCAATGGACCAGAGAATATAGGGGGACGCCATGAGAGAATTTAATTTTTTATTCTTCAATGGGTGCCGCCTCCTCGTCTTCAGATTCAGGCTTGTTCATAATCTGGATGTTAAAAGGATCTACCTTAATGCCAACCTCAGTTCCGACAGGGAAGAGAGAAGTGGAATGAACCAGCCATTCAAAACCATTTGCCATAACTTCCATTTCGTAATGTACACCTTTGAAGATCAGGTGAGATACCACACCTTTGATGGTGCCTTCTTCGGGTTTTACAAGTTCCACATCTTCGGGACGGATTACTACGTCGACCGGTTTGTTGTTACCGAATCCTTTGTCTACACAAGCAAAACGTGCACCCAAGATTTCCACCAATTCGTCCTGAATCATGGTGGAGCCGATGATGTTACTGTCACCGATAAAGTCTGCAACAAATGCGTTTTCCGGCTCGTTATAAATCATTTCAGGGGTACCGATCTGCTGGATATAACCCTGATTCATTACAACGATAGTGTCAGACATGGTTAAGGCTTCTTCCTGGTCATGTGTAACATAGATAAACGTAATACCCAATTCATTTTTTAAACGAATCAATTCATATTGCATGTCCTGACGGAGTTTTAAGTCTAAAGCACCGAGAGGTTCGTCGAGAAGAAGAACCTTGGGCTCATTTACGATTGCTCGGGCAATGGCGATACGCTGTTGCTGACCACCGCTTAATGAATCCGGCATTCTTTTTTCGTAACCGTCCAGGTTCACCAATTTTAAAGCATATTTGATTTTATCATCGATATATGCCTTGGTTTTTCCTTTTATTTTAAGACCGAACGCAATGTTTTCAGCGATATTCATATGTGTAAACAATGCATATTTCTGGAATACGGTGTTTAATTGTCTTTTATGAGGCGGAATATTGGTGATATCCGCACCATCAAAAATAACGCGCCCTTTGTCAGGTGTTTCAAAACCGCCGATAATACGGAGCGTAGTGGTTTTACCGCAACCGCTGGGGCCTAAAAGCGTTAAGAATTCATTTTCACGGATATATAAATTCATATCATCGAGAACCATTTGGTTTCCGTATGATTTGGTGATATTTTCTAAATTAATCAATCTGTTGCTCATACTGTTATCTCCTTCGTGTCACAATCTAAAAAGTAGGAGGGGTACTTACCCAAAGGAAGGTGGCCCCGGTTTTGCCTGCTGCCTCTATATAATGAGAGGAAGAGGAGGTAAAGTAGAAAGACTCGCCTTTAGAGGCTTTGTAAGTCTTTTTGCCGATATGGATACGTATGCTTCCGGATAAAACATAACCGAATTCATCCCCTTCGTGAGGATTGTCGGGATATGTACTGCCGCCGGGCTGAAGCGTGACACGTATGGGCTCCATCATATTTTTTTGGGCGTTCGGAATAATCCATTCGATTTTATTGCCGAGTTTATCGTCTTCTTTTTCAAAATAGTCTTTGTCGTGGAAGACAATCTGTGTATCTTCTTCATCGCTGAAGAAATCTTTTAAATCCGTACCGAGGCATTGTAAAATATCCATTAAGGATGCAATGGAAGGAGAGGTTAAGTCTCGTTCCAACTGAGATATAAAGCCTTTGGATAATTCACAACGGTCAGCCAATTCTTCTTGAGTGAGTCCTTTCTGGACTCGTAATTCTTTGATTTTTAACCCGATATTCATAACGCGCCCCAATCTTAAAAACAACAATTTTAAACTTTTTGTTTACTTTTACTAAACAAATCAAGTTTCATTATACGCACCGCTACATAAATGTCAATCAAAAATAGTATATAATTTAATAAAAATGAGAGAATTTCTTATATTTTTAATATAAATGTAGTTTTATTAAAGATTTATAAAGGGAAATTGACCAGTGGAAAGAATATTTTTATAAGGAAAAGTAAAAAACAATTAACAAATATTTTAAGGTGTGGTATCATAAATCTATATGGCTTATGAGTGGAGGTTGCATAGATGTCAGAGAATAAATATGTTGCATATGTATCGACGTATACAATGAAAAATAAAAACGGTATCACCATTTATGATGTGGATGTGGAACAAGGCATTATGAAGGAGAAAGGAAATGTTGAGATTACCAATTCTTCGTATTTAACATGTTCACACAACGGTAAATTTCTTTATTCCATTACGGATATGGGGGTGAAAGGATACCGTATTCTTGCGGATGGTATGCTGGAAGAAATAAATTATGCATCCATTAACGGTATGCGCGGTTGCTATTTGTCCACGGATTATGATGATAAATTCTTATTTGTGGCAGGATACCACGACGGAAAAATCACTGTTTTGAGATTGGCGGAAGACGGAAGTATCGGTGAAATCACCGAAGAAATTTATATGGTTGGTATGGGTGATGTTATGGAACGAAGTTTTCAGCCGCATGTTAACTGTGTAAAAATGTCAAGAGACAACCGTTATCTGCTTGCGGCAGACAGCGGAATGGATCATGTGAATGTTTATGAATTAAACCAAACCACGGGTAAATTAAAGCAGATTGACATTATCCGTAGTGATGTGGGAAGCGGACCGAAACATATGGTATTTTCCAAAGACGGTCAGTTCCTGTATATTGTTCACGAAATTAAGAACTATATTGATGTCTATCAATATAAATATGTAGAAAAATATCCGGAATTTGAAAAAATTCAGACGATTTCCTGCATAAATGAGTATCATGCAGGAAGAACGGTTACCAGTATGGTAAAATTAACCTTAGACGGCAGACACTTAATCAGTTCCAATGCCGGGGATAACAGTGTGGTGGTTTTTGATTTGGATCCTTCCACAGGATTACTTACCAAAAATTTCTGTCTTCCCATTAGCGGAACTTATCCTAAGGATGCGGCAATGTTCCCTGACTTAAAGCATCTTGTCAGTTTGAATCATGAGTCAAATACCATGACATTTTTTATGGTAGATTTAGACAAGCATATCATTGCCATGAGCAGTAAGGAAATTAAGATTGAAAAGCCGAACTGTATTATTTTTTATAAGTTGTAGGAGCATTTAAAATGTATAAAATTCTTAAAACAGAAGGCAATGCCAAACGTGCGGAACTGCAAACCGTTCACGGCACCATACAAACTCCGGTTTTTATGAATGTGGGTACTGTTGCAGCCATTAAAGGAGCGGTTTCCACTGCGGATTTGGAAGAAATCGGAACCCAGGTTCAATTATCCAATACCTATCATCTTCATGTAAGACCCGGGGATGAAGTTGTAAAAGATTTGGGTGGTCTTCATAAATTTATGTCGTGGAATAAACCGATTTTGACGGATTCCGGCGGTTTTCAGGTGTTTTCTTTATCAGGACTCCGCAAAATTAAGGAAGAAGGCGTATATTTTCAGTCACATATAGACGGAAAGAAGATTTTTATGGGACCGGAAGAGAGTATGCAGATTCAATCCAATCTGGCATCTACCATTGCCATGGCTTTTGATGAATGTCCTTCCAGCCGGGCAGATCGTAAGTATGTGCAGGATTCCGTAGACCGGACCACAAGATGGTTGCAGCGTTGCAAGGATAAAATGGCAGAGTTGAATGCAAGAGAAGATACCATTAATAAGAATCAGTTGCTGTTTGGTATTAATCAGGGAGCAATTTTTAATGATATCCGCATTGAGCATGCTAAGAGAATCAGTGAGTTCGAGTTGGACGGATATGCGTTGGGCGGTTTGGCGGTTGGTGAAAGTCATGAAGAAATGTATGATGTATTGGACCATACAGTGCCGTATTTACCGAAAGAGAAACCGACCTATTTAATGGGAGTAGGAACGCCGGCTAACATTTTAGAAGCGGTAGAAAGAGGCGTTGATTTCTTCGATTGTGTATATCCTACCAGAAACGGACGTCATGCGCATTTGTATACCAATCAGGGTAAAATTAATCTTTTGAATGCCAAGTATGAAAGAGACAGCCGCCCTATTGAAGAAGGATGTATGTGTCCTACCTGTCAAAGATATTCCAGAGCCTATGTGCGTCATCTTTTGAAAGCAAAAGAAATGCTTGGCATGCGTATGTGCGTGATTCATAATCTTTATTTTTATAATAAGATGATGGAAGAAATCAGGGACGCGTTGGATGCAGGAGAGTTTAAGGCGTATAAGGCACGAAAACTTGCAGGGATGGAGCAAGGTGAAAAGTAAAATATGTGAAAAAGTATTGAACTTATAAAAAATGCTTGATAACAAAAGAAAAATTGTGTATTCTAGTTAAGATTGTATTGTAAAAATATGGATATAATATCGTTATCTATTTGATGCGAATATATATTGATTTGGAGGTAAACTATGAATTTATTATTAACAGGTGAAACTGTGGCGACAGATGCGGCTGCAGCAGGCGGATTTGGAGGCAACATTTGGGTAACAGTAATCTATATTGCTGTTTTTATCGGTATTTTTTATTTTATGCTGATTAAGCCTCAACAGAAGGAAAAGAAGAAATTCAATGCTATGATGTCATCTATGGAAGTAGGCGATATTGTTGTTACTACAAGCGGATTTTATGGTGTATTGATTGATATTACCGAAGAGGACGTTATTGTTGAATTCGGCAACAACAAGAACTGTAGAATTCCCATGAAAAAAGCGGCAATTGCGCAGATTGAAAAGGCAAATGCTGATAACTAATAATAAGTAGGGGCGTTTTGATACGCCCTTTTTGTTTTTTTACGGAGTACAAAAGAAAATGAGGATGAAAAAGGGGTTCATTGCGGTAATTTTATCAGCGGTGGTTCTTTTGGGGCTGACAGGGGTATATTTTGGTCTGGCAGGCTATTACTCGGAACGTTTTTGCTATGGTACGTGGATTAATGGTATTTATTGCACGGGTAAAACCGTGGAAGAAGTTAATCATGAACTGATTCAAATGGAAACCTATGATACAATTACTGTGATTGACCGAAACAATTCCGGCTATGACATTAGTTTGGAAGAAATTGAATATAGTATGGATTATTCCGATGCTTTGTCTGAAATTAAAGATGATCAGGATTCTTTAAAATGGATTCAGTATTATGGTATTGAGCAGACATTTTCCATTATGCCTAAAGTGATATTTTCGGAAGAAAAACTGAATGAATTGTTAAAACAGGCGGATTTTATGAATACGGAAGTTTTGGCAGTGGGGAATCGACCTGAAATTGTACTGGAAGCGGACGGCTACCATTTATATGATCATACTGTAAATCAAATTGTGCCGGAACAGGTGTGCAAGTCAGTTGCACAAGCATTGTATGGATTGGACCGGGAGATATGTCTGGAAAATGAAGAAGGCTGTTATGTTACAATGGCTAGAACGCAGGAGATGCTTGATACATATAAATTATGGAATGATATTTATGCATTTCAGAATTTTGAACTTACTTATGCAATGGGTGACAGGGAAGAAAAAATTGATTCAGCCGTAGTGTCACAGTGGATTGCCGTAGATGAAACTACCGGAGCATTTTTGCGGGATGAACGTGGCGAACTGATTTTGGATAATGAAAAAGTTTTGGAATATGTAACTTGGCTGGGAGAGCAATATGATACTGTGGGAAAACCCAGAGAATTCATGTCAACCCGGGGAGACTTGATTCAAATCGAAAAAAGTACTTATGGAAATGATATAGATGAGAAAAAAGAATATGAACTTCTGATTTCGGATTTTATGGAAGGGCGAAGCGGAATCGTAAGAGAACCTGTTTATGCGCAAAAGGCGTGGAGTCAAGGAGAAGATGATATCGGAGACACCTACATCGAAGTAGATATGACGGAACAAATGTTGTACTATTATGTAGATTCCGAAATTGTTCTGGAGACTCCTGTTGTAACCGGAAATATGCGCAGAGGTTGGGATACTCCGGCAGTAGTATGTTCTATTTACGGCAAAGCAAGAAACCGTGTACTTCGTGGTGCGACTTATGCGACTTTTGTATACTACTGGATGCCGGTTTACGGAAATATCGGTCTGCATGATGCGACCTGGCGAAGAAAATTCGGAGACGATATTTATATGACGGATGGTTCTCACGGCTGTATCAATATGCCGAAAGATAAGGCCGGCGAATTATATGGTATGGTCGAAATGGGAACGCCGGTAATACTTTTTTATTGATTTTATGTTGATGAATTGTATAAATGATTGTTATTTATTTGTCATTTTATGATTTTTATGGTTGACGAATAATGTGCATAATTGTAAAATGAAAATCGTGGTGATTACCAACCTTAAGGAGGAAAGAAAATGGCTAGAGTGTATAATTTCTCAGCAGGTCCGGCTGTGTTACCGGAAGAAGTGTTAAAAGAAGCGGCAGAGGAGATGCTTGACTACAAAGGAACCGGAATGTCGGTTATGGAAATGAGTCATCGTTCCAAGGCTTACGATACAATTATTAAGGAAGCAGAAGCAGACTTAAGAGATTTAATGAATATTCCCGATAATTATAAGGTTTTATTTTTACAGGGCGGTGCACATCTTCAGTTCGCTATGATTCCTATGAACCTTATGAAAAATAAAGTTGCTGATTATATTGTAACCGGTATGTGGGCAAAAAAAGCACACAAGGAAGCGCAGAAGTTCGGTACAGCAAATAAGATTGCTACTTCAGAAGATGATAACTTCTCATACATACCTGATTGTTCAGATCTTCCTATTTCAGAAGATTCTGACTATGTTTATATTTGTGAAAACAACACAATTTATGGTACAAAGTTTAAAACATTACCGAATACAAAAGGCAAGACACTTGTTTCTGACGTATCAAGTTGTTTCTTATCTGAACCCATGGATGTGTCTAAGTACGGCATTATCTACGGTGGTGCACAGAAGAATATCGGTCCCGCAGGTGTTGTAATCGTAATTATCCGTGAAGATTTGATTACAGAAGATGTACTTGAAGGTACACCTACCATGTTACAGTATAAGATTCATGCAGATGCGGAATCTCTTTACAATACACCTCCCGCATACGGCATTTATATGTGCGGTAAAGTATTTAAGTGGTTAAAGAAGCAGGGCGGCCTTGAAGCCATGAAGGAATACAATGAGAAGAAAGCTAAGATTCTCTATGATTACCTTGATGAAAGCAAGATGTTTAAGGGAACCGTTCGCAAGGAAGACCGTTCACTCATGAATGTTCCTTTCGTAACAGGAGATGCAGACCTTGATGCTAAGTTTGTAAAAGAAGCAACAGAAGCCGGATTTACCAACTTAAAGGGCCACAGAAGCGTTGGCGGTATGCGTGCAAGTATTTACAATGCTATGCCCATTGAAGGTGTTGAGAAATTAGTTGAATTTATGAAGAAGTTTGAAGAGGAGAATGCATAATGTTTAAGTATCATTGCTTAAATCCCATTGCCCAGGTTGGCTTGGATTATTTTGATTCAAATTATGAAAAGACATATGAAATCGCAGAAGCAGAAGGTGTGCTTGTAAGAAGTGCGTCTATGCATGAAATGGATTTTTCCGATAATTTGCTTGCAGTTGCAAGAGCAGGTGCCGGCGTAAACAATATTCCTTTGGATAAGTGTGCAGAAAAAGGTATCGTTGTATTTAATACTCCCGGTGCCAATGCAAACGGCGTTAAGGAATTGGTTCTTTGCGGTATGTTACTTGCATCCAGAGATGTTGTTGGCGGTATCGAGTGGGTAAAGTCAAATGCTTCCGATGAAAATATTGCTAAGGCTGCCGAAAAGGAAAAGAAACTTTTTGCAGGTACCGAAATTGAAGGCAAGAAGATTGGTGTTATCGGTCTTGGCGCTATCGGTGTTAAGGTTGCAAACGCAGCACAGACACTTGGTATGGAAGTATACGGCTATGACCCTTATGTTTCCGTAAATGCTGCATGGAGTTTAAGCCGTGGTGTTAAGCATGTATTTGCAGTAGAAGAAATCTATCAGGAATGTGATTATATTACCATTCATGTACCTGCTTTGGATTCTACCAAGGGTATGATCAATGCAGAAACCATCGGCATGATGAAGGATGGCGTTATCATTCTTAACTTTGCAAGAGACGTTCTTGTGAATGAAAATGATATGTTGGATGCATTAAAGAGCGGAAAGGTTCGTAAGTATGTATCCGATTTCCCGAATCCTACAACAGCAGGTCAGCCCGGTTGCATCGTAATTCCTCATCTTGGTGCATCTACAGAAGAGTCAGAAGACAACTGTGCAAAGATGGCTGTAAAGCAGATGATTGAATACCTTGAAAACGGTAATATTGTAAACAGCGTTAACTATCCTGCATGTGATATGGGTGTATGTACCAAGGCAGGCCGTGTGGCAATTTTCCATAAGAACATTGCTAATATGATTACTAAGTTTACCGCTTGTTTCGGTGATGAAGGCATTAATATCGTGGAAATGTTTAATAAGTCCAGAGGCGAATATGCATATACCATGATGGATATTGAAAGCCCTGCAACAGAAGAAATCATTAAGAAACTTTCTGAAATCGACGGTGTATTCCGTGTAAGAAAGGTTAAATAAATTACTATAATTGTTTCTGTATGATTATAAAATCAACAAAAAATATTTATGCTTAAGAAAAGCCCCTTGATAAACATTATCAAGGGGTTTATAATGTTTAATGGGAAAATTTAGTCAAAAATATGTTGTTGTGCTGAAAGAATATTTGTTTTACATATGAGGAGTGATGAAAATTGTTAAAAATTTTGTTTGATGAGTATTGTAAGCATAAAAAAATCATATTGTTATATGTGAGTCTTTGTGTTTTTATGTCTGTATTTTGTGGACCTTTTTTAAATGATTCCATGCCGGGGACGGCGAAAGTGGTGGCAACGGCGGATACCACGGTTACTTTGTCAGAAGGAGAAACGTTGTCTGCGTTAACACAGAAGATTCTCGGAAATTCCATTTCCTCCATTGCAGGAGGATACGCCAGCGTGGTTGCGATTTCCTGTGAACCTTTTTCTGCCCTTTTATTTCTTGGGATTATTGAAACCGTGAATCGTTGGTGCGGATATCCTTTGGAGATGATGTCTACACCTGCAGGAAATCCGATTGTATTACTTGTAATCGCTATCTTTTGGGCGGCGAGCAAATTGATGAAGTCCAATGAAACCACTCAGGTATTCGGAATGGTTACACTTGGTGAACTTGAAAAATACCTTGGTCTTGTTTTTATCTTGGTTTTAGGCGTATTAAATGTTACCGGCATTTCTACAGGTGTAATGAATGCCGTTATTTCTGCGGCTTCGCCGGAGTCTGCCGTGACGCCGGCAGCGACTACATGGATTACCGTGCTTTCCATAGCGTGGTCTGTTATATTAAGTATTTTATCTGTGGCGGTTTATTTTATAATGAAAACCGTCATGTCGGGGATTGATGTTTTACAGTTATCCTTATCGTTTATCCCGGGTTCTGCCTTTTTCTTTGAAACTGCCAAAACATTGTTTGCAGTCTTTTTGATTACGGTAAATGTTATTTTCCCGCCTTTGGGAATTGCATTAAATATTATTATTTTTATCATCGGATGCATTTTGTTTAAGTCTTGCTATCATGCAGTGCAGTATTTTAGAAATATTTATTTGAGACCGTTGTTTAAGCGTATCAGAGGATTTGATCCGCAGATTTCACTGGTTTCAAAGAAACTACCCAAACGTATCAGAAAGTACTGCGAAGCAGAAGGAATTCAGATGAAACTTGCGATGCCGGTGTATCCTTTAAAATACATCGGTGAAGAAAAAGTGCGTAAATATCACAGATGGTGGTTGATTACGGATGGAGAGAATAGTTATTGCATGAAAAAGCGTGCCGGTAAAAAGAAAGTGCGTAAAATCAGCATTCATCCTACGTTTGAGCAACCGTTTTATATTAAAAAAGGTCTTTGGAGTTATGAGATTTTTTCATACCTTCCCGGAGAAGAGAATAAGAACAAAAGATTTCCGAAAAAAGCATTTTCATTTGCATTCAGTATGGAATATTTATACAGAATTGATGATATTATCCAATTGACGGATTGCGAAAATTATAATCTGATTCAACAGGCGAACAAGTTAACCAAGAAGCAGCAACGTGAAGAAAAACGGCTTCAGCGTAAAGAGGCTATTTTACAGAGACTTGATAATTTGAAGAATCGCATTGGTCAAAATGGGGACAAACAGGGGTATTAAATGAGATTGTTTCGACGACTGAAAATCAAATACGGCATTTCTCATCCCTTTTGCGTGCTGAGTTTACTGGCATGTTTGATTTTTTGCGTTCTGATTGCCGGATATGCTTTGGCCAATTATGAAAATACGACAATAGGAAATTCAGTGGTGGCTGAGGTACAAACATCGGATATCCATTTATTCGCGGAAGAACTATTTGATACGGTAATCGGCTCATATTCCCAAGTGGTTGCAATTGGTATGGAACCTTTATTGGCGGTAATTATACATGGGCTGTTTTCTTTGCTGAATGCAATTATCGGCATGCCTTTTCAAACGGAAACTACCATATTTTCAGTGCCGGAAATATTGTTGATTGCCTGTATGGTTTACATAATTGGGAAACTAATGCAATGTTTTGCGTGTACACGTTCTTTTACAATGCTTACATATGGTGAATTTGAACGTATTTTCGGATATCTTATGATGATTATGATATCCTGTCAGAATGTGACCAAAGTGATTTATGTATGCGAGAAACATAAGTCAATGCTGGAAGTTTTGTTTGACGGCGTAGAGGTGGAATGGCTGATTGCTTTGATTGTATTTTGGGTAGGTGTATTTTCTGCTTTTGCGGGCATTTTAATTTTTTATATTACGAAAACCCTTGTTTTGGGATTACAGATTATGCAATTATCTGTTTCGTTTTTTCCGTTTACTTCCCTTTTGTTTGAGGTGATAAGAAGCAGTGTTGTCGTATTTATGGCTGTATTTAACTTGCTTTTTCCGAGAATGGGATTTGCGTTTAATTGTGCTGCTTTTGTGGTTGGAATTGTATTTTTATCCCAGACAAGCAGTAGTGTAGAGTATTTCCGTGTAATTTATTTGGAGTCATTGTTGATTCCGTATTACAGATTTAAAGGAAAAATTGGTCAATTATATAAGGATGTTCCTTTTGAAATACGTAAAAGATGTCATGACCCGAAGGGTATGATTATTCCGGTATTTTCCATGGAGCAGTTCGAGATAGCCGGAGTTGATGTGGCCGGTCATGAAAAGTGGTGGATGGAAATTTCAGAGAAAGGTCTTTCTTTTTATCGCAGAAAAGGCTTGTCACGTAAGATTGAATCGTTTTATGTGCCGAAAGAAGAGAAAAAATGGTACTATAAAGATCAATGGAAATGTCTTGAACTCTTTGATTTGAACGGACCGGAAGAGAATATTATCCGCTTATTTAAAAAACCTGAGCGCAAGATAGCATTTGCGGTCAGTCGTGAGTATGAGGGGATTTTTAAAGAAATCACGGATGGTATCGGAGCGACGGATTACAATGCGTTAAAAGCGAAACTTACGGAAGAACGCCGTAATTATATAGAAAAAGAAAATAAGGCGTTTTATGCCGCAACACAATAAAATGAAGAGCCACAGGAGGATAAAAAATGGCAGTATTAAAACCGTTTCAGGCAATCAGACCGAAGAAAGGATTGGAAGAGCAGATGGCAGCCCTTCCCTATGACGTATACAATAGGGCGGAAGCCAAGGTTGTCGTAGAGAAGAATCCGTTATCGTTCCTTGCAATTGACAGGGCGGAAACACAGTTTTCCGATGATGTGGATACCTATGCGGATTGCGTATATGATAAGGCCAGAGAAATGCTTTGGGACCGTGTTTCCAAGGGTGAATATATTCAGGAAACAGAGAAATGTTATTATATTTATGAACTTGTAATGGACGGACGTTCTCAGGTTGGTATTGTTGCCTGTGCAAGTATTGATGACTATCAGAATAATATTATCAAAAAGCATGAAAATACCCGTGCGGACAAGGAAGTAGACCGTATCCGTCACGTCTCAACCTGTGAAGCCCAGACCGGACCGATTTTCCTTGCATACCGTTCCAATAATGTAATCAATGAAATTGTTGCAAAGAAGCGTACGGAAGCACCTTTGTATGATTTTGTAGCCGATGACGGCATTGCACATAAGGTTTGGGTAATCAACGAAGCGGACAGCCTTGCAAAGATTGAGAATGCTTTTGCGGAAATGAATGAAATTTACATTGCGGACGGACATCATCGTTGTGCATCTGCCGTAAAAGTAGGTTTGAAGTTGAGAGAAGAGAATCCCGGATATGACGGAACAGAAGAGTTTAATTACTTTTTATCCGTATTATTCCCGGATGACCAGTTGATGATTATGGATTATAACCGTGTAGTAAAAGATTTAAACGGTAACAGCGAAGATGAATTTATTTCTAAACTGGAAGAAATCTATGATGTGGCACCCATTGGTAATCAGGCGCAGTATCCTTCCCGAAAAGGCGAAATCAGTATGTATATGTTTGGTGAATGGTATCGTCTGAGCGTAAAGAAGGAATTTACCAGCAATGACCCGATTGACGGTTTGGATGTATCTATTTTACAGAATAATGTTTTAGGACCTATTTTAGGGATTGAGGATCCGAAAACAGATAAGAGAATTGATTTTGTCGGTGGTATCAGAGGATTAAAAGAGTTGGAGCGTCGCGTGTCTGAAGATTGTAAAGTGGCATTTGCAATGTATCCTACATCCATTAATGAGTTATTTGATGTGGCGGATGCCGGTCTTCTTATGCCTCCTAAATCAACATGGTTTGAACCGAAATTAAGAAGCGGTATTTTTATTCACAGTATTCGTACAGAGGCGTAATGCTTGGTATAAAAATGAATTACGGTATCGTTTTCGACATATGATAAAAAAGTAAAATACAGTTTCGATGATTGTATAGAGAATCCACAGAAAGGAAATCACAATATGACTAAAAAACAATATGCTAAAATGGACTGGGAAGCAATTGAATCAATCGTATATTCCGACAATGCACATCCTTACGAGGTATTAACGCCGCAAAAGAGTGGAAAGGATACTTTAATACAGGCATTTCTTCCTTTTGCGGAAAGTGCAGAAGTTGTTTTTGACGGAAAAGAAGAGCATTTTGCAATGGAACTTGTGGATGAGGACGGCTTTTATGCTGTTTTTGTGTCCGGAACAGGAAAAAAGTCATATTGTTTTCATATCAAAACCAAAGAGGGTGAAACGGTCATTGTTAAAAATCCTTATGATTTTGCGCCTGTGATTCCCAAGGATGGTTTTGAAGATTTTGTTTCCGGGAACAGTACGGATGCATACAGGATTTTAGGTGCTCATGCAATGACTTTGGAGGGCATTAGCGGCGTTAATTTTGCTGTCTGGGCACCCAATGCATTGCGTGTCAGCGTAATCGGCGAATGGAGTCACTGGGACGGACGTGTAAATCCTATGCAGAAACTGGATGAATACGGCGTATTTACGCTCTTTGTTCCGGATGTAAAAGTAGGAGATGCTTATCGCTTTGAATTAAAAGTAAAAGGCAATGAAATTCTTTTAAAAGATGATCCCTATGCAGTCCGCTTAAATGAACAGGGATACGCGGTTGTAAGTGAAAGTTTAAGTTTTGAATGGAGTGATTCATCTTTTGTCAAATTGGATGGAACGAAGCTTGCGGGACAGCCGGTACAGATGAATCAGGTTTCATTAAAAGACATTGTTTCAGAAGCGTCTAATGGTAAAAAGAAAGTTGTTACCGTTGTAAAAGAAGCGGTTGCCAGACTTTCAGCCTGGGGATGTACCCATGTGGAACTGGCACCTGTTATGGCATCTTCCAAGGTAAATCCGAACGCATATCAGACGTTGTTTTATTATGCAACAGACTGCGCTTTTGAGGATATTAACACAATTAAAACTTTTGTAAATGAATGTCACAAAGCAGGAATTGCGGTTCTGATGGACTGGTCTGTTTCCTATTTTGCAAAGGATTCCAACGGACTTGAATGGTTCGATGGAAGCCATTTATATGAACATGCGGATAAACGTCAGGGGTATCAGCCTGCTTTTGATGCCAATGTATTTCGGTATCAGTGTCCGGAAGTAAAGAGTTTTCTTACTTCTAATGCATATTTTTGGATGAAGAAATATCATTTTGACGGTATTTGTTTTAATGATTTGGCATCCGTTTTATATCTTGATTACGGTAGAACTGAGTGGGTGCCGAATGCATACGGCGGAAAAGAAAATCTTGAATTTATTGATTTTATCAAAGAATTCAATAAAAAAATCAAAGCGGAGTTCCCGGGATGCATTACAGTTGGTGAAATTGATGCCGTATGGACAGATGCAACCGAGAAACATAAGAATTCATTGGGCTTTGATTTGGTGTGGAATAATGGTTTTGCCAAAGATTTAGTGTCTTACGTCAAAACAGAACCTTACGCGAGAGCAGGAAAACTTCTTACAATGCTTTCCGGTTTGGACTATGCATACAATGAAAATTATGTCCTTCCGTTATCTGCAAATATAATGTGTGACGGTGCATTAAAAGACTTCCCCGGTATTATAGAGGAAAATTATGCAGCATTGCGTGCAATTTATGCGTATTCTACAATGTATCCCGGCAAGAAATTATTCTGTCCCGATGTCCACGCGTTGGTAGAACAAAAAACAAAAAAGGCAAAACGCAGTGATATGGCGGAATCCTTTGATGTTTTTCTGGCTGATATGAATAAACTGTATGCGGATGAAAAACTTTTATATGGTTATGATGAAAAAGAAGGCAGTCTCGAATGGGTAAATCATAAGGCAGATGTGTCTAACGTGGTTACTTTTATCCGTAAGAGCGGTAAAAAGAATGAAATTCTGTACGTGGTAGCCAACTTCTCCGATACAGCGTTTGAGGAATTGAAATTGATTGCACCTTTTGCCGGAAAATATACGGAATTGCTATCTACGGATGCTAAGAAGTATTGCGGTAAAGGCATTTGCAATGAGAAGACAATTGCAACGGAAGAAACACCTTATGATGAAAGTATCAATACACTGACCGTGAAAGCAGCACCTATGAGTGTGGCTGTCTATGCTTATAAACCTTTTACGGCGAAGGAATTAGCCGATATTGCAGAACATAAGCGTCAGTTGAGAATTGCTTATGTGAAAGCGGAGCGTGCTAAGATTGAGAAGCGTCGCGATGAAATCATTGCAGACGCAATTAAAGATGCAGAAAACAGAATTAAAGAATTGGAAAAAATTCTGGAAGAAAAATAAGATTGATAAATGAAGATATTTTTATGACATAATTTAAAATATATCTTCGGAGGAACTATGGATATCAAACAGATTTTAAATCAAAGTTTAAATACCCTTTCGGATGGATTGTTGAACTTGAGCGGACGAATTTTGTTTGTCGTAGCCACACTTTTTATAGGGTATTGGTTGATTAAATGGGTTAAAAAGTTAATAAAAAAAGCATTAAATAAGTTTGATGTGGAAGAAGGAACTGCAGGTTTTCTTGCTTCCGTCATAACGGTTATGCTTTATATTGTATTGGGCTTTATTGTTGCGGGTACCTTTGGAGTGGATGCGGCAAGTATTGTAGCAATTCTCGGTTCTGCCGGTGTGGCAATCGGTTTAGCGATTCAGGGAAGTTTATCAAACTTTGCCGGCGGAATATTGATTATCCTGTTAAAACCTTTTAAAGTAGGTGATTTTATCATTGAAGACAACAAAGGAAATTCAGGAACGGTAACCGAAATATCATTGTTTTATACCAAACTGCAGACCATTGATGAGAGAACTGTGGTGTTACCGAACGGAACGCTTGCAAATACAAGTTTAACCAATGTAACCAAGACACCGAACCGTATGTTGGAACTTAAGTTTGGTGTGGCATATGAGGCGGATTGGAAGGGTGCGATGGGAATCGTTGCCGATGCATTTAAAACGGATGAAGCATGTATAAATGCGACTGAAGTAGAGGTGTATTTGGATGAATTGGCAAGTTCGTCCATAGTAATCGGTGGTCGCTGTTATGTAAAAAATGACTCCTATCGTTTTGCAAAGCAGAGAATTCTTGAAAAAGTCCTTAGTCGTTTCAATGAAGAAGGTATTGAAATCCCTTATCAGAAAATGGTGGTTTTGACGCCGGAAAAAGAAAACGAATAAGCAACATTTTTATCTTGCAAAATAGTCCGGTAGCGGATATAATAACACAGGACTGTTTTGTTTTGCTGGAATAGCTCAGCAGGTAGAGCACTTCACTCGTAATGAAGGGGTCGTCGGTTCGAATCCGATTTCCAGCTTTGAAACCATATCCGCTTTTACGGGTATGGTTTTTTACGAAGAAGACATTGTTGATATGTTTCCGTATACAGCCTGTGTGGAGATATGGTGCGGATTACAATTCGGAACGGAGAGTATTATGGCACAACTTTGGGGCGGCCGGTTTACAAAGGAAACCGATGAAGCCGTATATCAGTTTAATGCGTCCATTGGATTTGATCAGAAAATGTATCGTCAGGATATTGAAGGAAGTATTGCCCACAGTAAAATGCTTGGCAAACAGGGGATTATTTCGCAGGATGACGTGGAAGCGATTATTGCCGGTTTGGAAGGAATCCTTGCAGATATTGAAAGCGGCAAGTTGGAAATTTCAAGCCGCTATGAAGATATACATAGTTTTGTGGAAGCAAATTTGATTGACAGAATCGGAGATGCCGGCAAAAGACTGCATACCGGAAGAAGCCGCAATGACCAGGTTGCGCTGGATATGAAACTTTATACCAGAAATGTGATTGACAATACGGACCTTTTGTTGAAAGATTTGTTGACGGTGTTGCTTGATATCATTAAAAACAATACGGATACCTATATGCCCGGCTTTACGCATTTACAGAAAGCGCAGCCTACTACGTTGGCACATCATATGAGTGCATATTTTGAGATGTTTTTACGTGACAGACAGCGTCTTGCTGATATCCGTAAACGTATGAATTTATGTCCTTTGGGTTCCGGAGCCATGGCGGGGACAACATATCCTTTGGACAGAGCATATACTGCTGAATTGTTAGGTTTTGACGGCCCTACCAGAAACAGTATGGACTCTGTGTCTGACAGAGACTATGTAATTGAATTGTTGTCTGCTTTTTCTACTGTTATGATGCATTTGAGCAGATTTTCGGAAGAATTGATTGTATGGAATTCCAATGAATACAGATTTGTTGAGATGGATGATGCATATTCCACCGGAAGCAGCATTAT
>JAFUNC010000021.1 GCA_017473115.1 Lachnospiraceae bacterium
TTAGTGCATTGTTTTTCAATTTATGTAAACGAAATATTTAAACTACTTTTACTTTATGTTCATTTTTTATTCATATTTCTTGGTTATACTAAAAACAGTTAAAGAAAACAATTCATTCATGTGACATTAACATTGCTAACAATTTTTTTCATAATGCCTCGGTGTTGGAATCAACATCGGGGCACTCCTCATTTTAGAGACATTTTTATTTGGACAATCCATACAATTCTGTTATAATTGCCTATGGATGTGATCATATTAAGCAAACGCTGCATTTTTTGAAAGGATATTCCCTTATGTTTCGTTTATGGGTAAAAATTATAAAAGAAAATCATTTGCTGAAAGAAACCGTAGTAGACGACGGTTCGGACAAAACCCGAACCCATAAAATTTTTGACGGTTTGGAAGAAGCGTGTATACAATTTGATGTATGTAAACCAATCTGGCTCGACTCCACCATTGCGGACTTTAAACGATTAAGCAAAGCACGTTTTACCGCAGATAATTTTATCGAGCCCATTGATTTTGATTATATGGAAATTCAGGTTCTGGAGGAAGATTTTCTATAACTCCATTTGTTTTCCGAGAAAAGAGGCTGCAGCAAGTACCAGTTTGCGCTCTACTTCTCCTAAACCTTCTTTTTCATCTGCAGATAACAGAAATACTGCACCCACAACGTCTCCTTCGCTGATAATCGGTGACATCACCTGCCAATTACATTCCTTTTCGTCCTCTGCAAGCACAACAAACGACTTATCATTCTTGCCGGCCATAATGCCTTCACGTTTTTCCATTTTACGTTCTACTTCTTTACTGATATGCTTATTTAATAATGTCTTCATACCTCCGGAAACTGCAATGTAGCGGTCTCTATCCGCGATTACGGCCACTTTACCGGACACCTGAGAAAGGCTGTCTGCATACTGCTTGGCAAATCCGTTCATCTCCCCGATGGAAGAATATTTTTTTAAGATAATTTCACCCTCCCTGTCGGTAAAAATTTCCAGCGGGTCACTTTCCCTGATTCTTAACGTACGACGAATTTCTTTTGGAATTACAATTCGTCCCAAATCATCTATTCTTCTCACAATCCCTGTTGCTTTCATCATTTCTCCTTTCATGGGGAAATTATTTCTTGCGCAAATAAAAATTCCACCATTTACATTTTCTAGTTCGTTTCTAGTATCTGTAAACAGTGGAATTTTATTCTAAAATCCAATTTTAAATTTTATTTATTTCTCTGTGCAAGATATGCTGCTCTACCATCTTCGTAAAGGTTCTTTCCTTCGCTGTCAATAATAACAACCAAAGGCATATCTTCTACATAAAGTTTTCTTAACGCTTCTGCGCCAAGATCTTCGTATGCAATCAGTTCGCACTTCTTAATACATTTCGCAAGTAATGCACCCGCGCCACCGATAGCACCAAAGTATACGCCATTGTATTTCTTCATTGCTTCAATTACTTCAGGAAGACGTGCGCCCTTACCAATCATACCTCTTGCACCAACTGACATCATAGTAGGCGCATAAGCGTCCATACGGCCGCTGGTAGTAGGACCTGCAGAACCGATTACCTGACCGGGCTTTGCAGGAGTAGGTCCTACGTAGTAGATGGTTGCATCTGTAGGATCCATGGGAAGGGGTTCGCCCTTAGCAAGTGCTTCACACATTCTCTTGTGACCTGCATCACGTGATGTGTAAATGGTACCTGTTAAATAAACAGTATCACCTGCATGTAATGTTTTAGCCAATTCTTCTGTTAAAGGTAATGTAATATGCTTCTCCATTAGATCACCTCCGATTTATGACGGGTTACATGGCAGTTAATGTTGATTGCACAAGGCATACCTGCAATGTGTGTGGGTAATGTTTCAATGTTAAGACCGATAGCGGTTGTTCTTCCGCCAAAGCCCTGAGGTCCGATACCAAGTTCATTGATCTTTTCAAGCATTTCTTTTTCAAGGTCTGCATAGTAAGGATCGGGATTTTCTGAATCAATAGGACGCATCAACGCTTTCTTTGCAAGCAATGCAGCCTTATCAAATGTACCACCGATACCAACGCCTACAACCATGGGAGGGCAAGGGTTGGGTCCTGCTGTTTCAACAGTTTCAATGATAAAATCCTTAATTCCTTCAATACCGTGAGAAGGCTTAAACATTCTGATTGCACTCATGTTTTCACTACCGAAGCCCTTAGGACCTACAGTAATTTTAACATTCTCGCCGGGAACGATTTCGGTATAGATCATAGCAGGTGTATTGTCACCTGTGTTACCGCGTCTTACCGGATCTTTTACAACGGATTTTCTTAAATATCCCTTGTCATAACCGCGACGTACACCTTCGTTGATTGCGTCTGTCAAGTCGCCTCCTACAAAATGTACATCCTGGCCAATCTCTAAGAATACGCAAGCCATACCTGTATCCTGGCAAATGGGCACATTCTCATTGTCAGCGATTTCAAAGTTTTCAATGATGTTGTCTAAAACGCCTTTGGCGATTTCACCATCTTCACAAGCACGGCAATTCTTGATTGCACATTTTACATCTTCAGGAAGATGTGTGTTTGCGTCGATACAAAGTTTTTCAACAACGTCAGTTACATTACTTACGTTAATTTCGCGCATAGTTTTTCTCCTTTTTAAAATTAATTAATCGGGGCATTGCACATTCAAAAAATTGCAATGCTCGATAGTTAGAATAAGATAATCAGGAACTGTGACACAAGAACTACTGAGATTAATGCAATAGGGTATGTAGCTGCATATGCTGCTGCAACATCTTCTGTTCCTGCTGTGTTAATTAATGTTCCAAGCGCAGGTGTACTTGTCATACCGCCTGTGATAGAACCAAGGTTGTTGAGAAGACTTAACTTCACAACATATTTTGCAAAAAGGAAACCAAGAATCATCGGTACGATTGTCATGATAACACCATATACAAAGTACAATACGTGGAATTCTGCAACGAATTCAGCACCACCCGGGATACCTGCACCGATAAGGAATAACATAAGACCTAACTCACGGAATACCTTAAGTGTTGTTTCAGGAGGCATAAAACTGATTTTACCGATTCTTCCGAAATGTCCGAATACAAGTGACATCAAAAGACATCCGCCTGTAGTTGTCAAAGCAAATGTTGTTCCGCTTAATCCCTGTGCACTCAAAGGTACCTTAATCATACCAACAAAAATACCGCATACTGCTGCAAGTGCAAAAGGAGCAATACCGAAACCGTCCAGTTCAATTAACTTACCATCATATTTCTTTGCTTCGCCATCAGAAGCCTGAACAAGTTTTGCTCTTTCTTCTTCCATATTAGCCTTCATAAACTTCGGCATAAGCTGTACAAAGAGTACAACACCGATAACACCGAACAAATATGCAATACCATGACCTACGGATACGATACCTTCCAAAGAAGGATCTACAGTAGCCTTCGCTGCCGAGAACGCAGGTGTTGATGTTAACGAACCTGAAAGAAGACCAACAATCATAGCTGTCATTTCATCGTGAGGTACATCCGGCTGAAGCCATCTGCCCAAAAAGATACATCCGATTGCAGAAAGACCGCCACCAATGATAACAACAAGACCTAATGCAACATATGATTTAAAGTTTTTCTTCATATTTCCGAAAAATTTAGGTCCGGCAATAAAGCCTACAGAAGTTACAAAAAGAATCAAACCAAGGTTTTCAACAATTTTAAGCGCATTTTCTGCATAATTTACAGCAGTTCCGTCCGCCATTTTTACGGTAAGTTGGTTGCACAAAGGTTCATAGAAAAAGCATCCGAAAAGGAGTGCTACGATGAATACACCTGCTGTACCCAAGTTAACGCCTTTAATAGAAATACGACCAAGTGCGTAACCTAAAAAGGTAATAATTAAAAGACTAAACATTAAAAATGTGATTCCGGTAATGGGAATAACACCGCCAAAAAGTGACATAATTTTTTCCTTCCTCATTTCATATATTTACGCATTGCGGGGCGAAAACGTTTTTCACGCCTTCGCCCGACAAAAACATACATTATTTTTTAACCACGGCACACGTCCGATTTTTATCTTTCGTGACGGGCATATTTGGGAAGAAGCAAAGGTGATACATCATTTGTTTCAATGCCTGCTGCCTTTAATTCTTCTGCATATGCTGCAACATGGTCAATATTCATGGTACCCAACTCAACAGTCTTAGCCTTAGCTGCTGCAGCCTTACCTGCATTACGGCCGAATACAATGATGTCAAGTAATGAATTACCCATCAAACGGTTTCTTCCGTGGATACCTCCAACCGCTTCACCTGCTACAAGCAAGTTATCGATTGCCTTGGTAAATCCTTCGCCGCCGATTTCCAAACCACCATTCTGGTAGTGGAGTGTAGGGTAAATCAAAATGGGTTCTTTTCTCATATCGATGTCGTAGTTTAAGTACATACGAAGCATCGCAGGAATTCTCTTTTCGATGGTTCCGGGTCCGCCGATCATTTCAATCATGGGAGTATCCAACCATACACCGCTTCCGAGAGGTGTGGTTACACCCTTACCTCTGTCAGAGCATTCACGAATGATAGATGCTGCTGAAACGTCACGTGTCTCAAGGGGATGCATAAATGCTTCACCATCCACGTTAACAAGCATTGCGCCAAGAGAACGAACCTTCTCTGTTACCAATGCACCGAAAATCTGTGCAGGGTAAGCAACACCTGTAGGGTGATACTGGATTGTATCCTGGTATAAAAGGGGTGCACCTGCACGGTATCCCAATACCAAACCGTCAGCAGTAGCGCCGTAGTGGTTTGATGTAGGGAAGTTCTGGTAGTGAAGACGACCTGCACCACCGGTTGCGATAACTACGGTTTTAGCCTTAGCTACTAAGTAATCGCCGGTTTCCATGTTGAGGAGAACTGCACCTGCAATCTGTCCCTTCTCATCTTTGATTAATTCAACTGCTGAAGTAAATTCAACAACGGGAATCTGACGGTTGATTACTTCGTCACGAAGTGTACGCATGATTTCCGCACCTGAGTAGTCCTTACAAGCATGCATACGCTTTCTTGAAGTACCACCACCGTGTGTAGTAACCATTCTTCCGTCTTCGTCCTTATCGAACATAACGCCTAATTTATTTAACCACTGGATTGCATCGGGCGCTTCCATAACAAGGCGTCTTAAAAGTTCGGGTCTTGCAGCAAAGTGTCCGCCACCAAAAGCATCAAGATAGTGCTGAACGGGTGAATCGTTCTCTTTATCTGCAGCCTGGATACCGCCTTCTGCCATCATGGTGTTGGCATCACCGATACGAAGTTTTGTTACGATCATAACGTTTGCACCTGCTTCGTGTGCTTCGATTGCTGCAGAAGAACCTGCACCACCACCACCAATAACGAGTACGTCTACGTCGTAATCAACTTTATTTAAATCAACCTTGTCTGTTAAAAGACGGCTGTTTGAGTGAAGAAGGTGTCCTAACTCTGTAGGAACCTTCTGACCCTTGTTGGGTCCGATTTTGATTTCTACAAATCCATCTTCTCTATAGTCAGGATGGTAAGCTTTCAGAAGGGTTTCCTTTTCCTCAGCGGTCATACGTCTGGGTTCGGTTTTCATACGTTCTGCTCTTGTAGCTTCCACCTTTTTAATGGATTCCTGCATTTCTGCTGTAAACATATTTATCCCTCCTTATTTCTCGATTTCTCTTGTGTTGTATAATTCCTTCATCTCTGTAATGGGCTTCTGCATAATCTGTTCGATTAATTCATCATAAGCACCACTGTTGATTTCCTCAACACGGTTTGCCAAATGCTCTGTTTCGGGAGCAATGTACTTACCGGTGAGACGTCTTGCCAAAAGACCAACCATAGGATGAGAAATACCTGCGGGACATCTTGTTGCACAGCATCCACAACTTACACAGTCAAATGATTCTTCAGCACACTTCTCAAATTCGCCTCTCTGAGCATATGCAATGTACTGCATAACATTTAAGTCCTGTGTACAAGCCTTTGTACAAGCGTTACATCCGATACAACTGTAGATTTCAGGATAAAGTTCCATCATAATCTGCTGTGTAGGTCTGATTTCGTTAATATCATAAGTTCTCTTGTCAGTAGGGAAGAAGGGAATGCTTGCTACGTACATACCTTCCTGAACCTGTGTCTGACATGCAAGACAAGTTTTTAATTCGTTCTTACCTTTAATTCTGTAAATAGTTGCGCATGCACCGCAGAAACCGTGACGGCAGCCACATCCTCTGTTCAAGGTGTAGCCTGCATATTCCATAGCTGTCATGATTGTTAAATCTGCAGGTACGCTGTATTTCTTACCAAAAAAGTATACATTTACCATATTTTCCATTTTGGAATACCAGTCCTTTCGTATTTTATAAAAGCCTCTTAATATTCGTTAGGCAGCTCGTCAATCTCGTCGAAACGGAATACGGGGCCGTCCTTACATACATATTTAGAACCAATGTTACAACGTCCACACTTACCGATACCGCACTTCATACGAAGTTCGAAAGTAGTGTAAATCTGCTCATCCTGGAAGCCTAATTCCTTAAGACCCTGAAGAACAAACTTAATCATGATAGGCGGTCCGCAGACAAGAACTGTTTTATCTGTAGAGAATTCCAGTTCTTTTAAGTATGCAGGTACAAAACCTACATGTCCGTCCCAGCCTTCCTGCTCACGGTCAATGGTCAAGTGTACATTCACACCTTCCGTCTTCATCCACAATTCCTGGATTTCTTTTAACTGAACCAGATCATCTGCGGAACGTGAGCCGTAAAGGATATCGATGGTTCCGTAATTCGCTCTGTTATCAATTGCATAATTGATTACGGAACGAAGAGGCGCAAGACCGATACCACCGGCGATGAATAAAAGGTTCTTGCCTTTTAATTCGGTTTCAACCGGGAAATGATTTCCGTAAGGTCCTCTTACGGTAATTTCATCACCAACCTGGAGGCTGTGAAGATAATCTGTAAGCTGACCGCATTTTTTGATACTGAACTCCTGGAATTCCTTATTCGTAGGAGATGATGTAATAGAGAACATTGCCTCACTTACGCCGGGAGCACATAACATTGCACACTGACCGGGCATATGCTCAAATAACTTGCCGCCTTCGGGAGCGTTTACACGGAAAGTTTTAACATCCGGTGTCTCCTGACGGATATCTGTAATTACACCAACCTTAGGAATCAAAGTGTCCAGTTCATAATTGGTATGACAATTGCATTCACACATTATTCATTACCTCCCTGATTCTCAAAAGCTTTGATTACTTTTACAATGTTTAAGGATGCAGGACACTTATCAACGCAACGTCCGCAACCTACACATGAGTACATACCGTCATTGTTTGCAGGGAAGTATACTAACTTATGCATAAATCTCTGACGGAATCTCTGCATCTGGCTATTACGGTTATTACCATGAGCCATCATTGTAAAATCGGAATACATACATGAATCCCAGCAACGATAACGCTGTACGCCGTGACCTGTATCGTAATCCTTAATATCATAGCACTGGCAGGTAGGACATACGAATGTACATGTACCGCATGCTAAACAAGGCTTATAAAGTTCTTCCCAAACGGGTGATTCGAACTTTTCCATAAGAACGTCGCCGTTCCAGCCTTCTAATGAAAGGTTAGAGTAAGGAAGTTTTTCAACGATAGCGCGAATTGCTGCCTTCTCTTCTTCTACCTTAGTTTCATCTGCATCTACCAATAAGCCTTCAACAGCCTTGGTCAATGCTTCACCCTTTTCTGTAATTGCCTTCCAGTAAAGTTCGCCGTCAATCATCCATGTCGCAACATCAGCAACAGGGTCGGCACAGTCTGTACCGAACACCTTACAGAAACAGGTTTCTTCGGGTTCGTGACAAGCAAGTGCTACGATAGTACCGTGTGCACGTCTTGCCGCATAAAAAGTATCTACGGGTTCAGCAAGGAATACCTTGTCTAAAACCTCAACCCCCTTCACGTCACAAGCCTTCATACCGAATACAACAAAGTTCTGTGACTGTAATTCTTCGGGTGTAATTTTAATTTTCTTATCTTCCTTTGTACAGGTGTACAAGTTTTCGCTCTGGGGGAAGAAAGCATCTTTAGCAGATTTTACGGTTTTTAATGTGTCCAAATCCACTTCTGCTTCTTCTGTCCAATATGCAAAATTTGTCTGGTTTGCAACTTTTACGGGAAGATATAATTCATTGGTTTCCGCAATCTTGGAGAATAATGCGGAAAGATTTTCTTTTGCTATCTTAAACATACATTATCTCCTTTCTGTTACGATGCTGGGCTCACAATCTTCAAATGTGAAGTTTGTAAGAGGTCCTCTTGCTTCGCTGTCTGCACCTGCCTGGAACTCACCATAAAATTCATTAATATCCTTAATGAACTTACGGTTAAACAAGTGAAGGGGGATACCCTGAGGACAAACACGGCTGCACTCGCCACAGTCTGTACATCTTCCCGCTACGTGGAATGCACGGATAATGTGGAACATCTTCTCTTCAAAAGAATCCACATTTGCCTTCTGTGCGGTATCGAACTTAGTACTGTCAAATACACACTTACGGCAACTACATGCAGGACAGACATTTCTGCAGGCATTACAACGGATACATTTGCTTAATTCTTTCTGGAAGAATGCAAACTTTTCTTCAGGACTCATTGCTTCGATTTTTTCAACTTCCGCAAATCTTTCTGCGTCCTTGGTATCCTTTGATTCGCCGATGATTTCATCGTAAATCATATGTTCCTTACCCTTACATACGTGACATCTCTCAAGCATTGCGTCTGCATATGCGCAGGTCTTTTCTCCGTAAAGAGTCTGGATTGTCAATGTGTCACAAGCGTCAGACATTTCTGCACCGGAGATACTCTGGATACCCTTAATGCCCATTTCTTTTAACTTGTCAACATTTAACTTACCCTTGCAGCCTACACCTACAATGTAAGCCTTATCACGGTCTACACGATGTTCCTTAATCAACTGATTAAAACTGTATGTATCACAAGGCTTTAAACATACCATGGTCTTGCCTTCCAACTTGGAAGCCTCGATCATGTATTTGCTAAGGTTCGCACCGCAAAATCCGTTATATACGAAATTGTCTAATTCTTCAGCGCTAGTGAAGTAAGCCGGTTCAGGATTGTAAGGCAAATCACCGGCTTTCCAGCCAAGTACACGAACTACGGTACCGTCGGCAAGAAGTTCTTTTGCGCGGTTCACTAATTCTTGCATCTTAAATCCTCCAATCTTACGTTTTCACCAAGAGAGTGGATTTTCTCTACGAATTCATTCATGGTTGTAGAGAACTTCACACCTTCTGCGGCAGATACCCATTCAACACGGGTACGGCCGTTTTCCACACCGATATAATCAAGCATGGAGAATAATAATGTCATACGTCTTCTTGCGTAGTAATTACCTGTGCTGTAATGGCAGTCTCCGGGGTGGCAACCACACATGATAACGCCATCTGCACCCTTCTGGAATGCACGAAGGATGAACATAGGATTTACACGGCATGAACACGGTACACGAATAATTTTAACATCAGCAGGATATGCCAAACGGCTGCTACCTGCAAGGTCAGCACCTGCATAACTACACCAGTTACAGCAGAATGCAACAATTTTAGGTCTAAATTCTTTTTCTATCGACATATCGCATCCACCTCCGCAAGAATCTGTCTGTTTGAGAATCCCTGAAGGTCCATAGCACCGGAAGGACAAACAACGGTACAAGCACCACAACCCTGACAGAGTGCGTTGTTAACAACTGCAATTCTTCTGTCTTCACGGATACCGTGGTCATTTACCTGTTTCACTTCATAAGTGATTGCACCGTAAGGACATACATTAGCACAGGTTGAACATCCGTTACACATAAGTTCGTCAGCCTTTGCTGTACAAGGGTTGGTCATCAGCTTATCTTTTGCAAGAAGGCCGATTGCTTTAACCGCAGCAGCACCTGCTTGAGCAACGGTTTCGGGAATATCCTTAGGTCCCTGACATACACCTGATAAGAATACACCTGCTGTAGGAGATTCTACAGGACGAAGTTTGGGATGTGCCTCTGTAAGGAAGTTATTGGTATCAATACTTGCTGTAAGCATTGTTGCAATCTTTCTTACGGAAGGGTCGGGCTCGATTGCAGTTGCGAGAACTACCATATCAGCCTCTTTTAAAATCTGCTTATTGTCGATTAAGTCTGCGCCCTGTACCAAAAGTTTACCATTGGGAAGAGGAGCAACCTTACCAACCTGACCCTTAATGTAATTTACACCGTATTCTTCAACTGCTCTTCTGTAGAACTCGTCGAAGTTCTTACCGGGTGTACGAACGTCAATGTAAAATACAGTAACGTTAACATCAGGATACTTATCACGAATCAACATTGCATGCTTAGCAGTATACATACAGCAGATCTTAGAGCAGTAACTCTTACCTCTGTTGTCTGCACAACGGCTGCCTACACACTGGATGAATACCATCTCCTTGGGAGCCTTACCGTCAGAAAGACGTTCAAGGTGACCCTTTGTAGGACCTGCAGCATTCATGATACGTTCTAATTCAAGAGAAGTGATAACGTCCTTGCTCTGGCTGTATGCATATTCATCATACTTATCAAGTTTGATGGTATCAAAACCGGTAGCAACTACGATTGCACCATACTTCTCTGTAATAATTTCATCCTGCTGAGCGTAATCGATAGCGCCCGCCTGACAAACCTTTTCACATAAACCGCACTTACCGGTCTTGAACTTGATACAAGCATCACGATCAATAACGGGCACGTTCGGAATAGCCTGTGCAAAAGGAGTGTAGATTGCACTTCTTGTGTTAAGTCCGCGGTTGAATTCGCTGGGTGCCTTCTTGGAAGGACATTTTTCCTGGCAAACGCCACAACCGGTACACTTATTCATATCTACGCTTCTTGCTTTTTTACGGATATCAACAGTAAAATCACCAACGAAACCTGTAACCTTTTCTACTTCGCTATATGTATAGATATTAATCTTTTCATGCGCAGAAGCTTCCACCATCTTCGGTGTAAGGATACATGCTGAACAGTCAAGGGTAGGGAATGTCTTGTCTAACTGTGACATTCTGCCACCGATACTGGGTGTCTTTTCTACGATATCTACTTCATAGCCTGCGTCTGCAATATCAATTGCAGTCTGGATACCGGCGATACCACCACCGATAACCAATGCACGCTTGGTTACACGGCTCTCGCCGGGCTGAAGAGGAGCATTTAAGTTAACCTTAGCGATTGCTGCTCTAGCAAGAATAACCGCCTTCTTGGTTGCCTCTTCCATATCTTTATGTATCCATGAACAATGTTCACGAATATTCGCAATCTCTACCATATAAGGATTTACACCCGCACGTTCTGCAGCCTTACGGAAAGTTGCTTCATGCATACGGGGTGAACAGGAACATACAACGATACCTGTTAATCCTTTTTCTTTTACTGCTTCGAGAATCTTTGCCTGACCTGCTTCAGAACACATATACTGGTAATCTTCCGCATGAACAACGCCGGGCTCTAACAGTGCCATTTCAACCACTTTTTTAACATCTACCGTTGCAGCAATATTACTACCGCAATGACAGACAAATACACCTATTCTCTGCACGTTTCTTACCTCCTGTATCTTCTGAATGCACTAACCAATAACTGCTGAGGCAGATCCGGATCAAGAAGTTCCGGAATTTCATTGGGTGACAGATAATCCTGTCCCTTCTGACGCACAACAACCTGTCTTGCAGCATCGATTAACTTGCCGGGCTTCACATCTCTGGGGCAACGTTCCACGCATGCAAAACATGAAAGGCATTTCCATAATGATTTTGAATTCACGAGAGATTCAACATCTTCGTTTACTACATAAGATACAAACTGATGAGGTTTGATGTCCATCTCGTTGTAAGAAGGACAAGATGCGGAACACTTACCGCACTTCATACACTTAAGAGGATTCACGCCGCTGATTTCTTTGATTAATTCAGCCTGCTTTTTAGCCGTATTCATTACTTAGCCACCTCCTCTTTTACGCCTAAAGCCTCTGCAAGCAACTCTGTAAAATAAACTACAGGAAGCTTGTCATTGCCATTTTTCTTTAAATTGTAGAGACACAAAGGACAGGCTGTGATAAGCATCTCTGCTCCCATACCGTCTGCGCTGTCCATAATGCGTTCGCACATAGACTTAGACATGTCTTTTTCTTTTAAAGAGATATAACCGCCGCAGCATTCATTTCTGTAAGGATATACTACGGGAGTTGCGCCGAGCGCACGGATAAAATCTTCGATGATGGTAGGATTTTCAGGATTATCAAATTCCAAAATCTTACCGGGGCGAAGAAGAAGGCAGCCGTAATATGCACCAATCTTCTTATCTGTAAGCGGATTCACCACTTTTTCTTTAATCTTGTCGAATCCTACGCGGTCACGGAGCACTTCCAAAAAGTGAAGCACTTCGGTTTCACCTGCATAAGGTTCTTCCAACTGCATATAGTTGTTGGCTCTGGTACGAATATCATCCACATTCTTCATATCGTCATTTACGCGCTTAATAACATGATGACATGCAGAACATAAGGTAACCAGATCCTGGCCCTTTTCTTTTGCCTCATTCAAGGCACGAACTGAAGAAAGCTTGCTTGCGATTTCGTCAGAACCCAAAGGGTATACCCCACCACAACACTGCCAGTTCTCGATTTCTTCCAGTTCGAATCCCAAAGCCTTAGCTGAAACTCTTGCATATGCATCCAAGTCTTTTGCCTTGGTTCTAAGGGTACATCCCGGATAGTAACTGTACTTCATAGTTCTATTGTCCTTTCTCCATAGTTTAATAAACAATTCAGAGCCATACATACGCAAAGAAAAAATCTTGCGAATGACTCTGAATTGTACATATATTTATCTTTTATAATTCAATCTGAGCAATAATTTCCTTAAGTGCATCGGCACTTGCCTTTAACTGTGCGATTTCGTCTTCAGTTAACTTAACAGGCACTTTACCCTGGATACCGTTAGGTCCAACTAAAGTTAATGTACTTACACATACATCTTCGATGCCATATTCGCCGTGCATTAATGAAGACACGGTTGCCATAGACTCATCTGAAGCCATTAAGATACCGCAAAGTGCACATACTGATGCAGAAACTGCGTAGAAAGTAGCACCCTTGTTAGCAATAACCTGTCCGCCGGATTTTCTTACATATGTAATCATGGCTTCCTTGTCAACAGGCTTTACATCCTTGTCAATGTTCTTTACAAGTTCTACATAGTCATCTGCAGGTACACCGCATACGCTTGCGATAGACCAAGGAATGAAAGATGTGTCGCCATGCTCACCAAACACATATGCATGAATGTTCTTCTGTGCAAGGCTGTAGTGTTCAGAAAGTCCGCAACGAAGACGAGCGGTATCAAGGATAGTACCTGAACCGATAATCTGGTTTTCGGGAAGTCCTGAAATCTTTGTGAATACATAAGTCATAATGTCAACAGGGTTGCTTACGATAATGTAAAGTGCATCAGGCGCATTCTTTACGATTTCGGGTGTAATGCTCTTTAAAATGTTAACATTTGTCTGTGTAAGCTCAATTCTTGTCTGACCGGGCTTACGAGCGATACCTGAAGTAATGATAACGATATCAGAATCCTTAGCATCAACATATTCACCAGCGGTGATCTTGATGGGATCACGGAAACAGGTACCCTGTTCGATATCCATTACTTCTCCTTCTACTTTCTGCTTGTTGATATCGATCAAAACGATTTCTGAAGCGATATCCTGCTGAGAAAGTGTGTACGCGATTGTGGAACCAACACTACCGGCTCCGATGATTGTAATTTTTCTGCTCATACTGATAAACTCCTTTGTTTATTTTTTAACAATCTAAGTGTCCGTATATAGGATATCATAATAAAAGCCTTAAAACAAGGATTTTTTCAAGGTATAACGACGATTTTTAGCAAAACTTTGCCGCTGTTTTTTGTGCATTTTTGAGTTAGCATTTGCTTACTTTGTTTTATCCGCATATTATGGTAAAATTACTTTAATCTGATTCACGTAAATTGTGAAATATAAAAAGTTGCAGAACTTTAAGTCCTGCAACTTTAATCTTTATTACATATTCACTTTAGACAACGCTGCAGCATCCGCTACTACAGTACAATCCGGATGCAACTGTAAAACAGATGCAGGAACTTCCGGTGTTACCGGTCCGAAAAATGCTTTCTGTACAATGTCTGCTTTGTCTTCGCCACTTACTACCACAAGCACTTTCTTAGCCTGCATAATAGTCTTAATTCCCATGGTGTATGCCTGCTTAGGCACATCATCGTAGGATGCAAAGAAACGCTGGTTTGCTTTGATGGTAGACTCTGTCAAATCCACACAATGTGTTTCCAAAGGAAACTCTGATGCAGGTTCATTAAAACCGATATGACCGTTGTGTCCGAGACCAAGCAACTGCAAATCCTGGCCGCCTACGGAATGAATAATCTCATTGTACGCATTGCATGCCTTATCACTGTCAGGTTCCGTTCCGTCAGGAAGGAAGGTTTTTTCTTTGTTGATGTTAACGTGGCTGAATAAATTATCATTCATAAAATAGTAGTAACTCTGGTCATTTTCTTTGGTAATGCCCTTATACTCATCCAAGTTTACGGTTGTCACTTCAGAAAAATCCAAATCTCCCATTTCATACTTTGCTACCAGTTCTTTGTAAGTTCCGATGGGGGTAGAACCTGTTGCCAGACCTAACACGCAGTCAGGTTTAACATAAATCTGTGCAGCAATTAAGTTTGCAGCCTTGCGGCTCATTTCGTCGTAATCTTTCGCTTTGATAATTTTCATAATTTTCAAGCCCCTTTACGTTAGATTTTGAACTCCGTAAACCGAAGTCCAATTGTGCTTTGCACATTTTTTTACAAGGGAATTATACACCCATCTTTTTTTCAAAACAACTACTTTTTTTCGACAAATTTTTCATTTTTTTACATTTTTTTCTTCTGTCACACTTACAAATGTCTCGAATTACCCGAATCTCTTTTCCAAAATAAAAAAGGCGAAAGTTTCCTTTCGCCTTCTCGCTTTTATTAATATCCGTAATATGCTTCGTTAAAGCCATCCACAAATCCTTCCCAGAATGATTCCAGTCCGCCGCCGAATACCCAGAAACTCATATCGCAACAGAATCCCATCACAAGACCAATGATGCCGCATACCAATCCGGCAATTGCCATACCCTGAATTTTTCCTCTCTTCTTACCGCTGATAATGGCGAAAATAATCGCAACCGCACCGCAAAGGAATCCCATACCGCAACAACAGCAACATACAATACTGATGATACCGAAAATCATGGAAGTAATTGCTGCACCATTACCGCTTTTCTTTACAGGTGCCTGCATCCCCGCACTATATGCATACTGATAATTATCTGCAGACTGCTGTCCGTTATAAGACGCGTCGTTATAATTATAATTATTGTTATAATCGTTATTGTTATATCCGTTATTATTGTAATCCATGGCAATCTCCTTTATCTTTTGTTTTCTCTCATTATAAAAAAATACTTCTCAACAGTCAATTACTTTTACTGTTGTAATTAGCATTTGTTTTTATCCCAATAAATAGTCTGTTACCAGCATCACACAAAAACCGACCAGCAACGCATATGTCGCACCGCGCTGATTGCCGTGAGCATGCGTTTCCGGAATCATTTCGTCACTGATAATGTACAACATGGTTCCGCCTGCAAATGCCAATGCAAAAGGAAGAATCGCCGTTGAAATGCTTACCGCAAAATATCCGACTAAAGTACCGATAATTTCCACAACACCGGTTAATGCCGCACACAGGAACGTTTTCTTCGGCGTTACCCCTGCTGCCAACATAGGTCCGATAATTACCATACCTTCCGGAATATTCTGTAACGCAATACCGCCTGCAATTAAAAATGCCTGCGCCACATCTTCCGAGCCAAAGCCCACACCTGCCGCTATACCTTCCGGCAAGTTATGGATGGCAATTGCCAGCACAAACAAAAGCACTTTATTCAAATTCGCATTTCGATGTGCCTCTTCCTCTTCTTGGGCTCCTACGATTTTATGAAGGTGAGGCACCAATTTATCAATCAGATTCAAACATACCGCACCGACAAAAATTCCCGCAACGGTAATCAGCAACCCTTCTTTACCGCCGTAATCCAGCGACGGCACAATTAACCCGAGCACTGCCGCTGCCAGCATTACACCCGCAGCAAAGGATAATACAATATCCGCAAATTTGTGCGACAGCCCTTTAAATACAAAACCGATGCAGGAACCAAAAATGGTTGCACCGCCTACGCCAAGGGCCGTTAATAATACCATTTCCATAAAAAACTCCCATCAATCCAAGACTTCTTTTACAGTATATATAGAATGCATTTTATAAAAAATGTTTACTGCATAAAATATGCATCCACACCGTCAGCGATTCCCACTGCCATCTTCTGTTGATATTCCGACGTTGCCATTAACGTATCCTCCTCCGGATTAGACATAAAACCCATCTCCACAATTGTGGTAGGAACCGTACACCAGTTAATCCCGCTCATGGTATCTGTTTCAATAATACTGCGTTTTTTACATCC
>JAFUNC010000022.1 GCA_017473115.1 Lachnospiraceae bacterium
GAATATCGGAACACTTATTTTCTTTGGCATAACGAATCAATTCTTCTAAAGTCATTTTAAAATATCCTCCTCAATTTCCCTTTTTGCCATACATAAGGTCATTTTCATTGCCCCAAACTGTCAAACTCCGACAATGACCTACTTTATGAGTATAACTTATTTCTACGATAATAAAAAGTATTTTATTTATATAAAACTAAAATATAGTGAAAGTGCTACAAAATAAAAAAGATGAGTTGGTTAAAATCACCAACTCATCTTTGTAATTACATAATTTCTGATTAAACAAGTTCGATTACAACCATCATCGCTGCATCACCCTTACGAGGACCAACCTTGATGATTCTTGTGTAACCACCGTTACGCTCTGTATACTTAGGAGCGATTTCATCAAACAACTTAGCAACCATATCAACGTTCTTTGTGTTACGCTTCTTGCCTGCTGCTGCTTCGGGAACTTCTACAACCGGGGTTAAAACTTTTAACATCTGGCGTCTTGCATGAAGTCTTGAAGGTAAATCTTTCTTGATTTCCTTTTCTACTTCGTCATATACGGTAACTTTCTTACCATCTACAACTTCTTTTACTCTCTTGCCGTCTTTGTCTTTACGAGCAACCTTAGCGGTAACCTTTACCATTTCAAAGTTGTCTTTTTCTTTTACAGCAAGTGCAATCATACCTTCTGCAATCTTACGGATTTCCTTAGCCTTCGCTTCGGTTGTCACGATTTTGCCATGGTATAAAAGAGTTGTTACCTGGTTTCTAAGTAATGCCTTTCTCTGGCTTGAAGTTCTACCTAATTTTCTGTATGCTGCCATTTTAAATATCTCCCTTCATTTTTCGTGGAACGCAACATGACGCTCTTTGGTCTTACTCATCTGCGTTTAGCATATCCATTATTGGGTTCTTGTGCGTGCCATTCGGACTTACCGCAAGTCTTCTTTTAGTCCTCGCTGGGATTCAACTGAAGACCTAATTCTTTTAACTTTGCCAAAACTTCGTCTAATGACTTACGTCCGAGATTACGAACCTTCATCATATCTTCAGGAGTCTTGTTTGTTAATTCTTCAACAGTGTTGATACCTGCTCTCTTCAAGCAGTTGTAAGAACGAACGGAAAGTTCTAATTCGTCAATGCTCATTTCAAGCACTTTTTCTTTCTGGTCGTCTTCTTTTTCGATCATAACTTCAGCATTCTTAGCGTTCTCAGAGAGGTTAATGAAGAGTTTTAAGTGTTCGCTTAAAACCTTAGCCGCAAGGCTGACTGCCTCATCCGGAGCCAATGTGCCGTTGGTATATACATCTAATGTAAGCTTATCATAGTCTGTCATCTGACCAACACGTGTATTCTCAACAGTAAGATTTACACGTTCTACCGGTGTGTAGATAGAATCGATAGCGATGTTTCCGATAGGAAGTTCATCGTTCTTGTTCTTATCTGAACTGATATAGCCTCTACCTCTTGTGATAATAAAATCAATGTGAAGTTTTGTGCTCTTTCCACCGCTTAAAGTTGCAATTACCTGGTCACGATTCACGATTTCAACATCGGAATCTACATGAATATCTGCTGCTGTTACAACGCCTTCGCCTTCAAAGTCGATATAAGCCTTCTTCGGTGCATCCGAATCGCTGTTATCTCTGATTGCTAAGTTCTTGATATTCATAATGATTTCAGTTACATCCTCTTTTACGCCGGGGATTGAACTGAACTCGTGCAAAACACCTTCAATCTTAACCTGGCTCACTGCTGCGCCGGGTAAGGAAGCTAACATGATACGTCTTAATGAATTTCCTAATGTAATACCGTAGCCTCTTTCCAAAGGTTCTACTACGAATCTGCCGTATTTTTTGTCCTCTGAAATTTCTGCCACTTCGATATTAGGGCTATCAAAATCAAATGCTAACATTGTAGGTCCCTCCTTATAAATGATAATGTTTTGCTAATTTTTATTTAGAATATAATTCGACGATAAGCATTTCGTTAACGGGAACATCAATTGCTTCTCTGGTAGGAAGTTCTTTTACTACTACCTTGAATGCGTCCTTGTCAACATCAAGCCAGTCAGGAGTAAGTCTGCCTGCTGTTACTTCAAATACATCCTTTGTTCTCTGGTTGCTGCGTGATTTTTCTCTGATTTCGATTACATCACCAGCTTTTACAAGGTAAGAAGGGATGTTTAAGATCTTGCCGTTTACAGTAATTGTCTTGTGGTCAACGATCTGTCTTGCTTCTCTTCTTGTACGTGCAAAACCTGCTCTGAACACTACGTTGTCAAGACGGCTTTCAAGAAGGATCATAAGGTTTTCACCGGTCATACCCTTCATACGGTCAGCCTTCTTATAGTAGTTACGGAAAGGTTTTTCTAATACGCCGTAAATAAATTTTGCTTTCTGCTTTTCTCTAAGCTGAAGACCGTATTCACTCATCTTCTTGCCTTCTCTAGCAGATTTTCTGTTGGATTTCTTATCATATCCTAAAACCATCGGTTCAAGACCGAGAGTTCTACATCTCTTAAGAACGGGCACTCTGTTTACTGCCATTTCTGTTTACCTCCTAAAAATTCCACAGGATATTTCCTGCATCCATTATCTCAACTACTAATTCGACTACACTCTTCTGCGCTTAGGCGGGCGGCATCCGTTGTGAGGTACAGGAGTAACATCGTTAATACTTGTTACTTCAAGACCACATGCCTGTAATGCACGAATAGCTGCTTCACGTCCTGAACCGGGTCCTTTTACCATTACATCTACCGTCTTCAAACCGTGAATAAGTGCTGCCTTAGTAGCGGTTTCAGCTGCCATCTGAGCTGCATACGGAGTAGATTTCTTTGAACCTCTAAATCCAAGACCACCGGCACTTGCCCAGCTTAAAGCATTACCTTCGCTATCAGTTAATGTAACGATAGTGTTGTTGAAGGATGACTGAATATGTGCCTGTCCATGTTCAACGTTTTTCTTGACACGCTTTTTAGCGACTTTTTTACTTGTGTTTGCTTTTGCCATAAAAACTAACCTACTTTCTCAAATATAGATACTTGCACTCTCTCAGTAATCAAGAGTACATACTTTGTTACATTGTTACTTACTTCTTCTTTCCAGCAACAGTTCTCTTCGGACCCTTACGTGTTCTAGCATTGGTCTTTGTCTTCTGACCACGTACAGGAAGTCCCTTACGATGACGAATACCACGATAGCATCCGATTTCCTGAAGTCTCTTGATATTAAGAGCGATTTCTCTCTTAAGATCACCTTCTACGAGGTAACTGTCAGCGATTACTTCACCGAGTCTCTTTACTTCGTCGTCTGTTAAATCTCTAACACGTGTGTTAGGGTCAACCTTAGCTTCTGCTAAGATACGATTTGAACTTACTCTACCAATACCGTAAATATAAGTTAAACCGATTTCGATTCTCTTGTCTCTGGGTAAGTCAACACCAGCAATACGAGCCATGTTAAAATTCCTCCATTTCTTGGTGTGGCGCATTTATGCCCACACGATTTACAGTTACTAATTGATTGGGGTTATAAATAACCCGACCGGATATCAATCCGATTTTTCCGATACTTAAGAACTTACTTCTCGGTATCAAAAAGTAAATGCCCGGCAAGCCATAAGGCTCCCTCACATTTATCTTTGTTCAGCGCAAATTTTTGACGGAAAATCACGCTGCCAGCCGCACTAATTCATAACCGGACAAAACCTTAAGTCCGACTACACGGAAATAGCATCCGTTTCGTTACTCTTGTAACGTGCAAACAGACAAGAACGAATATTATCCTTGTCTCTGCTTGTGCTTGGGATTTTCACAGATGATCATGATTCTTCCCTTACGCTTAATTACTTTGCATTTTTCGCAAATAGGTTTTACTGATGATCTAACTTTCACGTTAAACCCTCCTTTCAAAAATGACCGTTTAACATTATAACATTATATTTTCAAGTACGCAAGCCCTTTTTTGAACTTTCTTTTCAGCATTTTTATTGCCTTTAAAAGTCCTAACCATGTCACCGTCCACGGCCTCCTGCGACTCGAAAATTAGTTCCCTTATTTATCTCTCCAAATGATACGTCCTTTTGACAAATCATAAGGTGACAATTCCAAAGTAACTTTGTCACCGGGTAAGATACGAATAAAATTCTGTCTTAACTTACCACTGATATGTGCCAATACTTCATGTCCGTTCTCCAACTGTACTTTAAACATTGTGTTGGGTAACTTTTCAACTACTGTTCCTTCAATTTCGATTACATCAGCTTTTGACATATACACTCTCCGTTCCTTTGATTTGAATGTTTGTTGTTCCTTATATTCATCTTCGTTGATTCGAAGCATTTTATTATTTCATTCTCTCTATTTTATATAGGGAATTTTTAAAACCCAAATAATACTAAAAAAAGTTTTTCATCATATGATGCAGGATTTGACGAATTGCCTCGTCACATCCGCGCTGCCGTGCGGCAATCATCCCGGCAAGTTCCTTCGGTTCCATCTGCTCGGGAATCTCAACATGCTTGGAATTTTTCTTTTTGGGATTTGCAAGTTTGCGTTCCACTCCGTCTGCCAGTAAAAGTGTTCCGTTTTCACTTCCCACTATGATATATATCTTACCGGCATCTCTTCCTGCCTTAGAAATCGCATATCTACCGTTCATTCATGCCTCCGTACCGGAATGCTCACTACTATTTTAAGACAGTTAAAATTTCCGGCTCACCTTCCGTAATCAGAATGGTATTTTCATAATGGGCAGAAGGAAGTCCGTCCGCTGCCACAACCGTCCAGTCATCATCCAGAATTTCCACATCCGCTCTTCCGAGGTTGATCATAGGCTCAATGGCTAATGTCATACCGGGACGAAGTTTCATACCCCTTCTCTCCTGTGCGTAATTGGGAATCTGCGGATCCTCGTGTAATTTGGTTCCGATTCCGTGACCTACAAACTCTCTTACAACGCCATATCCAAACTGACTGATATAAGCATCAATGGCATTTGAAATATCATGGAGATGTTTTCCTGCCTTCGCCATTTTAATTCCTTCATAAAAACAATTTCTTGTTTCTTCTACCAGTTTCTTTACTTCCGGTGCGACCTGACCTACCATATGAGTTCTTGCCGCGTCCGAATGATAACCTTTATAAATCAAACCGCAATCCAGGCTTACAATATCGCCTTCCTGTATAATCCGTTTCTTGGAAGGAATCCCGTGAATGACCTCCTCATTAACAGAAACACAAACAGAAGCGGGATAGCCATTATAATGAAGAAAGTTAGGAATACAATCATATCCGCGAATCAATCGTTCTGCAAGAATATCAATCTCAAGGGTACTCATTCCGGGGCGAAGTGATTTGCCCAGTTCTTCGTGTACCAATGCAAGCAGTCTTCCCGCTTCTCTCATTAACTCGATTTCTCTTGCCGACTTAATTGATACAGCCATGATTCTCTTACCTTTCTCTTCTATACTTTTATCATAATCATTTTGTAAAAAATGTTATTTTCCGATTCAATCCGCAACCTCGTGGTTGCAGTATAAAAACCACCGCAAAGCAATCACACCTCGCGGTGGAACATATACATTTTCTAACAATCCGATGCATCTGAAATCTTAAAATTTCATTTGCTTATAAGCAAGGATTGTTTTCTTTTACTTTTCAAGACAAGCAATAATGTTATCGAATACAACCTGCATATCCTGAGTACCGTCTACATCTTTTAACACGCCTTTCGCAGTATAAAAGTCAATTAACGGCTGTGTCTGTTCGTGATATACGGTAAGACGATTCTTTACAGTTTCTTCTTTATCATCATCACGAAGAATTAATTCATTTCCGCATCTGTCACAAATACCTTCTGTCTTGGGAGGCACGTGAGCAATGTGGTATGTAGCGCCGCAATTTAAGCATGCGCGTCTTCCCGACATACGTCTGATAATATTCTCATCGGGAACATCTACATTGATTGCATAATCAATTTTATCATTTAATTCTGTTAACGCCTTATCAAGCACTTCTGCCTGAGGAATGGTACGGGGAAAACCATCTAACACATAACCATGCTTACAGTCATCCTTTGCCACTCTGTCTAACAAAATCTTTACTGTCAATTCATCGGGAACCAGTTTACCCTGGTCCATATAACCCTTTGCTTCCATTCCGAGAGCAGTACCGTTTTTGATATTTGCTCTAAAAATATCACCGGTAGAAATATGAGGAATATCGTACTTGTCGGCAATCATTTTCGCCTGTGTACCTTTACCTGCACCGGGAGCACCTAACATAATAATTTTCATGATTGGTTCCTTTCCTCGTATTAACAGGACAAGACACGCCGCTATAAGCGGTGTGCCCCTGTCCACACTTTATTAGTCATTTAAAAATCCTTTGTAATTACGAACCAACATCTGTGACTCGACCTGTTTAACGGTTTCTACAATAACGCTTACAACGATAATGATACTTGTTCCGCCAAAAGATACCTGTGCACCAAATACACCATTGAAGATGTAGGGAAGCACAGCCACAATGATCAGTCCGACTGCACCAATAAAGATAATATGATTCAATACTTTATTCAGATACTCACTGGTCGGCTTACCCGGACGAATACCGGGAATAAAACCACCCTGTTTTTTCATGTTGTTTGCCATTTCAACCGGATTAAAAGTTAATGATGTATAGAAGTAAGCAAAAAATACAACCATTACAACATAAAGAACCAAACCGATTGTATACTTCAACTGGCTTAAATTCGCCACAAAACTCATATCGAAATTAATATTAAACCAAAAATTTGAATTTAAATACTTTAAGCACTCACCCCACCAGCCTGTGCCGTCAAATTTCAACATGTTTGAAATAATGATCGGGAAAGTGAGGATTGAGGATGCAAAGATTACCGGAATAACACCTGCGGTGTTGATACGAACCGGAATTACACTGGCATTTCCGCCCATCATTCGGTTATGTCCCTGTACTTTCTTTGCATACTGAACGGGAATCTTACGAGTACCGTTACTCAAATAAATAACCAGAACCACCATCGCAATAATAATTGCAACAATGATAACTGCAGCTAACACTGCAAGTGCAACCGTTTTACCCTTAATGAATCTCGTATAGAGAGTCATTGCATCCTGCGGGAAGGATGAAATAATGTTGATTGCCAAAATGATAGAGATACCGTTTCCGACGCCCTTCTCATTAATACGTTCGCCAATCCACATCAAGAATGTACTTCCGGCTGTCATGGCTGCGATAACGGCAATTACATTTAAAACATTGTAATTTTCCAATAATCCCTGACCACCAAAACCGATTGCCATCATTGCGGATTCTACAATCGCAAGCGCAACAGTCACATAACGTGAAATAGCCGCAATTTTCTTACGTCCGTCTTCACCCTCTTTTTGCATTTCCTCTAATTTAGGAATTGCAATTGTCATCAACTGCATAATAATGGACGAAGTAATATACGGTGTGATATTCAATGCAAAAATTGACATCGTCATCAGCGAACCACCGGTGAAGGCATTAATATAACCTTCTGCTCCACCCAAATTAAACAATGATGCCCATGCAGATTTTACGAACTCCTGGTCAACACCAGGAGCCGATATCTGACATCCGAATCGGATGATTAATAACATCAAAAAGGTAAATAACAGTTTGTTTCTGACTTCTTTAATTTTAAAAGCATTGATGAATGTTTTAAACACTAAACCACCTCAACTGTTCCACCTACGGCTTCAATCTTTGCCTTTGCTGCTTCACTGAACGCATTTACCTGAACAGTAAGCTTCTTGGTAAGTTCACCGTTTCCTAAAATCTTAACTCCATCTCTGGGATTCTTAACGATTCCTTTTTCAATGAGAGCATCTACAGTTACAACACTGCCATTATCGAAACTTTCAAGAGCGCAAACATTAATGCCAACGATTTCCTTAGTGTTTCTGTTAGTGAAACCTCTCTTAGGAATACGTCTGTATAAAGGCATCTGTCCACCTTCGAAACCGGGTCTGGGTGCTCCGGAAC
>JAFUNC010000023.1 GCA_017473115.1 Lachnospiraceae bacterium
ATTCATACTCGCATTTACGGAATGGGTATGAGATAAATAAATCGGAGGAAAAACACGTGAGAAAGTGGTTATTTGATTTGGACAGTCCCTTGATTAGAGGCTTAAGCAGGATATTTGACTGTATGCTTCTTTCAATACTTACCATTCTTTGTTCGTTACCCATTGTAACGGTGGGGGCGGCGGTGTCTGCCTGCTACGACGTGATGATACGTATGGCGTTGGACAGAGACAACGGTATTATTAAGCCCTATTTTAAGGCGTTTGCTAAGAATTTTAAAAAAGGTACCGTTATTTGGCTGATTTGTATGGTTGGTATTATTTTTATCGGAGCAAATTATTATCTGTTATCGTTTGAGTTTGAAGGGATTACCGAAGGCGTACGTTCCGTCATTATGGTCATTGTACTGTTGCTTACGGTATTGATGGGATTTGTGCTGATTTATGTATTTCCGCTGCAGGCACGTTATGAAAATAAAGTGGGAACAACCTTAAAAAATGCTCTTTTTATCAGCATTGTCCAGTTTCCCCGTTCCATCGGTTTATTGGTTTTGAACGGTGTAGTAGTGGTATTGGGTGCTTTTGCACCTGCGGTTATTCCCCTGCTTTTGTTTGTGGAATTTTCTGCGGTGACTTATTTTACGGCAACGAGGATGATTAAGGTATTTGTTGCTTTGGGCGATGAAGATGCCAAAAAGAAACCTGCGGATGAAGATGATTTTGCGGAAGAAACCGAGGCGGATGACGAAGAGGAGAGTTCCGCTGATATAAAAGAATCTGATGATGAAGAAGAAACTGTGAAAAAAGAATGAACTGATTTCGGTACGGAATCATAAAATAATGAATTAATAGAAGAATCCTTGGGCAATTTGTACAGACAAAAACAAAATGATTGTGCAATCTGCTCAAGGATTTTGTGATTTGAAGGTTTTCGGGGCAATTTTTACAAGGATTTCAAAAAAAATTGTGTAATTGTGGCATAGTAATTTATCGACTTTTTCTATATAATCTAAAAAGACGCGGTTCCTGTGGAACCATAGAAAAACAATCAGGAGGCAATAAAATGGCAGGATTATCCTTAAAAAACATTTGCAAAGTATATCCTAACGGATTCGAAGCAGTTAAAGATTTTAACCTTGAAATCGCTGATCAGGAATTCATCATCTTCGTAGGACCTTCAGGATGTGGTAAGTCTACTACACTCCGTATGATCGCTGGTTTGGAAGACATCAGTTCAGGTGAATTAAGAATCGGTGAAAGACTTGTTAACGAGGTAGAGCCTAAGGACAGAGATATCGCGATGGTATTCCAGAACTACGCTTTGTATCCTCATATGACAGTATATGAAAACATGGCTTTCGGTCTTAAGTTAAGAAAAGTACCGAAGGACGAAATCGATAAGATGGTAAAAGAAGCAGCTAAGATTCTTGACTTAACTCCGTTGTTAGACCGTAAGCCTAAGGCTTTATCCGGTGGTCAGAGACAGCGTGTTGCTATGGGTCGTGCAATCGTTCGTAACCCTAAGGTATTCCTTATGGACGAGCCTTTGTCAAACTTGGATGCTAAGTTGCGTGTACAGATGCGTATCGAAATCGCTAAGTTACATCAGAGATTAGGCACCACCATCATCTACGTAACACATGACCAGACAGAAGCTATGACACTTGGTACAAGAATCGTAGTTATGAAGGACGGTGTTATCCAGCAGGTTGACACACCTCAGAACCTTTATGACAAGCCTCAGAACTTGTTCGTAGCAGGTTTCATGGGATCACCTCAGATGAACTTCCTTGATGCAATCGTAGAAGTACAGGGTGAAACAGCATACCTTAAGGTGGCTGGTCACGCTATTCCTCTTCCTCCCGCTAAGTCTAAGAAGTTAATCGAAGGCGGCTATGACGGAAGAAGCGTAACATTCGGTATCCGTCCTGAAGACGTATATGATAGCGAAATGTACGTAGAAACTTCACCTATGAGCGTATTTGAATCTACCATTAAGGTATACGAATTACTTGGTGCAGAAGTTTACTTATACTTCGATCTTGAAATGTTCCCTATGACTGCAAGAGTTGATTCCAGAACAACTGCAAGACCCGGCGACGTTATCAAGTTTGCTATGGATGTTGAAAAGATTCACGTATTCGACAAAGAAACAGAGCAGGTTATCACAAACTAATCATAAAACATATAAAAAGGTGTACGAAAGTACACCTTTTTTGTTATACTTAGATTAAAGTTATAAGTTATGTAAGGGGGAATTGCAATGGGAAACGAAATATTTTCCACAATATTAATGATAACATTAAATCTCAAGGCATTTCCGGTGGGAATTTTATCGAGTATGTTTTGTGGATTTATGTCTGCTTACAGGTTAAAAAAACCTTCAAAAAAGCGAAAGATAAATCCTGTTATTTGGTGTGATTTGGTGCCGGTAATTCTGACGATTTGTGCTCTTTTAATTTATGTTGCAATTCAACATTCTGATCTTGCGGTTCGTGCAATTCTTATGCCTTTTGTAATATTATATTGGGCAATTATAATAGTATTGGCAGTTGTTTATCCGGTAATTATCGGAGGAGCCGTTATTGTAACGATTGTGGCAGTAGTTCGCTATTTTATGGCAAAAAAGAAGGACAGCGAAAAAAAAGAGTGGTGGAAGAAGTACATAAGCGGTTGTCTCATATGGGATGCCGGTTTGTTGTTGCCGGGAGCGGCGGTATATTATTTAATGCATTTGCTTGCGTTAAGTTTTTAGTAAATTAAAAATTTTTATAAAAATATCTTGACAATCAAAAGAAACTTTTTTATTATGTAAAACAGTTGAATAATCAAATGCAATGAAGGAATTATGCGTCGTTTGGCAGTTTCAGAAAGTCGGCGGTTGATGCGAGCCGATACCTAAGAACGAAGGCAGTCTCACTCCGGAGCAGAATTCTCGAACAAGATTGATTCAGTAAAGAATTCCGGCAAGCACCGTTATCAGAGCTGCGAATATGATGGTATTCGTAATGAGTGACTGTATCGACAGTAATATGGGTGGTACCGCGGTAAATTGATTTATCGTCCCTGGAATCCGGAAGGATTCTAGGGACTTTTTAATTTGTCGACACTTCGACAAATTAAAAAATCCATATATGCATAGCTCGCGGCAAGGAAATTAGTTGCTTCGCAACACCGCTCGCGCGCAGAAGAATGTGCAATACACATTCTTCATCTGTATGAACCTGTTTAGGGCGGGCGAACAAAAATACAATTCAATATTTTAAATATATAAAGGAGAGAAAGAAATGAAGAAAATCAGTATTGCAGATGTAACAATCAGAGAAAGTTCAGAAAGAGCGGAATTTTCCATGAGTTTCAAGGAAAAAATGGAGGTTGCCAAGCAACTCGAAAAGAGAAATGTGGATGTAATCGAGATGCCCAATGTAGCCAAGGATAAAACAGATGCACTATTGGTGAAATCTCTCGCACCTATGATCAAAGAAAGTATTTTATCCGTTGGCGCAGGAATCTGCAAGGAAGAAGTCGATAAGGCATGGGATGCTGTTTCCACTGCCGCAAAGCCCAGAATTCGCATCTGTGCACCTACTTCCGCAGTTCAGATGGAATTCATTTGCGGAAAGAAGCCGGCTAAGGTTTTAGAAGCAGTAAAAGAAACGATAGCCTATGCAAAGAGCAAATGTGCCGATGTTGAATTCTCTGCACAGGATGCAACCAGAAGTGAGATGCCCTTCCTTTGTCAGGTAATTGAAGCAGCCATCGAAAGCGGAGCAACTACCATTGACATCTGTGATACCGCAGGCGTTATGTTCCCGGAAGAATTTAAGAAATTTATTGAAGATATTAAAGCAAATGTGGCGGCAATGGAAAATGTAACCATTTCCGTAACCTGCTCAGATGAATTAAATGTAGCAAACGCAAATGTTTTTGCAGCAGCACAGGCAGGTGCAACTCAGATTAAGGCATCCTTAATCGGTAATGCAACACCTTCTTTGGAAACCGTGGTACATACTGTAACCATGAAGGGTGATGCAATGGGCGTTGCATGCGGCATTTCCCAGGGCGAACTTGCAAGAGCCGTGCGTCAGATGACTTGGCTTGACAGCAATAAGAAAACCGGTAAAACACCTTTTGGTGAGACTACAGGAAATGATGCTCACGAGGATGTGAATTTAACCGCACAGGCTGATATTGCAGCAGTGATTAAGGCAGTTAAGAAATTAGGTTATGAACTTTCTGACGATGATAACGCTAAAGTATTCAAGGAATTCAAGCGTGTATCTGCGAAGAAGCCCGTTGGTGCCAAGGAATTGGAAGCAATCATTGCAACCGCAGCGCTTCAGGTTCCTCCTACTTATCAGTTGGTAGATTACGTAATCAACAGCGGTAACATCATTACTCCCACCGCACAGGTTACTTTGGATAAAAAAGGTACTCCCATGAAGGGATTAAGTTCAGGAGACGGTCCCATTGAAGCAGCATTACTCGCAATCGAAATGATTGTTGGACACCACTATGATTTGGAAGATTTCCAGATTCAGTCTGTAACCGAAGGTAGTGAAGCGGTAGGTTCTGCATTTGTAAAAATACGCGTGGGTAACAAGGTTTACTCCGGTAACGGTATCTCAACCGATATCATCGGCGCAAGTATCCGTGCATATGTTAATGCATTAAACAAGATTGTTCACGAAGAGCAGAATGCGAATCAGTAATTTAAAATAGCATTATCCGAAAACGGATAAGAATAGGAGATAAAACATGAAATTATCATTTAGTACAAACGGCTGGGATGATTTTGACTGGACAGACTTTTATGTAACTGCCAAGGATTTACAGTTCGACGGTATCGAAATCCATGATGTAAAAAGAGAAGTGTTCTCCGGCAAAAACCGCCCTTTTAACAGTGAAAATATTGTAGAAACCGCACACAAACTGGCGCAGATGGAATTAACCATTCCCTGTTTGGATACCACCTGTGATGTATCCGACGAAACCAAGATTGAAGAGAATGTAGCGGAAATCGAAGAATACATTAAAATTGCCAAAATCGTAAAATGCCCCTGCATTCGTATTCGCGCAGGTAAGCATTCCATGGATACCGAGGTGAATGATGACGCAGTCATCGAGTGTATCAAGAGAACCTATCGTGAGGCTGACAACAACGGTATCTCTATTTTAATTGAAACAGTAGGTCCCTACACCGATACAGAGCGTCTTCGCAATGTTTTAAATGTATTTGCCCGTGACAACGTAGCTGCATTGTGGGATATTCACCACACCGTTCGTTACGGTAATGAAACTCCTGAGAAGACCATTCAGAACTTGGGCGCATACGTTAAACACGTACATATCAAAGATTCTGAGGTGGTTGACGGCAATATTGAGTACTGCTTAATGGGCAAAGGTACTTTACCGATTGATGAGTTGATGTTGGCATTACAGTCTGTTAACTATGA
>JAFUNC010000002.1 GCA_017473115.1 Lachnospiraceae bacterium
TCCGGAAGGATTTTGGGATGAATTGTTGGTGCCGGGGAATTTAGAACCGATTTATTTGAAAGTGTGGGACCACTGGTACAGTGAGGCAACTTATTACGTAAGAGAAGATGTAAGGGAGCAGGTACAGTAGGAACATAATATATGAAGAATATCTATATATACATGTGTGGGCCGGAATAGACTCATATAGTGAAGTTTATCAGCGAGTAGAGGAGCAATAAATTTAAATTAAGGTCGTTGTTGTGTTTCGCTACAGAAACGACCTTATATTAGATGAGCAATGACGCGATAGAGAGCAGTAGGTGATTCCGTGAAGAAAAAACGAAAGAAGATTATTTCGGTAGGGATAGTTCTTTTGGTGATACTAGTTGTACTATTGATTATTTATGCGATGACTAAAAGAATTGAAGAAAGTAAATGCATAACTTTTTATTTGCTAGAGGGCGGTAGTTTTTCGTCTGGTTGGACCTATGAATTAACTACTGATAATGTACTTGTTGAGGTAGATAAAGAAATATATGATTGTTTTTATGACAGATACGATTATTGGGAGTTTCAACCGATAGTTGGAACTAGTGGGGAAGTAACCATTCATTTTATAGCACGGTATGAACTCCTTACAGTAGAAGAAGACTGTTTTTCGATTACATATTATGTGGACGAGAATGGAAATATTACTGAAATATCCAGTGAAAATAAACCGGATAAGGTAAATTTTGATGATGATATAATAGGCCTTGTTTGGTTGAAAACAGTGGATAGATTGCAAGTGTTTGTTATAAACTTTGTAATTACAATATATGATATTATTTCTTTCATGATTGACAATAAATATCCATGGTTGTTTCAATTTCACTTTAGATAAATAGCATTAAGGTTGTTGCTTTGGGGATCCGGGCAACAACCTTGTGATGGATATATAGTTGTTGTACTTCTGAGTGGTGTACGTTATCTATAATGTATTAATTTACAACGATTGTGATGGAGGTACAGTTATCTATTTCGGTAAAAAATAGTCCTTTTGGTGATATTTGATATGACATATTATTCATTAAAGAGGTATACATAATGGAGCATTTTTTGTATTCTGCATTTCTGATTTTATACGTGACTATAATGTGCTATTGGGCTCAACTGTTTGCGTTAACTGTTATTATTGTTTCGACGATTTTCCTGGTAAAAAATGTTAAAAGAAAAAGTAAAAAGAAAATAGCCATATTCAGTTCACTGATAATTACAACTATTTTGTTGGTAGTATCATTTTATATGATATTTCCTACACATTTTCCTTATGTAGATACGTGGATTTATGGTAAAACGCGAGAAGAAATTCAAGCGGTATACGGAGAACCGGATTATGATGAAAACGGGCTTTCTTATATAGTAGGACCACATATTATGGAAAACCTATATTATTGCATAGAATTTGATAGAAGCGGTAGAGCCGTTGAAATTTATGAGACAACGACACCATGGCCCGGAGGGTGAAGATTTATTCGGTGAAGTAAGAAAGTAATTCTGGGAGAGTTCCGTTAGTAGGTGAAAGGTTACCTATGTGGGTATGTAAACCGGCGGAATAGTTGTTGTCGAATTTTGCGATATTTTGTGAAAGTTTAATAACGCTTTGTGCTTGCTTTTTTGAGTTGTGACATCTATAATTTTAATTATAAAAAAGTTATGGTTCTCTGTCTTTAGAGAACATGTCTATGAAAAAATCTAAATTCATTCAGTCTATTCAGTATCTTAAATTGTTAGATTCTTTTCTGTTGGGTGAAGTTGCCCAAATTCCTGAAAACGCAGAATTTATAGCAAAGAACATTATTAAAAGAAGTCTTTTGTTGTATAAAATTTAATATGATTTATGATGTGTTTATCGGCTACAAGTTTTTACGGATGACGTAATTAAGTTGCCTTTTTTATATGGATAAAAAGGGTGAAGATGCACATAAGATTCTAGGTATGATAATTATATATGGACTGCAAGATTGAAAATATAATATATAACTAAATTGTGAATATACAAATGGTGGATGGGAAGCAATGATTGGAGGGATATTAGTGGATAACAGAGAGGTTGGCTTTGTTGTGAATAATGAGTACAAAGTATGGATAGAAGATATTAAAAACAGGATAAGGCAGAGTCAAATCAAAGCAGCAGTTAAAGTAAATTATGAATTGCTGGAATTATATTGGGGAATTGGAAAGGATATTGTTGCGAAACAGAAAAATTCGAAATGGGGTGATGCATTTCTGGCGACTATGAGTAAGGATTTGCAAAAAACATTTCCGGATATGTCCGGTTTTTCTGTACAAAATTTGAAAAGTATACGGTACTGGTATAAGTTTTATAATTCTGAGGAAAATGGCTTACAACCTGTAAGCCAAATGGAACTTATTGAAAATATGATAAAAAGCATCCCTTGGGGACATAACCAGCGAATTATGTATAAGTGTCATAGTGTACAGGAGGCATTGTTCTATGTACAGAAGACAATGGATAATGGCTGGAGCAGGAATACATTAGAGCATCAAATTGATAGTGGATTATATAATCGTCAAGGTAAAGCAGTTAGTAATTTTCAGTTAAAACTTCCGGAAAAACAATCTGATTTGGCGCAGCAGACATTAAAGGATCCGTATAACTTTGATTTTCTTACTTTGCGAGAAGAGTATGATGAAAAGGAATTGGAAGTAGCACTGCTTGATCAAATAACTCAATTTTTATTGGAATTAGGAACTGGGTTTGCATATTTGGGTAGACAGGTTCATTTGCATGTGGGAGAAAGTGACTTTTATATTGATATACTTTTTTATCATGTTCAACTGCATTGTTATGTGGTGGTAGAGTTAAAAACAGAAAAATTTAGGCCGGAGTTTGCAGGTAAATTGAATTTTTATGTCACTGTGACTAATAAACAAATGAAATCAGAGCAAGATAATCCGACCATTGGTCTGTTAATATGCAAAGATAAAGATAATGTCGTTGCGGAATATGCATTGGATAATATTACACAGCCGATAGGAATTGCGGCTTATGAACTTACAAAAGTACTTCGCGAAGAGTTTAAGAGTAGTCTACCGACCGTAGAAGAAATTGAAAGTAAACTATCTGAGTAGAATCAGGGATAGTGATTTCCACGTTATTTTCCATTTTTCTCTTTTTCGACATTGAAAACTTGTCACAAACCATATATAATGGGATATGTGTGATTATGCACAAAGGATAGTTTGTTGGAGGATAAACCTATATGGGAAATGTAAAACGTATTTATGTTGAGAAGAAGGCTGACTTTGCGGTCAAAGCAAGTGAGTTAAAAGAAGACCTTAAGAATTACCTTGGTTTAAACAACGTAGAAGAGGTCAAAGTTTTTATACGTTATGACGTGGAAAATTTATCGGAGGAGATTTTTGACAGAGCATGCAAGACTGTATTTTCTGAGCCCCCTGTTGATAAACTTTTCTTAGAGACAATAGAAGTGCCTGCAAACGGCCGTGTATTCTCGGTAGAATACTTACCCGGACAGTACGACCAGCGTGCGGACTCTGCAGTGCAGTGTATCCAGTTCTTAAAAGAGGACGAAGAGCCTATTATTAAGACTGCCATTACATATTTAATCTGCGGTGAATTAAGCGACGCGGATTTCGACAGAATTAAAGCATATTGTATCAACCCTGTAGATTCCAGAGAAACAGGTATGGTAAAACCTGATACGTTGGTAACAGAGTTTGACGTGCCCGCAGACGTGGCAATTATGGATGATTTTATTACAATGTCAGATGCAGACTTGAAGGCATTATATGACAGCCTTGGTCTTGCTATGACTTTTACGGATTTCTGCTTTATCCGCGACCATTTCAAGGAGGATGCAAAGCGTAATCCTTCCATGACAGAAATTAAGGTACTTGATACCTATTGGTCAGACCACTGCCGTCACACCACATTCTCTACAGAGTTAGAAGATGTAAAATTTGACGAAGGTTTTTATAAGCCTGTTTTGGAGAAAACATACAACAACTATCTTGAAACCAGAGAAGAAATTTTTGCCGGAAGAGACGACAAGTTCGTTTGTCTTATGGACCTTGCCCTTATGGCAATGCGTAAGCTTAAAAAAGACGGCAAATTGGAAGATATGGAGAAGTCTGATGAAATCAATGCCTGCTCTATCGTAGTGCCTTTGGAAGTGGACTACAACGACGGCAAGGGTGTGATTACCGAAGAATGGTTAATCAGTTTCAAGAACGAGACACATAACCATCCTACCGAAATTGAACCCTTCGGTGGTGCGGCAACCTGTCTTGGCGGTGCAATCCGTGATCCCTTATCAGGCCGTTCTTACGTATACCAGGCAATGCGTGTAACCGGTGCGGCAGATCCTACCGTGCCCATCGCAGAAACCATGCAGGGCAAACTTTCACAGAAGAAACTGGTAAAAGGTGCAGCAAGCGGTTATTCATCCTACGGTAACCAGATTGGTCTTGCAACCGGTCTTGTAAAAGAAATTTATCATCCTAACTACGTTGCAAAACGTATGGAAATCGGTGCTGTTATGGGTGCATCACCCAGACGTAACGTTATTCGTGAAAATTCCGATCCCGGCGATATCATCATCTTACTTGGTGGTCGTACAGGTCGTGACGGTTGTGGCGGTGCTACCGGTTCTTCCAAGGTACACACAGTATCCTCTATCGAGACCTGTGGTGCGGAAGTACAGAAGGGTAACCCTCCTACCGAGCGTAAAATCCAGAGATTGTTCCGTAGAGCGGAAGTCAGCAAGTTAATCAAGAAGTGTAACGACTTTGGTGCCGGCGGTGTTTCCGTAGCAATCGGTGAATTGGCTGACGGTCTTAGAGTAGAATTGGATAAGGTGCCTAAGAAGTATGAAGGTCTTGACGGTACAGAATTGTCTATTTCCGAATCTCAGGAAAGAATGGCAGTCGTGGTTGACCCTAAGGATGTGGATGCATTCCTTGCATATGCTGCAGAAGAAAACTTAGAGGCAGTTTGCGTGGCAACCGTAACAGAAGAGAAGCGTCTTGTTCTTGTATGGAGAGGCAAGGAAATCGTTAACATTAAGCGTTCCTTCCTTGATACCAACGGTGCGCATCAGTCTACTAAGGTAGCGGTAGATATGCCGGATGAAAAGGACAATTATTTCAATAAAATTGCCTGCGATGCAGTAGCAGATGCAGTGGCAGAGAATGATGTAAAAGCAGCATGGACGGAAAGCGTTCATGATTTGAATACCTGTTCCCAGAAGGGTCTTGTGGAAATGTTTGACTCTTCTATCGGAGCAGGCACCGTGCTTATGCCTTACGGCGGTAAGCATCAGTTGACAGAAACCCAGACTATGGTAGCAAAGGTTCCCGTTCTTGGCGGTAAGTCAGATGCAGTGACTATGATGAGTTATGGCTTTAACCCTTATCTTTCAAGTTGGAGCCCTTACCATGGTGCGGTTTATGCAGTAACCGAATCTATGGCGAAGATTGTGGCAGCAGGCGGCGATTACAAGAAGATTCGTTTTACTTTCCAGGAATACTTCCGTCGTATGACAGAAGATCCTTACAGATGGAGCCAGCCTTTTGCAGCACTTTTAGGTGCATATGATGCACAGATGGGTTACGGACTTCCTTCCATCGGCGGTAAGGACAGTATGTCCGGAACCTTCCAGGATATCGACGTACCTCCTACATTGGTTTCTTTCGCAGTAGATGTGGCTAAGACACAGGATGTAATTACTCCGGAACTTAAGAAAGCCGGCAATAAACTTGTGAAGTTCTCAATCGAGAAGGACGAATATGACGTTCCGAAGTACGATAAGGTTATGGCACTTTACGATGCAATTCATGGTTATATGCAGGCTGGCATTGTAGAATCCGCATATGCGTTGGATGCTTATGGTTTGGTACCTGCAGTAAGTAAAATGGCCTTTGGTAACGGCCTGGGCGTTGCAATGGATGATGCATTGGAATTACCGGCATTGTTTGCAAATGAATTGGGCAACATTGTTGTAGAAGTTGCACCCGAAAATGTAGCAAAGATTGCTTGTGACTATACATTGGTTGGTACTGTAACAGACGGAGACTTCTCTTACAAGGGAACCGTAATTTCACATGCTGAAATGTTAGATTCCTTTAAGTCGAAATTGGAGAAGGTATTCCCCAGCCGTGTAACTTACGATGATACGAAGATTGATATTCCTGAGTACAATGCAAAGGATATCTACATCTGCAAGAATAAGGTAGCAAAACCTCACGTATTCATTCCGGTAATGCCCGGAACCAACTGCGAATATGACAGTACCGCAGCATTTGAGCGTGCAGGAGCAACCGTAACAACAGGAATCTTTAGAAACTTAAGCGCAAGCGATATCAGAGAGTCTGTTGATATGTATGTAAAAGAAATTGCTAAGGCACAAATTATTATGTTCCCCGGCGGTTTCTCAGCAGGTGATGAGCCTGACGGTAGTGCGAAGTTCTTTGCAACTGCATTCCAGAACGAAGCATTAAAAGAAGCAGTTATGAAGTTATTAAACGAAAGAGACGGTTTGGCACTCGGTATCTGTAACGGTTTCCAGGCACTCATTAAGTTAGGTTTGGTACCGTTCGGTGAGATTGTGGGACAGACAGAAGATTCACCTACATTGACTTTTAACACCATTAACCGTCACATCTCTAAGATGGCGTATACCAAGGTTGTTTCCAACAAGTCACCCTGGTTACAGTTGGCAGAGGTTGGTAAGACCTATACAAGCCCCGCTTCCCATGGTGAAGGACGTTTCGTAGCACCTAAGGAGTGGATTGAAAAGTTGGCTGCTAACGGACAGATTGCAACCCAGTATGCAGACCCGGACGGCAATGTAAGCATGGACGAAGAATACAACATCAACGGTTCTTACGCATCCATCGAAGGTATTACATCACCTGACGGAAGATGCTTTGGTAAGATGGCACACGCAGAACGTCGCGGCGACGGTGTGGCTATCAACATCTACGGCGAACAGGATCTTAAGATCTTCGAATCCGGCGTAAAATACTTTATGTAATTTATTTAAGCATTATAAAAAGAATGGCGTACCGTAATGGTACGCCATTCTTTTTTGTTTGTAATTCGTTTCGTTGGCTTGGTTCACTTAGATTGTATGGATTATTTTATATTCCAACAGAACACGCTCCCGCTCGTTCGACTGATGTAGCAGTACTAAACTCGCAGTGCATTACATTTCTGCTCGTTAAGTGCTGACACAGTCGAAAACGGTTCTTTATGGAATATAAAATATCCATACAATGTAGGTTATTAAAACAACAAAACGAATTGTAATGAATCAGTTTCCGTTTTCGAGTGATTATTTCTTCTTTTTTAACTTTAATAATTGACAAACAGATTTCAAGGAAGATTGGAATTGTCCGTATTCTTCTGCTGTCATTTTAGCAGGAGCGTAAAGTGATTTTTCTACCAATACAAATAAGTGATTGATTTCATCGGTTTGTTCCTGCGTTAAGTCTAAATGTGCCAGCGCGTCTTTCAGATGTGCACATAACTCATCCGGCAGGGGATTGGGGTTGTCAAAGGCTTTTTTAGCCCGTATTTTTTGACAAAGGCTTAAATAGTCTTCATACACGATTGCGGCGTAATTTGCGGCCTTTAAGAGTTTCTTGCGCCGATATACGCGGTACAGGCGGTTTCCTGCAAATATAAGTCCGATAACACCGATGACACAAGCCAGCATAATCAGGAACGGTGTCGCGGATGTTTTAAAGGTAAAAGTGAACATGGACAATTCGTTTTGCTCCAATTCGGTTTCGTCATAATTCGTCATGTTGTTAACGGGAAGTTCCATAGAGAACAAATTGTCAAACAAACCACCGAAATTGAAGTTGAGCGGTGTCTCATCCATAAAGTCGGGCGGTGTCATTTCGAAAGGAACGAATCCGTAACCTTCCAAATAGATTTCCACCCAGGCGTGAGCCTGTGCATCCGTAACATCTACGGTAAGGACACCTTCTTCTGTTACTTGAGTAGGACCCTGGTACCATTCGCTGTAAGGAGCATTTACGGCCTGACCTTCTGACATTACCGATAAGGGAATGCAGTAGCCTTCCACATAGCGGGCAGGAATTCCCATGGTTCGTAATAACATGGTTCCGGAAGCGGCAAAGTGTGCGCACACGCCGCGCTTCTGTGCGGTTAAAAAGTATTCTACAAAATCCCGTCGGTAGGGTGTGGTACCCGGCGACATGGTATAGTCAAAATCAGCCACAAAATGTTCGTAAACAGCCTGGGCAACGGCCAGACGATAGGCATTGATATCTTCCGGGTCTACAGTGGCTTCCGTAAATTCGCCGCTGACAATGCCGGGGAATTCCTGTTCGGAACAGTATTGTTCCAGTGCGGGACGCAAATCGTCCGGAATCTGCAGACAAAATTGGTTTACATAAAAATCATAATACTCCGGCAAATCATAAGCGCTTACCGTTTCATCATAATGTCCCATATAAGGGGTATAAGATACCATTACAGTCTGACTGTCGCTCATTACGCAGTCATCGGAAGAAGAATAGTAAGGATAAAACACCTCATTGCCGGCATCCACGTTGATGATTTCCATTTTGCCGGCGGAATCGGTTGCCGGTTTGTATTGTGCATCATATTCAGCAATGACATCTGCTGTCATATACACGGCATTTTCGGAAGAAATCATAGCAGAAGAAGCAAGGACTTCTTCCGGAAGGGCAGTCATTGCATCCGGCCAGGTACTTAAGTAGGCATGCTCCATCCATTGATTACCGGCATAATGACTTCCCGTAAAACTTTTCAGGTATACGGTCTTATAAGAATAGGGTGCAAATGTTACGGTCAGGTCTGTTTCGAAGTCGGGGCGGATTGCACTGACGCCACCCAGTCGTCCGTGATTCAAACCGCCGGTGGAATCATAGCGATCCAATAATCCCGTGAAACCGCTCTGTACAAATGTTTTAACATACTCATCCGTTTTAGCTTTAATCGCATTGGTGGGCTGTATGGGCACTTCGGCATAATAAGAATTATAAAAGCCAAAGCCCAGTAATACAGAAAGTAAAGCAGAGAACAGGAGAGTTTGTAAGGTACCCTTGGCCGTACTCTGATACGTATAAGTTGTGGTATTTTTACGCCGGAAACGTAAATATTCCGGGGTATGTTTTCCTTTTACCTGCATTTTAAAATGCCTGCCGGCCTGCTGGATTCCTACGCAAATATATGCGGTTAACAACATCATAAGACAATAAAGAGGAGGTCTTTTTTCGATGTAGAAGGCGATTTCCAGGAACGGAAACGTAATCAGTATGGTTTCCAAAAGATTCATATATCCGGAAATGGTTACGTTTAAAAGAATTGCCAGAAAAGCACCGACTAAAATCATGGCAACGGTTACGGTCAGATAACGGTTTTCAATCAACTCCTGTGCTTCTCGCAGGGAAAGTAATTTGAAATAGTCGGAGTACTCTTCGTAAACAATGTTGGTAACGGCCTGAAAACCACTGTTTGCGTAAGGGTAGTAGCGCACCAGTTCGTACGTAAAGCCGAACAGCAGTGCAAAGTAACCGATATAAAAGACGATTTTATTAATATAGAGGAAAGATGCCACAAGCGAGAGAATCAGGAATGCAAGGGTGACCGCCGTGGAGTTAAAAGGAATATCAAAGGCTTTTATCACGCCCACGATGGAACCGTAGCACGCCAAAAACACCATCAGTCCGCGGAACAGACAGATGAGAAAACGGTTCAACCCGTCCTGATTGTGGATGGCACCCACATAGAGACCGGTTTGCGCCAGTTCTTTGGTTTTATTTCTTTTTTCAAAGAAAGGAAACATGGCATACTCCTATCCGATAATGGTTTCGCTGTCCAGTCTTTTCAGACCGGTTCCGCAAATTTGCAGAATGACTGCGGATTTCTGGGCAGAGGCAAAGTAGGCTTCTTTGGCCTCATCAACGCCGTCATATAAAGGCATATAAAAGAAGTGAATCAACACTTCCGTAATTTGACTTTCTTCCGTAATTAAAAAATAAGAAAAATCACAGGCTGCTGCATTGTATAAGCAGACTTCAAACCGTTCTTCCCTTTTCCAGAGTTGCTCCATGACGGAGCGAAGTACAATGGCGGTATCCTGAATCTGTTCCCGGTTGCACTCCGGTAAAACCACAAGAGAAAGTATGGTGGTATGCGCCATTTCTTTTACCAAAAGGTCATCCAGTTTCGCGGATAACTTCCAGTGAATGCGCTGTAAACGGTCGCCGGGACGATATTCGCGGATTTCTTTGATGTCAGATGATAAATTGCCTTTGTGGTCGGATTCCGTAAACTCCTCCATACCGTCCGTTACCGGTGCGGTGGAAGGGATTTGAACGGAGCAGGTGGCAGGCAAAACCGGTACCTGTACCTTCTGTTCCAAAGGAATTTCTTTGGTTAGAAAATGTAAGTAGTCCGACACATAGAGCGCCCGGGCTTCCAAAGATAACATACCGCAATAAGCGGTGTCTACCGGGATGCGGATGGTATTGGTCCGCCTTGGCAGGATGGGAAGCGATAATTTATGCGTCGTATTGTTCGGTTTATAGAAGTTCTGCAACGTAAAAGCAAATATGCAGGTAAACAGCGGAAAAAATGAATCGTTTCGGCATTCCAATACAATGGGGACGGTGTTGCCGTTCTCCACTGCGGACACTTCGCTGTAAACCCGGACGGTACACTTGGACGTTGCCAGATGAAAAAGCCAAATGCTTAAGCAGGGCAGGATAATCAAAAGGAAAAGAAGCATCAAAAGAAAGGGCTGCTGAAAAATTACAATGCAGGCCCAGAGGATGAGAATCCCCAACAAATATCCGATTATTTGAAACCAATGCTTCTTCAAGGTATACTTCCCTTTCTGCTGTCAAAAATTATTTATCCTTCGGGAGCGGTACGCTTTCAAAGGCCTGTTTTAAGGCATCGCTTACGGAAATACCGCCGGCTTTGGCTTTGGTGGATAAAATAACGCGGTGGTTGGCCACATATTCAAAGACATCGCGGAAATCTTCGGGCACAACATAATCACGCTCATTATAAAAGGCATGCGCCTTGGCCATTTTCATAAGGGCAATACTGCCGCGGGGACTTAAGCCCAAGGCAAAAAGATTCGGATTTCTGGTGGCTTCCGTTAAGGAAACGGCATATTCGTATAAACCTTCGGAAACATGGATGTTTGCAACCGCATTCTGGAAGAAAAGCAGGTCGTCCTGTTCTACAGCCGAAGTTAAGTTACGGATAACGTCATGAGAATCTCCCTTTAGAATTTCAATGGCACTTTCGTGGTTGGGATAGCCCATGGAGAGTCTGATCATAAAACGGTCTAACTGGGAATCCGGTAACTTCTGGGTTCCGGAAGCGCCGATTGGATTCTGGGTTGCAATGACAAAAAACGGTTTGGGTAAATCTCTGGTAACACCGTCTACCGTAGCATGTCCTTCTTCCATTACTTCCAGAAGCGCAGACTGGGTTTTGGGCGATGTTCGGTTGATTTCATCCGCCAAAAACAGATTGGTATAAATGGCACCTTCGTGGAAACTAAAGTTTCCGGTGTTTTTATCGTACATATTAAAACCGGTCAAATCACTGGGGAGTACGTCCGGTGTAAACTGTACTCTTTTATAATCCAAAGCCAGAACCTTTGCCAATGCGGTAACCAGGGTGGTTTTGCCAACGCCCGGAATGTCTTCCAGCAGAACGTGTCCGCCGGCAAGAAGCGCACAGATTACGGCATCAATGACATCATCCTTGCCGTGAATGGCTTTGCGGATGGAATTTTTGATAACGGTGGTTTTGGAAATTTTATATACTTCAGGCATAATAGGTTTCCTTTCTTCACTTTTACAGATTTTACACTATTGATATAATACTATTTTTTTCCTGTTTCTGCAATGTTAAACAGTAGTGTGAAGGGAATATTTTATGGCGGTTTCCGATATGGAAGAAAAATGTAAAATGGTTGTTTGGTTTTACTTTCTGTGATATACTTTTAACAAGTATGCGCAGAAGGAGGCGGCAAGATGAATTCCAATCGAAAAATCAATACGGTTACGGCTAAAATTTTGACCACCGGTCTTGTAATCCTTCTGGGATGTTTGCTGGCATGCGGTATTCATTTGTTTATTGTGGGTAAAATCTGTGAGCGGAATGCGGAAGAAAACCTGATGGGACATATGCAGGTGGCCCTGGAAGTGATTAACAGTGATGTTGAAACACAGAAGGAAGTGACGCAGGCCTGTGCAGATGCGATTACTTATAATAAGTACAACAGAGATGTGGTTTCCATTATGTGGGAATATATGAAAGAGTATGAGGGGTATGAATTTTATCTTGCGACGCCTGAGGGGATTACCTATTATGCCAATGGCGTAAAAGAGCGGGATGGTGCGTATGAAACCTTATCGACCATACATAATTATGAATATACCAACGGGTTTATCTGCATTACCCAGGAAGGGCATAATGTAAAAGGCGAACATATTTCCTATTGGGTAGGCATCCAACGTGTTGAACTGGATGGTTATGACGCGCCCTGCCTTTTAATGAGCAGAAGACAAAACCAGGATATTTTTGATGATGAGTGTTTTACGTATTTAAGCAATTTAGGTGTGTGCAGTATCATTACCAAAGAGGGTATGGTAGTGACGGCAGATGAGAATTATGTGCGCGAGTTGGGACTGAGTCATGCCTATTTTGATGAATTGACGGAATACAGTAACGGAAGTGATCACAGCCATAACCAGATTAACAAAATGCAAATCTCCCTTTCCACCGCAACGGAAGGTGATATTGAATTTTATTCCGACGACGGAAGAAATGTTTTGGTGGCATACAAGGAAATAAGAGGAACCAGGGACCGTTTTCTGACGGTTATGTTTCATGAAGATATTCTTTACGATATGGTACAACCTGTGCTGTTGCGCAGTTTTATACTTTGGGTGATTATCCTGGTGATTATGATGCTGACAATCGGTTTCGTATGGTCTCAGGCAAGAAGTTCCCAGAAAAACGTAGAGCGTCTGGCATTCAGCGATGAAGTGACGGGCGGAAGGAATTTGAACTATTTCCGTCAGAAGGCGGCGGAAATCATCAATCAAAACAGAGAAACTCCGTTTTTGATTTATCGATTTGATATTTTAAATTTCCGATACATCAATGAAGCATACGGACACAAGAAGGCGGACGCCGTACTAAAAGCCTGCGTCCAGGAGTTCGGACGGATTTATTCCCGAAACGAATTGTGTGTCCGCATTAATTCCGACCATTTTATGGCATTGGTTATCAATGATGCGGAACATAAAACCAAATATTCGGCGTATACGAAGGCGGTGGGTGAGTGCGCAAGACTGAACGAAGTGCGTTATCCGATCCGTTTACGTATGGGTATTTATCAGGTGCGTAAGGATGATTACGACATTGATATTATGATTGACCATGCCAATGCGGCAAGAAAATCACTGACCGGAAATGAGAAGGTACTGGAAGCCGTTTATTCTGAAAAAATTGTATCCAACATGAAAAAGGTGGATGCGATTGAGTCCCAGATGCAGTCTGCCATTATCAATGATGAATTTAAAATCTTTTTACAGCCTAAGTGGGATATCGTAAATGATTGTCTCGTTGGTGCGGAGGCACTGGTACGTTGGATTAAGAAAGACGGTTCCATGGTGTATCCGTCAGATTTTATTCCTTTGTTTGAATCCAACGGTTTTATTGAAAAACTGGATTTTCACATGTTGGAGATGTTATGTAAACGAATTCATGATATTGAAACAGAAGGAATCTATAAAATTGTCCCGATTTCAGTGAATCAGTCCCGTATTCTGATTAACAATCCGGACTATATCAAAAATGTGGAAAAAGTGATTTCCAGATACGAAACCAATGTGAAAAATTTGGAGATTGAGATTACGGAAACCGTGTTCTTTGACGAGAAGAGCAAGATGATTGAAGTGGTAAACCAGTTAAAAGCATTGGGCTTAAATCTTGCCATGGATGATTTCGGTTCCGGTTATTCGTCCCTGAATATTTTAAGGGATATTCCTTTCGATATTCTGAAAATTGACCGAGAATTCGTAAGTGAATCCGTTGCATCCCAGTCTTCCATTATAATTATGCAGAAGATTATTGAAATGGCGCAGGGATTGAATATTAAGGTCATCTGCGAAGGTGTAGAAACCAAAGAGCAGATTGACACTTTGCGGGAATTGGGTTGTACCATGGTGCAGGGTTATTATTACGACAAGCCGATTCCGATGGATGATTTTCTGGAAAAATATTGCCGTACGGATGTGGTGTGTAAGGAAGAAAAACCGGAAGTTTCAGAAGAAGTTGTTGCGGAAGGTAATATTGAAACTTCGGAAGAAAAGGTTTCGGAAGAGAAGGCTGAGGAAGTATAGTTATGAATTATCAGTCAGAACTTGAAAAAATACTTGCGAAAGACAGTGAACAGGGGAAAACGGTGTTGCTACACAGTTGTTGTGCGCCCTGCAGCAGTTATGTGCTGACCTATTTGCGACAATATTTTAGGGTGACGGTTTTTTATTTTAACCCCAATATTACTGCGGATACGGAGTATTATAAAAGGGTGGAGGAGCAGAAACGTCTGATTGCCCGTTTGAACGAAGATCGCGAGGGATATGCGATTGAGTGTATCGAGGGCGATTATGAGCCGGCAAGTTTTTTGGAACTCGTAAAAGGATACGAAGATTGTCCGGAAGGCGGAGAGCGGTGTAAGTTGTGTTTCCGCCAGCGTTTAGAGGCGACGGCTTTACTTGCAAAGGCACAGGAATTTGATTATTTTGCAACTACACTAACGGTGAGCCCCTTGAAAAATGCAACGGTTTTAAACGAATTGGGACTTGCTTTGGCAGAGGAATATGATGTATCTTATCTGGTGTCGGATTTTAAGAAGAAGGACGGATACAAGACAAGCATAGAGTTGTCAAAGAAATACGATTTATATCGGCAGGATTACTGCGGCTGTGCTTTTTCCAAGGCGGAAAGAGAGCGGCAGAAAAAAGCAGATTAAGTATTATTGGGTGATTCGTTGCTTTTATAAAATGTAAAAATGACCGCTGAGGCGGAAACGGAGGAATAGAGTAATAATGAAGAAGTTTTTGGATTTATTGTCAAACGAAGTAGGCAATGCCTTTGAACAGGCGGGCTATGAGAAGGAATTAGGAAGAGTTACCATCTCCAACAGACCGGACCTGTGCGAATACCAGTGTAATGGCGCGATGGCAGGGGCAAAGAAATACAAAAAAGCACCTGTAATGATTGCGAATGAAGTGGCGGAATATTTAAAGAATTCGGAAGTATTTGAGAAAGCAGAAGTAGTACCGCCCGGATTCTTAAACTTAAATGTAAGCGGTGAAATGATTCAGAAGTACTTAAATGAAATGGCTTCGGAAGCAAAGTTTGGTGTGGAAGCACCTGCACAGCCTAAGAAGATTATGATTGATTACGGCGGACCTAACGTTGCAAAGCCTCTTCACGTAGGACATTTGCGTTCTGCGGTTATCGGTGAAAGTATTAAGCGTATTGCAAGATATATGGGACACGATGTGACCGGCGATATCCATTTGGGCGATTGGGGCTTACAGATGGGTCTTATCATTACCGAGTTAAAATTACGTCAGCCGGATTTGGTTTATTTTGATGAAAGTTTCGAAGGAGAGTATCCTGCGGAAGCACCTTTCACTATCTCGGAATTGGAAGAAATTTATCCTACCGCAAGCGGTAAGTCGAAAGAAGATCCTGCATACAAGGAAGAAGCAATGCAGAACACTTTTAAACTTCAGAATGGTGTGAGAGGATATCGTGCCCTCTGGAAGCATATCTTAAATGTTTCTGTGACAGACTTAAAGAAGAACTATGAGAACCTTAACGTGGAATTTGATTTGTGGAAAGGTGAATCTGATGTTCACGATGTGATTCCCGAAATGGTGGATTACATGAAGAAGGAAGGTTATGCCCATGAGAGCGAAGGCGCTTTGGTTGTAGACGTTAAAGAAGAGACCGATACCAAAGAAATCCCGCCCTGTATGATTCTGAAATCTGACGGCGCGGCGCTTTATAATACCACAGACCTTGCTACCATTATGGTGCGTATGAGAGAGTATAAGCCCGATGAAATCATTTATGTTGTAGATAAGCGTCAGGACTTGTATTTTGAGCAGGTATTCCGTTGTGCAAGAAAGACCAAATTGGTAGATGAGAATACATCATTGAAGTTCTTGGGATTCGGTACCATGAACGGCAAGGACGGCAAGCCTTTTAAAACCCGTCAGGGCAGTGTTATGCGTCTGGAACACCTGATTGCGGATATTAACGAGGAAATGCTTAAAAAGATTCTTTCCGGCCGTGAAATGGAACGTTCCGAAGCAGAAGAGACCTCTAAGGTGATTGCATTGTCTGCCTTAAAATACGGCGATTTGTCAAACCAGGCAAGCAAGGACTATGTCTTTGATATTGACCGATTTACTTCTTTTGAAGGTGATACCGGCCCCTATTTGCTTTACACAGTAGTGCGTATTAAGTCTATTTTGAAGCGTTATGCGGAGAATGGCGGTTCTCTTGAGAATCTTGTATGCAAGAATTACAGCAATACTTCCGAAAAGAACTTAATGATGCAGTTGGTATTGTTTAACAGCGTGATGGAAAGTGCTTATGAAGAAACTGCTCCTCATAAAATCTGTGCGTATCTTTACGATTTGGCCAATGCTTTTAACAGTTTTTATCATGAAACAAAGATTCTTTCCGAAGAAGATGAGGAGAAAAAAGCAGGTTGGATTGCACTTTTAAGCCTTACGAAGGACGTGGCAGAGAATTGTATGGATGTGCTTGGTTTCAGTGCACCTGAGAGAATGTAGGGCTTGTGTAAGCACATTAAAGTGGCGGATTATGAAACTTCGATCCGAGAAATGTAAATATTTTGAAAAAAGTGCTTGACACTTTCACGTGTTTTTTGTATATTAATAAGGCAGTCGCAAAAAGGCTATGGGATCTTAGCTCAGCTGGGAGAGCATCTGCCTTACAAGCAGAGGGTCACAGGTTCGAGCCCTGTAGGTCCCACTCATACTTTTTGCGACTATCATATGGCGAGATAGCTCAGTTGGCTAGAGCACACGGTTCATACCCGTGGTGTCGAGGGTTCGAATCCCCCTCTCGCTACGACAAAAAAGAGAATCCATTTGGATTCTCTTTTTTGTCGTACAGAAAGAATGTGAACCCGAGACACCAGGTCGTGGTGGAGAGAGCGCACGAGGTCCGGGGGTGCTGAACATCCGGTGGACGTTCGTTTAGCACCGACCGAAGTGAAATGAAGAACCTCGGTTTAGCGCTGACCGGAGCGGAGCGTAGACCCGAATCCCCCTCTCGTATTTTATAAATCAATAAATTTAGATATCTAAATGCATAATATTTACAAAACTAAATGGAAATGATATAATATATACGTACGGAAAGGTGGTATATTAAATGATTTCATATAAAAAATTATTTTTGATGATGGAAGAAAAGGAAATAACCAAGGAAAAACTGAAAAATGAGATTGGAATTTCCTCAGCAACCATGGCGAAACTTTCCAAAAATGAAGAAGTGTCAATGTCGACAATCCAGAGCTTGTGTCGTTTTTTTGATTGTCAACCGGGGGCGATTTTATCTTATGAAAAGGAAATAGATGAAAATTCTGTACTTTTTCGGCTGAGAGAAGAAAAGGATATGAAATTGAAGGGCGGTTTATATCATCAAACGCAAGTTAGATTGGCATATAACTCAAATCATATGGAAGGCAGCAGATTAACGGAAGACCAAACAAGAAGTATATACGAAACCCAAACAATCGGCGTTACGGAAGGATACGAGAAGATTGATGATATTATTGAGACTGTGAATCATTTCAGATGTTTTGATTATATTTTATCGGTGGCAGATAAGGAATTGTCAGAGGACATCATAAAACGGATTCATTTGTTGTTAAAAAGCGGAACGACAGATAGTCAAAAAGAATGGTTTGCAGTCGGTGATTACAAAAAACGTCCCAATATGATTGGGGATATGGTGGAAACAACACACCCGTCCAAGGTTGCATCCGAAATGAAGCAGTTGTTAAAAAACTACAGAGAAAACAGTAATATTACATTTGAAGATATTATTGATTTTCATTATAGACTTGAAAAGATACATCCTTTTCAAGATGGAAATGGTCGCGTCGGAAGATTAATTATGTTTAAAGAGTGTTTGAAATATAATATTCCGCCATTTATTATTGAGGATGTATCAAAAGACTACTATAGAAGAGGCTTAAAAGAATACGCACAAGAAAAAGGGTATTTGACAGAAACCTGCAGAGCGGCACAAGATACTTACAAAAAGTTATTGGAATATTTTGAATATATTGTGATTAACTAATTTTTTGTGTATAATTTTATTATCTATGGGCATTAAAACATTCGCGAATAAGACCATAGAAATCACCAAGATAGGAGGAAAAGTATGCATTCTAAAAATACCAAGCATTTGGAATGGTTAAAACCGGATAATACGGCGAATTTCTGTACTATGGTTACCACCAAAAAATTTGCGCATATTTTTCGTCTGTCTGTGGAATTGGATGAGGAAATTGACCCAGTAGTGCTGAACAGCGCATTACAGGTGGTTTTAAAACGAATTCCGTCCTTTGCATTGAAACTTCGTTATGGTTTGTTCTGGAATTATATGGAACTTGCCAAGGATAAGCCGGAAGTGGAAGAGGATGTGCGAAATCCTATGGCGCGGAGAAGTTGGAAGTTAAACAAACACTTCTTGTTCCGCGTCCGCTATTTCGGGAAAAGAATTTCGCTGGAAGTGTTTCACGCCTTGGCAGATGGCACCGGCGGAATGACGTTTATGATGACGTTGGTAGCAGAATATCTTCGTCAGAAATATGGATATGAAATTGAAGAGAGCCGTTGGATTCTCAATCCGGATGAAGAACCGAAACCGGAAGAATATGAAGATGTCTACAGTAAGGTAGCAAGACGTCAGAATTTTAAGCGCAAGAGCCCGAAGGCATATCAGGCGACAGGAAGCAAAGAGGCAGAAGGTTATTTAAATATTGTGACCGGACGCATGCCGGTGGAGGCTGTGAAAACGAAAGCAAAGGAGTACGACTGTACCGTAACCGCTTTTTTAACGGCCGTTCTGATGGATGCTTTTCAGGATATCCAGGAGAAGGAAAAGAAGCGTAAAATCCGTCAGATGCCCATTGTCATTAACATTCCCGTGGATTTGCGTAAATTTTATCCGTCAAAGACCGTAAGTAACTTTTTTGCAAATATTAACGTTGGTTTGGACCGGGCACTGGGGCATTATTCTTTTGCGGAAATCGTGGAACAGGTAAAGCACGGAATGGCTTTGAATATTACAGAGAAACGTGTGAACAACCTGATTGCAGGCAATATCGCAAGTTATCAGTATAAAGTGTATAAGGTAATACCGATGTTTATCAAAAAGCCTTTCGTGATTCTGGGCAATTATATGGGTGGTGAAATTAAATCCACCTGTACCATGTCGAATCTTGGGAAGGTGGTGTTGCCGCCGATAATGTCTGAATATGTAAAAGGTGTGCAGGCGGTGGCCGGTAAGAATTTCGGCCGCGTCACAAGTTGTATGGGGGTCAGTTACGCAGATACCATGTCGGTTACTTTTACCCGTAAAATCAAAGAGGCTGAAATTGAGCGACTTTTTTATACGAAACTTGTTGAAATGGGGATACCTGTTGAAATTGAAAGTAACCAGGCGAGAGAAGTTATGTAAACCATACATCTGATAAGAAAAAGATGGATTTGATAAAAGGAGTAACGCTATGTCTTATTGCGTAAACTGCGGTGTGAAGTTAGCCGCATCCGAAGAAAAATGTCCTTTGTGTAATACGGTAGTTATGAATCCTAATGATACGGGAGAGAATATGAAAGAAGAAGCATATTCTCATCGTTATGAAGAATATCCGGGGCGTAAAATTAATTTGAAATATTTGACACAGATTATTCTGGCGGTGATTGCAGTAGGTGTCATTGTACAGACCTTATGTGATTTTTTGATTTCTTTTAATCTGAGTTGGTCTTTGTATGGCATTGGTGCTTTTGGATTGTTGGTGTGTTTTGCATTACCGGCATTAACAAAGATGAAATCGCCTTATATTGCCACGATGATTGATTTGGTAGCATTGGCATTGTATATTTTAATGATTGCCGTTATGACGGACGGGGAATTATGGTATTATGAGTTTTTCCTTCCGTTACACGTTTTGACAAGCATTTATGTTTTTTGTATGGTTATTTTTCTACGGAAAAAAAGAAGAAATTATTTCCGCGCGGGCGGAATCAGTCTTCTGTTTGTATGTTTGCTTTTGATATTGATTGAGTTACTTTTGGATATTTTTATTGTGGGAAAAGTATACTTGATCTGGTCATTATGCTGTGCCCCGTTATTACTTGCTATCGCGGTGCTTTTACTGGTAATTGCGGCAAGGCCAAAGTTGCGTGAAGAAATGAGCAGAAGGCTTTATATGAATTACTAAGGATTGGGAAAAGTCAGTAAAAAAGTTTGAGTTAGATAAAAAAGATTGGAAACATGATTCATATGAGTGATAAAAAAAGAGCATTAATTGCCATGAGCGGTGGTGTAGATTCTTCCGTGGCGGTGTATTTGATGCAGAAAGCAGGATATGATTGTGTGGGTGCGACTATGCGATTGTATGAGACTGCGGATAATCAGGAAGCGAATAGTGAAGAGGATGCAGTTTGCGGAAGCAGTAATGCGGTAAAAGATGCCGAGGCGGTAGCAAAGCATTTTGATATTCCTTTTAAGGCCTATGATTACAGGGAAGATTTTAAGAACGAAGTCATCTGTCGTTTTATCAATACTTATATTGAGGGCGGAACGCCGAACCCTTGCGTGGAATGTAACCGTTATATGAAGTTTGGCCGACTGATGGATAAAATGCGGGAAGAAGGCTGCGACTACGTGGTAACCGGTCATTATGCCAGAGTGGAGTATGATGCGGTTCGTGGTCAGTATGTGTTGAAAAAAGGGCGTGACGAAAGCAAAGACCAAAGTTATGTTTTATATAATTTAACCAAAGAGCAGTTGGCTCACTGTAAGTTCCCCTTAGGAGAATACGGCAAAGATGAAATCCGTGAGATTGCAGAAGAATTAGGGCTTTTGAATGCTAAAAAGAAGGACAGTCAGGACATCTGCTTTGTGCCGGATGGGGATTATGCTTCTTTTATTGAGGAATACACGGGAGAATCCTTTGAAGAAGGCAATTTTGTAAACCGCGAGGGGAAAGTTCTTGGGCGTCATAAAGGGATGATCCGTTATACCATAGGACAGCGTAAGGGACTGGGACTTGCTTTGCAGGAACCTATGTATGTATATGAGAAGCGGATGGATACCAATGAGGTGGTGCTTTGCCGGAATGAAGAACTGTTCAGTTCTGTATTGGAAGCGGAAGATGTGAATTGGATAGTAGAACCAAAAGAAGGGCAAACTATCAAATGTAAGGTAAAGGCAAGATATAAACAGAAGGAAGCCGAGGCAGAAGTAGAATGTCTGGGAGAAGGAAGGGTTCGGGTGACATTTGCAGAACCCCAGCGAGGCATTACCACCGGACAATCGGTAGTTTTTTATGAAGGGGACGTTGTACTCGGCGGCGGAAGAATTCTTTGATGTAATTTCGTTTGCAATGTGTGAGAATGCGGCCGAGAAACTCTTTTCGAAAAAAGAGATGAGAAGAATGTATAACGGAGTGAAAAAATATGAAAAATGTTGTAAAAAGTGCAATCGAATTAGTGGGGAATACTCCCCTGATGCAGATTGACAGGTATAAAACAGCAGCAGGAGTGGAAGATGTGACCCTGCTTGCAAAACTGGAGTATTTAAATCCTGCGGGAAGCGTCAAAGACAGAGCGGCTCTTTCTATGATTGAAGATGCGGAACAGCGAGGTATTTTAAAACCCGGAGCGACCATTATTGAGCCTACCAGCGGGAATACCGGTATTGGTTTGGCAGCAGTGGCGGCAATCAAAGGATACAAAACCATTTTAACATTACCTGATACTATGAGTGTGGAACGCAGAAACCTTTTGGGGGCTTACGGAGCACAACTGGTACTTACCGAAGGTGCCAAGGGAATGGCAGGTGCCGTAGCCAAAGCGGAAGAATTAAAAGAATCCATTCCGGGAGCGGTAATTCTTGGGCAGTTTGACAATCAAGCCAATGCCGAGGCACACAGAAAAACTACAGGACCTGAAATTTGGGAACAGACGGAAGGAAAGATAGATATTTTTGTTGCAGGTGTCGGAACCGGCGGAACCATTACCGGTGTGGGTGAGTATCTGAAAGAGAAGAATCCGAATGTTAAAATTGTGGCAGTGGAACCTGCGGGAAGCCCGCTTTTATCCAAGGGCGAAGCCGGACCACACAAATTGCAGGGAATCGGAGCGAATTTTGTGCCTTCGTTGTTAAATACAAAAATCTATGATGAAATTATCTGCATTGAGAATGAAGATGCATTTGCAGAGGGCAAAAGACTGGCGGTAACGGAAGGTGTACTGGTTGGCATCACTTCCGGTGCGGCATTGAAGGCAGCAGGCATTCTGGCAGAGCGCGAAGAGAACAAGGGCAAGGTCATTGTGGCGTTGCTGCCGGATTCGGGAGACCGGTATTTATCCACGCCGATGTTCTCACAGGAATCGTGAGGTGATAACAAATGAGCGAAAGATTTAGCCGTACCGAGATGCTTCTTGGAACGGAGGCAATGAATAAATTAGCAAATGTCCATGTGGCAGTTTTTGGCGTAGGCGGTGTGGGCGGATATACGGCAGAGGCTTTGGTCCGCAGCGGCATTGGCGAACTTACCTTGGTGGACAGTGATACGGTGGCTGAAAGTAATATAAACCGCCAGATTATTGCTACCACCAAAACCATCGGCCGATATAAAACCGAAGTAATGAAGGAGCGAGCATTGGAGATTAATCCGGAAATTGTGGTGAGGGAGCGCAGATGTTTCTTTTTACCGGATAATGCATCAGAATTTGATTTTACGGAGTATGATTACGTAGTGGATGCGGTGGATACGGTGACGGCCAAGTTGACGATTGCTGAGGCGGCAAACAAAGCAGGCGTTCCGATTATCAGTTGTATGGGAGCCGGAAATAAACTGAATCCGGGCGCATTTGAGATTACGGATTTGTATAAAACTTCCGTATGTCCCCTTGCAAAGGTAATGCGTCGTGAGTGTAAACTGCGGGGAATCAAGAAACTAAAAGTGTTGTATTCGAAAGAAGAAGCAATCAAGCCGTTTGCAAAGGATACAGAATGCGACAGTGAAGGAACAAAGGTGGACATAAAACAAAACGGAGGACGTCGTACGACTCCCGGTTCGGTGGCTTTTGTACCTTCTGTGGCAGGACTTATGATTGCCGGAGAAGTCATAAGGGATTTGACGGACATATAATATAATAATAGCAATGTGAAGTATTCCGAATGTGAAACATACAGTATGTATAAATGCAAAAACAGGAGGCACGTATGAGAATAGGAATGGGTTATGATGTACACCGTTTGGTGGAAGGAAGAGATTTGATTATTGGCGGGGTGAAGATTCCTCATGAGAAGGGACTGCTCGGACATTCCGATGCGGATGTTTTGGTACATGCTGTTATGGATGCTTTGCTTGGAGCAGCGGCTTTGGGTGACATCGGTAAACATTTCCCGGACACCGCAGAAGAATACAAAGGCGCAGACAGTATGAAACTGCTTGCCCGTGTAAAAGAGATATTGGATGAGAATTTATTTTTTATCGAAAATATAGATGCAACAATTATTGCACAGGCACCTAAAATGCGTCCGCATATAGATACTATGCGTCAAAATATTGCAGATGTATTGGGGATTGATATTTCACAGGTGAATGTTAAGGCTACCACGGAAGAAGGATTAGGATTTACCGGAAGTAAGGAAGGAATCAGTTCACAGGCAATTTGTCTTTTATCTACACCGGAGCAGATGCCCGGAGTCACTTACGGTAATTGCGGAAGTTGCGGAGGCTGTAGCAAGGCATAATGGACAAAGGTTTTCTGGCAGAGAAAGAAGTGCATAAGATTCGGCCTTTATGGGAAAAAGTGTTTGCAGAAGACAGTAAAGAATTTACGGAGTATTATTTTGCAAATAAGGCAGAGCGTAATCTTGTTTTTATAAGAACGGATGATGAAAAGATTGTCAGTATGCTTCATCTGACTCCTTTTATAACAGGCCAAATGGAGCCGGTCTGTTACATAGTCGGAGTCGCGACGGAAGAAGCATATCGCAGACAAGGGCTGATGGCGGATTTGTTGAAAGAGGCCCTGCAGTTTATGTGGGAGGAAGGACAGCCTTTTACTTTTTTGATGCCGGCGAATCCGGCGTATTATACGCCGTTTCAGTTTACGTACGTTTACGATAAGCCGGTGTGGAAGTTAAATGAGGCAGTTTTTCCGATGCATTATTTGGAAACTGCTGCAAAGTATGAAGCGGAGTTTCATCTTGTTATTAAGGGGAAAGGCAGTTTACAGATTAAGGTTGCCCAAGAGGAGCAAATGGCGTTACTTGCCGATTTTGCAAACGATATGCTGAAAGCAAATGCGGATTGTTATATGCTTCGCAATGCTAATTATTATAAACTGTTAAAAAAGGAACTGGTTGCGCAAAAAGGAAATTTGTTCTTTGTAGAACTGGAAGGCAGAATAAAAGGAATTTTTGCCTATGTATGTGAAAAAGACCAGCCTGCTTTTCAGGAAGTAATCGTGGATGCAGATTTGGCTGATTGGCAGATGGTAGATGTCAGCGAACACAAGCCGATGATTATGGCAAGAATTCTTCGTATTGAGGAATTTCTGTGCGGATTGTCTTGTATGGGTTCTGTGGATATTTTAATGGATGTAATAGATCCTGTTTTAACTCAAAACAGCGGGGTATATCATTTGTATGCAACGGAAGAGGGCGGTTTGCGTTGCAAAAAACGCCCCCAACGCACGAAGAAAGAGGCGGAAAACAGAGCGGATGCCCATAGTGATTATTTACAGTCTAATCGGGATGCGGCGGATTGCAGGGTGTTAATAGAAGATCTTACTGCCTTTGCTTTCGGATATAAAACTGCGGAAGAATGTTTTAATATTACAAATGAAAGTGCAAAGGAAGAGATTCTTGAATGCTTGAAGCAGATTCGTGTTTTAAAAAGTGTTTTTATCAACGAAATTATATAGTGTCGAAAAATGGCAGAAAAAAACAAGGTTTTTCTTGCGGTTTTTATTGACAAAAAAACAAAAAACGCATATTTTATAAGAGGAATATGATAACAGCGATGAACGAAGAGAGTACATCAAAGGAAGATAACAGAGAGAAGCGGTCACCGGCTGAAAGCCGCTTTTATGTATGAGTTTGATGGAAGTGCATTCGGGAGCTGATGCGGGGAAGGGAAGTATCCGTATCCGGGACGTACGTTATACGTAGTATGAAGAAAGAAACAATACTCTTTCGACATTAAGAGTGGAATAACGATGAACTCGTCTCTTTTTGAGACGGGTTCTTTTCAATTTTAAGGAAAATTTAATTTTAAGAAAGTTGTAAACAGGTCCCTATAAGGAGTAAAATATTCAATGGGCATCATAAGACGCATCAAAAACGAAATAGCCATTGTAAAAGAGCGTGACCCGGCAATCCATAATTCAATGGAAGTGTTGCTGTACCCCAGTTTTAAGGTTATGCTTCATTACAGACTGGCGCATAAATTTTATAACCGTAAAATGTATTTTCTTGCCCGTTACATTTCGCAACGTGCGGCAAGAAGGACCGGAATTGAAATTCACCCGGGTGCAACCATCGGCGAAGGACTTTTTATCGATCATGGGAACGGGGTAATTATCGGCGAGACTACCATTATCGGAAACAATGTTACGTTGTATCAGGGCGTGACTTTGGGTGGTACCGGTAAGGAGCACGGGAAACGTCATCCGACGATTTGCGATAATGTAATGATTAGTGCGGGAGCCAAAGTTTTAGGTTCGTTTACCGTAGGGGAGAATTCCAAAATCGGTGCCGGAAGCGTAGTATTGGAAGAGGTGCCGCCTAATTGTACGGTAGTAGGTGTTCCGGGCCGAATCGTTAAGCGGGATAACATAGCAATTCCCCGTGACACTATGGACCAGGTGCATTTGCCTGACCCCGTAAAAGAAGATATCAACCGGTTACAATCTGCCAATGTACAACTTTTGGAGAAGTTAGAGGCTTTGGAAGCGCAGATAGCGGAGTTAAAGAAGAACGTAAATGCATAGCGAAAAAATGTTTTAAATCATGCAATTAAAAAGAAGATATTTATAGTAAAACAAAGTAGTAGGAGAAGAAACATGAAGATTTACAACACATTAACCAAGAGAAAAGAAGAGTTCGTACCCATTGAAGAAGGTAAGGTGCGAATGTATGTATGCGGTCCTACCGTGTACAATTTGATTCACATCGGGAATGCACGTCCCATGATTGTATTCGATACCGTAAGACGTTATATGGAATACAAGGGTTATGAAGTAAACTATGTATCCAATTTTACGGACGTGGATGATAAAATTATCAAGGCAGCCAATGCAGAAGGTGTGGATTCTACCGTGATTTCTGAGCGTTACATTGAAGAATGTAAGAAGGATATGAAAGCATTAAACGTAAAAGAAGCAACCACACATCCCAAGGCAACCGAAGAAATTGAAGGTATGCTTGAGATGATTGGTACCTTAATCAAGAAAAATCATGCTTATGTGGGCGGCGACGGTACGGTTTATTTTAAAACCAGAAGTTTTAAGGAATACGGTAAGTTGTCTCATAAGAACTTGGATGATTTACAGGGCGGTAACAGATCTTTGCTTGTAACCGGTGAAGATCAGAAAGAGGATCCCCTGGATTTCGTTCTCTGGAAACCGAAAAAAGAAGGCGAGCCTTATTGGTGCTCACCCTGGTGCAACGGTCGTCCCGGATGGCACATTGAATGTTCGGTTATGAGTAAAAAATATTTGGGCGAAGAAATTGATATTCATGCCGGCGGAGAGGATTTGGTATTCCCTCACCACGAAAACGAAATTGCACAAAGTGAGGCAGCAAACGGTAAGACTTTTGCCCGTTATTGGATGCACAATGCATTTTTGAATATCGATAATAAGAAGATGAGTAAGTCATTGGGTAACTTCTTTACCGTTCGCGATATTGCGGAAAAGTATGACTTACAGGTGCTTCGTTTCTTCATGCTTTCCGCGCATTACAGAAGCCAGTTAAACTTCAGCGCGGATCTTATGGAAGCAGCTAAGAACTCCTTGGAGCGTATTTTGAATGCAGCAGAGAGAATGCAGGGATTGCTTGCAAACGCACAGACCGGCGCTATGACAGATGCAGAGAAAGAATTGCTTGCAACCGCAAAGACTTTGATGGAAAAGTACGAAGCGGCTATGGAGGATGATTTTAATACTGCGGATGCGATTTCAGCAATTTTTGAATTGGTAAAATTTATGAATACCAATGCAAATGAAAACAACAGTAAAGAATATCTTGAGGCTTTAAATGCAATGTTTAAAACCATGACGGATGTTTGCGGTATCATTACCGAGAAAAAAGCAGAAATTTTAGATGCTGAAATTGAGCAGATGATTGCAGACCGTCAGGCAGCAAGAAAGGCTAAAGATTTTGCGAAAGCAGATGAAATCCGTAACCAACTTCTTGAAATGGGTATTGTTTTGGAAGACACAAGAGAAGGGGTTAAATGGAAACGTGCATAGCGAGAAGTTGTTTTTGGATAAGATAAAAGAAGAATTCGGTTTGGGGGATGTGGATATTAAAACATATTCTCCCCTGACCTTGGCATTTATCGGCGATTGCGTTTATGATTTGATTATCCGCAGTATCTTAGTAGGTGGCGGTAATCGTAATGTAAATGGTTTACATAAAGATAAAAGCAATCTGGTAAAAGCCGAAACCCAGGCACTGATGGCGGATAAGTTAAAGGAACATCTGACGGAGGAAGAAGCAGATGTATATAAAAGAGGACGAAATGCAAAAACCGTTTCTCATGCAAAGAATGCGGGCTTGGGACAGTATCATAAGGCGACCGGTTTGGAAGCCCTGTTCGGATACTTGTATTTAAAAGGTGAAGAGGACAGAATTCTGGAATTGGTTAAACTGGTATTACCGCAATAAAAATAAAATACCATACTGATTTCAGCGTATAGGACAAGAAAGAGAGTAGAACCATGGGATATCATGAATTTACAATAGAAGGAAGAAATGCCGTAATGGAAGCATTTCGTTCGGGTAAATGCATAGACAAGTTATTTGTTCTGGATGGTTGTCAGGACGGACCTGTTTTAAGCATAAAAAGAGAGGCGAAAAAGCAGGATACACTAATACGTTATGTAAATAAAGAACGTTTGGATCAAATGTCGGAAACCGGTAAGCATCAGGGCGTGATTGCTTATGCGGCGGCTTACGATTATGCAGAAGTAGATGATATTATGCAGTCGGCGAAAGATAAGGGTGAGGATCCTTTTATTCTGCTTTTGGACAATATCGAAGATCCGCATAATCTGGGGGCTATGATTCGTACGGCACATTTGGCCGGGGCTCACGGTGTGATTATTCCCAAAAACAGAGCGGTTGGTTTAACCGCAACCGTAGCGAGAACCTCCGCAGGTGCCTTAAATTATCTTCCGGTTGCCAAAGTAACCAATCTTGCCAAAACCATTGAAGATTTGAAAAAAGAAGGACTTTGGTTTGTTTGTGCGGATATGGGTGGCACGGTAATGTATGACCTTAATTTGAAAGGGCCTATCGGTCTCGTAATCGGCAGTGAAGGAGAAGGTGTGGGCAGACTTGTAAAAGAAAAGTGTGATTTGATTGCATCCATCCCCATGAAAGGTCAGATAGATTCGTTAAATGCTTCGGTAGCAGCAGGTGTGCTTGCTTATGAAATTGTAAGACAACGGTTACAATAAGAGGAGTAAGAATGATAGAACGTTACGAAAATTGTACCGATGAGGAACTCATAGAACGGCTACGCGACGGTGAAGAGCAGATTATGGAGTATCTTCTGAATAAGTATAAAAATTTGGTGCGCAGTAAAGCAAAGTCAATGTATATTCTTGGGGGAGATACCCAGGATTTGGTACAGGAAGGAATGATTGGACTTTTTAAGGCGGTCAGGGACTATGATGCCGGAAGAGATGCTTCTTTTTGTACGTTTGCGCAACTTTGTGTGTCCAGAAATATTTATTCTGCGGTTCAGAGATCAGGTCGCAAGAAACATGCACCGCTTAATTTTTACACATCCATTTACGGTCAGGACGGAGGAAGAGAAGGTGAGAACCAGTCGGAATCCGGGTTTTATCACGGAATGGAGTTGATGGCAGACGGAGAGGCATCTAATCCGGAAGAGATTATCATCGGTCAGGAAAATATGGAGCAGTTGCAGAAATATATTGAAACCGAGTTGAGTTCGTTTGAAAATCAGGTATTGGAACTTCATATTACCGGCATGGGATATGTGGAAATAGCCAAGGTGTTGGGCAGGGATGAAAAAGCAACCGATAATGCACTGCAGAGAATCCGTGCCAAATTGAAACGTTACAGGCAACAGTAGAAGTGACAGGATAAAAATGTAGTTTTTACAAAAAATATTATGTAAACTTTTATAAAATTTAATATTGAAAAATGTCACAGGAGGCGAAAAGCAATGATTAGAGTAGGAATTTTGGGATACGGAAATTTAGGAAGAGGAATCGAGTGTGCGGTGAAAAATAATTCCGATATGGAGTTAAAAGCCGTTTTTACACGAAGAAATCCGGCAGATGTGAAGATTCTTACAGAAGGTGTGGGTGTATATCACGTAGATGATATTCTTGCCCATAAAGATGAAATTGATGTTTTAATTCTCTGTGGAGGAAGTGCTACGGATTTACCGATGCAGACTCCCGAGTATGCAAAACATTTTACGGTAGTGGACAGTTTCGATACCCATGCAAGAATTCCGGAACATTTTGCCAATGTAGATAAAAATGCGAAAGAAGGCGGAAATATTGCAGTGATTTCCTGCGGATGGGACCCGGGAATGTTTTCATTGAACCGTTTGTATGCCAATGCAGTTTTACCTCAGGGAAATGATTATACATTTTGGGGCAAGGGCGTAAGCCAGGGACATTCTGATGCAATCAGACGCGTGGAAGGTGTGAAAAACGGCAAGCAGTACACAATCCCCGTAGAAGAAGCATTAACTGCAGTCAGAAATGGTGAAAATCCGGAATTGACTACCAGACAGAAGCATTTAAGAGAATGTTTTGTTGTGGCAGAAGAGGGAGCCGATAAGGTTCGCATTGAACAAGAAATCAAGAATATGCCAAATTATTTTGCGGATTATGATACAATTGTACATTTTATTACAGAGGAAGAATTGCAACGTGACCATGCGGGTATTCCTCATGGCGGTTTTGTGTTCCGTACGGGTAAGACCGGTTGGAATCAGGAAAACAGTCATGTGATTGAGTATAGTCTTAAGTTGGATTCCAATCCTGAATTTACGGCATCCGTAATTGCGGCATATGCAAGAGCGGCAGTTAAAATGAAAGAAGAAGGTATGTCAGGTTGCAAAACCGTGTTCGATATTGCACCTGCATATTTGACAAGTTTGACCGGAGATGAGATTAGAGCCCATCTTTTATAAAAAGTAAAGAGATCCCGAAAGCGGTGGTGAAAAAGGTAAGTCACGGGTCCGATTCCCGTTAGCAGCTGCTTTCGGGATTTGTGAATATAAAACCGTGTAAAATTCTTTTTTATCATTGACAAATTGATTGGCAGTGTGTTAATATAGCACACGGTGACACAATCACTTGCTGCTATGGCTCAGTCGGTAGAGCGTCGCATTGGTAGTGCGGAGGTCACGGGTCCGATTCCCGTTAGCAGCTGAAAAACACCCTTTTTAAGGGTGTTTTTTTTATTTTTACTTGATTAGTTTTATAGATACGTGTTATTATAAGAAAAGTAATGTAAATTACTTAGGATAAGTGTAAACGAGGAGGATAAAGAATTGTTTTGTACAGAATGTGGAACTAAGTTAGATGATAATGCTGCTTTTTGCACCAATTGCGGACATAAACTTGCAGCAGAAGCAGTTGCTGAAGCTACTCCTGTAGCGACACCGGTAGCAGAACCGGTACAATCAATGTATTCAGAACCTGCCCAGTCGGCAAGTCAGTCAATGTACTCAGAACCTGCCCAGTCGGCAAGTCAGTCAATGTACTCAGAACCTGCCCAGTCGGCAAGTCAATCAATGTATTCACAGCCTTCACAGTCAGCAGACCAGTCAATGTATTCGCAGCCGACCGGTCAGATGGCAGGTGCAGGTATGGCATATGGTGCTGCACAGGGTGCTTCTTATAACGGAAATGCACAGAATATGTATGGCGGACAGAATGCGTACGGTACACAGAATACATATGGGGCACAGAGTGATGTGAATACATCTTACGGATATAATAATACACCGCAGCCGCCCCAGAAGAAAAAAGGAAAAGGCTGCCTGATTGCAGCACTTATCGGTGGTGGTATTTTACTGTTAGGTATTATTATTATCATTGTTTTAATTATTGCCGGTGTATCTATGTTCAGTGCCGATGGCGGTGAGGATTATTCATATGATGATGATTACTCATATGAGTATTCATATGATGATTCGGATGACTACGATGATTCAGATGACTATGATGATTACGATGATTCAGATGTACCCAGTGAATTGGATGACTTGATGGATGAATCAGACGATTATGATTATGAAGCAGTAACAGAGTATTATGATGTAGAAGATATTTACGGATATTGGGAAGGTACCTCTACTTTGGTAAGTGTATCCGGTGCAGCAGAAATGCAGGAATACTTAGAAGGTTTAATCGGTCGTCCTTTGACGGATTCGGAGATTGCAGGAATTTATGGTGATTCTGCCGGAGAAGAATATTTCTGGATTGATATCTTTGAATATGAAGGTTGGGACGGTTTCTGGGATATGGACCTTGATATGGGTGACTATTTCATGGTAGAACCGTTAGATACTTATGATGCAGTAACATATGATGATTTTGCAAACGATGATTATAGTGATGCTGTAATTGAATTGGATTCAAATAACTGTTTTGAAGTTCAGGTTATGGAACGTGATCCTATCGGTGAATACGGATGTCAGTTCTTCGATGCATATGATTATGATGTGCAGGAAGATGAAGTAGCAAATGACGGTGCTTATGGTTTTACTATCAGCGGTCAGGTTGTGGAAGGAAGCAATGGTCCTGAAATCAGAGGTCAGATTGTAATTATGTTCCAGTATGGAGATATGTCAGAGCCTTATGGTATGGCATATGAATATACATTGACAGATTGCTACGTATACTAAAATTCATTGTTTATAAAGAAGATTACAAAGCGGCTCTTATATGAATCTAGGAGTCGCTTTGTCTACGTAAAAACAAGTAGTTTATAATATAATCACAGGAGGTATTTTATGAAACCGGTCAATCCTAATGCGACCAAAGAAGCAGTTGCTTTATTGGAATATTTGTATCAAACGGTGGAGGACGGTAAAATTATTACCGGTCAGCATACTCAGACCAATCCGATGGAAGAAGTAGAATATATTTATGAAGTCACAGGTAAAAAGCCTAAATTACAGGGCTTTGAATTGTTAAGTTATTCCCCGAACATTAACTGGAATGATGCTGATGAAGCATGTTTAACAGAAATCAAAGAAAATCAAGGTACTGTAGAAACGGCTATTCGTTGGGCGAAAGAGACGGAAGGCATTGTATCCATCTGTTTCCATTGGTATTCACCTGTCGGTGGCAGGGATAAAAGTTTTTATCAAAAAAATACTGACTTTGATGCCCGTAAAATTCTGGAAGAAGGAACAGAAGAACGAAAGGCGTTTTACTCCGATATGGATGTGATTGCGGATATTTTAAAGAAGTTTCAGGACGAAAAAATTCCGGTTTTGTGGAGACCTTTTCATGAGGCAGACGGCGATTGGTTTTGGTGGGGGTCACGCGGACACGAAACGGGCAAGCAATTATATCGTATGATGTATGAATATTATGTTAACTGCAAGCATTTGGATAATCTTATCTGGGTATGGAATTCTCCTGCTCCGGAAGGCTATCCGGGGGATGAATATTGTGATGTTATTTCACGTGATGTGTACTTGGAAAAAGGTACCAGAACAGATTATGCCAAGGAATATGAGGAACTGCGTAAAATTACCTCGGCGCCTAAGGTTGCGGCATTGGGAGAAGTAGGTATGATTCCGGATATGAATATTTGGGAGAAGAGCAAGGTGCCCTGGTCTTATTATATGACGTGGTCCAAGGAATTCTGTATGACGGAAGAGTATAATAAAAAAGAAGTTGTAAGAACAATGTATTCTTCCAAGGATGCCATAACTTTATAGGTAAAACAATTTGTCGCAGGATAACGCTAAAAATTTTTTATTTTAAGGATAAAAATATTGTCAGTCGACGGAGGGTGCTTTATAATAGTTATAGTGGTAATAGGGAAAGGTTTTATTGCGTATGAAGAAAAGTACCTTAAATGCAATTATGCAAGGTGTCATTATTGTATTGGTAATTGCTATTGTATTTGTAACAATTAAATTGATTATCCGGCCGGACGAGGTAGAAGTAGTTGAAATTCCAAGTGAGTCCGTATCAGAAGTGGAATCTGTATCGGAATCAGAACCGGAATCCGAGGCAGAGTTGGTAATTGAACAGCGTGTGCGAATGACCAGTGACAATATTAATGTACGTAGCGGTCCGGGAACGGATTATGAGCGTTTGGGTTCTGCATATATCGGTTATGATTTTGAGTTTGTGGAACAACTTGAGGAATGGACCAAAATTGTTTACGACGGTAAAATGGCATATGTATACAGCGAGTATGTGGAAGTGATTCCCATGGTGTTGCAGGAAGACGGCAGTTACGCAGAATATGTAGATTTGGAGGAGAGTGCTGCTGAAGGCGAAAATGCATCGGAAGATGTAAGCGACAATGAAAATGCAGATGACGCGTCTGAAGAAAAGGAAGACTAAAAAATAAGTGAAATTATAATAAAAGAACAGAATTCGACCATTCGGGTTTTGTTCTTTTTATTTTATCAAAAAAACACCCTTCAAACGTTTATATGGTTTGAAGGGTGCCAATCATATTGTGTTAATTATTGTTGTGACTCTGCAGCTGCAGCGGCGGCCTCCCGACGCTGGTGCAATTCCCAAGACTGTTGTTCGATTAAAGATTCATAATTGGGTAACAGATAAAATTCCACGGTGTGAGGACACATACGAGTGGAAGCACCGCTGGAAATTACATTTCCGTTGGCGTCTTTGATTTGTGAACCACTTTGAATTGACGGATGTTCAACCAAAGGTAATTCTGCAATCCCTTCAACCTTGAACGGACAGTTTTCACAGGCAACTAAGCCGCTGTATTCACATATGATACCGTTATAATGCACGTCACAGGCCTCTGTAGGTATTGTGCTTGGTGTAAACAGACCTGTGGTTAAAGTATTGTCACATAAGCCGGCAATCGGTAATTTACCGGAACGGCTACAAACGGTTGCAGTTACAATACCGTTAGGCATTGCAAATGCCTTATTAGGTAAATCTTCGTGGATTCTTGACATAACCGCACGCCATAAAGTTTTGGAAAGTGCTTTTTCGTCAGAACTGCGAAGTTTTGCATTATTGTCAAAACCGGTCCATACGGTAGCTGTGTAGTAAGGAGTATAGCCTGCAAACCAAACATCATTATAACCCTGTGTTGTACCTGTCTTACCGGCAATGGCCATACCGCCGAAATTAACGGAACCGCCGGTACCTACGGTAACAACGTCTACCATGGCACTGGTCAACATATATGCAGTAGTTTCCTGAATAACACGTCTGCTTTCGGGAACTGTCTTATCGATTAAAACATTTCCTTCTGCGTCTAAAATTTTGGTATACAATGTAGGTTCGAAATAAACACCGCCGTTAGCAATCGTGGCATAGGCTGCATTCAATTCCATATTGGTTACACCGTAAGTCAAACCGCCGAGGGCAGTAGACTGGTTAATGTCGTGGAATACGCGGCCGTCATCTTTGACCTCATGCTCAACAATCGTTGTAAAACCGAAACTTTGCAAGTAATCAAATGCAAGTTGAGGGGTAACCTGTGTGATAACTTTAACTGCTATGATATTTAAAGACTGTTCGATACCGTAACGGACGTTACAGATACCTCTGTATTTTTCGCCGTACCAGTTATTTACCGGTTTCCCGTTGTTGTAATTAAAAGGAGCATCCATATAAACATCGGTTAGGGATACGCCACAGGCATCAATGGCAGGAGCATAGGCTGCCAATATTTTAAAAGTAGAACCAGGCTGACGTGCTGTGTTGGTTGCACGATTTAAGGTACGGCTACCGGTTTTTACGCCACGACCGCCGACCATTGCGACTACATAACCTGTGCTTTGGTCCTGAACGGTGATGGATACCTGAGGCTGGATAACCAAACTGATGGTTTCGGCCCGGACATCATCGCCTTCTTCCATATGGGCGGCTTTGTAGGCTTCAATCGCTTCCATTGCCTCTTCTTCAGAACTGTATAACAAATCAAAGGAAGGATTTTGCTCTTTATAATAAGCCTCATACATTTCAGTACTGTGATTTTCCAAATCGCCGTTTGCTTTTTCAATGGTAAGTGCGTAACTCAATAACCATTTGGCGTTGGCCGGATAATTTTCTTCATTGGTAAAAACTTCATTACAAATACCTTGAATCTGAGGGTCTTGGGTAGTAAAAATACTAAGTCCGCCACTGTACAGCATTCGATTGGCCTGTATGGAATCATAACCGCAATATTCCTGCAAGTCTGCTACTACCTGTTCGGTTAATTCATCAACAAAGTAGGTATAAACTGCATTGGTTACGGTTTCGTTATTGACCTCCTGAATGCGGGCATACACATCATCTGCCAGGGCTTCATCATATTCTTCCTGTGTAATATAACCCTGTTCTTTCATATCATTTAAGACTTTCAGACGACGGTCTGCATTGTCTTCCGGATGCGAGATAGGGTTGTACTTGGAAGGATTCTGTGTAATGGCTGCGATAACCGCACATTCGGAAAGATTCAACTGATATACGGGCTTATTAAAATAGCGCATGGAAGCAGCCTGTACACCTAATGTTCCCTGTCCTAAATTGATAGAGTTCATATATAACTCTAAAATCTCTTCCTTGGTTAATTTTTTCTCGATTTCAATGGCAAGATACTGTTCCTGAAGTTTACGTTTGATTTTAGCCATATCATCTTCTTCGCCAACCCAGCCTTCGAATACGTTATTCTTAAGTAACTGCTGGGTAATGGTACTTGCACCCTGGGTTAATTCGCCGCTTTTTACTGCCTCAAAACCTGCACGAATAATACCATAGATATCAATACCGTTATGTTCGTAAAATCGGGAATCTTCAATGGCTACAAAAGCGTCTGCCAAATTCTGAGGGATTTTATCCATCGTAACGTAACTACGGTTGGAATTCTCTGCAATCAGTTTTGTCATTTCATGACCTTCACTGTCGTAAACCACTGTTGCATATCCCTCGGGAACAACATCCAGAGTAGAAATGTCCGGGGCAGAGTTGATAATTCCTTTAAACATACCCAGACCGACACATGCAATCAATATGACAGCCGCCAGACTGCTGAAGGAGAGGATCTTTAAAAAGAATACCTTTCCCATCTTTTTCACTTTTATTTCTTTTGAGTTCAGGGCTTGTTGTTTTTTGCGTACGCCCTTCATACTATAATTCATATTATTTTCCTAACCTTTCAGTTATTGGTGCATATGTATAAAAAGTTAATGCACATAATAATCCATAATACAAAACCATTATACCAAAAAAAGTATGGTAAATAAAGGTTTTTCTTATATTGTTCACACAAATAATGAGTTTATACCGAAAACATACTTTTTCTTTTGGTATAAACTGTGTTATACTGTAAAAAAGTATTCTTTCTTTTATAATAATTTACAGGGTGGATAGCCGGAGAATTATTATTGAAATAAAAGAAAAGGAAATGGATTGTATGAAAATACTTCTTGAGGCCGGAAGTGCAGAAATTGTAGAGAAAAAATCACGTTTTATTGCAACACTCTGTTCCGTGTCCACACCGGAAGAAGCCCAGGCTTTTATCGAACAGACGAAAAAGAAATATTGGGATGCAAAGCATAATTGTTCTGCTTATGTAATTGGCAAAGATGCGCAATATACCCGATGTAATGACGATGGGGAACCGGCGCAGACGGCAGGTTTGCCTATGTTGGAGGTGCTTTTACATTCTGAGGTGCGAAATGTGGCGGTTGTGGTGACACGCTATTTCGGGGGTACGTTGTTGGGAACCGGAGGCTTAATCAGGGCGTATGGTCAGACGGTAAAAGAGGCTTTGGCCAATAGTCGCATCGGAGAGGAAGTGGAAGGTTTTCTTTTGACCATAGAAGCGGACTATTCCGATGTGGGAAAAATACAATACCTTTTGGCACAGAAGAAGATTACAGTTGTGAATTCTGCTTATGCCCAGACGGTACTCTTTGAGTTACAGATGCAGAAAGACATGTTGCAGGGTATTATTGATGAACTGGTGGAGACTACTTGCGGCAGAGTGATGATAAAAGAGAAACAGGAATGTACTTTTTTGGCAGAAACTTTACCGAATGATTAGATGATAAAAAAAGGGAGAGAACTATGAGTTACGCAGATCAGATATTTATTAATATGTGCAAAGATATTTTGGAAAACGGAACCAGTACGGAAGGCGAAAAAGTAAGACCGAAGTGGGAGGATGGTACAAGTGCGTATACCATCAAAAAATTCGGTGTGGTAAACCGATATGATTTGTCCAAGGAGTTTCCTCTTATTACGTTGAGAAAAACTGCATTGAAAAGTGCCACGGATGAAATGTTATGGATTTGGCAGCAGAAATCCAATAATGTAAATGATTTGCATAGTCATATTTGGGATGAATGGGCAGATGAAAACGGCTCCATCGGTAAGGCGTACGGATATCAGATGAGTGTCAAACATCAATATAAAGAAGGTATGATGGACCAGGTGGACCGAGTGATTTATGATCTGAAAAACAATCCTTTCAGCCGCCGTATTATGACGAATATTTATGTACATCAGGATTTGCATGAAATGAATCTTTATCCTTGTGCGTACAGTATGACTTTTAATGTGACCCAGAAACCGGGGGACGACAAACTGACATTGAACGGTATTTTGAATCAGCGTTCTCAGGATGTTTTGGCAGCCAATAACTGGAATGTGGTACAATACTCCGTGCTTTTACATATGTTGGCACAGGTATGCGATATGAAGGTGGGAGAATTGGTGCATGTTATTGCAGATGCCCATATTTATGACAGACATATTCCCATAATTAAAGAACTGATTGAGCGTCCCACTTATGATGCTCCGACCTTTTGGTTGAATCCTGAAATTAAGGATTTTTATCAGTTTACAAGACATGATGTTAAGGTTGAAAATTACGTAACCGGACCGCAAATTGAAAATATCCCCATTGCAATATAGTTATGTAAACTACTGCGATGCGTATAGTTAGAATTATGTAAACTAAATTACTTAAAAAATATATTTGGAGGAAAACCGTAATCAGCGGTATCAGGAAGAATGAAATTAATTGTAGCAGTCGATGAAAATTGGGGAATCGGATACAAAAATCAGTTGTTGGTAAGAATTCCTTCCGATCAAAGATTTTTTAGGGAAACCACTACCGGAAATGTGGTAGTAATGGGAAGAAAAACACTGGAATCCTTTCCCGGCGGAAAGCCGCTAAAAGATCGTGTAAATATTGTATTAACCAAAGAAAACCGTGAGAGTGTTTATGGAGAAGTTATCGTTCACAGTGTCGAGGAAGCACTGGAAGAAATAAAGAAGTATTCCGAGGAAATTTTTATTATCGGAGGGGAAACGATTTATCGCCAGTTTCTTCCCTATTGTAATGAAGCCTATGTAACAAAGATTGAGTATAAGTATGAAGCGGATGCACATTTTCCGAATTTGGACGAGGATGCCGAATGGAAGATGGTAGAAGAAAGCGAGGAGCAGACCTATTTTGACATTCCCTATACGTTTACAAAATATCGAAGGGTAAAATAAACGTAATCAATAATTACCCTGTTCCGTTACTGTAAGAACTAAATTTTAAGCCGTCCGAATTACTATACATTCGGACGGCTTTCTGTTTGATTTAATATACCACTTTGTTTCGCCCGCTGTTTTTACCTTCGTAAAGTTTCTGGTCAGCTTTGGAAATCGTGGATTCAATACCGATAATCTGTGAATATTCTTCCACACCGAAAGTCATTGTGATTTTAATGGCGTGGTCTTTAAATTGGAAGTTGTACTTTTCAATCTGTAATCGCAGAATTTCAAGCGTAGCATAGGCTTGCTGAATATTCATATTTTCAAAAGTAAATAAAAACTCTTCACCGCCCCAACGTGCTACCCGGCCTCGACCTTTTACAATGTTTTGAAAAAGTCCGGATAAGGTGGTCAGTATATAATCACCGGTATCATGTCCGTAGTTATCGTTAATTTTTTTGAAGAAATCCACATCGCCGATTGCAACGCAAAAAGGTGCGCCGACACGGTCGTTGTCATATACCAGTAATTCAAGATGTTCATTCATACTGCGTCGGTTGGGAAGGCCGGTTAAAGCATCCAAAGATGCCATCTCAATTAATTTCCGGTTAAACTGACGTAACTTTTCTTCTGCGAGATTAAACTTGGTGCAATAACAATATGCAATAATACAAAGCATAATGCCATAAAAACAGGCATGTACGGTTTGGAACACAAATGAGAATAATTCACTTACTTCCCTATAAGAAGGTGACATATGGGCAAAAATTACCAAAGCCACAAGCAGGGTGAACAGTAATTTCATATAGCGGATTTTCTGCGCCATTTTTATTTCCAAACTGTAAAAAATAATTAAAAGTGTAACCAAAAGATTCCATTGGAAATTCATCGTCCAACCAGCGACTAAGGTAAAGAAGCATGCGCTGGAAATGGTAACAATATGGAATAAACGCCGCGCCAGTTTGCTTTGATTATCATAAGAAACAACAAAACAGCCTGCCAATATACCGGAGCAAATCAGTGCGATGAATGCATAGGCATATTGATACAGGAACGCTAACGAAAGACCGACAAATATGTAATATACAACATATATTAAAGAAAGAACACGTAAAAGAACGACTAAGTCGCCGGCTTCTTTTTCGCCTGTATTAATGTCCTTGGTTATAAACTTATGCAGTTTACGAAGCAGACGTTTCATAATGTACTCCTTTCTTTATTACATACAATCCAATCATACCACAATTTTTAACAATATTCCACCTAAAAGAAGTTATGAAAAGTAAGAAGAAAGAAGAAACAGAAATATTGACTTTTCGGGTAAGAAGAATATAATAAAAAAATAATGTAATGTATTATATAAATTAACATATGAGCGCTTTTTGCACTCGAAGGGAGACAAAATGAACATCAGATATGAATTAACACAGACACCCAAAGAAAAACCCGGAAAAGAGAATCCTTTGACATTTGGTACAATTTTTACTGACCATATGTTTGTTATGGATTACAGTGTGGAAAAAGGCTGGAACGACGCAAGAATCGTACCTTATGCACCTATTTCGTTAGAACCTTCCGCTATGGTTTTCCACTATGGACAGGAAATGTTCGAGGGTATGAAAGCATATAAGTCAGAAGAAGGAAAGGTTTTACTTTTCAGACCTGACAAGAACATTGAAAGAGCAAACAATACAAACGAAAGAATTTGTATTCCTACTATTCCTGCGGAAGATTTTCTTCAGGCGATCAAGGAACTTGTAAAAGTAGATCAGGATTGGATTCCCACCAAGCCCGGAACATCTCTTTACATCAGACCTTTTATTATTGCAACAGATCCGTTCCTTGGTGTGCGTCCTTCTTCTACATATAAGTTTATCATCATCCTTTCACCGGTTGGTGCTTACTATCCTGAAGGACTTAACCCCGTTAAGATTTGGATTGAAGATGAGTATGTAAGAGCCGTTCGCGGCGGTTTGGGTGAAGCAAAGGCCGGTGCGAACTATGTAGCAAGTTTGAAGGCTCAGGTAAAGGCTCATGACGAAGGCTATTCTCAGGTTCTCTGGCTTGACGGTGTAGAAAGAAAGTATATCGAAGAAGTTGGTGCGATGAATATCTTCTTTAAGATTAACGGAACCGTAATCACACCTGCATTAAACGGCAGTATTTTACCCGGTGTAACCAGAAGAAGTTGTATCGAATTATGCCAGTCTTGGGGATATCCTGTAGAAGAAAGAAAGATTTCAGCAGACGAACTCTTTGACGCAGCGCAGAACGGTACTTTGGAAGAAGTTTGGGGTACCGGTACAGCAGCAGTAATCTCTCCCGTAGGTCACTTAAGAAAAGGTGATGAAGTGGTTCAGATTCAGGATGGCGGAATCGGTGAATTAAGCCAGAAACTTTATGATACCGTTACAGGTATCCAGTTAGGAAAAATCGAAGGTCCTGAGGGTTGGGTTGTTGTAGTAGAATAAAAATTTCACTAATATATTACATAATGAAATGAGAGACACAGATTGCGAAAGCGGTCTGTGTCTTTTTTGATAAAAGATATGAAAAAAATGTGAAATCATAAAAAATCGTGGGTATACACATTAAAAGTTCACAAAAAATTGTTACTATTGGGGGAGTATTTTTGAGAAGAATATTGTCATAGAATGTAAGAGACGGGTGGGACATTGTCGAAATAAGGAGTATTTTTGATGACAATGTTTTGGTATATCAGGTCATTTTGTGCACTTTTAAAACATATATTTATTAGTGCATGATAGAAAAAATTCTTTTGTAAAGAGACAAAGAAGGGAGAACTAAAATGACAGATAAGGTAATTGAAAACAACCAAGTTGTGATTATGGGTGAAATTGTAGGAGAGTTTGCTTACAGTCACTCGATTTACGGAGAGGGATTTTATATGGTAGATGTGCTGGTGACACGCTTAAGCGAATCTGCGGATATTATTCCTTTGATGGTATCAGAAAGATTACTGGATGTAACAAAAGATTACAGAGGCACCAAAATTATGGTGACGGGACAGTTCCGCTCATACAACAGACATGAGGAGCGAAAGAACAAACTGGTATTGTCTGTATTTGCCCGTGAAATTGAGTTTATCGAAGAAATCGGTGAGAGCAGTCAGACAAATCAAATCTTTTTGGATGGTTATATTTGTAAGGAACCTATTTATCGTAAAACGCCTTTGGGCAGAGAAATTGCGGATCTTTTGTTGGCAGTGAACCGTCCTTACGGAAAATCAGACTACATACCCTGCATCTGCTGGGGAAGAAATGCCCGTTTTGCTTCCGGTTTTGAAGTGGGAACCAGATGTGCTATTTGGGGCAGAATTCAAAGCAGGGAATATGTTAAGAAAATCTCGGAAACGGAAGCCGAGAAAAGAGTTGCGTACGAAGTGTCGGTAGGTAAATTGGAACAATTGGAAAACGATGAGGTTATTTTATAAAAGTGTGTAACGTTTTTTTAACGAAGGCATACAATTAATATAGGTATTTTTATAACACTGCGCGTTGACATAATCGATGCGTGGTGTTATGATTATACGCAGAAAAATGTCTTTTATATAAGTATATCAGACGAGTCAGGAGGACACTAATATGTCAGTTTTTACCGGAGCAGGTGTAGCAATTATTACTCCCTTTAAAGAGAACGGAGATGTAGATTACGAAAAATTTGCAGAGAATATAGAACTTCAGATTGCCGGCGGAACAGATGCTATTTTGGTTTGCGGAACTACAGGCGAAGCGTCTACTTTATCACATGAAGAGCATTTGGATGTAGTTGGATTCTGTGTGAAGCAGGTAGCGGGAAGACTTCCGGTTATTGCAGGAACAGGTTCTAACTGTACTGCAACTGCTGTTTATTTATCCCAGGAGGCTGAAAAACTCGGTGCTGACGCAGTATTGGTAGTTTCCCCTTATTATAATAAGGCAACCCAGCAGGGCTTATATGAGCATTTTAAGATGATTGCGGATTCCATTAAGATTCCGGTAATTCTTTACAATATTCCCGGAAGAACCGGCGTGAATATCCAGCCTAAGACCATCGTAAGACTTTGTAAGGATGTTGAAAACATTGTAGGTGTAAAAGATGCTACCGGTGATTTGTCACAGACAGCACATCTTCTTGCATTGGCAGACGGATGCGTGGATGTTTACAGCGGTAACGACGATCAGATTGTTCCCATGCTTGCATTGGGCGGCAAAGGTGTACTTTCCGTATTATCCAATGTTGCACCCAGACAGACACATGAAATCTGTGCGAAGTATTTCGAGGGTGATGTGGAAGGCTCACGCAGGATGCAGTTAGAGGCAATTCCTTTGATTGATGCATTATTCTGCGAAGTAAATCCTATCCCTGTAAAGAAGGCTATGAATTTGCTTGGTAACAAGGGTGGCACCGTAAGACGTCCCTTGACAGAGATGGAACCTGAACATGCTAAGGTTTTGGAAGAGGAAATGAAGAAATACGGTTTAATCTAGGCCGGATTGATACAAGGATAAACAAAAAGGCAGAGGGCTCTCTGCCTTTTTATAAAATATAGTGAGGAGATAAAAGAATGGTAAAAGTAATTATGCATGGTTGCAACGGTAAAATGGGACAGGTGATTACCAGACTGATTGCGCAGGAAAATGATATGGAAATTGTGGCCGGTATTGATCCTTTTGACGGGATAAAGAATACATATCCTGTATTTAAGACAATTTCAGACTGTGATGTAAAGGCGGATGTTATTATCGATTTTGCTTCTGCAACTGCAGTTAACGGACTTTTAGATTATTGTGCTAATACCCAGACCCCTGTGGTACTTTGTACAACCGGTCTTGATGAGGCGCAGATTCGTCTGGTAGAAGAGACTTCCAAGAAAGTGGCCGTTTTAAAATCAGCAAATATGTCTCTCGGAATCAATCTTTTATTGAAAATGTTAAAAACAGCAGCAGGAACTTTAGCACCTGCAGGCTATGATATCGAAGTAGTAGAAAAGCATCATAACTTAAAGAAAGATGCACCCAGCGGTACAGCACTTGCGCTGGCAGATTCCATCAATGAAGAATTGGATAACCGCTATGAATATGTATTTGACAGAAGTCAGAAGAGAGAAGCACGTTCACAGAATGAAATCGGTTTCGCGGTAGTGCGTGGCGGTACCATTGTAGGTGATCATGATGTTATTTTTGCAGGTGAGGATGAAGTAATTACCTTCAGCCATACCGCATATTCTAAGGCTGTATTCGGCAAAGGTGCTGTACAGGCTGCGAAGTTCCTGGCAGGTAAGGGTGCTGGACTATATAATATGCAGGATGTAATTGAAGGCTAATATTATAAAAGTTGCATTATAAATTGTAATTGAAAGACCATAAAATAAAGATTGCTTTGTTTTGTGGTCTTTTTTAATAAATTATCGCCTGAAATAGGCGATTCTACCAACGGTCGATTGATGATAACCGCTGTATATGCTAACATTTTTGACAGGAGAAATGATAAATCACTATGGAAAAAGAAAAAATAGGTGAATTTATATCCGAATTAAGAAAAGAACGTAAAATGACGCAAAAGGAACTGGCGGATGAGTTAGGGCTTACAGATAAGGCGATTTCCAAATGGGAGAGAGGCTTAAGTTATCCGGACATTTCCATGTTGGAACCGATTGCAAATTTCTTTGATGTTTCGGTTATGGAATTATTAAAAGGTGAGCGCATAGACGCTGATGCTACCATTACGGTGCAGGAAGCGCAATTAATGATTAATGAATCACTGAGTATGTCTGAAGATACGCTTATCAGAAAGCAGAATAAACATAAACGGATTGTGTATATTCTCAGTGCTTTATTGATATGCTTTATTGCCGGTTTTTTTAATGTGTCATATCTTTTGTATACGGTAGCACTGGTGATGATTGCGCTGCCGGGGATTTCTTTTGCAAAGCGGAAAGCCTTTATTGATGTTCCGCATGACAGGGGAACCTTTAAACAATTATTCGGATTGTATTCTGTTGTAATATTGTTACATCAGTTAAATGAACGGATGGTAGAATTTCCGAATTATGGTGGTGAGTTGATTTATTATCGTCCCGCAGGAACATTGTTGATGGGTTTTTTCTTCTTTTTCCTTGGATATGAAGCGGTAAGAGGTTTACATAATGATAAGGAATATTTGAAACGTATTCCTATCCATCGAATCGGTACGTTGTTGTGTACTTTCTATATCTGTAATTTCGCTTATATATTTATGACTTTGATGCGAGGAGACCGATATCCTGCGGAAGTTTTGATAAAAGCGTTTATAGGTATTGTTTTGTTAAATGACCATATGTGGTTTTTGGTTGAATTATTGTTTTTGTATGCAGTATTTTATATTGCTTTCCGTTTTTTTAAGAAAGAGTTTCTGCAATATGGTTGTATGCTTATTGTAATTCTATCCATCATTGTGGTAAGTTTTCTGGCCGGTCATGATTTGAGAGGAAAAACAATATCCAACTGGTTGGAAGGGGAATGGTGGTATAATACAATTCTTCTGTTTTTTGCAGGAATGATAGTAGCACGATTTTATGAAAAAAATGTTGGATTTTTAAAAAAATGGTTTTATCCTGTTTTGATTGTATCGATTGTTGGATTCTTAATTTTTTTTGATGGTACGGACTATGCGATGCTAAACTATGGATACTGGTCAGAAACTGTTATGACTATGGGGTATTTTGATAAGGCGGTTACGTTGGCGGTTCAATTCCCGATGATAGTATTTTTTACAGCGATAGTATTCCTGCTGATGATGAAGATAAAAGTCAATAATAAGGTGCTGGATTTTATGGGTGCAATCGGATTATGTGCCATAATGATGCAGAATACGATTTTATTGGTTTTTGAATATATGACATGGAATCAGAATATACACATTTATTGTGCGGGTGTTATAGCAGCAACGCTTGTTGTGGCAATTGGTATTTATAAATTGTGGCAACTTGTGTTTGAATGAAGAGAACCTGTATAACGAATCGCGGCAATAGATGTGAACCTACTTGCCCCGATTCGTTTTGTATTTTATAATAATATGCGATGAAAATACTATATGAATAGGGAGATATAAGATGGAATTCAGACCTTGTATTGATATACATAACGGAAAAGTAAAACAGATTGTGGGAAGCAGTTTAAAAGATGAAGGAAACTTGGCACAGGAAAATTTCGTGTCTGAAAAGAGTTCTGCTTATTATGCGAATTTGTATCGCGAGAACGGTTTAAAGGGCGGACATATCATTCTTTTAAATAAGATGGGCAGTGAATATTATGAAGCCACCAAACAGGCAGCAGTGGATGCACTACAGGCATTTTCGGGCGGTATGCAGGTCGGTGGCGGAATTCATGCCGGCAATGCTAAAGAGTATTTGGACGCAGGTGCTTCTCACGTTATAGTGACATCTTATTTATTTGATGGAGATATACTTTCAAGAGAAAAAATGCAGACCTTAAAAGATGCAGTAGGCCGTGAACATGTGGTATTTGATTTGAGCTGCCGCAAAACAGCAGAGGGATATCAAATCATGACCAATCGTTGGCAGACCGCAACTTCAGAGTATGTGACCATAGAACTTTTAAAAGAGTTGGAACAGTATTGCGATGAATTCCTCATTCACGCCGTAGATGTGGAAGGGAAAGCAGAAGGAATTGAGAAGGAACTGGTTGCTTTGCTGGGGATCTATGAAGGCAATGCCGTGACTTACGCCGGCGGAATTCATGCAATTGAAGATTTGGCTCTTCTAAAAGAATTGGGGAATGGACGTGTGCATGCGACGATTGGCAGCGCATTGGATCTTTTTGGAGGATATCTGCATTTTGATGAAATTGTAAAATTTTGTAACGGATAACCGTTGAGAGGAGCAGATATGAAGCCGGAATACTTATTGTTGTGCATTTTTCCTTTGATTTTACTTGCTTTTATGTTGATTAAAATGAAAGTTGCGCCAAAGGGAGAATTTCATGAAGACTTTCTTTCGTTGCAACAGAGTAAGGCAATCCAAGGTGCGGCGGCAATAGGTATCATTATTCATCATCTGACACAGCATATAACCCAATATGGAATGGAGTATAAAGGACCTATCAGTTACTTTATTTTTGCGGGGATATTTTTTACAAGTTTATTCTTTTTCTGTTCGGGTTTTGGACTAATGACCAGTCTGCAAAAGAAACCGAACTATCTGGATACTTTTTTGAAAAAAAGACTTTCGGCGGTTTTAATACCGTTCTTTGTTTCCAATGTGCTCTATACCGTGGGAGTCGGTTTGTATTTCGGAACCGTGGGAAGCGTTACCGAAATGATAAAATGTTTGGTAGGAATCCGTTTGATTAATACCAACACCTGGTTTTTGGTGGAAATTACAATTCTTTATCTTGCTTTTTATTTTATTTTTCGATTTATTAAAAAAACCGATAAAGCCATGGCGGCAATGAGTATATTTGTAGTTGCATTGATCCTTTTTAGTCTCCTTCTCGGTCATGACACAAGTGAGACAGGCGGTCGCTGGTTTATGGGGGAATGGTGGTATAATACTACGCTTTTCTTCCTTGTGGGTATGTTTATGGCGAGGTACTACGATAAGGTGGTAGCCTTTTTAAAGAAACATTACAGATGGTTGTTGCCGGTGTCCATCGTTCTTTTTGGTGTTCTGTTTTATGGACAGATGATAATACTCTCCTTTTTCGGATACTATCAGGAATGGGAAGGACATCCGGGCTATGGCGCCAAAATCATTACATTACTTTATCAGAACCTAAGTTGTGCAGTATGGTTGGTAATGATATTGCTGATTCTCATGAAGGTTAAACTTCAAAACGTTGTGCTATATCTTCTTGGCGAACTTAGTTTGGAACTCTACATTATTCATGAACTGGTTAAGGTATTTGTGACGTATAGTATTTATGTAAGTGATGTGCAGATTTTCCTTTGGGTAATAGTGGGCTCCTTTGGTTTTGGTTTTGCAGTACATGCGCTCAACAGTTTTCTGATTCAACTTTTTCTGGAGGAAGATCGACCGGTAGACGATGAATATATGACACCGGAAATGCAGGTAAGACTAAAGGATAAGAAAAAACAGAAGAAAAAGATTGTTGCTTCCTTAATTACTGCCGGTGTTGTTATTGTTGCACTGGGAATCGGTGAATTATATATTCGATATGTGCGCCCGATTGTATATTACAAGGATGAATTGAAAACGTTTGCTTCCGCAGAAGTTGGCGATGAAGTATTTTTTGGTATAATGGAAACGGACTATATCAAAGCAGGACTTGACAGAATGCAATGGTACGTTGCAGATAGACAGGGAGATAAACTGTTGCTGGTAAGTACCGAAGTTTTGGATGGAAGCTATTTTCATAATAAGATAGATGAACCGAATTATTGGGAACAATCGGCACTGCGGGTATATTTAAATCAGTTATATATGGACAGTACCAGTAAGTATGAAAAGGAACTGGTGCTTTTGACTACCGTGGAAACACAGGATAATCCGAAATACGGTACCGAAAGCGGACCGGTAAGCCAAGATTATATGTTTATTTTATCGGCAGAAGAAGCAGAAATGTATTTTGCAACTGATGAAGAAAGAAGAATGAAACCGACCCCTGCTGCCGCAATGGATCATAAGGTTAATATAAATATCAGTAGCGGTTATAATTATGAAAAAAGAGATGGTTACAGTTGGTGGTGGGTTCGTACCGCAGGCGAGGAAGAACGCAAGATTGCTTTTGTGAATGCAGAGGGAACGATTGAATATGAGGGTCGTTACTGTACGGTGAGCAGTGGCGGAGTCAGACCGGCTATGTGGGTAAAATGTACTGCCGAAAAAGAGTGGTGGGAAATTTTAAGAGAATAAATTTAGGATACAATGAAAAAGGAACCTTTTACAAGGTTCCTTTTTTGAATCTTAGCGTTAGAACGTAATGTTCGTTAATCTGTTAAAACAATACTGCTTTTTTCTAAATATATATTTAAGAATAGGCACATCGATAAAACTGATTAATTATAACTTGGTTACGTTTACTGCCTGAGGTCCTTTTTCGCCGTTAACTACTTCGAATTCAACTGCAGCGCCTTCTTCCAAAGTCTTGAAGCCTTCCATGTTGAGTCCTGAGTAGTGTACGAATACATCATTTCCTGATTCGTCAGAAATGAAACCGTAACCCTTCTGGTTGTTAAACCACTTAACTGTACCTTTGTTCATTGTAGATACCTCCGAAAAAATATAACTGATGTAAATATTTTACAACACAAACAGCATAGCATAATGAACCAAAAATGTAAAGATATATTACAAGGTTTTGTTGATAAAATGTGAACGATGTGGTACGCTTTTTGATGGATAAAAGAAGTAGAAAACGTAAGCGGAATCAGGAACATATTAATAACTGTTTTGCGTGAATATTATACATCGGAGATAAAAAGAAATGAAAAGAATAGGCGATTTTTTTAAGGAATTTTTTATAGACGGATTGACAGGGATGGCACAGGGACTTTTTGCAACCCTGATTATCGGAACGATTATTGTACAGATTGGTTCCTGGATTCCGGGACAATTCGGCGGATATATTTTGTTGATGGGAAAAGTGGCTTGTGCATTGACCGGCGCGGGAATTGGTTGCGGGGTTGCCATTAAGTTTAAGGCAAGTCCGTTGGTGACATTATCTGCTGTGGTGACAGGTATGATTGGGGCTTTTGCTAATCAAATGCTTGCAGGAACCGTATTTGTGGACGGAGTGATTCATTTTAGCGGACCGGGAGAACCGTTGGGGGCTTTTTTGGCTGCTGTTACAGGCATCTATATCGGTCGACTGATTTCGGGAAAGACTAAGTTGGATATTATTTTGACTCCCTTCGTATGCATTTTAACCGGGGCTACGGTGGGGCTTCTTTTGGGACCGCCCATCAGTACTTTTATGAATAAAATCGGGGATTTAATTGCCATAGGAACACAGCAGGCACCATTTTTTATGGGAATTATAGTGTCTGTCTTAATGGGCATGGCATTGACTTTGCCTATCAGTTCTGCGGCACTGGGAGTTATTTTAAATCTGTCGGGGATTGCGGCAGGTGCGGCAACGGTAGGGTGTTGCGCGAATATGGTTGGATTTGCAGTAGCAAGTTATCAGGATAATAAATGGAATGGTTTGTTGGCCCAGGGACTTGGAACCAGTATGCTTCAGATGGGTAATATTGTGAAAAAACCTACCATCTGGTTGCCTGCAATTATTTCCAGTGCAATTATGGGACCGATTTCTACTATGATATTTAAGTTCCAGAACAATGCGGTGGGCTCCGGCATGGGAACTGCAGGTTTGGTAGGGCCGATTAATGCATACAACGTTATGGTAGAAACGGGACTTGACCCGGCATTGGCGATTCTGGAAGTGTTGTTGCTTTGCTTTATTTTACCGGGGCTTCTGGCATGGGGCGTGGCATCCGTAATGCGCAGATGGAAGTGGTTAAAGAAAGGTGATATGAAATTGTCGGCATAAGGGTATATGAACTTTACTGATTTAAAGTGATAAAAAAATAAAGAAAAACTATTGACAATGAAAATCAGAGTGCTATAATGTACACGAACAAACTTTGAAGGAGACGGAAATGAGTAGATTTGTAAATTTCTTTTTTACATACTTTTACTTTTACTTTATTAAGCAAGTTAATAAGGTTTCTCTGTCGTGCAACTAACAAGGTTTTTATAAAAGTAAAGTAAACCGGTGTTTCGCAGAGAAATGCCGGTTTTTTGTATGATTGGATGAATCCAATCATACAACGCTCCGCGAGGATGCGCACCTCGCGGAAAGGAAAATACACTAGCGTGCCCGCTCGGGCGCAAAAGAGTTGCAAGCAACTCTTTATATAGAAAAGGAGAACAAAAAATGATTATCGTATTAAAATCAAACCCCAATCCCGAACAGTATGAGCAGTTAAAGAAATGGTTAGAAGACAAAGGTCTTGATATCCACAAAACACAGGGTATCCATTCCACTATTTTAGGTCTTGTAGGCGATACTTCCAAGGTAGATATCGATCTGGTATCCGCTATGGAAATCGTAGATACCGTTAAACGTATTCAGGAACCTTACAAGGCTGCAAATCGTAAGTTCCATCCTTTGGATACTGAAATTACCGTTGAGAATACCAAAATCGGTGCGGGACATTTTGCAATGATTGCAGGTCCTTGTTCTGTAGAAACAGAAGAGCAGATCATCGGTATTGCCAAAGCAGTAAAAGCAGCGGGTGCAACCATGCTTCGCGGCGGTGCATTTAAGCCCCGTACTTCACCCTATGCATTCCAGGGCTTGGGCGGCGATGGTATCAAACTTTTATTGGAAGCAAAGAAAGAGACAGGACTTCCTATTGTTACCGAAATTATGGACTTATCCCAGCTTGATTTGTTCGAAGAAGTAGACGTAATCCAGGTTGGCGCAAGAAACATGCAGAACTTCCAGTTGTTAAAAGAATTGGGTCATACCAAGAAGCCGATTCTTTTAAAGAGAGGTTTATCAAGCACCATTCAGGAATTATTGATGAGCGCGGAATACATTATGGCAGGCGGTAACGAAGACGTTATTCTTTGTGAAAGAGGTATCAGAACCTTCGAGACTGCAACCAGAAATACCCTTGACATTTCAGCAGTACCTGTTTTAAAAGAAAAGACACACTTACCGATTGTCATTGACCCTTCACATTCTACGGGTTATTCTAAATATGTAAAATCTATGTGCTATGCTTCTACAGCAGCAGGCGCAGACGGTTTAATTATTGAAGTGCACAACGATCCTGCAAAGGCATGGTGCGATGGCCAGCAGTCTATTACACCTGCGGCATTTGAAGAAATCAATCGTGGTGTACAGTTGATTAGAGAGGACGTTTTAAAATTATGATAAAAACAGTAGGAATCGTTGGTCTGGGTCTGATTGGAGGGTCCATGGCCAAGACGGTTCGTGAAACCACTACCTGTAAAATTTATGCCTGCAACCGAAGTAAAAATATTGTGGAACAGGCAATTGCCGAAGATGTCATCCACGGCGAATTAAACGCAGATACCTTAAAAGAGTGCGATTTGCTGATTTTAAATTTGTATGCGCGAAGAAATATTGAGTATGTGAAAGATAATATTTCTTTTATAAAAAAGGGCGCGGTTTTGGTGGACAGTACCGGAATTAAAGGCAGTGTGTGCGAGGAACTTTCGGATTTCTGTGAGGAAAACGGCGTACACTTTATCGGTGGACATCCGATGGCCGGCATTGAGAAGTCGGGGTATCAGTATTCGTTTTTTGGGTTATTCAATAACGCGACGATGATTCTTTGTAAGGATCACAATACGGATGAAGCATTGTTTGAGGAAACGAAAGAATTCTTTCTGAGACTAGGCTTTGGCAAGATCAGAGTTACCACGGCGGCAGAACATGATGCGGTGATTGCTTATACATCCCAGATGGCCCATTTGGTATCCAGCGCGTATATAAAAAGCCCTACCTGCGAGAAGAGATACGGTTTCTCGGCCGGTAGTTTTAAGGATTTGACCAGAGTTGCATACTTAAATGAAGATATGTGGACGGAACTGTTTGCAGAGAATCGTGAGCATTTGTTGGCAGAGTTGGATGTCTTCATCAAGAATGTTCAGGATTATCGTGAAGTTTTGGCGGCAGAGGATTATAATAGTTTACATAAAATGCTTGCTGAGGGACGTATTTGTAAAGAAAACGATAATCGACGCGAGGAAGAGTACAAGGCAGGGAATAATTCGTCTGTTTGTGGGTAGTTTGTGGTGGCTGTGCAGATTATTTTATATTCCGACAGAAGGCGCTCTCGCTCGATTGTGAATGTAGCGGCACTAAACTCGTGCTTCATTGTATTTGCACTCGTTAAGTGCCGACACTCACAAAACGGTTCTTTACGGAATAAAAATATCTACACAGCAATGCAGTATAATAAAGGACAAACAGACGAATTGTTATTACGTGATAGAATTAGCAAGATGTAGATAGCGCAGAATAAAAAAGTTTACATAACATTACAAAATGGCGATAAATAGATTGTTAAAAAGGACTAGGATTATGAATCAGATTGTACAGGTAAAAACAAGCACAAAAGAGTACGAAGTTATTATTGGAAACGGACTTCACTATGGCGAAGAGATTGCTAAGGTAAAAAAGCCTTGTAAAGTAGTTGTAGTCAGCGATGATATTGTATTTTCATTGTATGGAGATAAATGCGTAAACGAGTTAAAAGAATGCGGATATGAAGTATTATCTTTCGTATTTCCCAATGGTGAGAAATCGAAGAATTTGAGCACGGCTGAACAGGTGCTTTCATATTGTGCGGAAAACGGTGTTTCAAAGTCTGACCTTTTGGTTGCATTGGGCGGTGGCGTAACCGGAGATTTGACCGGTTTTGTGGCATCGGTATTTTTACGGGGAATGGAGTATGTACAGTGTCCCACAACGCTTTTAGCAGCCATTGATTCTTCCGTTGGCGGCAAGACTGCAGTGGATTTACCTCAGGGAAAGAATTTAGTGGGAGCATTTCACCAGCCTTTGCGGGTAGTGTGCGATACGGATACTTTTAAAACCTTGCCGGCGGAGGTATTTTCCGATGGTATGGCAGAGGCTGTAAAATACGGTATGATTCGTGATTTGGAACTTTTTGAACAGTTTGAAAAGAAGGAATTCGATATTGCTGCCATGGTGCAAAGATGTGTGCAGATTAAGGCAAATATCGTAGGCGAAGATGAATTTGATACCGGCGTGCGAAAACTTCTTAATTTCGGTCACACAGTCGGTCATTCCATCGAAAAATTAAGCAATTACGAAGTGCCTCACGGCAGTGCGGTGGCCATTGGTATGGTAGTGGTAACCAAGGCATATGAGAAGGCGAATGGATTGGACAATACTATGTCGGAGCGCCTGATTCAAACATTGAAGAATTACAATCTGCCTATTTCCTGCGAATATACCCTTTTGGATTTGGCGGAGCAGGCAATTTCCGATAAAAAACGTGCCGGCAAAAAGATTAGTGTACTTTTGCCGGAGACTATCGGTAATTCCATTATCCAGGATATGACTATGGATGAATGGATTGCATACATTGTAAACAGCGGAGTTTAATGTTAAGTCTCAATTTGCTTATTTGTATGGGCGTTATATAAATTGTCGCGTAGATTATTTTACATTCCAATAGGACACGCTCTCGCTCGATTGTGAATGTAACGGACACTAAACTCGTGCCACATTACATTTGCACTCGTTAAGTGCCGACACTCACAAAAAGGTCCTTTATGGAATGAAAATATCTACGCAACATTACTTTTATGATAAATACAAATAAACAAATTGAGACAATGAGTGTAGTGGCACAGTTTTATATGTAAATAAAATGTCAAAGTATGAATTGGTTTTGCAAAAGATAGCGATAGAAAGGGATTAGCATGGATATTACATTATCACCTGCAAAAAAGTGTATAAGTGAAATAGAGGCCATATCGTCTAAATCTTACGTACATAGACTATTGATTGCGGCAGCGTTGTCCGATAAAGCGTCTACTGTTAAGACTAATATTTTATCGGATGATATGAAGGCTACCATTGATTGCCTGAATGCAATGGGCGCGGATATTAAAGTAGAAGATAAAATTATTTATGTAAACCCTATTGCGGGAATTTTATCAGGCGAAAAGTGTGAAAAAGCACATTTGAATCCCAATGAAAGCGGTTCGACGGCGAGATTTCTTTTGCCGGTAGCGTCGGTTTTATGCAAACAATTTACCATGGAGGGACATGGCAAGTTACCGCAGCGTCCTTTCGGTCCGGTGTGTGAGTGTATGCGAGCAAACGGAGCTGTGATTTCAAGCGATTTTATCCCTTTGGAAGTGAGCGGGGAGTTAAGACCGGGAACATATGAATTGCCCGGAAATATTTCTTCGCAATATATTACGGGATTGATGTATGCGTTGCCTATGTTACAAGGCGATAGCGATATTATGTTAACTACAGAACTGGAATCCAAGGCTTATATTGATATTACTTTGGATGTTTTAAATATGTTTGGTATTCGGGTGGAGCCTACTGAAAAAGGCTATCATATTCCCGGGAATCAGAAGTACATTGCGCCGGATAAAATGCAGGCTCAGGGAGACTGGTCCAATGCGGCGTTTTTCTTGTGTATGGGGGCTATTGCGGGAGAGATAACCGTAACGGAGATTGATGCATCTTCCCCCCAGGGCGATAAGGAAATCTTAAATATATTGAAGAAATTCGGTGCTGAGGTTACAATAGAAGAGACTATGGTCACTGTAAGGCAGAAAGAATTAAAAGCAATTCGTGCAGAAGTATCCGAGATTCCCGATTTGGTTCCGGTTATGTGTGTGGTAGCGGCCTTGGCAGAAGGTACTACCGTGTTCGAAAATGCAGGGCGACTTCGCATTAAGGAAAGTGACCGTATTGAAACTACTAAGGCGTTGTTACAGGCCCTTGGTGCGGATTTAAGAGCCGTAGAAGAAGACGGCAAGGTAAACTTATACATTGACGGAGTGAAGGAATATACCGGCGGTGAAGTGGACAGCGCGGGAGATCATCGTATTGCTATGTCGGCTGCGGTAGCGGCAGTGAAAGCGACAGCACCTGTCATAATCCGTGGTGCGGAAGCGGTAAATAAGTCTTATCCCGGATTCTTTGAGGATTATAAAAGGGTTTTAATATATGAAAGCTGAAATTGCGAAACGAATAATACTTGATAATTACAAAATAGAAAATAACAGTTTTATGTTTTTTCTTCATGAAAAGAATTATTTTTCTGAGGAGGCGTTTTGGGAGTTTTATGAAAGCATAACTGCGTTGACTTTATGTGGTGAAGAACAGTCAATGGAAATAGCGGAACAAATTACGCAAAATTATCAAAGATTATTGAAGTATATTGTTTTTCACTTTGATCCGGATGATGATTTCACTTTAGAGAATTTTCCGGGGAATTATGTTGATTACTTAGAAAGAATTGAATATGCGATAATGGCGTATTTTAGAGGAAATGCAAAATTGTTGGATGATGATATTTTTGAGTTGCAGAAGCCGGAATAACTTTTAAGTTTTGTTTGCAAAGGCAAATCTTGCTAATGTAAGTCAAGTACTTTTTGGTAGTTTTTGAGAAGAATTTTAGTTTCTAAAAATGGGTAACTTTAATAAACCTACCTATTGTAGATTTTTGAAAAATATATAATAATGTAATCAGATTTACTGTTCGAGTTCCATTACTCTGGCATAGTAAATTCTAAGAAACTTGTTAACGGCAGCCATTTTGGCAACGTTATAAGGTTTTCCTTCCTGTTCCTTTTTGACCAGAAAAAGATACACAGGATCATCTTGAGGTTTAAGAAGTTTGAGCGCTTGCATAACCTCAAAACAGTATTTTCTGAGAGCCGCATTCCCACGTTTTGATATGTGGCGATTGTGGCTTTCGAAATTTCCGGACTGATACGGTGGAGCATCGTTTCCTGCATAAGCGTTAAGTGCTTTGCCGCTGTGGAAACGTCTGACATTACCTATTTCAGCCAGAATAAGAGGGCCAAGACGTTCTCCTACACCAGCCATACTGCGTAGTATTTTATATTCGGGCAATGTTTCAGCAATTGTTTGCATTTGTGCAATGATGCAGTCACATGAGCTTTGAGCTTCAATAACAAGACCAAGACATTGGTTTTGAGCTAGAATAGTATATTCGTTTTCGCCGTTTGTGGTTATGCTTTGAAAAGCATGTTCATAAATGGCAAGTCCAAGGTGTGACGCATTACGGTTCCTAGCTTTTTTAACTAGCCTTGAATAACTATCAAGAAACTTTGATTTACCCATTTTGCAGATGTAATCAAAGGACTTATATTTCTTGATAAACATTACGCTGAGACTTGTCTCAGGGTCCCTGCTTCTTAGAGGGAGAAAGGTTGAAATACCTGGCATGGTTTGGTCTAGCAGATTTACCAAGTGTACCTTGTTGATTGTAAGTGTAGACATACGCTGGCTGTATTGCCTGGATAAAAGTTTTAGATCTGCATACTTTTGGTCATCAACAGAATACGGAACTAACTGATAAGATTTTTCTAAAGCATAAGTTGCGATTCTGACAGCGTCTTTTTTGTCAGTTTTGCTACGACGCAATTCTGTATCACCGTATTTTTTCATTTGATACGGATTTACTAGGCAGACTTGAAAATGCTCGTCAGTAAGTTTCTTGAGAACTGGATAATGGTAGTGTCCTGTGTACTCCATTAAAATAATAACAGGTTCATCCAGTTCATTTAGATAGTTAACAAGTGCATTCATTTCAGGGTGATTGTGTTTCATGTTGTAAGGTTTGATTCGTTGGCTACCATCTGAATTAAGTATGGCAACGGTACTCTTTGATTTTGAAACATCAATACCAACAGCAATCATATGGATACCTCCTTTAATTTGAAATGTTTTGATTGGATACAGCTCTTCAGAATCCATTCATATTCGTTGGTTAAACGGGAGCTATGTCCCAACTTGCTGAATCGAATGAAGAATAATGAAGGCTGGCTAACACATTTTACTTCGGGCGTGGTGTCCCAATTTGAAATTCCGTAGGCCAATCACCTTCATCATAAAATAAAAGAGCAAAGGGTTGTATACCCTTCACTCTATATATTACGAATTTGAATTTGGCGGAGATTAAAGTAGATAGTAAAATACCTACTTATGATTGCGGATGCTATATTAAACGGTAAATATATGTAGCTTCCAAAAAGAATTACCTACTGAAAATAGGACGGACTTAAGTTGGCAGGTAAAATATTTTATATTGTAGATTATTTTACCTACGCTTACTAAATATTATTGCTTGAGTGGGTAAATTGTTTCGTAAGAGAACAAAAAATACCTACTATATGGATTGAGTTGATGTGTTAGTAGGTATATCGCCATGCCGACAGATTCGCAAGACAAGCTTGCTCACTGTCGTGGCATTCGCCGTATGCATCTTCGCTCGAATGCGCCTGCCTGTGTGCGAGCACCCGGCAGTCACCTTCGGCGCATCTGCGCATGGCTCATTACTACGCGCAAACTTTCAGTTTATCTAAAAACTATATTTTAATTTGACACCGTTAATCTTGCCATACGGCTTGAGTATAAATATTTTATTTAAAGGAGATTGCTGTTTGAGAAAGAACAACACCTTAGAGATTGTGGCATAACTGGGAGGTTATGAAAAACAATCAAATCGTAACCTCCTAGTACTGAGCGAAGCGACACGAGCAAACTACTAATGTTTGCGAGTCGCAAGTCAACAATCATCAGGAGGTAAAAGAAATGAATAAAAATAACTATATCATCCGTTTGGAAACACCTGCAGACTATGCAGAAGTAGAAAATTTAGTAAGAGAATCTTTTTGGAATGTGTATCGCCCGGGATGCTACGAGCATTATTTGCTTCGTTGCCTGAGAAACGATAAAGATTTCGTTCCGGAACTTGATTTTGTGATGGAGAAGGACGGACGGATTATTGGTCAGAATGTTTTTGTGCGTGCAAGCATTCAGGCAGATGACGGCAGAGATATTCCTATTATGACCATGGGGCCTATTTGTATTGCAAATGACTTGAAGCGTCGGGGTTACGGTAAGATTCTTTTGGACTACACTATCGAAAAAGCCAAAGAAATGGGCGCAGGTGCGTTGTGTTTTGAAGGTAATATCGATTTTTACGGAAAGAGTGGTTTTACTTACGCATCGGAATTCGGACTTCGCTATCGCGGATTGCCGGAAGATATAGACGCATCATTCTTCTTGTGCAAGGAACTGATTCCAGGGTATTTGGCAGGGATTACCGGCGAATACGGGCCGCCTGCAGGGTATCTTATTGATGAAGCCAAAGCCGAGGAGTTTGATAAGCAGTATCCGTACAAAGAGAAATTGAAATTGCCGGGGCAACTTGTGTAAAACCTCCAAACATACACCGGTGGGGCGATATGCCCCATCGGATGTAAATTATGTATGTTAAATATGTGATTGGTTTAAAAGAGCGAATCTATAAAAATAAATTAGTTAGATAAGATAGGTGAGGACTGCAGTAAATGAAAAAGCAAATTAAAATTATAGGCATATTTTTATTCATGCTTACTATGCTTTGTGGTTGCTCGAAAATGACGCCGCAGACTGTGGATGGTGTGAAAGACTATCTGGTTCAAAACGGATATTATGATGAAAAATATTATTCAAGTGCTGAACTGGATGGTGTCAGTGCTTGTGTTGATTTTTTAACAAATAAGTGGACATTGTTATTTTATGATTATGGTGATCGTAAGGAAGACTTTGAAACTATATATGAAGGTACGTTGGCAGAATTCACCGTAACAACAGAAGTAAAAAAAGGCAATTATACGATTTCGGAAGTCTATACAGACACAAATTATTCTTTATTTGTCCGGGTGGATAATACGTTGCTTCATGTAACCGGGCCAAAGGAAGATATGTATGAAATCAGGGATTTGGTAGAAGGTTTAGGATACTATAAAGAGTAGAGAATTGATGGAGACAATTTATATGGATGTACAGGTAAAAGAATATATGGACAAATATCCGGAAGAAATTGTTGCTATGTACGCTCGGCTTAGAGACCTGATTTTTGAGAGCGTGACTTATGAGCCGGAAGAAAAGTTGTGGGCGAAGTTACCAAGCTTTTATGTTGGAGATAATTTTATCAGGCTGATTCCTTTTAAGGATCATATGAATATTGAGGCGCAGGCGATTACGAAACATGCGAATGAATTGGCCGGATATAAAATTACCCCTAAGGGAATGTTGCAACTATACTTAAAGCAGGAAGTGCCTGCAGAGGTTTTAAAAAAGATATTTGCAGAAACTTTGAAAAAATAATATTTTAGATAAAATTTGAAAGGCATACAAGTTTACATAATGTATGAAAAGGTGATGAGATGTCATCCACATTCGGAAGCAAATTAAAAGTGCAGATTTTCGGTCAGTCTCATGCAAAGGGACTTGGCGTTGTAATGGACGGTATTCCTGCCGGCTTAAAAATTGATTTGGAGGAAGTGCAGAGATTTCTTGACCGTCGTGCCGGTGGTAAGAATGCATATTCTACTGCCAGAAAAGAAGCAGACACCCCCACGATTTTAAGCGGATTAGTGGGAGATACCACCTGTGGTGCGCCCCTTTGTGCGATTTTCGAGAATGCAAATACCCGTTCCGGCGATTATGACAAATTGCAAGGGAATTTAAGACCGTCACATGCGGATTATGCGGCTTGGGTAAAATATAATGGTTTTCAGGATAAGAGTGGTGGCGGACAGTTTTCAGGCCGTTTGACTCTGCCTTTGTGTTTTGCGGGAGCGGTATGTATTCAGTTGTTAAGACAGCAGGGAATTAACGTATATTCGCATATTTTATCCATTGGAGAAATTCAGGATGAAAAGTATGATTTGGTTAACATAAATACTAAAATCTATGAACCGGGCGAGTTTCCGACATTGAGTTCGGAAGTAGGCGCGCAGATGGTTGATTTTATGACACAGGTTGCCAAAGAAGGCGATTCCGTGGGCGGTATTGTGGAATGTGCTTTTACGGGCATGCCCGTAGGCGTGGGTGAGCCGATTTATGATAATGTGGAGAGTTGCATTTCCCATGTGATGTTCGGTGTGCCTGCGGTAAAAGGTATCGAATTCGGCATGGGATTTGATGGTGTAAAACAGCGCGGAAGTCAGTGCAACGATGCCTTTTATTTGGACGGCGATACCGTGAAAACCAAGACGAACAATTCCGGCGGAATTCAGGGCGGTATTACCAATGGTATGCCTGTGGTATTCCGCGTGGCATTAAAACCTACGCCGTCCATCTACAAGGTGCAGGATACGGTTAATTTCCGTGACAAAAAAGAAGTAAACTTCCAAATCGAAGGTCGCCACGATCCCTGCATCGTGCCCAGAGCTTTGCCTTGTGTGGAGGCAGCTGCGGCTGTGGCGTTGTATGATTTGTTGTTGCAGAAGTAAAAGTTGACATAATGAATATATTTTATGTTAACAACAATAAAGACAATGCTGAAAACAAGAGTTGACATAATGCGATAAATTTATGTCGACCACAAAAACGTAAAACAATAAGTGGAGTTTACATAATTGTTATGTTATGTAAAACAAAAAGGAAATATTACATGAATAATCAACAAAACGATGCGGTTCCCCACAAGAGAAGAGTACGCTATAAAGGCACCCATCCAAAAAAATTTCATGAAAAGTATAAAGAGGCCAATCCGGAGAAGTATGCCGATACCATTGAGAAGGTTATTGCAAAAGGCAGTACGCCTGCAGGAATGCACATATCCATTATGGTAGATGAAATTTTGGATGTGTTAAAAATCCAACCGGGAGAACAAGGTTTGGATGCGACACTGGGTTACGGCGGGCACACCAAGGCAATGTTACAGTGCCTGAACGGCAACGGTCATATGTATGCGTTGGATATTGATCCCATCGAAAGCGTAAAGACCAAGGTGCGTTTGGAAGCACAGGGCTTTGGGGAAGATATTTTAACCATAAAGCATATTAATTTTGCTAAAATTGATGAGGTGAGCAAAGAAGCCGGAAAATTTGATTTTGTATTAGCAGATTTGGGCGTATCGTCTATGCAGATTGACAATCCGGAGAGAGGGTTTTCTTATAAGGTGGACGGACCTCTGGATTTGCGACTGAATCCGGAACAGGGCGAGTCGGCAGCTGAGCGTCTTAAAAATATTACCCGTGAAGAGTTTGTATATATGATGCAGGAAAACTCAGACGAACCTTATGCGGTTGAAATTGCTAAGGTTGTATTTGATGATATGCGAAGAGGGAAATATATCGAGACAACAACTGACCTAAAGAAGGCCATTGAGAAGGCATTGGTATATGTTCCGGCAAAGGAGCGCACGGAGGCAGTGAAAAAATCCTGCGCAAGGGTTTTTCAGGCATTGCGCATTGATGTAAACAGCGAGTTTGAAGTGTTATATGAATTCTTGGAAAAACTTCCTGATGTATTAAATCCCGGTGCAAGAGTGGCCATTCTTACATTCCACTCCGGCGAGGACCGATTGGTGAAGAAATCTTTTAAGCAACTTGCTAAGGAAGGGATTTACAGTGAGGTTTCTGATGAGGTAATCAGACCCACAGTTGCGGAATGCACAAGAAATCCCAGAGCGAAATCAACCAAGCTTCGTTGGGCAATTCGGGCATAGATGAAGGTGCAATGTAAAAAATGTGATTAAATAGTTTACATAAAGCAAAAACAAACTCTAAAAAGCAAGTAACAACAAGTGTTTGTCAAATAATTGTGTTTACATAAAACAAAAGCATAAAGCGAGGAGACAATAATGGATTTAAGTGATGTAAGAGTAAAAATTGACGCGTTGGACGATCAATTGGTAGATTTGTTCAAAAAGCGCATGGACCTGGCGATGGACGTAGCGAAGGTAAAAAAAAGTGAGAATCTTCCCATTTTGAACACAGCAAGAGAGCGTGCGATTATCAATCGTCTCACCGAGAACGAAAACGACGATATGGCAGGCTATATTAAGATTCTCTATACCACTTTGTTTGACGTATCCAGGGCTTATCAGGCGGACTACCTTTATCAGACGTCTGAAATCGGCGATAAAATCAGAAAGGCTTTGGAAGAAACACCGAAGGTATTCCCTAAGCGTGCAACCGTAGCGTGCCAGGGTATCGAAGGTGCGAATTCCATGTCAGCCTGCGAGAAGTTATTTGAGAGACCTTCCATCGTATATTTTAATTCTTTTGAAGGCGTATTTTCCGCGGTAGAACAGGGCCTTTGCCAGTATGGTATTTTACCTATTGAAAACAGCCTTCGCGGTTCGGTAATTGCCAACTATGACTTGATGAGCAAGCATCATTTTTATATTGTAAACAGTGTAAAAGTAAAGATTAACCATTGCTTAATGGCAAAGCCCGGCACTAAGAAAAGTGATATCAAAGTGATTTATTCTCACGAGCAGGCTTTGGGACAGTGTAGTGAAATGCTTGCCAATATGGATGTCAAAGTAATTCCCTGCGAGAATACTGCGGTTGCTGCAAGAATGGTATCTGAGAGCGCAGACAATTCAGTGGCAGCACTTTCTTCCAAACAGTGCGCAGAACTTTACCAGTTAGAGATTTTGGAAGAAAATACACAGAATAACGAAAACAATTACACCAAGTTTATTTGTATTTCCAAGAAACTGGAGATTTATCCCGGAGCAAAGAAAATCAGTCTTATGATGACCTTGCCCCATAAGCCCGGTTCTTTGTATGAGATGATTGCTAAATTCTCTGCTTTGGGAATTAATTTAACCAAGTTGGAGAGCAGACCGATTCCCAATAAGGATTTTGAGTTTATGTTCTATTTCGATTTGGATATATCGGTATACGATCAGGCGGTATTTAATTTGTTTGCCCAGCTTGAACACGGTACGGAAGAATTTGAATTTATGGGATGCTATACGGAAGTGTAATATATAGGTATTATGCGAAAGTATAAAATCGGATTTTTAAGGAGTATTATACGCCAATATGAAATACGGACTTTTGGGAGAAAAATTAAAACATAGTTTTTCACCGCAGATACACAATGCGTTTGGCATTGATGATTATATTTTAAAAGAGGTGCCGCGAGAAGAAATCGATGCTTTTATGAAGGTCAAAGATTTTACGGCAATGAATGTTACCATTCCTTACAAAGAGGCAGTGATTCCCTATTGCGTGCAGGATGAAGTGTCCAAGGCAATCGGCAGTGTGAATACGGTGGTGAATCGCGAGGGTACATTGTATGCCTATAATACGGACTGCTTGGGCTTTCTTTATATGGCTACCGAGGCCGGTATTACTTTTACGGGTAAAAAAGTGGTTGTCTTAGGAAGTGGCGGTACCGCCAAAACCGCAGTGTATGTAGCAAGACAGGAAGGTGCGTCTGAGATTGTTGTGGTATCAAGGAGCGGCGCCAATATCAGCGAAATATTCGGTGAGGTAAAAACCGCAGATTATACGCAGACGGAAGCGTACCGGGATGCGCAGATTATTGTGAATACCACGCCTTTGGGAATGTATCCCAATGTGCAGGCGCAGGCGGTGGATTTGGACGTGTTTGCCAAGGCGGAAGCGGTAGTGGATGTGGTTTATAATCCTTTGCTTACGGCGCTTACTTTGCAGGCAAAGAAGAAAGGTTTAAAATATGTCAATGGCTTGCCGATGTTGGTAGCGCAGGCGTATTTTGCGCAACGCTATTTTTACAATGAGGAGCCTAAAGTAAAGCCCGATGATGAAGTTCTGTTAAAGCAGGTTATTGCGGATATTGAAGCGCAGGTGCGAAACATTGTGTTAATCGGTATGCCGGGAAGCGGTAAGTCTACCGTAGGTAAAGCTTTGGCAGAGAAACTCGGCAGAACTTTTGTGGATACCGACGAAGAATTTGCAAAGAAAGAGGGCATGTTTGCCGGTGCATATATCGAGCAGTTCGGAGAGGTGGCATTTCGTGACGCGGAGAGTCGTGTGGTAAAAGAATTTGCCAAAGAAAAGAGCCTTGTGATTGCTACCGGTGGCGGAAGTATTTTACGGGAAGAAAATCGTGATGCAATGATGCAAAATAGTTTAATTGTATATCTTGACAGAGAGTTATGTAAACTCGCGACCGATGGACGTCCTTTATCCGGGAATATGGATAAAATGCAGAAGTTGTATGAAACAAGATATCCGATTTATGTAAACTTGGCAGACGTACATTTGAAGGTAGAAGAAGATAATATAGACGGATTGGTAGATGCAATTATAGAGTCGTTTTAGTAGATGTGCTTGTATTATGTAAACTACATATTAAACTTTAAATGATGAAGAAATTATTAAAAACTTTATACGGGAGAGTGCTATGAAAATTTTAGTCATCAATGGCCCAAATTTAAATATGCTGGGCATTCGAGAAAAAAATATATACGGAACACAGGATTACAACGCGCTTGTGGAATTCTGTGAAAAGGCGGGCGCAGACAACGGTGTGGAGATTACCTGCTTCCAGTCTAACCATGAGGGAAGCATCATAGATAAAATCCAGGAAGCCTATGGTGTTTATGACGGAATTGTAATTAATCCTGCGGCCTATACACATACCAGTGTGGCAATTCTAGACGCAATCAAAGCGGTGTCAATTCCTACGGTGGAGGTTCATTTGTCCAATGTGGATGAAAGAGAAGAATTTCGCAAGATTTCTTATGTAAGAAGCGCTTGCGTGGCAACCTTCTACGGTTATGGTTTTGACGGATACCGTATGGCGATTGAGGAATTAGTAAAGAGATAGACAGTATGTGAGAGGCGTATTTTTAGAATGCGCCTTTTCTTTATTTCAGGGGAAGATTGTTATAGATTTTATGATAATATCTATAGGAATGAAAGAAGAAATTTGTTAATATAAGAACAGATTGCGAGTTGTTTTGGGGAGAATGAGATGGGAGAATACAGAACTTGGATGGTATTTGATGAGATGGCGGATGTTTTAACAATCATTAGACATAAAAAGAAAGGGAGAAACAATGGCAGATATCAAAAGTGACGGTTCGGAAGTATTGCATTATGACAATCCGGAATTTCCTGTTTTTATCAGAAGAAACGTAATACCGCCGAAGGCGCTTTTTTCGGATATTTCCTTGCATTGGCACGAGGACTTGGAGTTTATTTATGTGCTTTCGGGCGATATCGGATACTGGATAGACGGTGAGCATATCGTGATGAAAGCCGGCGAAGGGATCTTTGTAAATGCAAAGCATATGCATCTGATTTGTAATGCCGATTTCGGCTGTACACTTTTGTGCGTGATTTTTCCGCCGACCGTTCTTTGTTCTACGGAGTATATGGCATCTAAAATGGTGAATCCCATACTGAATGCCAAGGAATTGGCTTATCTTTTGTTAAGTGAGCAGGTGCCCTGGCAAAAGTCAGTGCTTGCAGGCGTCAAAGACATATACGATTATTCCCTGCAGGAGAACGGTGAGGCGGACATTTTATCGGCAGTCTATCGTTTGTGGGGAGAATTATACAGAAATGTTGCCGTAAAAGCAGAAGAACCCTATAAGGATGAGAATCTGATTTTAATCAAAAAGATGCTTGATTATTTATACAAAAACTATAATCAAAAAATTGTCTTAAATGATATCTGCGCAAATGCAGGTATCGGAAAGAATAAGTGCACGGAGTTGTTCCGAAGATACACCAATATGTCGCCTATGGAGTATTTGCGACATTACCGCGTGGAGAAGGGCGTGCAATTATTAAAAGATACGGACCTGTCCGTAACCGAGATTGCCTATGAGGTGGGTATGTCCGGTGCGAGTTATTTTGCGGAATCCTTGCGTATTTGCAGGGGATGTACACCGACGCAGATACGTAAAGGGATAGAATAGAGGCGTATTTTTGAATAATCATTATTTGTAAGTATTATGCAGTCTTAAGTTAAGCAAGAAAGGAGACGCTGACGTATGAACATACGTAAAAATGTAACTGCATATTTTTATGTTTATAAAATTCGTATCCAGAAAAGTTTGGCTTATCATTACGATGTGTACGGCAATATTCTGATGCAATGCATTATTATGTTTGCGGCTGCTTTCTTTTGGCGGGCTTTGTATGCAGGGGAAACAATGGTACAAGGTGTTGAAGCAGAGCAAATGTACATTTATACCGTGGTATCTACAGCGATGTCGGTGTTTTTTATGAATGATGTGGAACAAAGGGTTATGCGCAGTGTGGAAAAGGGAACCATTGCGGTAGAAATGTTAAAACCCATTAATCTTTACGGCATTTTCTTTTTTGAAGATTTGGGAAAACTGACGGCGTTGTTTTGTCAGAATCTGATTCCGATTTTATTGATTGGAAGTCTTTTTATTGCGGTTCCGAAACCGGCAAGCGGTTTAGCGTTTTTATTGTTCTTAGTCAGTCTTGTAATGGCTTATCTGATACATTGGTTGCTGGCGGCATGCTTTTCCATGTGGGCCTTTGTGACAATCAATATGAGTCCGCTTTTACAGGTAAAAAAGCATTTAATCAGACTTTTATCCGGAAGTATTATTCCTTTGTGGTTTTTTCCGGATTGGCTGGCATCGGTGTTAAATTGTCTGCCTTTTGTATATATCTATCAATTGCCGTTGGATATTTATATCGGCAAGGAAGAGATGAGTAATATTCTTCCAAGGCTTGGAATTCAAGCGATTTGGGTAGTGGTTTTATTTGTTTTATTTAGTGTTTTGCAAAAGAATGCACTGAAAAAAGTGATGATACAGGGCGGTTAACATAATGTTGTTGTAATAGCGATAAACATATGACATGCCGTAAGGCTGTGTAAATGTGCGGAAACTTATGTGAGGCAGTAAGCAGAGAAAGGAAATAGAATGTTAGCAGGCATAAAACATTATACAAGCGTAACATTTGAATATTTAAAATTAAGCATTTTAACGGTGTTTGAGTATCCGGCCAATATGATTGGATGGTTGATTTCCAATCCGTTGCAGTTTATTGTCGGTTTTGCCACCATTCAATTTGTGGTAAAAGAATTCGGAGACATTGCAGGATGGAATTACGGGCAATTGGCATTTCTCTACGGATTGGCAATTATATCCCATGCCTTGTCCATGATCTTTTTTGTACAGGGCTGGTTTATGGGATACGCAGTTCTTGAGGGAGATTTTGATCGTTATATGCTTCGTCCCATGAATGTGTTGTATCAGTTTTGTTTTACACAATTTAATTTAATCGGGATTACGGACTTAATCCCCGGAATATGCGTTTTTGTTTATGGATGCGTGCAGGTTGATTTTGTTTTCAATTTGCGGAATGTTTTGGCTTTGTTGGCTATCCTGGTTGGTGCAACGTTTATTCGTGGTGGTGTGTATATCGCTATCGGCAGCAGCAGTTTCTGGACCAAAAGTATTGTGGATTTCGGCGGATATACCCAGGAGTTTTTTGATAAAACTACGATGTATCCTTTGTCTATGTACCCGGAAAGTGTGCAGTTTCTTTTAACCTATATCATTCCAATCGGCTGGGTGAGTTTTTATCCGGCTGCAGACTTGATGGGAATGTCCGGTGATGTGTTTATGCCGGGGGCAGCGCCATTGGTATCCATGGCAGCAGGAGCGCTGGTATTTGCAGTGGCGGCAGTGATTTTTTATGCAGGGTTAAAACGATATGAGAGTGCGGGAAATTAATTCAAAATCATAGTATAAAAATACGATTTATTGCAAAAAGAGAACAAGCAGGATTGAATGTTGTATGGAAAGAAAGGGCAGGGAGAAGATATGTCTGTCATTGAAGTGAAGAATCTGACAAAAGATTATAAAATAAATAAAAAAGGAAAAGGTCTTGGCGGTGCTGTAAAGAATCTGTTCGTTCGGGAAAAAACAGTGGTTCGCGCGGTCAAAGATTTAAGTTTTTCCATTGAAAAAGGCGAAATCGTGGCTTTTATCGGTCCGAACGGAGCAGGGAAATCGACTACGGTTAAAATGATGTCGGGTATTTTAAATCCTACAGGCGGGCAAGTGCTTGTAAACGGTAAGGATGTAGCAAAAAAGCGTAAAGAAGTAGTGATGGACCTGGGCGTGGTTTTTGGTCAGCGTACCCAGTTGAATTGGGATTTGCGGCTGGGGGAAAGTTTTGAATTGTTGAAGCGTATTTATCGGATTCCCGATGAGCGATATAAGGAGAATTTAAAGGTAATGGATGAAATTTTGGGAATCAATGAAATCATTGATATCCCGGTGCGCCAATTGTCCTTGGGACAGCGTATGCGTGGGGATTTGGTTGCTGCCATGTTGCATTCGCCTTCAGTTTTATTCCTGGATGAACCGACCATTGGTTTGGATGTGGAAGGTAAGTATGCCATCCGTAAATTCATTAAGGAGATCAATCGGGTAAAAGGGACAACGGTTATTTTAACCACGCATGATTTAGGGGATATTCAGGAATTATGCGAACGCTTGATTATTATCAACAACGGCGAGTTAATGGAGGACGGCCCCTTACGGGAAGTGACCGAGCGAATAGCACCGTTTAAAACGCTTGTGGTGGAATTTTATGATGGCGAAGCACCGAAGCATGCCAAAGCGGAGTTGTTTTATCACGAAGGAAATATTGCAAAATATCGTTTTCGTAAGGCGGATATTACTGCTGCACAGTTAATTGATGAGATTGCCCAAAAGCAGGCAATCAAGGATGTTTCCATCGAGGAAGCAAGTATTGATGATATCATTCGCATTGCATATCAGGGTTCTGATGATAAAATATAAAGACAAAATGAAGATTTTATGATATGATAGACGCGTGGTTGGAAAAATGTTCCGGCCGCGCGTTGTTGTATTGTTTATCAGTAAGAGTTTGTATGTAGTGAATTTAAGCCTTATTTTTTAAACATAAAAATATTGTGTAAGGCAAGAAGAAACGGGGTATACAATGGAAAAAACAAAAAAGAAACTTACGGAAAAACAGGTAATCCATGTTCTTATGGCCTGTGTTGCGGTTATGCTCATCTGTATTGTGGTGATGTTTATCTGTACTATAAACTTAGTGAAAGAAAATGAAACGTTACAGACTGAAAAAACTGAAATGCAGATGCAATATGATTTGGAGAAGAAAGAATTAAGCGAAAAGGTAACACTGTTAAGTAATCAGTTAACGGCATGGATTGAGGAAGAAGAGGCGCAGGCGCAGAAGAAGGTACCTACGGGACTTCCCGTAAGCGGTAAGGTGATTACCATTGAGTCGGAACCGATTATCATTGCGACAGAAAAAGAAGGCACGGGACAAGTGGCGGACGATGACGTGGAAGCAGACACGGATACCGACGAAGAGAATCCTGAAATTGATGAAAATATTGTGGAACAGGAAATTCCCACTGTTGTGTTTGGTGTTAAGAAGGAAACGCAGATTGTGGCAGCAGGAGCCGGAGAAGTTAAGACAGTAGAGGAACTTGCGGAAGGAACCAGTGTCAAGATTGATCACGGAAACGGATATATGTCTGTGTATTTGTTTAAGGGAACTCCTAAGGTAAAAGTGGGAGATGAAGTATTGCGCGGAACGTTATTGTTTGAGGTAACAAGTAATAATGCAAAGTTTTCATTCCAGATTCTTGAGAATGAAAATTATGTAAACCCGATGGATTTGATGGAGATACATGGTTAAAATTGAAGAAATATAATGAAAAAAAGCAAGAGACTTCATTTGAAGTCTCTTTTATAATTTGATTTTATGTTAACTGTTATTCGTCTTTTTTCATACGTTCAAAAATCAATTCATATCCGTCGCAGCCATAATTCAAAGAACGGTTTACGCGGCTGATGGTAGCTGTGGAAGCACCGGTTTTATCCGCAATGTCCATATAGGTCTTGCCATCGCGCAACATGGTGGCTACGGCAAGCCTCTGGGATAAAGAGAGAAGTTCGTTTACCGTGCACAAATCTTCAAAAAAGTTATAGCATTCTTCTTTGTTCTCTAAGCAAAGAATGGCATCAAATAACTGATCTACCGCTTCGGTTTTTAATTTTTTATTCATACCAATACACCCCTTTTATCATGTTAAAATGTAAATTATTTAATTTCACACTTTAAAACTTTTATACTGTAAGTTAACGATATTTTAACATATTAAAGTGTTGCAGTAAAGAAAAAAATAAATTCTTTACGGTTTTGAAATATACCGAACGAAAATAGTATTAAAATGCATGCCATAAATCTGTCATAAATGCACAAAACAGTAATATTGTGTCATCATCAAGACTTTACAAGTAGTTTTAATTACTATATAATTAAATAGAGTATCTATGCGGTACGATAAAAGGGGCGGAATTACAATGAAAATAAATACTGAAGAAATATTAAATGAGATTATAGATAAAATGCAGGATGTCATGAAAATCAGAGCCAATGATATCCCGAATATTGACTTATACATGGACCAGGTAACCACATTCATGGATGAGAAACTTCGAAGTACAGTCCGTAAGGAAGAGGCACAGGAGAATATCTTAACCAAGACCATGATTAACAATTATGCGAAGAATGATTTGTTACCGCCGCCCGTGAAGAAGAAATATTCCCGGGAACATATGATGGTTCTGATTTTTGTTTATTATTTTAAAAGTTTTCTTACCATAAGTGACATACAAACATTGCTGAATCCGATTACGGAGCAGTATTTTGGTGAGGGCAGTGAATTAAAAGTTTCGGACATTTATGAAGAAATTCTGAAACAAGGTGCAGCGGAACTGCCGAAATTGGAAGAGGACATGAGAACCACTTATGAAGCGGCACAAAAAACTTTTTCGGAAGTGGATGAGGATGACGCGGAATACTTAAGGCTCTTCGCTTATATCTGTTTCCTGAGTTATGATGTTTTTGTAAAGAAGATGTTGATAGAGAAACTCCTGGATGAAGTCAGCGAGAAACGACAGAACCGGGAAGAGGCGTTGAAAAAAGAAAGAGAAGAACAACTGCGTCGGGAAAAAGAAGAACAGAAACGCGAAAAAGAAGTGCAGAAGCGCGAAAAGAAAAGTAAAACGGTTGAAAAGTAATAGAGGGTATTAGGGGTTTTTAGAAAGGAGCAACAAACGATTATGAAGAAGGTTATCATTATTGGAGCGGGACCGGCAGGTATTACGGCAGGATACGAGCTTTTGAAGCAGTCCAATGAATATGAGGTGACAATTCTGGAGGAATCGCCTTATGCCGGCGGTATTTCGAGAACTGAAGTTTATAACGGACATCGTATGGATATTGGCGGACACCGTTTCTTCTCCAAATCGCAGGAGGTAAATGACTGGTGGGCGCAGATTATGCCCATGCAGGGAGCACCGGCGTATGATGATGATAAATTAAACAGGGATGTACCTTTGGAGCAAGGCGGTCCGGACCCGGCAAAAGAAGACCGTGTTATGTTGAATCGTAGTCGTATTTCGCATATTTATTACAAGAGAAAATTCTTTGAATATCCGGTTAAAATGAATGCGGATACAATTAAAAACATGGGATTCGGAACCACTATGCAGGCCGGATTCAGTTATCTCGGAAGTATGGTTGCTAAGAAGCCCGTGAACAGTTTGGAGAATTTTTATATCAATCAGTTTGGCAGAAAATTGTACTCCATGTTCTTCGAAGGATATACCGAGAAACTTTGGGGACGTCATCCCAGAGATATCGATCCTTCCTGGGGAGCACAGAGAACAAAAGGTTTATCCATTACGGAAATTGTAAAAGATGCAACCCGTAAGGCATTACATAAAGAGGCAAAGGAAGTGAATACTTCCCTGATTGGTGCTTTTAAATATCCGAAATTGGGACCCGGGCAGTTGTGGGAATGCGCAGCGGCTGATTTTGAGAAAATGGGTGGTTCCATCCATTATAATTGTCGTGTAATCCGTATCAATACAGAAGGCGACAAGGTAGACAGTGTTACCTGCGCGGTAGATGGTATTGTAATTGAAGAAAAAGCAGATATCGTCATTTCTTCCATGCCCATCAAAGACCTGATCATCGGTATGAACAATGTGCCTGCAAATGTACAGGAAGTGGCACGTAAATTGCCGTATCGTGATTTTGTTACTGTTGGTCTTTTGGTGCCGAAGTTGCGTATCAGCAACACTACATATATGAGGACCCTTGGAAATGTCATTCCGGACACCTGGATTTATGTACAGGATCCCGGAATTAAAATGGGACGTATTCAGATTTTTAACAACTGGTCACCGTACCTTGTTGAGAATCCCGAGAAGACGGTGTGGGTCGGATTGGAATACTTCTGTAATGAGGGCGACCGTTATTGGAATATGACAGACGAAGAGTGGATACAGTTTGCAACCAAAGAACTGGTACATATGGGTATTTTATCCGAAAGTACCAAGGTGCTGGATGCACATAAATTGGCTGTAAAGAAAGCGTATCCCGCATATTTCGATACTTATTCACGCTTTGATGAAGTGCGTACATATTTGGATGGTTTTGAGAATTTGTATTGTGTAGGACGAAACGGACAGCACAGATATAACAATATGGACCATTCCATGATTACTTCTTTCGAAGCGGTTAAAAACATTATTAACGGCGTAAAAGATAAGTCCAATATCTGGAATGTAAATACGGAGCAGGAATATCACGAAGAGAAGGCGGCACCGGCAGATGATAAAGCAACAGAAGTAAAGCCTTCTGTCACTTCTGCGCCCGTACCTCCCGTTAAACAGGAAAGCAAAACCACACCGGAGCCTTCACAGGCAACGTCGGCAACTGTTACATCTGTAAAAGCAGAAGAACCTGTGCAAAAAGAAGAGGAACTGCAGGCAGCCGTGAAGGCAGTCCCTGCGCCGCCTGTCAGAAAGCAACTTCGCAGAAATCCCGTGCCGAAAGCGGCTGAGGATATGGCAGTTGCAGGAGCCGTTGCCGTTGCGGAAAGTTCAAATGTTTCAGCAATGGTTCAGGAGACGACACAGGTATCTGAGCAGACAGCAGAAACAACACAGGTTATTGTGCCCAATGCAATGCCGGAGCCGGAAATCCATGAGTCAAAATCCAGAAGTATTTGGGATGATGTGGCTTATGCAGAAGCAACGGCAGAGGTTAAGACCGCGCCGATTCGCTTTAAAACCGTGGAAGAGGCTCATGCAGCAGTGAAGGGAACCACAGTTGAAAAGGTATCTGTTCACAAGGATGAAAAGAAAGTTGATGAAGTAAAAACGGATGTTGTAGAAACAGTGGCAGAAACTGTGAAAGAAACGACAGAACCGGAGAAAAAGGACTCTGTGGAAATAAAAGAAGAAAAACCGAAGAAAACCACAAGAGGAAGAAAAAAAGAACAGGTCAAGAATGACAGTGATGCTAAAGTTTCAGAGGATAAAAAGTCAGAGACTGTGACGTCAGAAGAAGTAAAAGAGGATAAGCCGAAGAAAACCGGCAGAACCGGAAGAAAGAAAACGGTGAAGGAGCAAGGGGTAACGGAGGCTGTCGAGACAATTGCGGAGGAAGTGAAAACAGAATCTGTACCGGAACAGGTTATCGAAGAAACGAAAAAGGAAGATGTTTTAGAACCGGTTGCTGAAGCGACGAAAACAGAAGTGATGGCAGAGACGGTTGATGAAGTTTCTGAAACAAAAGCAGAGAATGCAACAGCAGTTGATGAAAGCGTAAAAGAAGAAAAACCTAAAAAAGCAACCCGAACAAGACGGAAGAAAGCAGTTGAGACACAGGATAATACTGAAGTCAAAGAAACTGTTTCCGTGGCGGAAGAAAAAGCCGAAGCGATAACAGAAACTTTGGAAACTGCGGAAGAAGTTGCAGCAGAAAAAATGGAAGCGGTTGAAGAAGTTAAGGTTGTAACTGCGGAAATTTTGGAAGAAACTAAGGTTGAAAGTGTTGAAATGGTTGAGAATGCCGAGGCTGATGCTGAGGAATTATCAGAAGAAGTCAAGGCTGAAGCAATGAAGGCAACGGAAGAGGTCGAGGTTGAGGCAATAAAGACTATGGAAGAAGCCAAGGTTGAAGCAGTAGAGGAAACGGAAGAAATCAAGACAGAAGTTGCAGAAACAGCAGAGGAACCGAAAAGACCTTCCCGCTCGACATCCGGAAAAACCATTGCCGGAAGAAGTTCATCACGCAGAGTATCCGATAGTAGGAATAATACAAACCGGAGAAAAGCGGAAGACAATAAAAAACCGGTTTCCAATATAGGAAAGCAGGCTGTTGTAGGCTCTATGAAGGGAACGGTTATTAAGTCCAATGTCATTCAGAAGAAACCGGAAGAAAATAAAAAAGCGGCAGGCAGCGGACGAAGATAAAATACTAAAGCAAGAGGAAAGAGTATGTCACAGGAACAGGATAGAGCGCTCATATTAGATGAGGTAAAAAAGTATTATGAAAAATATCATGTAACAACAAAGGATTTTTCGGCAGGCGACAGAATTCCTTATGCATCCAGAGTGTATGATAGTGAGGAAATGACGAATCTCGTGGACAGTTGTTTGGATTTTTGGCTGACATCCGGCAGATATACGGATGAATTTGAAAAAGAACTTGCCAAATATTTAGATGTACGATTCTGTTCTTTGGTAAACTCCGGTTCATCAGCCAATTTGTTGGCTTTTATGGCATTGACGTCTCCTCTGTTAAAAGAGCGAAGTATTCAAAGAGGCGATGAGGTGATTACCGTAGCAGCAGGATTTCCTACAACAGTAGCCCCCATTATTCAGTTTGGTGCGGTTCCGGTTTTTGTGGATATTTCCATTCCTTCCTTGAATATTGATGTTTCACAGTTGGAGCAGGCCTATTCATCGAAAACTAAGGCTGTTATGTTGGCTCATACTTTGGGTAATCCTTTTAATGTTGTTGCAGTAAAAGAGTTTTGTGACAAACATAATCTTTGGTTAATTGAAGATAATTGTGATGCACTCGGAACGGAAGTGCTCATAAATGGTGAGTGGAAAAAGACCGGCACCATAGGTGATATCGGAACGTCAAGTTTTTATCCGCCTCATCATATGACTATGGGCGAAGGCGGCGCAGTTTATACCAACAATTCTCTTTTGAATAAAATTATTCGTTCCATGCGCGATTGGGGTAGGGAATGCAGTTGCCCTTCCGGTGTTGATAATTTGTGCGGACATCGTTTTGACGGACAGTTTGGAGAATTACCGGTCGGATATGACCATAAATATGTATATTCGCATCTCGGTTACAATTTGAAGGCTACGGATATGCAGGCTGCAATTGGGTGTGCACAGATTAAGAAAATGCCTGAATTTGCAAGACGCAGAAGAGAGAATTTTGCGTTTTTACATAATGAATTAAAAGATTTGGATGCGTTTTTCTTTTTGCCGAAAGCCGAGGAGGGGACGAATCCGAGTTGGTTCGGCTTCCCGATTACCTGTAAAGAAGGCGTGGACCGCGGTATGGTTGTGAAAGCACTGGAAGATCATAAAGTGCAGACCAGAATGCTGTTTGCGGGTAATCTGATTAAGCATCCTTGTTTTACCAATATGCCGGATGGCGGAAGAAGTCTTTATCGTAAGGTGGGCGAATTGAACAATACAGATGTTGCCATGGAGCGTACTTTCTGGATTGGCGTGTATCCCGGAATGACGGAAGAGAAACTGAAGTTTATGGCGAAGTGTATCAGGGATGGTATAAAAAGTATTCCAAAGCAGTAATTCAAGAGGAGCATTATAATAATGGGTGCAATAAATTTATTGGACTGTACTTTGAGAGATGGCGGTTATCTAAACGATTGGGAATATGGTTATGATGAAATAATTTCTGTTTTTGAACGTTTGATAAGTGCCGGTATTGATATTATTGAAGTCGGTTTTATAGATGAGCGAAGAAGTTACGATAAAAACAGAACCATATTTCCTGATGTGGTATCCATTAATCGTACATTTCACGGAATAGAAAAAAAGAATGCCATGGTAGTAGGTATGATTGATTACGGAACTTGCTCCATAGATAAGGTGATTCCACAAAAGGAAAGTTTTTTGGATGGCATTCGTGTAATTTTTAAAAAGCATATCATGAACGATGCCTTGGATTTTTGCGCGGAATTAAAGGCACTGGGATATCATGTTTTTGTACAGGCGGTATCGATTACCAGTTATGATGATGAGGAATTTGCAAAACTTATGGAATTGGTAAATGCGGTGGAGCCTTATGCTTTTTCTATTGTCGATACCTATGGTCTTTTGCATAAAAATCAGTTGATTCATTACTTCGAAATGGCAAATGACTCGCTGAAAGATAATATTTCTTTGGGATACCACTCACACAATAATTTTCAATTAGGTTATGCCAATTGTATTGAACTGGCAGAGAAGCAGATTGAGAGAAATTTATTATTGGACGGTTCGTTGCACGGCATGGGAAAAGGTGCCGGAAATACACCGATTGAGTTACTGGCCATGTATATGCGTGAAAATTATGGTGCGGATTATCATTTGAGTCAGTTGTTAGAAGCGATTGATGTTACGATACAGGATTGTTATCGTGTTACACCATGGGGATATAGCCTAAAATTCTTTATTGCGGCATCTAATGATTGCCATCCGAATTATGTAGCGGCATTAACGGAGAAAAAGAAATTGTCGGTAAAATCCATCAATGAAATTTTGGCGACTATACCAAAAGAGAAAAAACTTCTTTATGATGGTGACTTGATTGAAGCATTGTATCAGGATTATCAGGCAATTGCCTGCGATGACAAAGATGATTTATGTAAACTGAATTCTGAGTGGAAAAATCGTAATCTTTTATTGATTGGTCCGGGCAGAAGAGCAGAAGAAACCGATCGGATTAATCAATATAAAGCAGAAAATGATGCGCTGGTTGTTTCGGTTAATTTTATTCCGGAAGGTATAGCACCGGATTATGTGTTTATGAGCAATGCCAAACGATATGTAAAAATGGTGGGAAAACTATCGGAAGTGTTAGAGGAAGCGTCTAATATCAAAACGATTGCTACGTCCAACGTAACCAGATCAAAAGGAAGATTTGAGTATGTTTTGGCATATGAAACACTTTTGGATGAAGAAGCGTTGATTAAAGATAATCCTTTATTAATGTTGTTGAAGTTATGTAAACAATTTGAAGTTAAGTCCGTTGCATTGGCGGGATTTGACGGATATGAAAAATGCGTCGACACAAATTACATCAACCCCAATATGGAATATGTATTCAGTAAAGAAAAAGCCGACGTATTAAACGAAGATGCGGCAGAGGGGATTCAGAGGGTAAAATTGTCACATCCTGTATTTTTTGTCACAGAGAGTTTATACGAAAGGTATTTATAAATAAATGAAAAAGAAAGTTGCTCAGGTTATTGCAGATTTTATGGTAGAAAAAGGCGTTAGTCATGTTTTTACGGTGACTGGCGGAGGAGCAATGCATTTAAATGATGCATTTGGGCATCATTCCGAGTTGACATGTATTTATAATCACCATGAGCAGGCGTGTTCTCTTGCGGCAGAAGGATATGCCCGTCACAGCGGAAAAATTGCCTGTGTATGTGTAACCAGCGGGCCGGGAGGCACGAATGCAATCACCGGCGTTTTAGGCGGTTGGCAGGACTCGATTCCGATGTTTGTGGTATCCGGACAGGTAAAGAGAATCACAACAACCGGTTATATGGATGTATCGTTGCGTCAGTTGGGAGATCAGGAGTTTCAAATAACTGATTGCGTGGCAAATATGACCAAATATGCAGTTATGTTAACCGATGCAAATAAGATATTATATCATTTGGAAAAAGCATGGTTTTTGGCGAATCACGGACGCAAGGGACCGGTATGGTTGGATATCCCTCTGGATATTCAGGCTGCAGAGGTGGAAACGGATTCGTTATGTCATTTTAACGAAAGTGAGTATGATTCATATATTCAGCAATGCAATCAAGAGAATTACATAACGGATAAGCAAGAAAGTACAGAAGGATTTCATTGTGATTTTTGGGAAGAAACGGTTCAGTCTGAAAACGTAAAATTGCAGAAAGTATTATCGGCAGATGCGCCCGTATGGAAGGATGAGTATATTGAACAGGTTATATCGGCCTTAAAAAAAGCGAAGCGTCCTGTGATTCTTGCAGGCACGGGAATTCGTCTTGCCGATGCGTATTGTGAATTCCTGGAATTGGTTGAACAGTTAAAAATTCCTGTAGTTACGGCATGGAATGCTCATGATTTGGTATGGGCGGAACATCCGTATGATTGCGGACGTCCCGGAACTGTCGGAACCAGAGGCGGTAATTTTGTGGTTCAAAATGCGGATTTGGTTTTGATTCTCGGCTGTCGTATGAATATAAGGATGATTAGTTATCAATGGGAGAATTTTGCAAAAGATGCTCTTAAGATTTGGGTTGAAATCGACAAAAACGAATTATGTAAACCTACAATCAAGCCTGATATTCCGATTCATGCGGATGTAAAAGCATTTTTACTTCATATGAATCAAGAACTCAAAGCAGAAGCATTATCATTAGAAAATATGCAGTCAGACTGGCTTATGTGGTGTAAGGAAGTGAATCAAAAATATCCGGCTGTAAGACCGGAATATTATGATTCCGTCAAACTGAATCCGTACGTTTTCATTGATAAGTTAACGCAGCAGATGTCGGCAGACACCTCGGTTGTTTGCGGAAACGGAAGCGCTTGCGTGATTACTTTCCAGGCTGCCAAAATTAAGAAGGGGCAGAGATATTTTACGAATTCCGGTTGTGCGGCCATGGGATATGGATTTCCTGCGGCTATCGGTGTTGCAGTTCAGGAGAATGCCCGTGAGGTTGTTTGTATAGACGGAGACGGCAGTTTCCAGATGAATCTGCAGGAATTGCAAACTGTGGTACAAAATAAATTACCTTTAAAAATTGTGATTTTGAATAATAATGGGTATCATTCCATCCGTCAAACCCAGACAAATTTGTTTAAGGGAAGAGAATTGGTTGGTGTAGAGGCAGAAAGCGGTGTAAGTTTTCCTAAGTTTGAAAAAATAGCATATGCCTATGAAATTCCCTATGTAAAAATTGAAAGTATAAAAGATTGTGAAGACAAATTAAAAGATGCATTGGATATGGAAGGTCCGGTTTTGATTGAAGCCGTAGTGGATGAGGGACAAAATTTTGAACCGAAATTGTCATCAAAAGTATTACCGGACGGAACAATGGTTTCTCCGCCCATAGATGATATGTATCCTTTCCTTGAACGTGAGGAATATGAAAACAATAAGATGATTAGTAAATGAGGTATCCGATGCTTGATGGGAAGAAAAAGGTTATACTTACGGGAGCAACAGGAGCAATCGGTATTGCGATTGTAAAACGTTGTTATGAGTTGAATTGGGATGTTTGTGCTGTTGTTCGCCCGGGAAGTAACAGGAATCGCTCATTTTTAGAACGATATGGTGCGTATATCATTGAATGTGATTTGGCAGAACTCGGACGATTACGAAAGAATGAAGTCTGTCAGAATGCAGATTACTTTTTACATCTTGGTTGGGGCGGAACATTTGGAGAACAACGTAATGATGAGGCATTACAGTTGAAAAATGCGGAATATGCCTTGGAAGCATGTGAAACTGCTTCGGCATTAGGCTGCGAGGTATTTCTGTTTGCAGGCAGTCAGGCTGAGTTTGGAAGAGTAGAGGGATTATTAAACGAAAATATAATTCCGCATCCGGAAAACGCTTATGGCAAAGCAAAGTTAAAAGCGGGATTTGAGACCAGGAAAGCATGTGAAGCAAACGGATTACGTCATATATATACGCGTATTTTAAGTGTGTATGGTCCCGGCGACGGAACGGAAACCATGGTAAGTTCTACTGTTCGTAAATTACGTGACGGTATTTCTCCGCAGTTTACTCTTGGAGAGCAAATGTGGGATTATTTATACAGTGATGATGCGGCAGAGGCATTGTTGCTGTTATGTCAGTTTGGAAAGAGAAATAAAATATATTGTTTGGGCAGCGGAAAAGCCAGACCGTTATGCGAATACATCGAAACAATCGGACGGATTGTGAATCCTGATATTCTGTTGGGAATAGGGGAATTGCCTTATCGTGAGAATCAAGTTATGTATTTGTGTGCAGATATTTCGGATTTGACAGGCGACACCGGTTTTGTGCCCAAGGTTTCCTTTGAAGAGGGAATCAAAAAAGTAATGGAAGCAAATGAATAATAAGAAGGCATAATCATGGAAACTGTAGTTCATAAGAAAAAAACGCTCATTCAATTTATAAAATTTGGAATGGTAGGTTTAAGCAATACCTTGCTTTCTTTTTTGATTTATAATTTTTGTTACCATGTATGCGGTTTTTCTTATCATATTTCTAATATTTTTGGTTTTGTAATCAGCGTATTAAATGCGTATTTGTTACAGAATAAGTTTGTGTTTAAACAGGATGAAAGTGAGAAGAAGCGTGTATGGTGGAAGGCATTGATTAAAACCTATGTATCGTATGCTTTTACCGGATTGATTTTGACTGAAATTTTATTGGTTTTATGGATGGATGTTATTGAAATTCAGAATATATTTGAAAATATTTCGTGGCTGAACCGCTGGTTTGGCGATAATTTTACATCTTATGATTTTGCAATCACAATTGCACCAATTATTAATTTATTTATTACCGTGCCCCTTAATTTTGTGTTGAATAAATTATGGGCCTATAAGTAAAAATGCGGAAGGTGAAACACAGATGAAAAAAATCAGCATTTTAATTCCTTGTTATAACGAAGAAGAAAACGTATATCCGATGAGTGAAGAAATCGTAAAGTTATTCGAGACACAGTTGAAGGAATATGACTATGAATTGGTGTTTATCGATAATGATTCGAAGGATAAAACACGTATCTATTTGCGAGATATTTGCCAAAAGAACAAAAAGATTAAGGCTATTTTTAATGCGAGAAATTTTGGTCAGTTTAATTCACCATATCATGGCATTTTACAAACCACAGGTGATTGTACCATTTCTATGGTGTGTGATTTCCAGGATCCGATTGACTTAATTCCGCAATACATAAAAGAATGGGAAAACGGTTATAAAATCGTGATTGGAATTAAGGCAAAAAGTAAAGAGAATAAATTAATTTATCTCTTGAGAAGTTTGTATTATAAATTTGTTAAAAAGTTTTCGGATGTGGAGCAGATTGAACATTTTACAGGGTCCGGATTATATGATAAGGCGTTTGTGGATGTATTAAGGGATTTAAAAGATCCGAAACCCTTCTTGCGAGGTATTGTTGCGGAGTTGGGATTTAAACATAAAGAAATTATGTATGAGCAACCCTTAAGACGTGCGGGAAAAACACATAATAATTTCTTTACGCTATATGATGCAGCGATGTTAAGCATTACGTCCTACACCAAAGTAGGCTTGCGAATGGCAACGTTTATCGGCTTTTTAATGGGAATCGGCAGTTTCTTGGTAGGTTTGGTTTATTTTGTACTGAAATTGTTGATGTGGAATGATTTCCCTGCCGGTATGGCTCCTGTCTTAATCGGTATGTTTTTCTTGGAGTCGGTACAATTGTTTTTTATCGGTTTCATCGGAGAATATATTTTAAGCATTAACGAACGCAGTATGAACAGACCCTTGGTTGTAGAAGAGGAAAGAATCAATTTCGAGGACGGAAACTAACATGACTTCAAACAAGAAATTTATTTTTTTGAGTGTCTTTATTACAATTGGTTATGTGGCATTTTTTGTTTTTTCATATATTGCCCAAAAGATACTCGGATTTGAATATCCGGTGGGAAGTTTTCTTTTTAAATTAAATGAAGTTTTCTCGGATTTTTATGATATTAATACCATGTTATCAAATATGAGTCCGTATATTGAATATGATTCGTCTTATCCGCCGGTTGCATTGGTACTTGCAATACCCTTTGCTGTGTTGCAAAAGTATATCGGAATGATTGCATATCCTGTTATGGTACTGATATGTGTTGCTGTAATTTTTGTTTTTCAGTTTAAAATTATAAGAAAACATATTGATCAGTTTTCCAGCGGAATGCTTGTGGCTGAAGTTTCAATTCCTTTGTTGGTAACAGCGCCTTTTATTTTTATGTTTGACCGCGGCAATTATCTGTTGCTGACCATCACATTTTTTTATGCGTTTGTTTATTTTTATTATGTAAAATCCAATGATGTTTTGGCATCTGTTCTGTTGGCATTTATGATTGCAGGTAAAATTTATCCGGCATTGTTATTGTTTTTATTCGTATTTGACAAGAAGTGGAAAAATTTATTTCTGACAGTCGGAGTTACAATCGGAATTACATTGCTTGGATTTTGCTTTTTCCAAGAAGGTTTTTTTGCTAATTTAGTTGCTTTTTTGGGAAATCTGTTTGATTTTGCAAGCGGGTCCGGTGATGAGGCTGCTAATGTATATTTTTCTGTGGGCTTAACCGCGTTGTTGAGATTTCCTTTTGTTGTCTGGAACGGCATTAAAATTCCTGAATGGTATCCGGTTGGGTATATTTATATCATTATTGCCGTGGTATTGGTGTTGTGGTCTTTCTGGAACTTACGGAAGGAGGAGAGCAGTTGGAAGAAGTTAATGATATTAACTGTTCTTATGGTTTTTTTAACTCCGAATTCATATATGTATAATTTGACTTATTTGTTGCCGGTAATGTTGATTTTTATTATTAAAGATGTTTCTGTGCAGAAATTTGAGAATTACTTATATGCCATTTGTTTCGGGATTTTGAATATACCAAAAGCATATTATTATTTTAGTATTGATGATAAGTATGTGGATGTTCCGACCTATGCGATAGTATACAGTGAGGAATTAGGTGAATATGTACAATATGATTGGGTGTTTCCTAAGGATATGATTAGTATTCAGGTTTTGATAGATGGTTTTATATTATTCGGAATCATATTGTTTTACAATATATGTATGTCGAAGAAGAAAAAGAGGATTTAGTATGAAAGTAATTATATTGGTGGGCGGCCTCCCCAGTACAATCAGTGATGTAAAAAGCGGTATTCCGAAACCTATGGCTGAAATAGGCGGCAGACCGTTAATCTGGCATATTATGAAACTTTATGCGCATTACGGCTTTCGCGATTTTATTGTTTGCGGCGGTTATAAGGTTAACATAATTAAGGAATATTTTAAAGATTTTTATATTTATCAATCTGATATTACAGTAGATTTGGCAAGTAATGAAATTACCATTCATAACAAAAGAACCGAAGACTGGAAAGTTACGGTTGTGGATACCGGAGTAGAAGCCACTACCAGTGAACGTATTTTACAGGTAAAAGAGTTTATCGGAGACGAGGATTTCTTCGTGGCATACGGAGATTGTTTGTCGGATATCAATTTCGATGAGATGTTACGTCTTCATAAAGAACGAAATTCTTTTATTACAATGGCGGTAGCCAAACCTACGGGACGTCATTCGGTGTTATCCATCCGAGAGGATGATGTGTTGATGAGCAAGTATGGCGATAAGATAAATGAACATGCAGGAGATTTTTCAGCATCTTCAAACGCATTACAATGCGGTGAGAAGCGTTTGAATCAAGACGTTGCATGGGTAAATGCCAGTTGTTATATTTTCTCTCACAAAGCACTGGAGTCTTTGTCCGGCGAAGAGTTGAATGAAACTTTTATGGAAAAAATGGCTGAGAAAGAGAAGGTGCATATTTATCGCCATGAAGGGTTCTGGCGACCGGTTGAAACCATGCGTGACAGTGTGGCGCTGGAAGAAATGTGGGAAGAAACAAAAGCACCATGGAAGGTATGGGAGAAATAAATGAAGGCAGTGATTCTTGTGGGCGGTAAAGGCAGCCGCATCAGTGAAGAGTCCCGTTTTAAACCGAAACCATTGGTCGAAATCGGGGGAAGACCGATTTTATGGCATATTATGAAATTGTATTCTTTCTATGGAGTCAATGAATTTATTATTTGTTGCGGTTACAAGGGACATTTGATAAAAGAATATTTTGTAAATTATAAAAATACAAACCGTGTAAGCAATTATTGTTTAGGAAACATAAGTAGTGAACTTGATTTACATAATTGTACAGAAGAGCCGTTTAAAGTAACGTTGGTTGATACCGGTCTTGAGACATTAACGGCAGGAAGACTTCAGAAAGTAAGGCAATATCTGGAGGGGGAAGAGGAGTTCTTTTTAACTTACGGTGATGGTGTCAGTGATGTGAATTTAGATGAGTTGCTGGCGTTTCATCGTGAGCAGGGAAAGTGTGTTACCATTACCACTTATCCGAAGGAAGAGCGTTTTGGCAGGTTGAAATTAAAAGAAAATCAAACTCAGGTAGAAAGTTTTCATGAAAAAACCAAGGCAGAGGCTTCGTTAATCAATGCCGGTTTTATGGTGATGAATAAGAATGTATTTGATTATCTTGGTGACGGAAGTGAAATGTTGGAAGACGGTCCTTTTGAGAAACTGTCTACAACAGGAGAAATGGCAGCGTTTACACACAAAGGCTTTTGGTCACCGATGGATACGCTTAAAGAGCAGATGTATTTGGATCATTTGTGTACTACAAACAGTGCTCCTTGGATGGTATGGAAGTGAGGTTGCGTATGGATTTAAGTTTTTATAAAGGAAAAAAAGTTTTTATCACAGGACATACCGGATTTAAAGGGGCTTGGCTTTCGTTTATGTTATTGGAGGCCGGAGCAGAGGTAACAGGTTATTCTTTGGAGGCACCGACAGTTCCTTCACTATATAAGTTATGTAAACTGGCTAGGAGGATGGATTCCGTAATTGGAGATATCCGAGATTATCAGAATTTAAAGAAAACCTTCGATAAGGCACAACCGGAGTTTGTGTTTCATTTAGCTGCTCAGCCCTTAGTGAGAGAATCATATATTACACCAAGGGAGACATACGAAACGAATGTAATGGGTACAGTCAATATATTGGAATGCGTCAGAACTACCGATACGGTTAAGTCTGTGATTATTGTAACCACAGATAAGGTATATCGTAATGACAGCCGCGAAGAAGGATATGTGGAAGAGGACATTTTAAACGGATTTGATCCGTATTCCAATTCTAAATCATGCGCGGATATTTTAACAAATAGTTATGTAAACTCGTTTTTAAAAGAACGTAATATACCGGTATCTGTTTTGCGTGCCGGAAATGTGATAGGCGGCGGAGATTTTGCGAAAGACAGATTGGTGCCGGATTGTTTTCGAGCCATTCGGACAAATGAAAAAGTGATTATCCGTAATCCAAATGCTACGCGCCCGTTCCAACATGTTATTGAGCCTTTGGTGGCATATCTGATGATTGCAAAAGAACAGATTGTGAAACCGGAATTAGCGGGTGCATATAATGTGGGACCGGATGAAAAGGATGTACAGAGTGTCAGTGATATGCTGATGCATTTTCAGACAATTTGGAATACCGGAGAATTTGGAAAGAATACTCCTTTCGATTGGATGTATACTGAGGAAAAAAATGCGCCGCATGAAGCGGCTATGCTTAGTTTGAATTGTGATAAAATAAAAAAGAATTTTAATTGGTCACCTAAATGGAATGCTTATGATGCAGTATATAAAAGCATAGAGTGGATGCAATATTATATGAAAGATAAAGATGTGAGCATCTGTATGCAAAAACAAATTAAGGAATATCTTGCGAAATAATATTTTATTGAACTGTTATTTGAGAAAAAGAATTGTATGTATAAATTTGATTCTCCAATTTACATACATAAAGATCGGGAGGAAGTTTAAGTGCTGACACTTTCATACTCAAGTATAAAGAAATATGCATTTTGCGCTCTCGCATTGCCATTTATCGTATTTGCAATTGGTTGGTTGGAATGGTATTGGGCAGTAGTAGCGGTTGGGGCGACACTTGCCTGTATTTGGTTAGGTTGCTTTCAGAGACAGAAAAGTAATGAAGAAAAGAAAATAGTATCTTTGAGCGAAAGCGAGGAGAAAATTGCCGTAAAGAAATGGATATTTTTTCTGTTGATTTTCATTGCCCTTGTTTGGGTATGGCAGTCCGGTATCGGAGGATTTTGGGCGCAAAGTAAGGATTATCCCTGGCGAAATGCAATTTATAGGGATATCGTATTAAAAGATTGGCCCGTGTATTATGATTTGTATGATGGTGCACTTGTATATTATATCGGTTTCTGGTTACCACCGGCCTTAATCGGGAAACTGGCTCTTTTATTCGGTGCCAATGATATTGCAGCATTTCAAGTGGCCTCTGTGGCTATATTTATATGGTCAGTGGTTTTTATTGTGATATTATTTAGTCTTTTGATTACTTTATTGAAGGCTGATACTACAAAGAAACAGTTATTGGTTATTTTGGGATTTGTATTCTTTAGCGGTTTGGACATTTTAGGTTCTATTGAACCGCTGGGAGCCAATCTTTATCATTTGGAATGGTGGGCGGATGATTACCAGTACAGTTCTTTTACAACCTGTATGTTTTGGGTATTTAATCAGAGTATTATTCCATGGGTGTCTTTGGCGTGTTTATTGCAGGAGAAAACAGTACGTAATTATGTATTTTTAGGAATGATGTGCCTGTTTTCCGGTCCATTGCCTTTTATTGGATTCTTCCTGTTTTGCGTGGCGCTTGGTATTATAAAATGTGTTGAGGCTGTTCAAAATAAGAAACTTGCAATGTTTCTGAAGGACGTTGTATCGCCTTCCAATATGTTGGCGGTTGCATTTATCTTTGTTTTTATCGCTACGTATTTGTTAAGCAATATGGCAATTTCCGGCGACGGAGCATTGAGAATCGGACAGGATACAACGGTTACCCGGGAAAGTATATCAGATACAGAAGAAGTCACGGAAGAGCAGAGTAGTACTTTTGAAAATGTTGGTACTTACCTGAAATTTGTATTGTTCGAGTTTGGATTTTACGCGTTGCTTATTGCACGTAAAAATTACAAGAAACCGTTATTCTATGTAATGTTGGGAGGTTTATTGATTTTCCCGTTTGTAAAAATCGGTGAGGGTTATGATTTCCCGATGAGGGCTTCCATTCCTGCATTATTTTATTTATACTATCTTGTGATGCAGTTTTTTATGGAAGAGAAGTATTGGATGAAAAAGAAGGGGACTACCAACAGATTGTTATATATTGTGTTGGTTATTGTATTTTTGCTTGGCACGGTTACGCCGATAGTAGAGTTTTATCGTGGTTGCAGACAGGTTGCGAAATACAGTTTGGATAATCCGTTAGAAGATTACTTGTATACGTTGGATGGTACAACACCGGGGTGGGAAGTGGAAACCGGTTATGAATATGCTAATTTTGTTGCATTAAATCCCGGGCAGCATGCATTTTTCCGGTATTTTGCAAAGGACTTGAAATAAATTGAAGAGACAGAAAGGACGACTTTAGTATGAAGAGTAAAATTTATGTGAATGAAATCGGTTATCGCCCTAATGACAGAAAGGTAGCAGTTTACAGCGGAAAGGATGCAGTTAATTTTAAAGTGATGCGTAAGTCCGGAGACTGTATCTTGGAAAAGACGAGCGGTATCGGAGCATATAATACATCCACAAAGGATTACGAAGTAAAGTTGGATTTTTCGGAAGTAAAAGAGCATGGAGAATATATTATAAAAGTCGGTGAGGAAACCTCGGTTCCTTTTGTCGTGGGAGAATCGATATATGATGATGTGAATAAGGCATTGATGCGTTTCTTCTTCCTGCAGAGATGCGGAACGGAACTGACAGAGGCGGATGCAGGAGTGTATGCACATCCTGTATGCCATAATACACCGGCCAGAATATACGGTACGGAAACGTTCCGCGAAGTAAACGGCGGTTGGCACGATGCCGGAGATTACGGAAGATATATTGTGGCTGCGGCAGTGACATTGGCAGCATTGTTCCATGCGATTGAGAACGATGAGAGTCTTTTGAAAGTGGATATGCAGATTCCGGAAAGCGGACAAAAATTACCTGACATTTTAGCGGAGATTAAGTATGAATTGGACTGGATGCTAAAAATGCAGGATGAGGCTACCGGAAAGGTATATCATAAAGTTACCTGCGCCAATTTCTGTGGATTTGTGATGCCTCAATACGAAACGGAAGAGTTGGTAATTTGCCCGTTTTCATTGACAGCAACAGCAGATTTTGCAGCCTGTATGGCTATGGCGGTAAAGTTCTATGAGCCTTATGATAAGGCATTTGCAGAGCGGATGGCAGAGGCTGCTAAGAGAGCCTATGCTGTAATGCGTGATATTCAGGTGCCGGGAGGCTTTTTAAATCCGGATGGTGTAGTAACCGGTACTTATGAAGATAAAAATGAATTGGACGAGCAGTACTGGGCGGCTGCAGAAATGTACAAGGCTTTCGGCGATGAATTGTATCGAACAGAGTTTGAAAATTATGTTAACCAAGAGATTCTGCACGGATATGGTTGGGAGGATGTGGCAAGTTTTGGAAATCTTGCATATCTTTCAACCTCTTATCCTACGGATGAAAAAATTGCCGATAAATTGCGTGCATCCATGCTGGAGAAAGCGGATGCATTGATGAAGAAGTATGAAACCAATAATTTTGAAATTTCATTTGATGAAAAGGATTATATTTGGGGAAGTAATATGTATGTAGCCGAGAATGGCAGCCATTTGTTTGACGCGTATAAGATTTCGGGAGAGGATAAGTATCTGACTGCGGCGAGAGAGCATATTCATTATATTTTAGGTAAAAATCCTTGTAATGTATGTTTTATTACAGGTTTCGGAACCAATAAGGTATTAGAACCGCATCATCGTCCGTCAGCAGCCACAAAGCAGGCAATGCCCGGTATGTTAATCGGAGGACCGGACAGTGGTTTGCATGATCCGGATGCAGTGAGAGATTGTACAGGTCTTGCACCGGCGTTATGTCATACGGATAAACTGTTAAGTTATTCTACAAATGAAGTAACCATTTACTGGAATTCGGCATTATTAATGTTGATGGCACAGGTATTATCATAAAAAGAAAAGGGAAGCGTAGGCTTCCCTTTTATAATACAGATAATAATATTCCAATATATCGTATTAAGATAAAAAAAGAACCTCTTCGACATGACGGTATCGAAGAGGTTTGTTTTTATTTTATAAACAAATAATTAGTTCATTTTGTTTACAGCGATGCTAAGACGAGAAATCTTTCTTGAAGCATAGTTCTTATGATAAACGCCCTTAGAAGTAGCCTTATCAATAGTACTTGTTGCAGCAAGTAAAGCAGCCTTTGCGGCTTCCTTGTCGTTTGCATCAATAGCTGCGTAAACTTTCTTAACAGCGGTTTTAACACCTGAACGAATTGCTTTGTTTCTTTCAGTTCTAACCTCAGTTACGAGAATTCTTTTTTTTGCAGATTTGATGTTAGCCAAGACTCACACCTCCCATTTTCTTCAATCATTCTTGTGAAAATGTTCCATTAAAGCCGGACACGGACGTTCTAATGTAAACATACGATGTTATTTTATCCGTCTAAAAGCAATCTGTCAATACATAAAATCAATAATTTTGAGAAAAATAAGAGAAAAATTATGATTTAGAGGTTAAAAAAATGGAAGTGTGTCGCGTGAGAACGGATTTGGCATTGGAATCGGCTGAAAGTATGCAAGGACCTGAGCAGGAAATGAGCGGGGTGTCCGTTTCCGAAGAATATCATGCAAGAACCGATGTTACAATTACAACGGTTGTGATTGAAAGTAAAAATGCATCCAAACGTTTGGGAAAGCCAAACGGAACTTATATTACTTTGGAAGCACCTTCCATGCACGAAGATGATGAAGCCTATCATCGGGAGATATCTAAAGAGTTAGCGGATTGTGTTTGTAAACTTTTGCCGTACAAAGAAAAGGAACTTTCGGTTCTTGTGGTAGGGTTGGGTAATCGTGCAGTGACTGCAGATTCATTGGGACCGCTTGTAATTGATCATCTTCATGTTACCAGGCATATTTTGCTGGAGTATGGGGCAGCGGCCTATGACAACGCGACCAATATGATCAGCGGCATTGTTCCGGGGGTTATGGCGCGGACCGGTATGGAAAGTATGGAGATTGTTCGTGGCGTGGCAGAAAGTACGGAGCCGGATGTCATTATTGTTGTGGATGCGCTTGCGGCCAGATCTACCAAGCGATTGAACCGTACGATACAAATTACCAATACGGGGATTCATCCGGGCTCCGGTGTAGGGAATCACAGAAGCACTTTGAATGAAGATTCTTTAGGAAAACCGGTAATCGCCATTGGAGTTCCTACGGTGGTAGATGCTGCAACCATCGTGAATGATGCCATCGGTCGTCAGTATGAAGAAATTCCTCTGTCCAATATGGCAGAACTTGCAAATATGTATGTGACCGGTAAGGACATTGATGAAATAATACAAAGATTGTCTTTTACAATTTCAGAAGGTATCAATATGGCTTTAAAGCGTAGTTATTGACGTGAGACGGAAAAGAAAATATTTTCAAAAAAGAGAGAATGTCTGTATTTCGAGAATGCCGGTAATTAAGGAGAGATACTTATCATATAATATAAAAGTTATGGTAAGACAAGTCTTGTCTGCGCCGGTAAGGAGAAGAACGATATGAGAGGCAGTAAAAACGGAAAAATAACAGTCATAATGGTAATGCTCTTTTTTGTTTTTTTGGGGATTGCTGCCTGGATTGAGAATGTCGGAGTACAAAATTATAATGTGGAAACATTATGGCAAATAACTGAAACGGAACTGAAAACGGAATTGCTTTATGATATTTTTCCTTGCTTTGGATACGCGGGAGAAGAAATGTGGAAGGTTGAGACGTCCGCGGATGAAGAAGTGTTTGTGGGGGAGATTCCGTTGTATGAATATTCCAAAGAGAAAATGCAATTGGCATATACTATGGAAAACACACCGTTTGAATTGAACTATAGTTTAGTGCCGGAGGAGAGACTGGAAACAAAAACGGAAGAGGAAATGGGGGTATTGGAAAATCCGGAGTTTTATAAGGAAATGATGACTGAAAATCATCATGCTGCGATTTTTGCAAAGAAGACCGATTTTTTTACATGCGGAAGCGGTTTTGTCAGTGAGATAACCACATTTTGGATTACTGAATTTGTTAAGGCTTCCGAAAAAACAGTAGAGTATGAGTACGGTAAATTGACGGATTACGAGTTTGTGATGGAAAATTTTTATACGGTAGATGCATGTACTGCAGCCGGTCCGGATGTGATTCGGCCGGAAGAATTTTTGCAGTATGATACAACAATAGATAAAACGGCTCCCGGACCTCATATTTTAATTTATCATACCCATTCCCAGGAAGCATTTGCAGACAGTGTACCGGGAGATAAATCCACAACAATTGTGGGTGCCGGAGCAAAACTGTCGGAATTGTTGCGGGAGGAGTACGGATATGAAGTATATCACCATACGGGAGAGTATGATTTGAATACAAGAGATGATGCTTATGCCAAATCAGCCCCTGCAATCGAGGAGATTTTGGAACAGTATCCTCAAATTCAGGTAATTATTGATATACATAGAGACGGGGTTGCGGAAAGCAGACATCTGGTTATGGATTGGGAAGGAAAGCGTGTTGCTCAATTTATGTTTTTTAATGGTCTTAGTTATTTAAATACAAAGGGAAATATTGACTATTTACCAAATCCGAATTTGTACGGAAACCTGGCATTGTCTTATCAGACAACGGTGGTTGCCAATGAATATTACCCGGGACTGGCAAGAAGAACCTACCTGAACGGGTACCGCTACAATATGCATTATCGTGAAAAAACATTATTAATCGAATTGGGAGCACAGACAAACACCGTGGATGAAATTATGAATGCCTGCGAGCCTTTGGCACATATTTTGGATATGGTATTTTCCGGAAAAGAAAAGGAAGATTAGGTTTACATAAAAATATTTACAGAAGATAGAAAGTGAATTATAATATATTAGTTATGCTGTAATTATTATATGATATGGAATTTGTATTGTATTTGAAAGTTGTGTAAAAGACCAAAGGGAATGAAGTTATGGAAAAATACTTATCGAAAATTCAACCGAAACATTATGGTTTGGTTGCGTTTGTTTTGACCTGTTTGTCAATGTATATGATGTTTTCGTACGAAGAAGTGTTAAGTACAGGAAGATATATCATTATGGAAGGTGACCTGTTCCATCAGTACGTTCCTTTTATCAAAATGTTTGTCAGAGATATATTGCAAGGCGAAAACCCCTTTTTCTCATGGAGTTTATCCATGGGAATGAATACGTCGCTCTGCTATGCTTATTATGTGTTAAGTCCGTTTAATTTGCTGTATTTGATTTTATACGGTGTGGATGAAAATATTGTTACTGCTATTGTTATCATATTGAAATCAGGCTTAGCGGCATTTTTGTTCCAACGATTTGTTGCCAGGCACTTAAAATGTACCGGCGTAGAATCGATTGTTTTTGCCATATGTTATGCAATGTGCTCTTTTCAGGTAATATTTAACGTGATTCATATCGCGTGGATGGATGCGCTATATTTGTTGCCGTTGCTTTGCGGTCTGCTTATTTCTTTTGTAAAAGAGGGTAAGTGGAAAGCACTGGTGATTACATATGTATATTTATTTGTGGTACAGTTTTACATGGCCTATATTGTGGGGTTCTTTTCATTATTGTTTTTGCTGTGTGTAATCGTATGCAGTACCGAGATAAAAGTGAAAAAAACAGTTATAATGTTTCTAAAATATATCGGAATTGTGTTGTTGGCAATTGGAGCAACGGCAGTTATATGGTTGCCTGCCATTTTGTTTCTTATTGGGAATGTTGTACCGACAGAAGCATCCGTGGCATTGGAACTTACGGTCTTTGATGTTATTAAAAATATGTTTTGGGGACAGATGCAGGGATATGAAGGAATCTATCCATACGTGTACTGTGGAGTGCCGGCATTGATTTTATTGCCTTTATTTTGGGGAAATAAAAAGATATGTCTGAAATACAGAGTGTGGGGCGGCATTTTACTTTTTGTTTTATTTTGCTTTATGTTGATAGAACCGTTATACTTTTTTATACACGCGTTTGATGTGCCGAATCAGTTTGGTTTTCGGTTTGCCTTTTTAATTAGTTTTTTGCTTTGTTGCATTGGGTGTTATCAATACAGGAATGCGGACAGGCATTTTACCAAAGGTATGCTTTGCATTCCGGGCGTTGCAATTCTGTTGTACGCACTGGCTGTCATAATAAACGGAAATAATGATAGCAGTGGGGCAGATTGGTTTCCATTGATGGTATCGGTTGCGTTTATGCTTGGTTGGATTGGCAGTATGTGGCTTTTGCAGAAAAAAACGCAAAAAAAGGTTTTGGTGGCAGTGTTTTGTGTTTTTTTGGTTATGGTTGAATTGGTTTCTAACGGTTATGTTTGTTTTCAATATTCGGGGCCGGAAACACATGACAGGCAATATACCAATTACCGCAACAGCATAGACTATGCAATGCAGGAATTGGAGCAGGATCAAAGTTTTTATCGTGTAATATATTATAATGATTTTAATGATAATTCCGATTCGTGGTTTGGATATAACGGAATGACGGATTTTAATTCTTCAATGAATGTTGTCCATCAAAAAGCAATGCGCAATTTGGGGCATATTTCCGGTGGGAATATGAATTACACCGTTGGTAATACTCCTGTTACGAGAATGTTGTTTGGGGTTAAATATTTGATTTACGGAATTCATCCGAATATGACAGCGGTGCAAATGCCGGATCCTTCCATTGCGATGTGCGAGCAGGTGTTGTCTTTGGGCTATATGGTTGATGAGGCTGTGTTGGACTGCGGAATGGCTGATAATTATGTATTTGATAATATGGATGCGGTATTAAGCAGTATGATTGGGAAAAAAACGGATTGTTTTCAGGAAATACCGGAAGAAATGATTGACATAACCGAAGAAAATGCAACGCTGAAATTTGAAGATAATATGTTTGCAATATACCGGGCCAGTGAGAATGAAGACTGCGGATATGTAAGATACAGTGTCAGCGGTGAACCCGGCCAAACAGCGTATGTTCAGTTTGTGAGGGAACATATATATTTTTCGGACCAATCGCCGATTTTGCTTGGCGGAATTGAGAACAGTATTGAAGATATGGGATGCTTAACGGCATCTTATGCCAAGGAACTGATTCCTGTGGAGAACGGTTATGAGGTTGTGGTAGAGATGAGACCGGAACATGTACCCATGATTCGGTATGAGTCGGCCGATTTCTTTTATTTAAACCGGAGCGAATTAGACAAGGCATACGATATTTTATCTCAAAATCAAATGAATGTGGAAGAATATGCCAATGGCTATGTAAAAGCAAATGTTACAGTGCCACAGGAGAAAACCGTTCTGTTTACCAGTATTCCTTATGATGAAGGATGGACCGTATATGCGGATGGTGTTGAAACACAAACGGTAGCGGTAATTGATGACGCTTTTCTGGCATTGGAATTGGAGCCGGGATACCATGATTTGGAATTCCGGTATGAAGTTCCGGGAGCGAAGATGGGAATGGGTGTTTCCGCGGTATCTGTCGGAATATTTGCAATATTCGTAATAACCGATTATATTAAAAAGAGAAAGAACAAAGCGAAGGAAGGAACAATAGAACCCGATGTCGAAGATAGAACAGAGTAAAATCAGAAATTTTTGTATAGTAGCGCATATTGACCATGGTAAGTCAACGTTGGCTGACCGTATTATTGAGCAGACCGGTTTGTTAACCAGCCGTGAAATGCAGGCGCAGGTGTTAGATAACATGGATTTGGAGCGTGAGAGAGGTATTACCATTAAGTCTCAGGCAGTGCGAACCGTATATAAAGCCAAAGATGGTGGTGAGTATATTTTTAATTTAATTGATACTCCGGGCCATGTAGACTTCAATTATGAGGTAAGCCGTAGTCTGGCAGCCTGTGACGGTGCCATTCTTGTGGTGGATGCTGCTCAGGGTATTGAAGCCCAGACGCTTGCCAATGTATATTTGGCGTTGGATCATAACCTTGATGTGTTTCCCGTTATAAATAAAATCGATTTGCCCAGTGCGGATCCTCAGCGCGTGAAGGATGAGATAGAAGATATTATCGGTATTGAAGCGCAGGATGCACCGTTGATTTCTGCGAAGAACGGCATCGGAATTGAAGAGGTTTTAGAGGCAATTGTAAATAAAATACCCGCCCCGGACGGTAATGAAGATGCACCGCTTCAGGCATTGATTTTTGACTCTTTATATGATTCCTATAAGGGTGTTATTGTATTTTGCCGTGTAATGGAAGGTACGGTTAAAAAAGGGACAACCATTCAGATGATGGCAACCAAGGCAAAGGCCGATGTTGTAGAAGTGGGAACTTTCGGTGCAGGACAGTTTATTCCCTGCGAAGAGTTGTCTGCCGGTATGGTAGGTTATATTACTGCATCTATTAAAAATGTCAAAGATACCGCAGTAGGTGATACCGTAACCGATTTTAACAGACCCTGTAAAGAACCCCTTCCCGGTTATAAAAAAGTACGCTCCATGGTATACTGTGGTGTGTATCCCGCAGACGGTGCAAAATATCCGGACTTAAGAGACGCATTGGAGAAGTTGCAGTTAAACGATGCGGCGCTTAATTATGAACCTGAAACTTCCATTGCCTTAGGCTTCGGTTTCCGTTGCGGATTCCTTGGTTTGTTGCATTTGGAAATTATTCAGGAGCGTTTGGAAAGAGAATATAATCTCGATTTGGTAACCACAGCACCTGGTGTAGTATATAAGGTGCATAAAACGGACGGTGAGATTATTGAGTTAACCAATCCCAGCAATTTGCCGGATCCTTCCGAAATTGAATTTATGGAAGAACCTATCGTAACGGCGGAAATCATGGTAACAACGGAATATATCGGTTCCATTATGGAACTCTGTCAGGAACGCCGCGGCCGTTATCTTGGTATGGACTACATGGAAGAAACAAGAGCGCTTTTAAAATATGAGTTGCCTTTGAATGAAATCATTTACGATTTCTTTGATGCCTTAAAGTCCCGTTCCAGAGGATACGCATCCTTTGATTATGATTTAAAAGGATATGAGCAGTCTGAACTGGTGAAGTTGGACATTCTTGTTAACCGCGAAGAAGTGGATGCATTGTCTTTTATTGTGCATAAAGATACCGCTTATGAGCGTGGTCGTAAAATGTGTGAAAAGTTAAAGGACGAAATTCCCAGACACTTGTTTGAAATTCCTATTCAGGCAGCAGTGGGCGGAAAAATCATTGCCCGTGAAACCGTGAAGGCAATGCGTAAGGACGTACTCGCCAAGTGTTACGGCGGTGATATTACTCGTAAGAAGAAACTTCTTGAGAAACAGAAAGAAGGTAAGAAGCGTATGCGTCAGGTGGGCAATGTGGAGATTCCTCAGCAGGCATTTATGAGCGTGTTAAAACTGGATGATAAGAAGTGATTTGGAGTCTGACAGAAGAAGAGGTCTTACTAATATAGGACTTAAAGTATAACTGGAATTATGTAAACCAAAAAGGAAAGGGGTGTGCAGTATGAATCGCAAATCATTAGGGATTTATATACACATTCCTTTTTGTGTACGGAAATGTCTGTATTGTGACTTTGTATCCGGTCCTTCAACGCCGGAAATACAAATAAATTATGTTAACCAACTTAAAAAGGAAATATGCAGGACTTCCAATGGTAATATTGTTGATACCGTTTTTATCGGGGGAGGTACGCCGTCCGTGCTGGATGTCAATCTCTTAGAAGAAGTTTTATGTAAACTAAAAGAAACGTTTTGTTTGGTGCCGGAGTGCGAATGCAGCATAGAAATAAACCCCGGTACCGTTGACTACGATAAACTGATAAAATATCGTAAAATGGGCATCAATCGTCTGAGCATCGGTTTACAGTCCTGCAATGACAATGAATTAAAAGCACTTGGAAGAATCCATGATTGTAAAACGTTTGAAGAAACCTATTTTCTGGCACGAGAAGCAGGATTTGATAATATTAACGTGGATTTAATGTCTTCGGTGCCTGAGCAGACGCCGGAGAGTTTTAGCCGTTCATTACGTAAAGTGGCAGAACTGAATCCGGAGCATATATCGGTATACAGTTTGATTGTGGAAGAGGGAACTCCTTTTTATGATATGGAGTTAAAATTGCCGTCAGAGGAAGAAGAACGATTGATTTATCATAAGACCGGACGCATTCTCCGTGAATACGGTTATGAGCAGTATGAAATATCCAACTATGCAAAAAAAGGAAGAGAATGCAGGCATAATATCCGTTATTGGCAATGTGAAGAATATCTCGGTTTTGGAGTTGCGGCAGCCTCTTATCGAAATGGCGTGCGATGGAAAAACACCGTGGATTTGAAACGGTATCTGGGCGCAGAATTAGAAGAGCCTATGGAGAACTCTTTTTATGAAGAAATGGAGTATCTGACCGAGAAGGATCAATATGCGGAGTTTATGTTTATGGGACTTCGAATGAATAGCGGTATTTCGAAAGAAACGTTTAGAAAACGGTTTGGTATTTCGATGGAAGAAATATATGGGGATGTGTTGGAAAAACATATCCAAAACGGACTGTTGGAACGGGCAGAACAAAGTATACGGTTAACCGAACGCGGTAGGGATATTTCCAATTTTGTAATGGCGGATTTTATTCTTTTAGAGTGATTTTTATATATTTCATGTTAAGTAAATCAAAAGTATATGAAAAAAAACATTTTTTCGGCGGAAAATACATAATTTTGCTTGCAAGGTTTGGACCTAATCTGTATAATATTTTGTAGACGCGTGGAAAGGCACAATTGAAATCGTCCTCTCATAGAATGTGATAAAGAGTTCATGGAGGCTTCTTTTGAAAACTTTTCAACAACCGCTTACTGCAGACGAGGAAGCCTTTTATATACGGCAGATGCAAGAAGATGGCAATGGAGAAAAGGGACTTGAAGCACGAAATATTCTCATTGAAAGAAATTTAAGACTGGTGGCGCATGTTGCGAAGAAATATCAGGGTGTGGATGAGAATACGGAGGATTTGATTTCGGTGGGAACCATAGGATTGATGAAGGCAATTGCCACCTTTGATGCAACAAAAGGAAATAAGTTGGCAACCTATGCGGCCCGATGTATTGAGAATGAACTTCTGATGATGTTTCGTTCAAGAAAAAAACTTTCCAGGGAAGTGTCCTTGTATGAGCCGATCGGAACCGATACGGAAGGAAATGAAATCAGCCTTCTGGATGTAATCGAGAGCGAGCAGGCAGATGTGGTGGAGGAAATGGAGCGCACAGAGAATCTTAGGAAACTTGGTTCGCTGATAGATAATTGCCTGACACCGCGGGAGAAAGAAATCATTTTTATGCGTTATGGGTTAATGAGAGAGCACGAGATGACCCAGAGAGAGGTTGGAATGGCCTTGGGAATTTCCAGAAGTTATGTCTCAAGAATTGAGAAGAAGGCTTTGAAGAAATTAAGGGAGGGCTTTGACCATACAAAATAGTGTACCTTTATCCTGATAAAGTACCAAATAAGAAAAGGGGAAAGAACTATGCCACGTATTGAAGAAATATTACAGGTTGCAATGGATGCCAGAGCATCCGATATTCATTTAACAGCAGGTTTACCGCCTAAAATGCGTGTAAACGGACATTTGTTAAATATGGATTTTCCGATTTTAAAACCGGACGATACATTAGCAATTGTTGCACAGATTATGACAGACCATCAGAAGCAGATGTTCGAAGAACGAGGAGAACTGGATATGTCTTTCGCGGTTACCAACCTTGGTCGTTACCGTGTTAATGCATTCCGTCAGAGAGGTTCCGTAGCAATGGCGCTCCGTGCCGTTAATACCGTTATTCCTTCTCCTGCGCAGTTGGGTGTTCCCAATTCCGTAGTTGAACTTTACAACCGTAAGAGAGGTCTTGTATTGGTAACAGGTCCTACCGGTTCCGGTAAATCAACAACACTTGCTTCCATCATTGATAAGGCGAACAACAACCGTGATGCACATATCATTACACTGGAAGACCCTATCGAGTATCTGCACTTACATAAAATGTCAATGGTTAACCAGCGAGAAATCGGTTTTGACTCTATGAGTTATGAGAGAGCCTTAAGAGCTGCCCTTCGAGAAGATCCCGATATTATCCTCGTAGGTGAAATGCGTGACTACGAAACTATTTCCGTAGCAATCACCGCAGCCGAAACAGGTCACTTGGTGCTTTCTACACTGCATACTATCGGTGCAGCAAGTACAATCGACCGTATCATCGACGTTTTCCCGCCTCATCAGCAGCAACAGATTCGTGTTCAGCTTGCTAACGTATTGGAGGCAGTTATTTCTCAGCAGTTGATTCCTACCGCTGACGGTAGAGGTCGAGTTGCAGCATTCGAGGTAATGCATGCAAACCATGCGGTACGTAACCTGATTCGTGAAGGTAAGTCACATCAGTTACAGTCAACCATGCAGACAAACCGTAAGATGGGTATGATCACCATGGACGAAGCCCTTACACAGCTTTACTTGGAAGGTAAGATTGATAAGGAAATGGTTGTTCAGTATGCACAGGATCCTGACGGTATGATTCAGAAGTTAGGTTTAAGAGGTGTATACGCTCCTATGTAAATTTTATACATAAGCAAATGAGAGACCGGCGTTTTACGTCGGTCTTTTTTATTTTGGTGAATCAACCGGACAGACGTAAACCATGTATGATTTTGCGCCTGATTATCATGTTGAAAATTCTGTATTTTTCATTTCCAAAACTACAATTTTAAGATATAATAAAATATAGAAAAAGGCATACGATTCTGTTTGATTTAGTATCTTTTTGGGGTGGGGATTTTTATGGAAAATGCTGTATTGGAACAATTAAAGAAAAAAGGATTTATGGATATCCAGTTGCATCAAATTCAATTGGGCTTGTCGGAAGGGTTGGCGGTTGAGCATTATGCCAAACCTGAATTTGACTGGTTCCAAATGGAGGAGATCAGGAAAGGACTGAAAGCAAAACTGGATGTGAAATGTTATGCCAATCCGGAGATTTCTTTTGAGAAGATGCGTCAAATTCGTAAAGGGTTGCAGGATGGCATTGATCTTATGCCTTATCTTGAATGGAATGCCGGTGTTTTAAAAGAATTCCGCCTTGCAAAAGGAAAGGGTATTGATTTGCTTGCTTATATTCATGAGGGGTATGATGCATTACAACTTGCGGAAATCAGAAAAGCATTGGAAAAAAATATAGTTTTTACGCCGCACATTAACAGGGAATACAGGGCTGCATCCATTGCTGAAATTTGCAATGGATTGGAAAGTGGCGTGGATGTATCCGTTTATGCCAAAGAGATGTACAGTTGGCGTAAAATGAGAGAACTTCGCCTTGGTTTAGAAAATCGTTTGGATGTTTCCAAATATAGCGGAGAATTTTATGATTGGGAACAGATGCGGGAAATCCGATTAGGATTAAAAGCTGGTATTGAAGTTGATTCATATTGTTCTTTGCGATATTCGGCAAAAGAAATGCGTAAGAAACGACTGGAACTTTTATTAAAGACCCATGTAAACGGCAATGCATTTGTAAAACAAATGGAAGCATCGGTAAGTAATATATTATCCTCTGAGCATGCTTTGGATGTACATCATTTTCCGGTGAAAGCAGAAAATGAAGATAATGTCAGAACGGATGATTCTAAAAAACCGGTATTGGGTAAAGAACATTTGGCGTTGGAATTCCGTGCGGGCAATATGGAAGCGTATCTTACCGTTGAAATACCGAATGGCACCATAGAACATGAAACTCTTATGGATTTTTTAAGAGAGAAGAACATAAAAAAAGGGATATTGGATACTGTACTGGAACGGATTTGCAATAGCGGATACGAAGCAGGCCCCATATTAATTGCGCAGGGTAAAATACCGTTAAAAGGTGAAGACGGTCGTTACGAGTATTTCTTCCGTACGGATGTACAGAAAAAACCGAAGGTTTTAGAAGACGGAAGTACGGATTATAAAGATATTGAATGGTTTGAAGTAGTACGCGAAGGTCAAAAAATTGCATATTATCATGAAGCGAAAGAAGGCATTGACGGATATGACGTGCTTGGAAATGTAATCAAAGGCCGAAAAGGCACGGAGAAACGCGTGCTGAGAGGAAAAGGATTCCGATTGGAAGAGGACAAGAAAACATATACAGCCTTGTATAACGGAATGATACGTCTGGAGGACGAGGAACTGTCGGTGGTAAATCATTTGGAATTAGATGAAATTAATATGACCACAGGAAACATTTTTTTTGACGGAAGTCTTCATATCCGCGGGAATGTGAGCAGCGGAATGACGGTAAAAGCAACCGGTGATATTGTAATTGACGGTAATGTTGAAGTTGCAGTGATTGAAACCGAAGGCAGTGTCATGCTTAAAAAGGGTATGAACTCCTCCGGCTTGGGAACGGTAAAAGCAGGAAAAAATATAGTGAGCCGATTTTTTGATGCTACCAAGGTTATGGCCGACGGTAATATCGAAGTAGAGAAGTGTCTGAACAGTCAGTTGTATGCAAAAGGAATCATTACGTCAACGAAGATTTTTGCCGGGGGCGTGGCAAGTTCGGAATCCGGTTTTTATCTGAATAATGTGGGGAATCATGCAGGATTAAAAACCGTTTTAAAAGTACAAATTAATGAGGCTGCACGTAATGATTATCAGAATATTCTTTTTAATATAAAAGATGTCGCCCGGCAATTAGAGGTATTAAGCAGAACCTATGGCGAACTTATGGAGAAATATTCGGCGCAGGAACGCAGTGAAATGGAACTTTTTCAAAAGGTTGAAAATGCAGTTTTTCTGAAACAAAAACAGTTGGATAAAATGAAAGAACTGGAGAAGAAATTAAAAAGAATGATTGATAAAGAAAAACTCGTCAGCATTGTGATTGGCGGAAATGCTTATGAAGGTACTGTGATTGAAATGGGCAGCAGCCGATGGGAAGCCAAAAATCAACGTAATATCACCGTGAAGCAGCAAAACAGCGATATTTCAGTATACAACAATTAATATGTCGGGGGGATTGGAATGAGAAATAAGATATTGGTTGTGGATGATTCCGCATTTAATCGTCAGGTTTTAATTGATATTCTGAAGGATACTTATGCCGTTGCAGAAGCGGGAAACGGTGTGGAGGCTTTGAAAATCGTTGAGGAGCAGATGCAGGAGATTGCTGCTGTTTTTCTTGATATTAATATGCCGGAAATGGACGGAATTACTTTTTTGAAAAAAATGACCGAGAGAAAGTATCTGGGTGCGTTTCCTGTATTGGTGGTTACCAGCGAACAGTCGGTAGAACAGGTGGCGGAATGTTTTGAGTATGGTGCGGTAGATTATATTCGCAAGCCGGTCAATAAAGATTTTATCATGCAAAGATTAAATAAGTTATTGGTATTGTTTGAGCAAAAAAATGATTTTAAAGAACGGCTGGATAAGCAGACTTTAACGTTGCAATCCCAATATCGGCTGTTAAAGCAACAGGCGTTGCAGTTGAAAAAGAATCAGGAGAATATAATCAATATTTTAGGAACGGTGGTAGAGTACCGAAATTTAGAGGGACGTATGCATACCACCAGAGTAAAGGGTTTTACTAAGATTCTCGGTACTTATATGATGAAACACTATCCGGAATATGAATTGACCGGAGAAAAGATCAATGCTATTGCAGCGGCCAGTGTTTTGCATGATGTGGGTAAGGTTATGCTTTCGGATGCGATTCTCTTAAAACCGGGGAAACTGACGAAAGAGGAGTTTGAATATGTGAAGTCACATTCCGTCAAAGGATATGATATTGTAAACAGTTTAACGGATATGTTGGATGAAGAATATGTCCGATACGGTACAGAAATCGTAAGATGGCATCATGAAAAGTATGACGGCTCCGGATATCCGGACGGATTAAAAGGAGATGAGATACCGATTTCGGCCCAACTGGTATCTGTAGCGGATTGTTTTGAATCATTGCTTTCGGAAAGTGTATATAAAGGAGCGATTCCTTTTGAAGAGGCGTATAATATGATTCTTCAGGGTGAATGCGGTATATTTTCGTATAAACTGTTGGAGTGCTTCCGTAAGGCCAAAGATGATATGGCAAATTATATCAAAAAGGTTGAAAAAAGTGTAGAATAATCGTCTATTCCTGCCGAAATGTAAATACAATGTAGTAATAACTTTTCTGAGGTTACATATGAGGCAAAATAAAACGTTTGGAATAGTAAGATGTTTCATTGCAGTGCTTTTTTCAATGTGTATGATTTTTCAAACGGCAACAACCATTTGTGCAGCGGCTCCCGCACATCATTCAACTTCCGTGATTCTGGTGGAAGAGACTACGGGACAGGTTATTTATGAGGTAAATGCCGATGAACAAAAAAGTCCTGCCAGTATTACCAAAGTAATGACTATGATTTTGGTGTTTGAAGCAATCGAAAACGGTCAAATTACTATGAATGACAAGGTGGTAACCAGTGCTCATGCCCAGTCGATGGGAGGTTCCCAGGTTTTTCTGGAGGAAGGAGAATTACAGACAGTAGAGACGCTTTTAAAATGTGTGGCAGTATCCAGCGGTAACGATGCCAGCGTTGCTCTGGCTGAGTATGTGGCAGGAACAGAAGAGGAGTTTGTGGCCCGTATGAATGAAAAAGCGTCCGAACTGGGGATGGAGAATACGCATTTTGTGGATTGCTGCGGCTTGACGGATTCGCCGGAACATTATACCACGGCACGGGATATTGCTACCATGTCCCGATACCTGATTCATCAATATCCCGAAGTATATCATTTTACCACCATATGGATGGAAGATATTGTGCATTCCACGAATCGCGGAGATTCTACTTTTACTTTATCCAGTACGAATAAATTATTAAAGCAGTATCCATATACTACGGGGTTGAAAACCGGTTTTACCAGTACGGCAAAATATTGCATCAGTGCTACAGCGAAGAAGGATAATATTTCCCTGATTGCGGTGGTTATGGCGGCAGAAACTTCAGATTTGCGAAATAAAGATGCCATCAGCCTTTTTAATTATGGGTTCTCTGTGAGCCGTCTGTATCAGGATACCAGAAGTTTGGGATGCGACAGCCTTCCGGTAAAAGGTGCGATTATTGATGAGATTCCGGTGGCTTGTGAGGAACAATTTACTTATCTTGACATAACGGGAATGGATTTTGCTAACGTAGAACGTAAAATCATGGTAAAAGAAGAAATTGAGGCACCGGTTCAGATGGGGCAGGTTGTAGGTGAAATTGTATATAGTTGTGACGGAAAAGAACTCGGAAGCGTAGATATTGTCTCTTTGGCAGAGGCGGAGAAAGCCGGTGTTTGGGATTATTATGGTAAGGTTTTTATAAAATATCTTTTGTAATCAGGTGAGATATGTTAAAATAATCAGGTATGGTCTGTTATTGATGTCGTAAGTAACGGACGATACCTGATTTTATGTAAAAGTAAAAGATATGTGCTGAAATGCTTACACATATCAAAACAAGAATCCTATTTTTATGGTTTTGAATGGAGAATGTATGGGATATATCATATTGGGAATTTGTATCGCAGTTGCTCTGTTTTTTTTCATAGTGAACATTCGGGACATGAACCGTTTTGTGGTGCGAGAGTACACTTTTACCTCTGATAAAATCGCAAAAGAAGGTACTTTTGTATTTTTGAGTGATTTGCATAACAAGAGTTACGGGAAAGAGAATGAAAAATTATTGAATGCAATTCATGAAGTTAAGCCGGATGTTTTGTTGGTGGGCGGTGATATGATTGTGGCAAGCCCCGGAGAAGGAAATGATACGGCGAAGGCTTTTATGCATACTTTGGCAAAGAATTATACCGTGTACCATGGTATGGGCAATCATGAGTACCGTTCGGATTTGTACCGGGAAAAATATGAAAGTATGTATGATGAATACAGTATGCCGTTGATAGAAAAGGGCGTTGTTTTTTTGCGAAACGAAACGGTATTTCTCAAAGAATATAATATTCGGATTCGCGGCGCGGAAATCGATCGCAAGTATTATAAAAGATTTGTGGTACGCCATATGGAGAATACTTACTTGGAAGAAATCCTGGGAAAAAGTGACAAAGAGTGTTACGAAATTCTTCTGGCACATAATCCGGATTATTTTAGACAATACGCTGCATACGGAGCAGACTTGACGTTGGCAGGACATGTTCACGGTGGTATTATCCGTATGCCGTTTGTAGGAGGAATTGCATCGCCGGCAGTGCGATTCTTTCCGAGATATAACGGAGGACTGTATCACAGAGGGGATGCCGATATGATTGTAAGTTGCGGATTGGGAACCCATACGCTCCCTATGCGTATTTTTAATCCGGCAGAATTAATCGTAATTCATTTAAAGCCTGCTTGCAAAGATGCGTAAAAACGGATAAAATAGAGTGGATTTGTAAAAACGGAGAAATTTTATGGCAATACCTGTTAAACTGGAGGTTTTTGAAGGTCCTCTTGATCTTCTCCTTCATTTGATTGAAAAGAATAAAGTAGACATTTATGATATTCCCATTGCGGAAATTACCCAGCAGTATCTGGAATATATTAATCAGATGCATACGGATGATATGAATGTAATGAGTGAATTTCTTGTGATGGCGGCTACACTTTTGGATATTAAGTGTAAAATGCTTCTTCCGCCCGAAGTGAATGAAGACGGTGAGGAAGAAGATCCCAGAGCGGAACTGGTCCAGAAATTGTTGGAATATAAGATGTACAAATATATGTCCTATGAACTGAAAGATATGCAGATGGGAGCAGAGAAATATCTGTACAAGAAACCGACCATTCCCAAGGAAGTTCTGGAATATCAGGCACCAATTGATTATGAAGAACTGGTGGGAGATTCCACCTTACAACTTTTAAATGAATTATTCCAAAGTATTATGAAACGTCAGGAAGATAAAATTGACCCTGTGCGCAGTACTTTTGGTAAAATCCAAAAAGAAGAAATTGATCTGGAAAAGAAACAGTCTTATATTTTTGACTACATTGAGAAGAATCGTAAATGCAGTTTCAGACAGTTGCTGGAGAAACAGAAGAGCAAGATGGAAGTGATTGTGACATTCCTTATTGTTCTGGAGTTGATTAAAGTCGGTAGTGTGGATGTGGAACAGGATGATACGTTCGGCGAAATCAATATTACATATAAGGCCCCGTTCAGTGGTGTGATTGATTTATCGGAAACAAAGAAAGAAGAAAAAGAGGACCCGTTGGCAGGTGTTTTGCCGGCATCGGATACCTGATTGAGGTGATGAAAAGTGGAACGAGAAAGAGCGCAGGCGGTAATCGAGGCGGTTTTGTTTGCTATGGGAGATTCCGTAAGTATTTCGGATTTGGCAATTGCCGTGGATGAGAATGAGAAATTTGTAAAAGAAATATTGGAAGAGATGAAGGTCTTTTATGCGGAAAGCAATCGCGGTATTCAAATTGTGGAACTTGAGGACGCTGTCCAGTTACGCACAAAGGATGAGTTTTATGATGAGTTGATTAAGGTTGCGTCAGCACCGAAAAAACAGACGCTGACAGATGCTTTGTTGGAGGTTTTATCCATTATTGCATACAAGCAGCCCGTAACGCGTTTGGATGTGGAGAAAATCCGTGGTGTAAACAGCGATCATGGTATCAGCCGCTTGGTAGAGTTGGGCTTTGTAAAAGAGTTAGGACGCCTGGATGCACCGGGAAGACCGCTTTTGTTTGGAACTACAGAGCAGTTTTTACGTAGTTTTGGCGTGAAATCCATCGATGATTTGCCGGAGATGAGCAGAGATTTGTTGGAAGATTTCAAAGTACAGGCAGAACAGGAAATTCAATTAAAACTGGATATTTAAAAATGGTTAAGAATCTCAGAAGTGTTTGAATACTTTTTTTCTGGGGTTCTTTTTGTTTACGGTAAATTTAGGGGAGTAAGGAGAAAATAATCGGTGATTTTATACCATTGAATATCATATAGTGATAATAAGTGTAAAACAGGTGAATAAGATGAGAAAAATGATAAGAAAAGGTCTGCTTCTTTTTTGTGTATTGCTGCTGTGGTTGAATGCGTCAATTACGGTATCTGCCGAAGAGGCAGACCTTAAATTGTATGCCCGTTCGGCACTTTTGATGGATGCCGAATCCGGGCGGGTATTATATGAGGAAAACGGATACGAAGTGATGCCCATGGCAAGTACCACCAAAATAATGACATGCATTTTAGCCTTGGAATCCGGAAAAGCCGATGAATATGTAACCGTATCCCGGAAAGCACAGGGACAGCCCAAAGTGAGACTGGGAATCAAAGAAGGTGAATCCTATAATTTAAAAGATTTGCTATACTCTCTGATGTTGGAATCTCACAATGATGTTGCGGTAGCAATTGCGGAATATCTTGGTGGCAGTGTGGATGGTTTTGCGGATATGATGAATGCCAAGGCTGCGGAATTAGGATGTGAAAATACTTTTTTTGTTACGCCCAACGGACTGGATGCATCGAGAGCCGGAAAACAACATGGAAGTACGGCCTATGATATGGCATTGATTACTGCGTACGCTCTGGATAATAAAGATTTTTGCGAAATTATTGCTACGGGAAGTTATTCTTTTATGGAGAAAGCGGGACAGAAACAGTATACGGTTTATAATAAAGATGCATTTTTGAATATGTATGAAGGGGCAATAGGAGTAAAAACCGGTTTCACAAACGGTGCAGGGTATTGTTTTGTGGGAGCGGTGAAGCAGGGAGAAGCAACTTTTATTTCCGTGGTATTGGCAAGCGGATGGCCGCCTAATAAAAGTTGGAAGTGGGCGGATACAAAGACTTTAATGAACTACGGTACGCAGAATTATTTTTATCAATCTTATATCGGTGAAGGAACTTATGGACCGCTGGAGGTTGAGGACGGAGTTGTACCGGAAGCATACCTTACGTTGGAAAGGGAGGAAGTTGGTATGCTGCTACGGGAGGATGAAGAAATTGTTACCGAATATGAATTGGTTGATAAACTGACGGCTCCGGTGGAAGAAGGACAGATTGTGGGATATGAAAGATATGTTCTGAATGGTGAAGTTTTGGCGGAATTTCCCATACGAACATTGGAAAAAACAGATAAAATCACGCCTTGGTATTGTTTTGGTAAAATTGTTGAAAAATTTTTGATTTAAAACGAAAAAAATGTCAAAATATGCTAGAAGAATTGACAGACTTATGTTATACTTTTAGAGTGTGTGGGTTTTTTGTAGTAATAAAGTGAAAAGCGCGCAAATTGTTTGTGCAAACTGACATTTTACGAAAGAAGAAACCGCCGTGAATAGTATAATTTTTATTAAAAATCATAAATGGAGGTCAACAAAATGAGTACTACTTCAACAAGTGAAGCGAGACAGAGAATTAATGCTTTGCTCGACGAAAACAGTTTCGTTGAAATAGGGGCACTTGTAAGTGCAAGAGCTACTGATTTCAATCTGAAGCAGCTGGATACTCCTTCTGACGGTGTTATTACCGGCTACGGAGTAATCAACGACAATCTTGTGTATGTTTACAGCCAGGATGCATCCGTAATCAACGGTACCATTGGTGAAATGCATGCCAAGAAAATTGTAAATCTTTATGATTTGGCTATGAAGATGGGTGCGCCTGTAATCGGTCTCATCGATTCAGCCGGCTTAAGATTACAGGAGGCTACTGACGCGCTGAATGCATTCGGTGAAATTTATTTAAAGCAGTCTATGGCAAGCGGTGTGATTCCTCAGATTACTGCAATTTTTGGAACCTGCGGAGGCGGACTTGCAGTGATTCCTTCTTTAACCGACTTTACTTTTATGGAAGAAAAGAAGGCAAAATTATTTGTGAACTCACCTAATGCATTGGATGGTAATGAAATCGGAAAATGTGACACATCTTCTGCACAGTTCCAGTCAGAAGAAAGCGGTTTGGTTGATTTTGTGGGCTCTGAAAATGAAATTATGGGACAGATTCGTCAGTTGGTATCCCTTCTTCCTGGAAATAACGAAGAGGAAGCAGAGTTTACGGAATGCGCGGATGATTTGAACCGCTTATGTTCTCAGGTAGAAGCAGGAGCCGGCGATACAGTAATTGCATTAAGTGATATTGCAGATGACGGAATGTTCGTTGAAGTTAAAGCAAACTATGGCAAGGATATGGTTGTTGGTTTAATGAAATTAAACGGAATGACCATAGGTGCTGTTGCAAACAGAAGTGAAATTTACGGGGAAGACGGTAAAGTTGCAGAGAAGTTAGGTGAAGAACTCTCTGTTCGCGGATGCGAAAAGGCAGCAGAATTTATTAATTTCTGTGATGCATTCTCAATTCCCGTACTTTCTCTTACCAATGTTAAGGGATTTAAGGCGACAAAGTGTGCCGAAAAGGGTATGGCCAAAGCCGTTGCAAAACTTACTTATGCATTTGCAAATGCAACCGTTCCCAAGGTAAATGTAATTACCAAGAAGGCTTACGGTAGTGCATATGTTGCAATGAACTCCAAGGCAATCGGTGCAGATGTGACTTTTGCATGGGACAAGGCAGAAATCGGCACCATGGATGCAAAACTTGCAGCAAAGATTATGTACGATGGTGAAGGCGCTGATGTTTTAGATGAAAAGGCAAAAGAATATGCTGCATTGCAGAACAGTGCATTGAGTGCTGCAAAGAGAGGTTATGTAGATTATATTATTTCTGCTGCTGAAACAAGAAAGTATGTTATCGGTGCGTTTGAAATGCTTTACAGCAAGAGAGAAGACCGTCCTGCAAAGAAGCATGGCACAGTATAATTCGGAAAGGATAACACAACTATGAAAAAAATAATTACTTTGATTTGTTGTGTGCTTTTCTCCATGCTGCTTTTGACCGGTTGTGCAAGTCAGGAAGTAAATTTGGATGAGACCCAAATTCAGCAGGTTGAGGGGAATGTGAAATCATTAATCAGCCTGATTGTAGTGGAACTTCCTACAGATGCTTCTGCTGAAGGTGATTGGACAGCCAATGCCGCTTACAGTGAAGCGGATCGTGAAGTGCAGTTGAACCTGTCAAAAGATATATGGGAAGAATTGCAGACAAAATGGAAAAAAGAAAACAACTTAAAGATTGAATCCCAGGATACATATGAGAAAGCGATTGCGTCTTATCTTTCTTCGGAAGAAGAGAACGGTACGCCTACCGGTTTGGTAGATGGTTATGTATATGCTTCCGCAGAGGATGGTTTCACCGTAACTGCTACTTTGGTAACAGAAGTAAGAAACGTTGAAATGGTTGTTTTATATGATGAAGATATGTATATTACCAATGTGGCATTTAATCCTGTTTACACCGTAGGTGAAAATATGGAAAGAGCAGCATTAAATACGCTCCTTGGTATGGGAACCGTATTTGCAGTTTTAATTCTGATTATGTTTATTATTCAGAGTTTTACCTTGATTTCAAAAATCGAGAAGGCTTCTGCTAATAAAAAAGAAAAGAAGACTGCAAAGAAAACAGGAGATGCAGTAGATAATACCATTGCACAGATTATTGAAAAAGAAGAGACGGAACTCGCTGATGATTTGGAATTGGTAGCTGTAATCAGTGCCGCAATTGCCGCGTACGAAGGAAGTACTTCAACAGACGGATTTGTGGTTAGAAGCATTAAGAAGTCAAATAAAAGAAGCTGGAAAAGCACGCTTAATTAGGAGGATAAAGAAATGAAAAATTATACAATTACCGTTAATGGAAACGTATATGACGTTGTTGTAGAAGAAGGTGCAGGCAGTGGTGTGGCTCCCGTTGCGGCTCCCGTAGTAAAGAAGGCAGCTCCCGTAGTTGCAGCAGCTCCCGCAGCGGCTCCTGCGGCAGGCGGAACAGGCAGCATTAAGGTAGAAGCAGGTGCTGCCGGTAAAATCTTTAAGATTGAAGCAAAAGTCGGACAGGCAGTGAAGAAGGGTGACGCAGTTATCATTCTTGAAGCTATGAAAATGGAAATCCCTGTTGTTGCTCCCGAAGACGGTACAGTAGCAAGTATTGATGTTGCTGTTGGTGATGCTGTTGAAGCTGGTGCAGTTCTTGCAACATTGAACTAATCACTTATCGTGGATTTAAATTAACAGGAGGTTTCTAAAAGATGGATTATATTATTAATACGCTGGGTAATCTGATTCAACAGACAGCTTTCTTTAATCTGACGATTGGAAACTATATTATGATCGCGGTTGCATGTGTATTTTTATATCTTGCAATTAAGAAGGAATACGAACCGTTGCTGTTGCTTCCCATTGCATTCGGTATGTTGCTGGTTAATATCTACCCTGATATTATGGCACCTGTTGGAGAGAATGGAGAAGCCGGCGGATTACTCTATTATTTTTACTTGTTGGATGAATGGGCAATTATGCCTTCCCTGATTTTTATGGGTGTAGGTGCTATGACTGACTTCGGTCCCCTGATTGCCAATCCTAAGAGTTTCTTACTTGGTGCAGCGGCACAGTTTGGTATTTTCGCTGCATACTTCGGAGCATTGTTATTTAACGAGACAGGTTGGGTAGACTTTAATGATAAGGCTGCTGCAGCAATTTCAATTATCGGTGGTGCAGACGGACCGACCTCTATTTTCCTTGCCGGTAAACTCGGACAGACTGCATTACTCGGACCTATTGCGGTTGCGGCATATTCTTATATGTCATTGGTACCCATTATCCAGCCGCCTATTATGAAACTTTTGACAACAAAGAAGGAAAGAGCAATCAAGATGGAACAGCTTCGTCCTGTATCCAAATTGGAGAAGATTTTGTTCCCTATCGTTGTTACAATCGTTGTATGTTTGATTCTTCCTACAACAGCACCTTTGGTTGGTATGTTGATGTTAGGTAACTTATTCCGTGAATCAGGCGTAGTCAGACAGTTGACAGAAACAGCATCCAATGCATTGATGTACATCGTAGTAATTTTACTTGGTACATCCGTTGGTGCAACTACAAGTGCGGAAGCATTCCTTAAGATGGATACTATTTGTATCGTAATTTTAGGTTTGATTGCGTTTGCATTCGGTACTGCGGCAGGTGTTGTATTCGGTAAGATTATGTGTTGGGCAACCAAGGGTAAGGTAAATCCCCTTATCGGTTCAGCAGGTGTATCTGCGGTTCCTATGGCGGCCCGTGTATCCCAGAAAGTTGGTGCAGAAGAAGATCCTACAAACTTCTTATTGATGCATGCTATGGGACCTAACGTTGCAGGTGTTATCGGTACTGCGGTTGCAGCCGGTACATTTATGGCAATCTTTGGGGTATTCTGATTTGATTCAGAGGCAAAATGTTTTATATAAAATTGGAGGAAAATATAATGGATAACGCTGAAAATAAAGTGGTGAAAAAACCCATTGGAATTACAGAAACCGTTCTGCGTGATGCACATCAATCTTTGCTTGCAACCAGAATGCCGACTGAATTCATGTTACCCATCGTTGATAAGATGGACAAAGTTGGATACCATTCCGTAGAATGCTGGGGTGGTGCAACATTCGATGCTTCTCTCAGATTCTTAAAGGAAGATCCCTGGGAGAGACTTCGTAAATTAAGAGACGGATTTAAGAATACAAAACTTCAGATGCTTTTTAGAGGTCAGAATATCTTGGGTTACCGTCACTATGCCGATGATGTGGTAGATCAGTTTGTACAGAAGTCTATCTCTAACGGTATTGATATCATCAGAATTTTTGACTGCTTGAATGACTTAAGAAACCTTCAGGCAGCCGTAGATGCTACAAATAAAGCAAAACAGCAGGAAGGCCGCGGTCATGCGCAGATTGCCCTTTCTTATACATTAGGTGATGCATATACATTGGATTACTGGACCAAGATGGCAAAAGACATCGAAAACATGGGTGCAGATTCTATTTGTATTAAGGATATGGCTGGTCTTCTCGTTCCTTACAAGGCAGAAGAACTTGTTAAGGCAATGAAGAGTGCTACAAAACTTCCCATCCAATTACATACACACTATACCTCAGGTGTTGGTAGTATGACATACTTAAAGGCTGTAGAAGCCGGTGTGGATGTAATTGACTGTGCAATGTCACCTCTTGCTTTGGGTACATCACAGCCTGCTACAGAAGTTATGGTTGAAACCTTCAAGGGAACTCCTTTTGATACAGGTTACGATCAGAACCTTCTTGCAGAAATCGCTGATTACTTCAGACCTTACAGAGATGAGTGTCTTGCAAACGGACTCTTAAATCCTAAGGTTATGGGTGTTGATATTAAGACATTGTTATATCAGGTACCCGGCGGTATGCTTTCTAACATGGTTAGCCAGTTAAAAGAGCAGAATGCTGAAGACAAGTACTATGATGTATTAAAGGAAATTCCTGAAGTTCGTAAGGATTTAGGTGAGCCTCCTTTGGTTACACCTTCTTCACAGATCGTTGGTACACAGGCTGTATTCAATGTACTTATGGGTGAAAGATATAAGATGGCTACCAAGGAAACCAAGGCTGTTCTTCGCGGTGAATACGGTCAGACCGTTAAGCCTTTCAATAAAGAAGTTCAGGATAAGGTTATCCCCGGTGAAGAAATTATCACCTGCCGTCCCGCAGATTTGCTTCCTAACGAGTTAGATAAGATTGAAGCAGAGATGAAGGAATGGAAGCAGCAGGATGAAGACGTATTGTCATACGCCTTATTCCCTCAGGTTGCTGTTGACTTCTTTAAGTATCGTCTTGCACAGCAGGAAAAAGTTGATCTTGCTCAGGCTGACACCAAGAATGGTGCATACCCTGTATAATTAATATGAATGAAAACCCTTTTACGAAAGTAAAACTCTTTTGTAAAAGGGTTTTCTTTTGTTTTATGTTGTAAGAAAAAGAATATAAGATTGTTATGATATTTCATAAGATTGTTTTACAGATATGCCTTTTTTATTTCGGCAAAATATGGTATACTTTATTATAATGTAAAATTGTGTGTATTGTATGCTTTGGCAGGCTGTACTGCATTGTCGAAGCAGCATTAAAATGATTCTGTTTTCTTTTGGCAGAATGCGAGAATAAAAGGAATAAGTACATCAAAAGGAGCGATATTTATAATGGAAATGAACGTGATGGACCGAGTTCTTGAAGCAAGAAATAAGAGAAGTAAAGGATATAGGGCTATTGCGGAATATATCGTGCAAAATACCAAACAGGCTGTGTTTATGACTGCGGCAGCGATAGCGAAAGAAACCGGCGTAAGTGAGTCGACAGTTGTCCGTTTTGCGGCAGCACTGGGGTATGAAGGATTTCCGGAATTTCATAAAGCCTTGGAAGATTGGTTGCAGGAGCAGTTGGAGAGTAATGATAGTGTGGTAAATATTGCATCCAAAACATCGGAATCGGAACTGATTCAAAATGTGATGACTTCTGATATGAAAAAAATCAATGATACCATTGAACGTACGGACGTGACGTCTTTTCATATGGCAGTGGATATGATTTTATCGGCGAAGAATATTTATGTTATGGGACTTCGAAATAGCGAGCCTGTGGCGCATTTTCTTGCATTTTATCTGCAGATGATTCGTGGAAATGTGACACTTTTGACTACCGGAAGTACTACGGAATTTTTTGAACAGATGATTCGGATTGGTAAGGACGATGTGTTTATCGGTATCGGTTTTCCAAGATATTCCATGCGTACTTTAAAGGCTATGGAGTTTGCCAATGACAGGAAGGCTACAGTGATTGCCATTACGGATAACGAACATTCTCCCATGAAAATGTATGCTACCTGCAATTTGTTTGCAGCAAGTGATTCCTCCACGTTTATTGATTCCATGGTTGCACCTATGAGTTTAATCAATGCATTGCTGACAGCCATATGCCTAAAGAAACCGAAAGAAATACAAAAGCATTTAAAGTTACTGGAACAGACGTGGAATACGTATCAGGTGTATTTGAATGATGAGATAGACTTTATTGGAGACGACCCGATTATCAAAGAGGTAAAAAATGAGTAAAATTGCAGTAATCGGTGGTGGGGCTGCAGGAATGATGGCTGCTATCAGAGCAGCAGAGCGCGGTCACCATGTAACCATATATGAAAAAAATGAAAAATTGGGGAAAAAGGTTTACATAACAGGTAAAGGAAGATGCAATGTTACCAATGCCTGTGATGCGGAAACATTTTTCGAACATATAACAGGCAATGCGAAATTTTTCTATAGTGCATTTTATGGTTTTGATAATTTTAGGGTTATGGAGTTGCTTGAAAAACTGGGTTGTCCGTTAAAGACAGAGCGCGGGAATCGTGTTTTTCCGATATCTGACCATTCTTCTGATGTTATTAAAGCCTTGCGGAAGTATATTGAGAAATTAAATTGTCAGGTTTGTTATAATACACCGGTAAAAGCGTTATTAACGGAAGAATACAAAGATAATGATACTGCTTTTTATGAAGGTAACAACGTATATGAATACGGTTTTCCGGAAAAAGCAGAGGATAATAAAAGAAGTGAAAAGAAAAAGAAGAATAAGTACGTACAAAAAATAGTCGGCGTGGAGTTGGCAGGCGGTAAGAAGGTTTTTTATGATAATGTCATCCTTGCTACCGGAGGAGTATCTTATCCCTCTACCGGCTCTACCGGTGACGGACATAGATTTGCGAAAGAATTGGGGCTAAATGTTACGGAATGTAAGCCTTCTTTGGTCCCTTTCGAAGTAAAGGAGGAGTGGTGCGGCCGCTTGCAGGGGTTGGCACTTAAGAATGTAACCGCTACTTTATATGTGGACGGAAAAAAAGTGTTTTCGCAAATGGGAGAACTGCTGTTTACACATTTTGGCGTCAGCGGTCCCTTGATTTTGACCGCAAGCAGCGTGCTTGCGCAAAAGAAGAATGCTAATGATGTTATGTTAACTATTGATTTGAAGCCTGCCTTGACGGAAGAGCAGTTGGACAAACGTTTTTTAAAAGAGTTTGAGGAAGGGCATAACAAACAGTTAAAGAATATTTTATCCTCTTTATATCCGTCCGGTTTGGCAGCTATAATGCCAAAACTTGCCGGAGTTGAGGAAAGCAAACCGGCACATTCCATTACCCGGGAAGAGCGTGAGCGTTTGGTACGTAATACCAGGGAATTGAAACTTACGGTAATCGGAACGAGAGGATTTGCGGAAGCAATTATAACCAGTGGAGGTATAGATTTAAAAGAAGTTAATCCATCCACCATGGAATGTAAAACGGTGAAGAATTTGTATGTGGCGGGAGAATTATTAAATTTGGATGCCCATACGGGTGGCTATAATTTACAGATTGCGTGGTCAACCGGTTATTTGGCCGGAGATTGCGTAGAGTAACGTAAAGTGTTTGATGCAGTATGGTCGAAACATATAACTTATTACAACACAAATGAGATGCATAACACTGATTAGGGGTGCTTACGATGAAAATGAGAAAACGAATTGCCTTGTTATTAGGGCAACCGGGAGAAGACAATCAGAAAAATTTTATGACAGGGTTTATGAAGCAGGCTTTTTCCTACAATTATGATGTCTGTGTTTTTGCCATGTATCATAAAATTCAGGAATCAAAACCGAGAGAAATTGGTGAGTCCAATATTTTTAAATTGATTCAGTTTAACTCTTTTGATGCGGTGGTAATTATGGGCGATACCATTCAAACTCCCGGCGTATTATATAATATTGAGAAGAAATTGAAATCTTCTTACAAGGGTGTTGTATTGTGCGTTGATAAGGAAAGTATAAATTTTCCTACCATTCGTATGAATCATTATGAACCGATTATGCAGCTTGTATCACATTTGATTGAAAAGCATGGTATACATGATATTGCATTTTTGACCGGAACAAAGTGGCATTCACATTCTACGGAACGCTTACGTGCTTATATAGATTGTATGCATGCACATAATCTTCCCATTGAAGATGATTATGTCATGTACGGAGATTACTGGTATGACAGTGGAGTCAAAGCAGTAGAGCGTCTTCTTGAGAAACGCGGTAAAATGCCAAGAGCCATTGCCTGTGCCAATGATTATATGGCAATTGGTGTGGCGGACGGCTTAACCAAAAAAGGATATCGTATTCCGGAAGATGTTGCAGTTACGGGGTATGGTTGTACGGAAGAGGGAAGAACCAGTCCACAGCCGATTACATCTGTTTATTTTCCCTCATGGGAATTTGGTATTTTTGCTGCGGATTACGTTGATGCAATGCTGAATCGGAAAGAATTACCGGAATTTAAGCCGGAGTATAAGTTTTTTGTGGGAAGCAGTTGCGGTTGCAGTAACGACAGTGTGATTCCTGTGGCACCGGTACGGGCGGTTTGGCCGATTTATGCAACAAAAGGTATTTTACATACCAATGTGGATTATCTGTTAGAGGATATGCTATCCAGAAATAATTTCCGCGGCTTAATGGATACCATCCAAACTTATACGTATCAAATTCGAGAATTTGACAGTTTTCATATATGTCTGAATGCATCTTGGGATAATACGAAAAATGATGAAAGTAATTTGATAAAAAACGGATATGCCGAACATATCATTCCGGTGTTAAAATGCGGTCCCTCCGGGAAAGGTGAAGACCAGTTGAATTTTACGGAAATGTTTGATGCAAAGGAAATGCTGCCTCATATGTACAAGGACAGAGAAGTGCCGAAAGCATATATTTTTACTCCGTTGTATTTTGAAGATATTTGTTTTGGTTATGCGGTAATCAGTTACGGTAATGAAGCAAAAAGTTACGGAGAAAATTATTATATGTGGCTTCGTAATGTTATGCTGGGATTGGAATATTATCGCAGAATTGCTGCACTTCGGGCCCAAAATCAAATTATCGAAGAACAGAAAATCATGGATTCACTGACCGGCGTCTTTGATTATAACGGATTTGTAAAACACGCAAAGCCCATGATTGAACGTGTTAAGTCTACCCATCAATATGTCGGTGTACTGGCTATTGATGTTTGTGATATTGGCGAGATTAATGCCAAGAAGGGCAGGGAAGTCGGCGATAAGGTTCTGGTGGAATTGGCCGGAATGCTGAAAGCAACCTCAGGTGAAGGTGCTATGTGCTGTCGTTTGGGAAATGATGAATTTATTGTGGCACAAATTTCACCGGAAGATAATTCCGATATGACCCGCCGTATCAGTGAGAAACTTTTGGAGGCATTGTTTACTTATAATGCAAGTCCGGATGCGGTAGCCCATATTGAAATTAATGCAGGAACCAAGACAGGATATGTTGCGAGTTGGCCGGATTTGGAAAACCTGATGAATATAGCGGTCAGCCGTAAAAACGGTAATAAAGCAAAAGCATTACAAGTCCGTATCGGTAAGAAACTGTCGGAAGAAGAATTAAATGAAGCCAAAGTGGTAGGTAATATTTTGGATCATAATCTGTTTACCTATCATTTCCAGCCCATTGTAAATGCAAAGGATGGTAGTATATATGCGTATGAGGCTTTGATGCGTACCAATGTTGAACCCAGGGTATCGCCTTTGCAGGTAATCAAATACGCAGAGTATCTTGGTCGTCTTTATGATGTGGAGAAAGCAACCTTCTATAATGTGATTCAGTGTATTGAGAATAACAGGGATCTGTTCGAAGGAAAGAAAGTTTTTATTAACAGTATTCCGGGCAATCAGTTGGAAGGAAATGATGCGGAGCATTTGGCAATTAAGTTGCGTAAATTCAGTTCTTCTGTGGTTGTAGAATTGACGGAACAGTCGGAAGCGGATGATATTGCACTGGAACGTATGAAAGAAATATTCCATACCATCGGCGTGGAAACGGCGGTTGATGATTACGGTACGGGATATTCCAATATCATAAATCTTTTAAGGTATGCACCCAATTATGTTAAAATTGACCGTATGCTTTTAAGCGGTATTGATAATAACCAGCAAAAACAACATTTTGTCAAAAGTATCATCAGTTTTGCACATGAAAATAATTTTAAGGCATTGGCGGAAGGCGTGGAAACTTCGAAAGAAATGGAAACGGTGATTTCACTTGGCGTAGATTTGATTCAGGGCTATTATACAGCCAAACCCAATGCAGAAATTGTACAAAGCATTTCTTCTGATGTTGAGAAAGAAATCAAAGATTTTTATGCAAAAGCGAATTTATAAATAATAAGGGAGATGCAGAATATGGCGTTTAATGTAGCAATTGACGGACCTGCGGGAGCAGGTAAAAGTACCATTGCCAAAAGTGTGGCGGCGGAATTGAATTTTATATATGTGGATACGGGAGCAATGTACCGTGCCATTGCATTGTATTTAATCCGTAACGGAATTACTGCAGAGGAAAGTGCTAAAATTTCCGAGAAATGTAAGGAAGCCAAAGTGTCCATTCAGTATGTAGAAGGGAAGCAGGTAGTGCTTTTAAACGGCGAGGATGTGAATCCGTATATTCGTACGGAGGAAGTCGGAAATATGGCATCTGCAAGTTCCACGAACCCTGATGTAAGAGCGCAACTTCTTGATTTGCAGCGTGATCTTGCGGCAAAAAATGATGTAATTATGGACGGTCGTGATATTGGTACGAATATTTTACCGAATGCACAGGTAAAAATATATTTGACGGCGAGCATTGCGGTAAGAGCAAAGCGTCGTTACAATGAATTGATTGCCAAAGGAATGGATTGTGATTTAAAGGAAATTGAGAAAGATATCGCGGAACGTGATGAGCGTGATATGAACCGTGAAATCGCACCGTTAAAGCAGGCAGAGGACGCAGTTTTTCTGGATACTTCCGATATGGGAATTGAGGAAGTAAAGAATGCGATTATCGAGTTAATCCGTTCCAAACAGTAGAGCGTGCTTTGGCTTAGAAAATGCAGGATTTTATATCAAAATGGCATATGGAGCCTCAATCATAAAAGAAGTAAAAGAGGAATTGAAAAATGGAAGTAAAACTGGCAAAAACCGCAGGCTTTTGTTTTGGAGTGAAGCGTGCGGTGGATAAAGTTTACGAACAGATTGAAACCGGTAAAAAGATATATACGTACGGCCCCATTATTCACAATGAAGAGGTTGTAAAAGATTTGGCAAGCAAAGGCGTTTTGGTCATAGAAAACGAAGAGGAGTTGCGGAACCTGACGGAAGGAACCGTCATAATCCGTTCGCACGGTGTTGCCAAGGATGTTTACCGTATCATTGAGGAAAACGGTTTGGAGTATGAGGATGCCACCTGTCCTTTTGTAAAAAGGATTCATTCCATTGTGGAAAAAGAGAGTGCCGAAGGGAAGCAGATTATTATTATCGGTAACGAAGGTCATCCGGAAGTGGAAGGTATTCGCGGATGGGCTTCAACCCCTGCAATTGTGGTAGAATCTCATGAGCAGGCTGAAAAAATTACAATCGAAAAAGATAGAAAAGTATGCATTGTCTCACAAACGACATTTAATTATAGGAAATTTCAAGAATTAGTTGAAATTTTTACAAAAAAAGGGTATGATATTAGTGTTGCGAATACTATTTGCAATGCGACAGAAGTACGGCAGAAAGAAGCCCGTGAAATTGCGGATGAGGCTGACGTTATGATTGTCATTGGTGGGGCTCATAGTTCAAACTCACGTAAGTTGTATGAAATATGTGCGAAAGAGTGTGAGAATACTCACTTTATTCAGACACTGGATGACTTGCATTTAGACTTACCTAAATCTGTGGAACTAGTGGGAATTACAGCAGGGGCATCAACCCCAAATAAAATTATTGAGGAGGTTCAAAATTATGTCAGAATTAACTTTTGAACAAATGCTTGAAGAATCATTAAAAACTATTCATACAGGAGAGGTAGTTGAAGGTACAGTTATCGACGTGAAACCTGATGAGATTATTCTCAACATCGGCTATAAGTCAGATGGTATTTTACCCAAGTCTGAGTATACCAATGATTCTGCAATCGATTTGACAGAAGCAGTCAAGGTGGGGGACAAGCTTGATGTCAAAGTCGTTAAAGTAAACGATGGTGACGGACAGGTTGCTCTTACATATAAGAGACTGGTTGCTGACAGGGGTAGCAAGAGAATTGAAGAAGCATTTAACAATCAGGAAGTACTTACAGCGAAGGTTGCTCAACTTTTAAACGGTGGTTTATCTGTTGTTGTGGATGAAGTAAGAATTTTTATTCCTGCAAGTCTTGTATCTGATGTATACGAGAAGGATTTAAGCAAGTATGCTGATCAGGAAATCCAGTTTGTTGTTACAGAATACAATCCTAAGAAGAGAAGATATATCGGTGACCGTAAACAGCTTATCGTTGCTGAAAAGGCGAAAGCACAGGAAGAACTTCTTGCTAAGGTGAAAGAAGGCGATGTGATTGAAGGTACCGTTAAGAATGTAACGGACTTCGGTGCATTTATTGATTTAGGCGGTGTTGACGGATTACTTCACATTTCTGAAATGAGTTGGGGAAGAATTGAACATCCCAAGAAATTATTTAAGACCGGCGATGTGGTTAATGTAATGATTAAAGAAATTAACGGAACCAAGATTGCTTTAAGCACAAAGTTTGATGATGCAAATCCTTGGAAGGATGCAGCAGAGAAATATGCGGTAGGCAATACAGTGACCGGTAAGGTTGCAAGAATGACTGAATTCGGTGCATTCATTGAATTGGAAGCAGGTGTAGATGCACTTCTTCATGTTTCGCAGATTTCTAAGGAACATATCGAGAAACCTGCAGATGCATTAAAGATTGGTGATGAAGTAACCGCAAAGGTTGTTGATTTCAATGCAGAAAGCCAGAAAATCAGTTTAAGCGTGAAAGCCCTTCTTCCTGATGATGAAGTGGCAGAAGAAGCAGTTGCTGAAGAAGCACCCGCAGAAGAATAAGAGTAAGGAATTGTTCTGATATGGTATATGATTACGAGTATTTCAAGAAACAGGTGCTGGCGCTGACCAAGATTGATTTGAACTGCTACAAAGAGAAGCAGATGAAACGTAGAATCGATACCTTGATTGGCAGACATAATCTGGATGGGTATGATGCATTTCTTGGAAAACTTAAAACGGATGCAACATTGTTGGAAGAGTTTGTGAATTATCTCACCATTAATGTATCTGAGTTTTATCGTAATCCGGATCAGTGGCAGATTCTTGATAAAGATGTTTTTCCGCAGTTGATCAATACTTTTGGGCAGCAGTTGACGATTTGGAGTGCTGCATGTTCTACGGGAGACGAGCCGTATTCATTGGTTATGGCGTTGTCCAGACATGTACCTTTGTCCAAGATTAAGATTTTGGCAACGGATATTGATAAGCAGGTATTAGCGGCTGCTAAGAATGGTATTTATGCAGAAAAAAGTTTGGTGGGAGTACCTGCCGACTTGAAAGCGAAATATTTTACAAAAGTTGGTTCTTCTTATCGTATTTCGGATGAAATCAAGGCAAGAGTAGAGTTTAAGGAGCATAATCTTTTAAGAGATCCTTATCCCACGAATGTTAATTTGATTGTTTGCAGAAATGTACTCATCTATTTTACGGAGGAAGCAAAGGAAGATATCTTCCGAAAATATTATAATTCATTGGCGCCCGGCGGAATGTTGTTTTTAGGCAGTACGGAGCAGATGATGAATTACAAAGAAGTAGGGTATGAGAGAAAGGCATCGTTCTTTTTTATCAGACCACAGAATTAAAAATAAAGCACTTTCGGTTCAAAAGTCCGGAAGTGCTTTTTTATGTTATTCAGTAATTTTCGGAATAATATAGGACAAAATGAATGCCCCAAGCAAGTTGCCTGGGGCCGTATTGTGTTTCATAATTATTATACAAAATCGGACATTAACATTGTCTGTAGAATGTGTTCTGCATACTGATTAAATGATGCACGACTTGTTTTAAATTCATCGGTTAATTCAAAGAACATATCGCGTTCGCGATAACCTCTCTTATAAAAAGGTGTAAACAACATTTCCCACTGCGGCAGATATGATGCCTGTTTTCTGGTGTAACAGTTGGCAGCGGTGGCCTGTTCGCGGTGCTCTTTATCCACGAAACTTGCTACTGATTTATGAATGGCAATGTCTTCTTCGGGGAGATAGTAGTAATCTCTGTAGTTAGAGTAAAAGTATTTCATTTCTTCTTCATAAAGAGGCACTTTGATAATACCGTTGATTTCGTTTCCGGTAAAATAGCAACCCATAGCCGCATAAGATACGGGAACCGGAAGCGGAGTCATAAAACGTAAGTTAAGTACGAGTTCCTGACGCTTTTTATTTTCATAATCATTATAGTAATTTGCCTGCACCTTCATAACACGCAACGGCAGATTAAATAAATCACTAAAAGCAAGAATAGCAGTCAAATCCAACATACCTTCTACATCTTCCTGATTATGTAATAAAATTGCATTCATCAGTTCTTCGCTGTGTGAGCAAACATAATCATGATAATAATTGATTAATTCGCCGCCGGAGAACTTGTCCTCGCGCTCAAGCCCGAGAAACTGTTCCAACGTCTTTTGTTTCAAATCGTTTAATTTTAAGAAACTTTTGTAGGGTTTGATACGCTTGTATAAATCTACACCCTTATATACATCAAACATAAAAGGAATGTTATACATATTGCATTTTTGCTGTAAATAGGGGATATCAAAGCGGTTACCGTTAAAATGAATCAGGAAAGTATATCCCAGACAAAATTCTAAAAATGCCTGTAAAACAACGGTTTCTTCATCATAATTCTCGGCAAGCCACTGGATGGTGTGCCATTCATTCTCCTTATAGTATGCACAACCAATCAAATAAAGATTGGAGTTCTGTGCGGTAAAACCGGTGGTTTCAATATCAAGGAACAGAATTTCTTCCGGTTTTGCAAGATTTTCAATCGGATAATTCGGTTTTTTGTTACCGAGATCTTTTACAATTGTTTTCATATTTTATCACCCTTACAATACAATTCGTTTGTTTTTATAAAAAGGCTGTTACAAAGTAAAAACAGAGTAACATTTTTATAAAATAAGTTCGTTTCCATTATAGCACGAATTATGAAAATAAAGTAGTATTTTTTTGCGAAATATAGTACATTTATATATAAGAATTATTGTCGAAAATAAGAGAAAATGCTGTTTCGGGAGAGAGGAGCGTTTATGGTTAAGTTTACATTTACCGGAGGGGTTCATCCGTATGACGGAAAGGAACTTTCCAAGGAAAAACCTATTAGAGAATATTTGCCCAAAGGGGATATGGTTTACCCTTTGTCCCAACATATCGGAGCACCGGCAAAGCCTATTGTAAAAAAAGGTGATTATGTGCTGGTGGGGCAAAAAATAGCAGAGGCAGACGGTTATGTATCCGCACCGATTTATGCTACGGTTTCCGGAACGGTAAAAGCCATTGAACCCTGTCGCGTAGTGACGGGAGATGGTGTTATGTCGATTGTGGTAGAGAATGACGGTGAATACAAGGAAGTGATTTTTCATCAGCCTAAAGCAGTGGAATTACTTTTAAAAGAAGATATCTTAAAATTAATTCAGGAGGCCGGTGTTGTGGGAATGGGAGGAGCCGGATTCCCGACACATGTGAAGTTGGCGCCAAAAGATCCGGAAGAGATTGATTTTGTGGTAATTAATTGTGCGGAGTGTGAGCCTTATTTAACCAGCGATTACCGACGAATGATGGAAGAACCGGAAAAACTGGTGGAAGGATTGCGTATTATTCTTCGCCTGTTCGATAAGGCAAGAGGAATTCTCGCAGTGGAAGACAATAAAAAAGACTGTATTCAAAAATTAAGAAATCTGACAAGAACCGACGAGCGCATTTCCGTTGCGACGTTACATACCAAATATCCGCAGGGCTCTGAGCGACATTTGATTTATGCGGTTACCGGCAGGGCAATCAATTCTTCCAAACTTCCGGCGGATGTCGGATGTATTGTTAATAATGTGGATACGGTTGTATCTGTTTATAACGCCGTAAAGGAAGGAAAACCGGTGATGCAACGTATTGTTACCGTAACAGGTGATTGCATTAAGGAACCACGTAATTTTATGGTTAAAATCGGTACTTCTTATGCTGAGTTAATAGAAGAGGCCGGTGGTTTTGTGAAAGAACCGGAGAAAATTGTATCCGGTGGTCCCATGATGGGATTTGCACTGTTTGATACCAATGTACCTGTGACGAAAACGTCATCGGCACTACTATGTTTAAGCAAGGACGAGGTATCATGTGCGAAACAGACCGCATGTATCAATTGCGGACGTTGTGTGGAGGTTTGTCCGGGCAGGGTAGTACCAAGCAGATTGGCAGTGTTGGCTGACAGGGGCGAGAAGGAAGCCTTTGAATCTATGAATGGTATGGAATGCTGCGAGTGTGGTTGTTGCAGTTATATTTGTCCGGCAAAACGTCATTTGACACAATCCATTAAGTCCATGAGACGAATGATTCTTGCGGACAGAAAGAAAAAATAGGAGGAAGGGCATGAAAGAGAAGATGGAAGTATCCTCAAATCCGCATATCCGGGATAAGGACAGCACTGATAATATTATGTTATCCGTAGTGATTGCCCTAATGCCTGCAACCTTGTTTGGTGTGTGGAATTTTGGATGGTATGCGGCTGTTTTAATAGTTGTCACAGTGTTTTCGGCTGTTTTATCAGAACATATTTTTTGTAAAATTTGTAAAAAACCTTCCACCATAAAGGATATGAGTGCTGTGGTAACGGGATTGTTACTGGCATTAAATTTACCGCCGCATTTTCCTTTGTGGATGGCGGTAACAGGTGCCGTTTTTGCTATTGTAGTGGTGAAAATGTTGTTTGGCGGATTGGGTCAGAATTTTATGAATCCGGCTTTGGGTGCAAGATGTTTTCTTATGATATCGTTTGCGCGTTATATGACGGATTTTCAGTGCGACGCATATACGGGAGCTACACCGCTTGCTACGATGAAGGCCGGCGGAAGTGTGAATATTATTGATATGGTAATCGGAAGAACCGGAGGTACCATTGGTGAAACTTCCATGATTGCCATTATTCTGGGTGCATGCTTTTTGATTGCAAGAGGTGTGATTGATTTAAAAATACCGGCGATGTATTTATTAAGTTTCATTGCTTTTATGAGTCTTTTAGGCGGTTACGGATTTGACATTTCTTATATATCCGCCCATTTGGCAGGCGGTGGTCTGATGCTGGGTGCCTTTTTTATGGCAACGGATTATGCGACCAGACCCATTACGAAAAAAGGACAATATTTATATGGTATTTTGCTGGGACTCCTTACGGGTATTTTCCGTTTGTACGGTCCGGGAGCGGAAGGAGTGTCGTATGCCATTATCATTGGTAATCTTTTCGTGCCTTTGATTGAAAAGATTACGCTTCCCAAAGCCTTTGGTAAAGGAGGGGAACGTGTATGAAAAATGTGATAAAAGATACATTGATTCTTTTTGTCATTACACTGATAGCCGGAGTACTGCTGGGATTTGTAAACGAGGCAACAAAAGAACCGATTGCACAGTATGAAGCCGAAAAAAAATCGTTGGCTTGCAGTGAAGTCTTTTATGAAGAGGATGAGAACGGAGAATTGACGGCGACAGTTTCTTTGGTTTTTGAAGAAATGAGTGACGAGGAAGTGCAGACGATTCAGGAGTCTCTCGGAGATAAAATCACAGGAAACATTCTCGTTGATGAGATATATCGTGCATATGCCGTGCCTGGGTCCGTGGAAGAACCGGAAGACGGTACTGTCACCGAATTAGGAGATGCTGTATCAAAGGAGAATTTTTACGGATATGTTATCGGAATTACCACGAAAGAGGGTTATAACGGCGAGATTTCTTTTTATGTGGGAATTACGTCAGATGGTACATTAAAAGGTGTGTCTTTGCTTCAAATCGCTGAGACACCGGGGCTTGGTATGAACGCGGAGAGTGTTTTGGTGCCGCAGTTTCATAATGTTCCGGCCGGAGTTTTTACCGTGGTAAAGAGCGGAGCAACATCAGCGGATGAAATCGATGCAATTTCCGGTGCTACCGTGACCTCCGAGGCAATTACCGTGGGTGTTAATGCGGCGTATGAGTGCTATGCACTTTTGCAGGAAGGGGGGACGTTATGAAACAGTGTCTGGAACGACTGTATAACGGTATCATAAAAGAAAATCCTACTTTCGTGTTAATGTTAGGTATGTGTCCCACCTTAGCGGTAACTACCTCTGCAATCAATGGTCTTGGTATGGGATTGTCTACTATGGTGGTGTTGGCCCTGAGCAATCTTATGATTTCGGCCCTGCGTAAAATTATTCCGGATAAAGTACGCATTCCTGCGTATATCGTAATCATTGCTACATTTGTAACGCTGGTGGAACTGCTTTTACATGCCTATGTGCCGGTACTTCATGAATCGCTTGGAATATATATCAGTTTGATTGTGGTAAACTGTATTATTCTTGGGCGTGCGGAAAGTTACGCATCCAAAAACAAAATGATGCCTTCGTTGTTTGACGGTATCGGTATGGGGTTAGGATTTACCATAGCATTGACCATAATCGGATTGGTGCGGGAATTTTTGGGAGCCGGAACCGTGTTTGGTTTTTCGGGTCCGGATTTGTATGGAGCACCTTTGCCGGAATTGCTTATCGGCCTAATCAATCGGTGGTTGGATCCGAACAGTTTGTCCGAGAGCGTCCGGTTTTGGAATCGCGTCCTGACAGATGAAATTGCAAGTTTTGGACCTATGAGTATTATGATTATGGCTCCGGGAGCATTTTTTATCCTTGCAATTTTGACGTCTGTCCAGAATGTCGTAAAAGAAAAAGGAAAGAAAAACGGCAAAGATGTAAGCAAAATTCAGTCCGGCTGTAACAGTGATTGTATGAATTGTAAAGATAGCGGTTGCAGTAAGTCGTTGACGGAAACGGAAGAGAAAGAGAGTTTGCAACCGGTTGCGGCTGAGCCGGAAGATACTGTGAAAGTATCTGGAAGTAAAGATGCGGCAGACAAAGAAGCAAAAGAGCATTGTGATAATGAAGCGATAGAACAGTGTGACAACGAAGCGGGAGAGCATTGCGACAATGAAGAAAAAGAAGTAAATGTTGAGGTGAAAGAACCGGCAGATACGGATGGAGATAATGAAGCAATTGCAACGGATGCCGATGCGGAGATTACAGTACATATCGACAATGCTGGCAAGAAAGAAAATACAACGAAGGAAGAGCAGACAGGCAAGAAAGATAAGGCTGAAGGTACTGATAAAAAGAAACATAAGAAAACACTTCTGGAAGTAACCCAGGAGATTGACATTGTAGAACTGGAAGAATTACTTGGCGAAGAAGAGGAGGGCAATGCGGATGAATAATTATATTGTGCAGTTAATTGTAATTGCCCTGGGTTCTTCTTTGATATCCAATGTGGTATTGAGTCAGTTTTTGGGACTGTGCCCCTTTTTGGGTGTATCCAAACGGGTGAAAACGGCTGCCGGTATGGGTGGTGCCGTTATATTTGTCATTACTCTGGCATCTTTGGTTGCAGGTCTTTTATACGAATTTGTATTGGAACCATTGGGAATCACATTTTTAAAAACCATTGTTTTTATCTTGGTAATCGCTGCTTTGGTACAATTTGTAGAGTTGTTTTTGAAGAAGTATTTGAAAAGTCTGTACAAGGCGTTAGGTGTGTTCTTGCCGCTCATTACCACAAATTGTGCGGTTTTGGGTGTCGCAATTAATAATGTGAATCTGGAGTACGACCTTTTAACAGGGGTGGTAAACGGTTTTGCCACCAGTGTCGGATTCGCCATAGCCATTATTATATTAGCGGGAATTCGTGAAAAGATTGAATTTAATGATATTCCTAAACCATTTCAGGGAATGCCGATTGTATTGGTAACGGCAGGATTGATGGCAATTGCATTTTGCGGTTTCGCAGGTTTGATTTAAGCAAAGGAGGCGGGGATGAACTATATCGGTATATTGACGGCTGTGGCAGTTGTGGCTGCCGTTGGCTTGTTTATCGGAATATTTTTGGGCATAGCATCCGTTGCTTTTCAGATCAATACGGATGAGCGGGAAGAAAAAGTATTGGCTGCATTGCCGGGAAATAATTGCGGCGGTTGCGGATATCCGGGATGTAGCGGTTTGGCTGCTGCCATTGTAAAAGGTGATGCACCGGTCAATGCCTGTCCTGTGGGCGGAGAGACGGTGGCTAAGGCGGTAGGTACCATTATGGGAGTAGAAGCGGATGCAACTAAGAGAATGGTTGCGTTTGTAAAATGCCGGGGTGATTGTGAACATACGCATATGGATTATAATTATACAGGGTTATATGATTGCCAAATGTTGAATTTTGTGCCGAATCAGGGGCCTAAGAGTTGTAATTACGGTTGCCAGGGGTTTGGCAGTTGCGAGCGGGTGTGCCCGTTTGATGCCATTCATGTAGTTGATGGTGTGGCAGTGGTTGATAAAGAAAAGTGTAAGGCCTGCGGAAAGTGTTTGGCGGTTTGTCCCCGTGCCTTGATTGAAATGGTGCCATACAATGCAAAATATCTGGTGGCGTGTTCCTCAAAGGAAAAAGGGCCTGCAACGATGCAATCCTGTACCATCGGTTGTATCGGTTGCGGTTTGTGTAAAAAGAATTGTGAAGCGTCTGCAGTTACGGTAGACAATTTTCTGGCAATCATTGATTACGACAAATGCGTATCCTGCGGTGTTTGTGCAGAAAAGTGTCCGAAGAAATGCATAGTAGAAAAATAAAAGAAAGCCATAATCCGGGATGTATGTCCGGAAACAGATAAGAACATTCGGATTGTGGCTTTTTGGTTGTGTATTATTTGTAAGAATACGTTATGTGTTCGGAAGAATCAATCAGGATACATTCCGTATCATTTAATGTAGAGATATATTCCTGTGCATCTTCCAAACCAAGAACAAAGCAGGTGGTACTTAACGCATCCGCTTGGGTGGAAGAATCACAAAGAATGGTAACACCGGTTAAATTATTTTCTATCGGGTAACCCGTGGTTGCATCCAATATGTGATGATATGTTTTATCTTCGTATATAAAATACCGCTCATAGGTACCGGAAGTGACCACGGAAGAATCTTTTACCTGCAAAACATCCAAGGTAGTGCCGGCAGGTGAAAAGGGTTTCTGTATCCCTACCGTATATGGGCTGCCGTCGGGTTTGCTTCCGATGACACAGACGTTTCCGCCCAGATTTATTAAGGCTGAAGTGACACCTTGCGATACCAGGTATTCTTTTAATTTATCTGCTATATAGCCCTTGGCAATAAAACCTAAATCGATGGCGGCTTCCGGGTCTTTTAAGGTGACGGTGTTTTGTTCGCCTAAAAGAACCTGCCTGTAATCCACGTGAGAAAGCAGGGCGGAAATTTCATCTTCGGTGGGGGGCTCCTGTCCGTCTGCGGCAGTTGTAAAATTCCACAAATCCATTAGGGGAGCAATGGTAATATCGATTTTGCCTTCGGTCAGTTCGCAATAAAATAAGGCTTCCTCCAACAGCGCATAGGTTTCTTCCGATACCGTAACCGGCGCACCGTTGCTGTGATTGATACGCCAGATATCACTTCCTTCCACCGTACGGCTCAGCATATTTTCATAGGTGGCACAAAGATTAAAACACTCTTCGGCTAAGTCGTTGTCTTCACTGTTATAAAAGGTCAGATGGATAACCGTATCAAAATAATAAGCGGTATGTGTTATCGGCTGTGCCTGTTTTTGGCATCCCGTAGCAATAATAATACTCAGGCAAACAAGCAGAAGTGCAATGTACTTTGAACAGATATTGGTTAACTTTGTTTTTTTCATAAAATTAAGAACATGCGCCTTTCAAAGAGAATGATATTTTTTTAATTATATAACAGATACGGAAGAAAAATAAAGTGAAATGCGGTTGAGAAAAACAGAGAATTATATTATGATGATTATAGTGTATTGTAAAAGGCAATGTTCGGAAGAAAAGTGCTTGTTCAATATCGGATGCGGCACGGTTTAGGAGAAATAAAATGCGTTTGGACGAACGGTTTGAAGATGAAACATCGGTAAAAGGAACAAGTTTTATGTTAACCGCTGTTGTTAGCGTGGCTGTGTTTCTTTTAGTGGTGTTGGGAATTGTATTATTTGTGAACAGAGAAACTTTGTTTCATAATTCATCCAATCAGGGGACGGTTGCGGTAAAACCTTCCGAAGAGGATGAAAGTTCGGTCATCAGCGGCAGTACGTTGGTGTCCAACGATTTGGATATTTGGGATGATTATCCTTCGGAAGAAAAAAGTGAGACGGTTTCTGAAGTGATTTCAGAAGAAACTACAGAAGAGAATCCTACGGAAGGAGGAACCAAAACCATGGTTACTTTTCCGGATGGCACGGAAGAATGGTATAGTATCAGCAAATATCTTCCACAGAATGAATATGATGAGACCGGATTTGTTTTAGGGAATGGACGTATGGCTTACTACGTAGAAGGAAATAAAGAGTCCTACCTCGGCATTGATATATCCAAATACCAGGGATATATTGATTTTAATGAGGTCAAAAAAGACGGTGTTGATTTTGTAATTATCAAACTGGGTTCCAGAGGATACAGTACCGGGCAACTTACATTGGATGATTATTTCCAGGATAATATTAAACGGGCGACGGATGCCGGCCTTGAAGTAGGTGTATCTTTCAGTTCCCAGGCGATTACCGTGGATGAGGCCAAGGAAGAAGCAGCATTTGTATTGCAATATTTAATGGATTATGATATCAGTTATCCGGTTATTTTCGAAATGGAACATATTGTAAACGATACAGCGAGAATCGATACTCTGACCAAAGAGGATAAAACCCAGATTGCCAAGGCTTTTTTGGAGGATATTGAGACGGCAGGATATAATGTTATGTTTTCCGGTAATAAGGCGTGGTTGTTTGCGGATATCAATTACGCGGCCCTTTCGGCGTATGATGTACGATTGGAACAGCAGGAGGATTTGCCGGATTATCCGTATCGCTTTTATATGTGGCAATACACACAAAAAGGAACCGTAGACGGAATTTCCGGTGAGGTCCCTTTGAATATTTGCTTTATTGATTATACTGTTAAATAGGTTAACATAATTTTATAATTTGTAATTTGCTATGCGGGGATTTATTTCCAAAACGGAATAAATTTCCGCATATTCTTTTGGAGAAATATCTTCCACAAAATTAGGAGTGTATTGCTTGCGGATACCGTTTTTATGCAAAAGATCAATGGCTTTATTGTACGCAATGGCAGCCTCTGCCTCTGAAAGATAGGTACCGACTTTTATGTTGCCTTTGATATGAATGCGGGTAATGTATGTCGGTCTCTGAAGTCCGGGCTGCATGGATACGCCGTGATAACGGTTTACAATGTTTATGTTTGCATAGCGGAAATCATGTTCGTCTTTGTTGATAAAATGATAATCCCTGCCGGGTACGGCATAATTCATAATACCGTAACGGTTTAATATATTGACCTGCATTCCGTAATCCGATACAAAGAGATGTTTTCCGCGACTCATAATTTTGTGTGAGGAATAGTAAAATAAATCATCCTTGTCAAATTTAAGAATACAGTCTTTAGATAAGTAATATAAAAAGAAACTGGGGCGTAAATAAATGGGCGTGGGAAAATAAATGCCGTTGTCCCGCAGATTATGCAGAATAATCCATTTATCATAAGGCATAATTGTTTCGCCGGGATAGTCTTCAATGTGTGTTCTTTTTTTCTCTAATATATCGCGGGCCAGAAGATAGCAGCGGTGAGCGGCTTCTTCCCGGTCGAAACTCCCCAGACTGATGTGTTTTCCTTTGTAGGTCAGGGATGCACGATAATATATGGAATTGTCTTTTTTTTTGGCGGTATAGACCCCTGTACTGTTCTTTTTCATAACGTTATCATATCATAAATGTTCTTTTTTTTCGACACTGTACCACATTTTTCATCATGAATTTCATAAGGTCAAAAAACGGGGTATCCTGTCTTATTTTATCGAATGGTCATTTTTGGCCCTTTCTTTGCATAAAATGTTAAATATGTGCTTAAAAAGTACAAGCCTGTCGTATAAAAATCCTATCCGTATTTTGGCATGGGAGTCGTCAAGAAAGGTCGAAAGATATGTATAAAAAATATGCAGGAATGTTACTTATGATAAGCCTGATGCTGGGACTTGCAGTTATTTGTACGGAAGAGAAGGACTTTTTAGATAATCTTAGCAAATACAATGAAGCAATGTACATTAAAAAAACGGATTTGACATATGACTGCATGAACGGAATGATTGCAGAACGCGATATGGTGTCCGGAAATTTGTTTCGTGTTAATGTGGAATACAACAATGTCATTATTGCAGGTAATCAGCCGCAGTTTATGATAGAATCCGTGGAACGGGAAGGCATTGTTTTAAGTGAAGAAGATAAATGGATTCTTTATAAAATAGTAGAGGCTGAAGCCGGCGGAGAGGATCGTACCGGTAAAATTCTTGTGGCTAATGTTATTTTAAACCGCCTGGAAGATGAAAGTTTTCCCAATACGGTGGAAGGAGTGGTATTTCAACAGGATGATGGTGTCGCCCAGTTTTCGCCTGTGGCAAACGGCCGGTATCAGGCGGCGGTTCCAGGAAAAGAAACCATAGAAGCGGTGGAAGCGGCCATTGCCGGAGAAGATTATTCAGAAGGGGCGTTGTATTTTATGGCAAGAAAATATGCGGATGAAGGGAATGTAAAATGGTTTGATACAAGCCTTGATAAAGTATTGGTGCATGGGGGACACGAATTTTATAAGTAAAATAGAATCCGTTTTCTGTAGGTTTTATGGTTTGCATATAAAATGTGAGTGTGGTATAATCATAATACTGAAATGATATTTAGTCGTAGTCTGTTTAAAATTTGACTGCGAAGAAACGGAGAATAAAGAACTATGAACTTACAATACAGAAGCTCAAGAGGTGGACAGGAAGGAGTCAGTGCTTCGGAAGCAATTATCCAGGGACTTGCGAAAGACGGAGGTCTTTTTGTACCGGATTGTTTTCCGAAACTTGAAATCAGCCTGGAAGATTGTGCAAAGTTAAATTATAAAGAACTTGCTTATGAGGTGATGAAGTTATTCCTGACAGATTTTACCGAGGAAGAGTTGCGGGGCTGTATTGAAAGAGCCTATGACGAGAAGTTTGATACAGAGGAAATTGCACCTTTGGCAGAAGTGGACCAGGCATATTATCTGGAATTATTCCACGGAGCGACCATTGCTTTTAAGGATATGGCATTATCCATCCTTCCTCATTTGATGACTACAGCTGCAAAGAAGAATCATGTAGAGCAGGAAATCGTAATTTTAACCGCAACATCCGGAGATACCGGTAAGGCTGCTTTGGCAGGTTTTGCAGGTGTGGAAGGTACCAGAATTGTAGTCTTTTATCCTAAAAACGGTGTATCCGCAATTCAGGAAAAACAGATGGTAACCCAGAAAGGAAATAATGTTAAAGTAATCGGTATTACCGGTAATTTTGATGATGCCCAGACCGGTGTAAAGAATATTTTCGGTGATAAGGAAATGGCAGAAGAACTTGCCAAGGCAGGTTTTGTATTTTCGTCTGCAAACTCCATTAATATCGGACGTTTGGTGCCGCAGGTGGTTTACTACGTTTATGCTTATGCCAAATTAGTAAAAGAAGGCAGAATCAAAGCAGGAGATGCAATTAATGTTACCGTTCCTACCGGTAACTTTGGAAATATTTTAGCGGGATATTATGCAAAACAGATTGGCGTGCCTATTGCAAAATTGATTTGTGCGTCCAATGAGAATAAAGTTTTGTTTGATTTCTTTGCGACCGGATGTTATGACAGAAACCGTGAGTTTATTTTAACTACATCACCGTCCATGGATATTCTGATTTCAAGTAATCTTGAAAGATTGATTTATCTGATTGCAGGAAGTGATGCAGATAAGAATCGCGGTTTGATGGAGAGTTTATCTGCAACCGGTAAATATACCATTGATGAAGACATGAAGAAGAAGTTGGAAGACTTTGAGGGTGGTTTTGCGAGTGAAGCAGAAGTGGCAGAGACTATTCGTCGTGTGTATGAAAAGACCGGTTATGTAATGGATACACACACAGCCGTAGCATCTACGGTATACGAGCAATATCGTGAGAAAACAGCAGATGAAACTCCTACCGTAATTGTATCTACAGCCAGTCCTTTTAAATTTACAAGAAGTGTAATGGAAGCGGTAGCAGGTTCCGTTGAAAATAAGAGTGATTTTGAACTGATTGATAAACTTTCCCAAATTGCCAATGTAAGTATTCCGAACGCAATTGAAGAAATCAGAACCGCAGAGGTGTTGCATGATACCGTATGCGATAAGGAAGATATGAAGAACCAGGTAAAGAAGTTTTTGGGCTTATAGTTTTGGGAGAAAAAGATGGAAAAAGCGAAACATATTCTGATCGTAGATGATGTGACCACAAATTTAAAATTGGCTGCAGAAGTTTTGCAGGAGCACTATAAACTTTCCATGGCTAAGTCCGGACAGCAGGCGCTTCAGTTTTTGCAGAAAGCAAGACCGGATTTGATTCTGTTGGATGTCAGAATGCCCGAAATGGATGGGTATCAGACTTTGGAATTGATTAAAGCAAACCCTGATACTGCTAATATTCCCGTAGTATTTTTAACTGTGGACGATCAGAGGGAGAGTGAAATCAAAGGCTTAAAAATGGGGGCAATGGATTTTATTTTAAAACCTTTCGAACCGGAAGTAATGTTAAGCCGTATTGATAAAATTCTTCAGATTGAGGATTTGCGCAAGAATTTATCCATCAGTGCCCGGAAGGATGTTTTGACAGGACTCTGGAATCGTAAACATTTAGAAGATGAAGTGGAACGTTTCCTGGATGAAAATGGCCAAAAAGCTGTTTTTATGATTATGGATATTGATAATTTTAAGCATGTAAATGATACTTACGGTCACATTATGGGTGATGCGGTTCTTGAATGCATCGGAAGTATTCTTAAGAACAGCGTTGGACCGCGTGACATTGCGGCCAGAATCGGTGGGGATGAATTTGCCCTTTTCTTAAAAGGTGATTATACCGATGGCGAAGTGTGTGAATATTGCGAAATGATTTTTGAACAGATTGAGAATGAGATGACTGAGGTCATTAAAAAGGATAAGGCAGTGTCTCTTTCGATTGGTATTGCACAGGTTCCTATGGATGCGTACGATTATTTCGGATTGTATTCCAAGGCAGATAAGGCGTTGTACTATGTGAAGCAGAATGGAAAAAATGATTATCATTTCTTTAGCCGTAAAGAAGAAATCCCGGAAGTGCAGGAAGCAGAAAGCGAAGTCAGTTCCGTGGATATGGAGAAATTGGAACAGTTTGTTGAGGAACGCAATGAGGTGGAAGGTGCATACCGGGTTGAGTATGAAGGATTTAAGCACATATACCATTTTGTTTCAAGAGGTCTCGGTCGAAATGGTCAGACGGTTCAGATGGCATTGTTTACCTTAAATTATATTAAAAGTATGGGCATTACCCATGAAATGTTGCAGGAAGCGATGAAGGAGTTAGAACGTGCCATTATTGTATCCTTGCGTCAAGGAGATGTTACTACACAGTACAGCAGTTTCCAATATGTAGTTCTTTTAATGAATACCAGTGAGGAAAACGGTGAAAAAGTAGTGCACAGAATTCTGGATACGTGGGAGCAGATGAATGAATACGGCGGTATTCAGTTGGATTATGCCATCAAGCAGGTGGAAGCCAAGCATAAATAGTTAGGAATAAAGCATATCATAGATTTTAAAAGTTCATAGTCGGTTTTTGTCAAATAATAAAGGGTGTTCATTTCGAACACCCTTATTTTTTGGAAATTATCTGTTTTCGATGGGAAGATAAGGCATATCTTCATGGATAGGTCTGTATGCAGGACGGATAATTTTACCGTTGTTTGCAAGTTCTTCCAGACGATGCGCGGACCAGCCTACAATTCTTGCCATGGCAAACATGGGAGTATAAAGTTCGTGAGGAAGCCCTAACATGTTATAAATAAATCCGGAATAGAAGTCTACGTTGATACTTACGCCCTTATACATCTTGCGTTCTGCAGCGATAATTTCAGGAGCAAGACGTTCTACAAGAGAGTAGAGTTCAAATTCAGCCATAAGACCTTTTTCTGCGGATAAGTCATCTACGTACTGTTTTAAAATAACGGAACGGGGGTCTGACTTGGAGTAAATTGCATGACCTACACCGTAAATCAAACCGGCATGATCAAAGGCCTCTTTGTGAAGCAGTTTCTTTAAGTAATTACTTACTTCATCTTCATCCTTCCAATCTTTTACCTGTTTTTTCATATCTTCAAACATCTGTACAACCTTAATGTTGGCGCCGCCGTGACGGGGACCTTTTAAGGAACCGATTGCTGCTGCAATTGCGGAGTAAGTATCGGTTAAGGTTGAAGTTACAACGTGAGTAGTAAAAGTAGAGTTGTTACCGCCACCATGTTCCATATGAAGTACCAAGGCAATGTCAAGTAATTGAGCCTCGAGAGGTGTATATTTACTGTCCGGTCTTAACATATGCAGAATGTTTTCTGCAGTAGATAATTCGGGCTGAGGATTGTGAATATACATACTCTTGCCGTCATGATAATGATTATAAGCATGATATCCGTAAATGCTCAGCATGGGGAACATGCTGATAAGTTGTAAGGATTGTCTTAATACGTTGGGCAAAGAAGTGTCATCTGCTCTGTCATCGTAAGAGTAGAGTGTCAGAACACTTCGTGCAAGAGTATTCATCATATCCTTACTGGGAGCTTTCATAATAATATCACGTACAAAACTTGTAGGCAGAGTACGATAGCCTGCCAACATTTGCTTGAAGTTTTCAAGTTCTTTTGCATCCGGTAATTTATCGAAAAGAAGCAGATAGGTTACTTCTTCGAAACCAAAACGATTCTGTTCTGCAAATCCTTTTACTAAATCTTTTACATTATATCCGCGATAGAAGAGTTCGCCGTGAGTAGGAACCTGCTCACCGTTTACCAATTTGTTTGCGCGTACGTCTGAAATATGGGTAAGACCGGCAAGAACACCTTTGCCGTTCAAATCTCTTAAACCACGTTTTACTTCATATTTTGTAAAAAGTTCGGAATCTATGACTCCGTGCTCACTACACATATTCGCTAAACGGATAATATCGGGTGTTATTTCACAGTACTTATTGTATTCCATATTTTTCCACCTTTCTTTGTCTGTCTAGTGTTTACATAAAATGCAACCGAATATATCTTATCACGGGATAAACATCAATGACAAGTAAAAATTCCAGAATATGCAAAAAGTTAATATTTTCAACACAAAATGTACACATTCTATGGTAAAATAAAGGAGTCCCAATTTGTTTTGATGTATAAATATAAAAAAGATGCAGGAAGAATTATTTTATATTCCAACAGAACACACTCGCGTTCGGTTGAAAACGTAACGGTACTAAACTCGTACTGCATTGCATTTGTACTCGTCAAGTACCGACGTTTTCAAAACGGTTCTTTATGGAATAAAAATATTCTTCCTGCATTCGTTTAGATTGCGTAAATCAACACAAATTGAACTCTTAATATTAAACATTTATGTGAGGCATAGATTATGGAATTAAAATTTGATGCCAATGAAGTTTTGCAAGAACGATTAGCTTCAAGTATGGGATTAAATAAATATCAATTTATAATTGGTCAATTGAATAAAACTGATATATCTACCAATGAAAATTTTCAAAGAGTTTTCAATGGATTCTACATAGTTAGAAGAAACGAGACATGGAGAAAAGTATATTATGAATATTTTGAGCACGTTAAAAATGAAAAACCTACTTTCGCAAGTATTTTGATGTACTTATATGAGAAGACAGGAAACATAGAACCATCATTTGCAAGTAAGATGCTTGCAACCATAATTCCGGAAAAACCAATATGGGATCATTATGTTATTCAGAATTTAAATTTAAAGTTGGTTGGTGCAACGAAAAGAGAGAGATTAGAGAATGCCATAGCAATCTATTCCGATATTGAAAAATGGTATGAAGATTTTCTGCAAACAGATGAAGCAAAAGAATGTATTGAAGTATTTGACCGTATGCTACCAAAGTATAAAAATATATCAAGCATAAAGAAAATAGATAGCATTATTTGGAGTATAAGATAAAATACATATGGCAATTATTGCATTAATAATTGTGCATAAATAATAGTGTAAGGAGCAATTTATGGCTACCATCTACAAAACAAGAATCAACTTATTACAAACTAAATTAAAAGAACTCAATATTGATTACTTCATCATTAGTGATGCAGACCCGCATCATTCGGAGTACGTATGCGACTATTATAAAATGCGCAGTGCCTTCAGTGGTTTTACGGGTTCCAACGGAACACTTCTTGTGGGAAGGGAAGATGCGTACCTTTGGACGGACGGCAGATATTTTATCCAGGCGGAGAAGGAACTTGCGGGCAGTGATATTGTGCTGATGCGTGTGGGTGAAAAAAATGTGCCCACAGTGTGTGATTTTTTGGCACAACATAGCGAAGAGGGTGAGGGCAAGTCTATCACCATTGGCTGTGACGGCAGTTGTATGATGAAAGGTGCCATGGATGAAATCAAGGATGCCCTTGCGAAAGTTGGTAAAAAGGCAGACTTTTATTTCAATGACAAAATAATAAGAGAAATTTTGCAAGAAACCGGCGCTGAGGAGAAATATTTTAAATCTAACAGCGGTAAAATCCGCGTCTTGCCCGATTCTTTACAGGGAAAACGTGTTGATAATAATATCCAAGCAATCAGAGAAGCATTGTTGCAAGCACGAGCAGATGTCTTTTTGTCTGCAAAACTTGACAGCAATATGTATCTATTCAATATCAGAGGTGAAGATATCACCTACAATCCTGTGGCTTTTTCTTATGTGCTGGTTACGGATAAGGACGTTGTTTTATTTGTAAAAGACGAGGCGGTGACGGAAGAATTAATAGAACATGCAAATCGTTATAATATCTTACTCGAAAGTTATGATAACTTTGAAGAAAATTTGGCGTTTTACGGGGCGGGAAAAAATGTTGTGACAGAGTCGGCGTCCTTAAGTGCCAAATCTTATGAAGTATTGACCGCAAACAATGCTAAAGTGTTGGAAGGCGACTGTGGTGTTGCACTTTTGCAGGCGGTGAAAAGTAAAAAGGAAATTAAATTAATCAAGGAAATTTACGTAAAAGACAGTGCAGTAGTATGCAAGTTTTTATATTGGTTATCGAAACAGACACCGGGCACGATTACGGAATATGATGCGGCTTGTAAAATGGATGCGTTACGTGGCGAAATTCCGGAAAACAGAGGATTGTCTTTTCACACAATTTCAGCCTTTGGACCGAATGCGGCGATGATGCATTATGAAACGGCAAAAGAAACTTGCGCTACTATAGAAGAAGGCAATTTGTATCTTCTGGATTCCGGTGGGCAGTATGACGGTGGTACTACGGATGTAACAAGAACGGTTGTGATTGGTGAGCCCACAGAAGAAATGAAGCAGGACTTTACAAGGGTGGTAAGAGGAATGCTTGCGCTTCAGAATGCGGTTTTTATGAAGGGCTGTACCGGAATGAATCTGGATATTTTGGCGCGGAAACCTATGTGGGAAGCGTATATGGATTATAAGTGCGGTACGGGGCACGGCATCGGTTATATGCTAAATGTTCACGAAGGTCCTCAGGCAATACGAATGAGAGGAACCGGTGTTGCCGGGAAAACAGAGTTTGAACCGGGAATGTTGATTTCGGATGAACCCGGTGTCTATTTGGAAGGCAAATACGGTATCCGTATAGAAAATATTTTATTATGCCGTGAGATTTGTGAAAATGAGAACGGAGATTTTCTCGGATTTGAGTCTTTAACTTATGTTCCTGTGGATATGCGCCTGATTGCGAAAGAGCAGATGGAACCGAAAGAGTGGCAGGCGCTTTGTAAGTACCAAAAGGAAGTGTATGAGAAGGTGGCACCGCTTTTAACTGAGGAGGAACGTAAGTGGTTGGAAACCGAAACGATACGTAGTTGTGCAAAGTAGCAGGAATAATAAAATAATATGCGAATTAAGGTAAGAATAATAAAAGAATAGAACTTTTAACTTGAAAAAGTATTGTTATATGATATGATAGGGATGTGTTTCACAGAGTATTGCTTTATACGAAAGTGGCATGAATGAATCAACAGTATTTAGGTAAAAGAGGAGAATGAAAATGGACAATCAGACAATGAATTCACAAGAATTACAGGATCTCGCGAATTTGAAACAGTTACATAAGGGCAAAGGTATTACGGCAACAGTTTTCGGTATTATATCCTTATTCGGATGCCTTGGACCGATTGCATTAATCTGTGGTATCGTAGCGATTATTGTTGGTGCAAATGCAAGAAAGAAGAGTCAGAAGACGACAGGTACAGCAGGTATGGTTATGGGTATTATCGGTGTGGCACTTTCTGTGATTGCAACAATTTTTATCATTGCTATGATGGCAGGTATTATGGCACCCTCAATGGTAAATTATGTGGATAAAACAGAAATTGCAAGTGATACACAACTCTGCGACACTGTGAAAACAGCGATTACGGTTGCATTATATGATCCTTCTTGTGCAGACGAAGAGTCTTTAGATTTTATTGCGTATTACAGTGATGGTTATTATCATGACCTTTCTGAAATTTATGAAGATGATTGTAAATTTGCAGAGTCTGTAAAAGAAATGTTGGGATATACTTCTTATGAGGATCTTTGCGCGGATTTACAATCTGATGGTGCGGAAAATATTTTATTCTATATTAATGGTGATACAGTAGCGGTTAAAATTCCCGGCGCGGATATTGAAGTAGAGTAATTTATAGAAATATAAAAATCACATTCAGAAAAACTGAACCGACCTTCCAATGTTAGAATGAATAAACAACAATGGAAGGTCGGTTTTTATGTAATAATTACTAAAAATTACAAGTGAGAAATACGCAATACAGATTGCATTTTTTGCGTTTTTCGCATATAATATAACTATCCTGAAATGTTCGAGAACTCTCGTTATTTTGAACCTACAAAACTTTAAACGGGATTCCTATATTGCTTTGCCTATGTCAGGCCTCACCGGATCTCAGTGGAAGGCAGAAGTAAAGTTGCGGTCGCCCACCTAGCCATAGCTAGGAGTCAAAATACGGGAACCGGCATTTTGGGTATTACGTGAAGACAAAGGGCGACTCTCAATGAGTCGCTTTTATTCTTTGTTAGCATAAAATTCACATTTGAATCGTAAAATATACAAATTGGGACAACAAGGAAGAGAATGAAGAAAAATTTATTTAAAATAGTGATTATACTCGTATGTTTTGCCTTTGTTCTGATTGTAGCAATCAAAGAGCCGGAGGTATCATTCGGAGACCAAACAGAGCCGGAAGCCGAAACGGAAGACGAGAGTATGGTTCCGGAACCTTCCGATACAACAGAAACTGATGCATTACCGATTGAACTTGTAAACAATCCGGACCTGAGAATTCTGATTACTACCGATGATTTCAGCAGGGATATACATGATAAAGTCAAGGTTTCTTCCAATAAGGATTTTCAGTTGTTAGGAGAGGACGGAACTGTTTTTGCAGATTATAATGCGTGGGAAATAATTGATTTGGACAGTTTTCGGTTGGAAACAGGAGAAACATTGATTTTTAAAGGCGAAGGAAAGATATCCATCCCTTCATTGAAGCGAATGCAGGGGACTCCGGAATACTACGGAAGCCTGCAGATTTACAAAGAGGAGGAAGGGTTTTGCATTATCAATATTGTTCCTATGGAGAAGTATTTGCTTACGGTGGTCCCCAGTGAAATGCCCTCTGCTTATCCCTTGGAAGCATTGAAAGCACAGGCGGTTTGCGCAAGAAGTTATGCTTACCACTATGTTGTGAATGAACCCGGCTTACCTCATGGCGCACATATGAATGACAGTACGGATTATCAGGTGTATAATAATATTCAGGAGACGGAAAGTACCAATCTTGCAGTAAAAGAAACCGAGGGGATACTTTTGACCAGGGATGAACTTCCGGTTTCCACATATTTCTTTTCTACTTCTTGCGGGTTTACCACAAATGAAACGGTTTGGAAAGAGTATTTTAACGGAGAAGAGTGGCAGGATGGTCAAATGCCTCAAGTTGCTTATAAAGCCGGGAGCCCCAAAGTACATTCCGATGTAGTGTTTGAACCCGTGGCAGTGGCACAACCTCCGGCGGTGGAAGCAATCAGTACCGATTCCGGAGTTGGTCTTTTATATACGCCGGAAGCCTTGGCAAGAGAAGATAATTTCAGAGCATATATTACGTCGGACATAAAAGATTTTTTGGAAGCGGAAGAACAATGGTATCGATGGACATATCAAGGTATCATATCGGCAGATACGATAGAAGAGCGACTGCTTGCCAGATATGAGGCGAGACCGGATTTGATTCTTACGTTTGACCAAAAGAAAGACATTTATGTAAACCAAGAGATTGATAAAATCGGTAAAATAACAAATATAGAAGTGATAAAAAGATTACCCGGTGGTGTGGCAGATGAACTTTTGATTGAAACAACGAAGGATACTTATCTTGTAATCGGAGAATATAATATACGATATGTATTATCTGACGGCGAATCGGAGATTGTACGTAATGACGGTTCTGTGGTTGCTGTATCAAATTTACTTCCCAGTGCATACTTTATCATAGAACCTGAATTTGCATCTTCAGACAACGGTGAAACGATTACATTGCTTGGCGGAGGTTACGGTCATGGTGTGGGTATGTCACAGAACGGGGCACGACAGGCCGCTCTGCAGGGAATGACTTATGAAGAAATTCTGGAACTGTTTTATCATGGTCTGGAACTGAAGAAAGCAAACTGATTTCAGGGATAAAAGCATAAAATACGAAAGGATGAACGGAATGAAAGAATCGTGTAAACAGGCAATTGGTAATGTAAGACGTTTTACGAGGGCCTTTAAAACAGCCCAGGTGACAACTTATGCCTCCAGTGCGGCATTTTACATATTTTTATCTATCATTCCCATTATTGTGCTTTTATTTACCATTGTACCCTATACACCTTTGACGCAGGAGGGGGTATTGAAGGTACTGTTGGAAATTCTTCCGGATTCTTTGGATTCTTTTACAACAGGAATTGTTGCTGAGGTTTACGACAAGAATATAGCAATCTTATCCGTATCGGCAGTGGTGCTTCTTTGGTCGGCATCCAAAGGAATGCAGGCGATTACATTAGGATTGAATTCCATTAACGGTGTAAAAGAAACGCGAAATTTTGTGTTATTACGTTTAGAGGCATGTTTGTATACGGTAATTTTACTGGTGCTTATGATTCTTTCTTTGGGTCTGTTTATCTTTGGCAGTTTTATTATGGATCGTTTGGTATTATGGATGCATGTTGATCGAATTTATCAGGTGTTGGTGGATTGGCGTTTTCTGGTGGAATGGATTTTTTATGCGATTCCGATTACTTTTTTATATGCATGGGTACCAAACCGCAGAACAAAACCTCATAAAATGTGGAGGGGTGCGGCATTTACAGGTGTAACCTGGACCTTGTTTTCTTATGCGTTTTCTTTATATTTAAGTATTTTTCCGGCGTTTTCCATTTATGGAAGTCTGACAACGGTTATTATTACCATGTTTTGGCTCTTTGTTGCTATGAATATATTGTTTTTGGGAGCCTTGATTAATGTATTTTGGAACAATAGTGAGAAAAAAGCCTGAAATACGTAAATTTTTCCGTATTTATAAGTTGACAGAACTGAAAACATTCATTAAAATATGGATTTAGAAGTGAAAAATAAAGGCAGTGAAGGTGTTGAGTAGATTGCTTGTTTCGTGCAGAGAGAGGAGGTCGTCGGCTGGAAGCCCCCTTACGTTCAGGAAGTAATTGAAGTTCCCACCGGAGCCGGTTTCCCCAAGCGCAGGTGAGTAAGGAAGCCCGTGTAAGACGCGTTAAGTTGTAATGAGTGTCCTTAATTGGAAAATAGGGTGGTACCGCGGAATTGAAGTTTCGTCCCTTGTCATTTTATGACAAGGGACTTTTTTTGTCCGATTTGCTTCATTGTGTGTTTGCGTATGATGAGCGTATGGATTATTTTATATTCCAACAGAACACGCTCTCGCTCGGTTGAATACGTAACAGTACTAAACTCGCAGTGCATTGCATTTCTGCTCGTTAAGTGCTGACGCATTCAAAACGGTTCTTTATGGAATAAAAATATCCATACTGCTAGTTAGTTTATTGAAACACAATGAACCAAATCGTCGTAATAGAAATAGTAATTTGCAAGTACATTCAGTGACGAATTAATATATGGAGGAAGAGAAATGAAAGAGACATTACAGGCAATTGAAGCCAAAGCTCTGGAGCAGATTAAGCAGGGCGACACCTTGGACAAGTTAAACGAAGTCAAAGTTGCTTATCTTGGTAAAAAAGGTGAATTAACAGCTGTTTTAAAAGGTATGAAGGACGTATCTCCGGAAGACAGACCTAAGGTTGGTCAGATGGTGAACGATACCAGAGCAGTGATTGAAGAAGCATTGGATAAGGCAATCAAGGCTTTGGAAGCAGAATTGATGGAGGCAAAATTAAAGGAAGAAGTAATCGACGTAACACTTCCTGCCAAGAAGCCTGAAATCGGTCACAGACATCCTAACACCATTGCTTTGGAAGAAGTTGAACGTATCTTCGTAGGTATGGGTTATGAAGTTGTGGAAGGTCCCGAAATCGAAAAGGATTATTATAACTTTGAAGCATTGAATATTCCTGCGGATCATCCCGCAAAGGACGAACAGGATACCTTTTATATCAATTCCGATATTCTTCTTCGTACACAGACTTCATCTGTTCAGGTGCACGTAATGGAGAATCAAAAGCCTCCCATTCGTATGATTGCGCCCGGTAGAGTATTCCGTGCTGATGAAGTGGATGCAACCCATTCGCCTTCCTTCCATCAGATTGAAGGCCTCGTAATTGATAAAAATGTAACATTTGCAGACTTAAAAGGAACTCTTGCTGAGTTTGCGAAGGAATTGTTCGGGGAGGAAACCAAGGTTAAATTCAGACCTCATCATTTCCCCTTCACAGAGCCTTCTGCGGAAATGGACGTTACCTGCTTTAAGTGCGGTGGTTCCGGTTGCCGTTTCTGTAAAGGTTCCGGCTGGATTGAGATTCTTGGTTGCGGTATGGTACATCCCAGAGTTCTTACCATGTGTGGCATCGACCCTAAGGAATACACCGGTTTTGCTTTCGGTGTAGGTTTGGAACGTATCGCATTGTTAAAATATGAAATCGACGATATGCGTCTTTTATATGAAAACGATATCCGTTTCTTGAAGCAGTTTTAATGGATAAAAGGAGGAAAAAAAGATGAATACAGCCCTTTCGTGGATTAAAGCATATGTTCCCGAGTTAGAGTGCACCGACCAGGAGTACTGTGATGCAATGACTTTAAGCGGAACCAAAGTAGAAGGTTTTGAGCGTTTGGACAAGAACCTTGATAAAATTTATGTCGGTGAAATTCTTTCTATCGAAAGACATCCCGATGCAGACAAGTTGATTATTTGTCAGGTGGATATCGGAACTGAAAAGTTACAGATTGTAACCGGTGCGCCTAATGTAAAAGTAGGAGATAAGGTACCTGTTGTTATTGACGGCGGTAAAGTGGCAGGCGGTCATGACGGCGGTCCTTTGCCTGAAGAAGGTATTGTGATTAAGAACGGTAAACTTCGCGGAATCGATTCTTACGGTATGATGTGTTCCATCGAAGAACTTGGAAGCGACAGAAATATGTATCCTGAAGCACCCGAATACGGTATTTACATTTTCCCTGCCGATACGAAGGTAGGAGCAGATGCCATTGAAGAATTAGGTCTTCGTGACACTGTTTTTGAATATGAAATTACTTCAAACCGTGTAGACTGCTACAGTGTTCTTGGTATTGCAAGAGAAGCGGCAGCGACTTTTAGAAAGCCTTTCGTTGCTCCTGAAGTAGTGGTAAAAGAAAACGGCGAAAAGATTGAAGATTACATCAGCGTTAAAGTAGAAGATACAGACCTTTGCCCCAGATACTGTGCAAGAGTTTGTACAAATATTAAAATCGGACCTTCACCCAAGTGGATGCAGAGAAGATTGGCAGCAAGCGGTATCCGTCCTATCAACAATTTGGTTGACATAACAAACTATGTAATGGAAGAATACGGACAGCCTATGCATGCTTTTGATTTATCAACAATTGAAGGCAACACTATTATTGTAAAAAGAGCAAAAGACGGTGAAGAATTCCAGACTTTAGACGGTCAGATGAGAACTTTGGATTCAGAAATGCTTATGATTAATGATGCAAACAGAGCAATCGGTATTGCAGGTATCATGGGTGGCGAAAATTCCAAGATTTCTGATGATGTGAAGACAGTTGTATTTGAAGCGGCTGCTTTTAACGGTCCTAACATCCGTAAGTCTGCTAAAAGACTTGGCCTTAGAACCGATGCGAGCGGTAAGTTTGAAAAGGGTGTAGATCCTTACAATGCAGAAGCGGCGATCAACAGAGCCTGCCAGTTGGTTCAGGAATTGGGCTGTGGTGAAGTTGTAAGCGGTATGATTGACGTAAGCGTGGAATTACCCGCTGCAAGAAGAATTGCTTTTGAGCCGGAAAGAATCAATGGATTACTTGGTACAGATGTATCCGAAGAAGAAATGAAGGAAATTTTTGCCCGCATTGAATTAACATTGGACGAGGCAACAAACGAGTTGATTATTCCTTCTTTCCGTCAGGATTTGGAAGGTTTTGCGGATATCGCAGAAGAAATTGCAAGATTTTATGGTTATGATAAAATTCCTGTATCCTTACCGAAGGGTGAGGCAACTGCCGGTAAATTATCTTATAAGCTTCGTATTGAACAGAAGGCACGTGAGATTGCAGAGTTCTGCGGTTTCTCACAGGGCATGACCTATTCTTTCGAAAGTCCCAAGGTATTTGATAAACTTTTACTTCCTGCAGATGCAAAAGAAAGAGAAGCAATCACAATTTCAAATCCTTTAGGAGAAGACTTCTCAATTATGAGAACGATTTCCTTAAACGGAATGCTTACTTCTTTGGCAACCAACTATAACAGAAGAAATAAAGACGTTAAATTATATGAGCAGGGCAATATCTACATTGCAAAGAGCTTACCTTTGACAGAACTTCCCGAAGAAAGAATGCAGATGACCTTCGGTTCTTACGGTGAGGGAGATTTCTTCAGCATGAAGGGTGTATTGGAAACCTTCTTTGAGTCAGTTGGTATGAAAGAAAAAGTAGAATACGATCCTAACGCAGGCAAGAGTTTCTTACATCCCGGGCGTCAGGCTAGCGTAATTTATAAGGGCGTTGTACTTGGTTACTTGGGTGAAGTACATCCTATGGTTTGTGCAAACTATGACTTAAAGGGTAAGGTTTATGTGGCAGTGCTTGATATGCCTAACGTAATTCCTTTTACAACCTACGACAGAAAGTACGAAGGCATTGCGAAATTCCCCGCAGTGACACGTGACATCAGTATGGTAGTGCCCAAGAATATTCTTGCAGGCGATATCGAAAAGATGCTTGCGCAGCGCGGCGGTAAAATCCTTGAAAGCTACAGACTCTTCGATATTTACGAAGGCGAGCAGATTGAAGCAGGCTTTAAGTCTATGGCATATGCACTCAGCTTCCGCGATAAGACCAAGACTTTGCAGGAAGAAGAAGTTGCAGGTGCAATGAAGAAGATTATGAACGGACTGACAAGTTTGGGAATTGAACTTAGAAAATAATATTTATGATAAAAAGAGGCAAGGAGACTTGTCTCTTTTGCTTTTAGGGGAAGATTTTTATCGTATAGTTGAAAATCAATTCTTTCATTGCTAATTTTACCCATTTTAGGCTATAATATAAAACAGTGAGAGATTAAGAAAGGAGCGACGTTTCGACGTCTGATTTTAAAATATGGAAAATAAAAATGTTTGGACTACTTATAATAAGCGTCAGTTAAAAGAGTTGGAAACTTTAAATGCAGATTATATGCAGTTTTTGACTGAGTGCAAGACTGAGCGCGAATGCGTGGATTACATCGTAACAGAAATGGAAGAACAGGGTTATGTGGAACTCGGTAAATTGATTAAGGAAAACAAAACCTTACAGCCCGGTGATAAGATTTACACTGTGAATATGAACAAGTCCTTGATTATGTTGCAGATTGGTAAGGCGCCTTTGGAAGAGGGTATCAATATCCTTGGTGCGCATATTGATTCTCCCCGTATGGACATTAAGCAGAATCCTTTGTATGAAGATGGCGGTTTGGCTTATCTTGACACACATTACTACGGCGGTATCAAGAAGTACCAGTGGGTAACCATTCCCTTGGCTTTGCATGGTGTGGTAGTAAAGAAGGACGGCACAACTATTTTAATTAATGTAGGTGATAAAGAAGGCGACCCTGTATTTTTTATCTCGGATTTATTGATTCACTTGTCTGCAGAACAACTTGAAAAGAAGGCTGCAAAGGTAATTGAGGGTGAGGCTTTGGATATTGTAATCGGAAGCAGACCTTACGTGGACGAAGACAAGAAGAAAAAAGACAAAGAAGATAAGGCTGAGAAAGAAGCCGTTAAGAAGAGCATTTTAAAAATTTTAAAAGATTACTATGATATGGAAGAAGAAGACTTCCTTTCTGCGGAATTGGAAGTGGTTCCTGCCGGAAAAGCATACGAGGCAGGTTTTGATCGCAGTATGATTATGGCATACGGCCAGGATGACAGAGTGTGCGCTTTCCCTTCTTACCGCGCAATGTTTGCAGTGGAAGAGTTAGAGAAGACCGCTTGCTGTATCTTAGTAGATAAGGAAGAAATCGGTAGTGTCGGTGCGACCGGTATGCAGTCTATGTTCTTTGAAAACACTATGGCAGAAGTGATGAATCTCTGCGGTGATTACAATGAATTAAAACTTCGCAGATGTTTGGCAAATTCCAATATGCTTTCTTCTGACGTAAGTTCCGCTTTTGATCCTTCTTATGCATCAAGTTTTGATAAAAAGAACGTGGCTTATTTAGGAAAAGGTATGGTGCTTTGTAAGTTTACCGGTGCGAGAGGTAAGTCCGGTTCTAATGATGCTAATGCGGAGTATTTAGGCAAACTTCGTGGTATTTTTGATAAGGATAAGGTTGCTTTCCAACTTGCAGAACTTGGTAAGGTTGATTTGGGCGGTGGCGGAACCATCGCATACATTCTTGCAAAGTATGGTATGAATGTTATCGACTGTGGTGTGGCTGTGCTTAATATGCATGCGCCTTATGAAGTAACAAGTAAAGCCGATGTGTATGAGACTTACAGAGGCTATATCAGTTTCATTAAGAATGCGTAAATAGATATTGTAAATATAGAATTGTTATGCTAGAATAAGTCTAACAAAGAGTGGTACTAAGTTGACCTCTCTGCGTTAGTGTTTGGTTAAAAAATAACCGCGTACCTTGGCTGAGGGGCGGTTATTTTTTTTGCTTTAAAGCATATCTGGATGACCAGGCTAATGAGGGCTATAAGAAACAAACCAACTTGAATCAAGTTTTCGTATGTAACATAGTTCATAGCTAACACCCCCTTTCTTCGCAGAAGGGGCAACCGTTCCCACTTGAAGGTACTATAGCATTTTTATAATGAAAAAGATATAGTTGCGGGATGAAATGTTGTATGAATAAAAAATGGCCTTTGGAAGGTGGAAAGGCTAGAATATATGTGGCTTTGAGGGAGATTTGGAAAAGCAATGTGACGAAAAGTTTGTGAAAGGTGATGAATCGCTTGTTTTTTTATTACTCGAATGCTAGAATAATAAAGCATTTTACAAATAATCTTTTTACTATATATAAAAGAAGGAAACAATTATGACACAACTGACCAAATCAGACTTTTATTTCGATTTGCCCGAAGAATTGATTGCACAGGACCCGCTTCTTGACAGAAGTTCTTCGAGACTTCTTACCTTAAATAAGAACGATGGCAATTTTGAACATCATATTTTTAAGGATATCGTAGATTACTTAAATCCCGGCGATTGTCTGGTTCTTAATAATACGAAAGTAATTCCTGCCCGACTTTTTGGTGTAAAAGAAGAGACCGGCGCGGTTGTGGAGTTTCTTCTTTTAAAAAGAAAAGAAAACGATGTGTGGGAGACTTTGGTTAAGCCGGGTAAAAAGGCGCGCCCGGGAATGCGTTTCTCTTTTGGCGACGGACAACTCAAGTGTGAGATTGTAGGACTTGCGGAAGAGGGTAAGCGTCTGGTGCATTTTGAGTATGAAGGAATTTGGGAAGAGATTCTGGATACCTTGGGCGAGATGCCGTTACCTCCGTATATCACACATAAATTAGAAGATAAAAACCGCTATCAAACGGTTTATGCAAAATATGAAGGTTCCGCTGCTGCACCTACCGCAGGCCTGCATTTTACAAATGAGTTGCTGAAACAGATTGCGGATAAAGGCGTGGATGTGGCATATGTAACTTTGCATGTAGGTCTTGGCACGTTCCGCCCCGTGAAAGAAGATAATATTTTAGAACATCATATGCATTCGGAATATTATGAAATTACAGAAGAAGCCGCAGATAAAATCAATGCGTGTAAAGAACGCGGCGGAAGAGTGATATGCGTTGGCACTACAAGTTGTCGAACTGTGGAAAGTGCGGCGGATGAAAACGGCAGATTAAAAGCCTGCTGTAACAATACGGAGATTTTTATTTATCCGGGATATAAATTTAAAATTCTCGATGCTTTGATTACTAACTTCCATTTGCCGGAGTCTACATTAATTATGTTGGTGTCTGCGTTGGCTGGGCGCGAAAATGTTTTAGCGGCATATGAAGAGGCAATTAGAGAGAAATATCGTTTCTTTTCCTTTGGAGATGCAATGTATATAGGAAATAATGTCTAATAAAATGTTGGCTTTTGTAAAAAAATTATGCAGTTTTATAATCGACAATAATCGTTCTAAAAAAACTAAAAAATATTTTGAAAAAAGCTGTTGACATTTCTTTTTTTTAATGTTATTCTAACTAGGCTGTCGCGAACAAAGAACAAAAAGCGACAACAAAGTACCTTGACAAATAAACAGCAATCCAACCCTGAAAGTTCTAAAAACACTTTAAAGTGTGAGAGAAATTCAGAGAAAGAAACCTAAACAAAGTAACACGGAAAAATTAGCTAGATGTTGATTTTGAACGGACAAA